>JABJGO010000093.1 GCA_018662225.1 Rhodospirillales bacterium | reverse complement strand
ACGCCAGACGACAGCTTTGACGACCTGGCCGTAGGTGAAACCCGCGATGTGGAAATCACCTATACCATCGAAGACGGTGATGGCGATACGGACACCGGAACGCTGACGGTTACGGTGACGGGATCGAACGATGGTCCTGTGGCAACAACCGATACCGTAACAGTGGATGAAGACAGCTCGGTTGTGATCGATGTGTTGGCGAATGATATCGACATTGATGGCGACACGCTTTCTGTGACCGGTATCGAAACCCAACCTCAGCACGGTACGGTATCACTTGACCCGGCCACGGGTGAGGTTACCTACACGCCGGACGATGATTACAACGGCCCCGACTCGTTCACCTATCAGATCACCGACGAACACGGCGAAACTTCGACGGCTACGGTCAATCTCACCATTGATTCTGAGAACGACAACCCGGTTGCAGTTGATGATACGGCGATCGTTGATGAAGATGGCTCTGTGAATATTAATGTTCTGGGCAATGACTCAGACGTGGATGGCAGCAGTTTGTCTGTCACCGGGGCTACGCTGGCCGCAGGTGTCGGCGGTGTTGTTGCCATTAATGAAAATGGCACCATCGACTTCACGCCTGACAGCAGTTTCGATAACTTAGCTGTAGGCGAAAGCACACAAGTTGAAATCACCTATACCGTTGATGACGGTCAGGGCGGCACGGACACGGCAACGGTAACGGTCACTGTAACAGGCTCAAACGATGGCCCTGTAGCGACAGATGACACGGCTTCTGTGGTTGAAGACGGCTCGGTTGTTATAGACGTTCTGGGCAATGATACGGATGTGGATGGCGATGTGCTTTCTGTTTCCGGCATCGAAACGCAACCTGAACACGGTACAGTTTCCATCGGCGAAGATGGTCAGATTACCTACACGCCTGATGCGGATTACAACGGCTCAGACTCATTTAGTTACGAAATTACGGACGAGAATGGCGAGACATCAACGACCACGGTTAATCTCACTGTTGATCCCACCAGCGATAATCCGGTTGCTGTCGATGATACGGCAACAGTTAGCGAAGACAGCTCGGTCGTGATCGATGTTTTAGGTAACGACAGTGACGCCGATGGTACAGTATCGGTCAGTGGCATCGATACGCAGCCTGCGCATGGTACGGTTTCCATCGGCGAAGATGGCCAGATTACCTACACGCCTGATGCGGACTACAGCGGTTCTGACTCGTTCATTTACGAGATTGCGGACGAAGACGGCAACACCACCACAGCTACAGTTAACCTCACGGTTGATCCTGCCAGCGATAACCCGGTTGCGGTTGATGATACGGCAACGGTGGGCGAAGACAGCTCGGTCGTGATTGATGTTCTGGGTAATGACAGTGACGCCGACGGTACAGTATCGGTCAGTGGTATCGATACACAGCCCGCGCATGGTACGGTTTCCATCGGCGAAGATGGTCAAATCACCTACACACCAGATGCAGACTATAACGGTACAGATTCGTTCACCTACGAGATTGCCGACGAAGATGGCAATACAACAACGGCCACAGTCAATCTCACGGTTGATCCAGAGAACGATAACCCGGTTGCTGTTGATGATAGCCTGGACGGCACCGAAGATACGGCCATCACGTTTACGGCGGATGATCTGCTGGCCAATGATACGGATGCAGACGCTGGTGACTCGCTGGCCATTACGAATATCAGCGATCCGGAACACGGTACGATCACCGAAAACCCGGATGGTAGTTATACCTTTACGCCGGACGAAAACTGGAGCGGTGAAACATCCTTTACGTACACCGTTGAGGACGGATCAGGCGAAACCAGCACAGCCACAGCCAGTGTCAGCGTGGAACCATCTGCTGATGCGCCGACGCTGAGTGTTGAACTCAGTGACGGCGTTGTTTCCGGTGGTGGCGAGGATGCTGGCACTGTCCTGGCTTCTGAAGATTTCTCCGGCGGCGTGTCTGGCTGGGGCGATTCAATTACCGAAGGCGGTGAAGGCGGTGAAGGTGGTAAACACGGCGGTGAAGGCGGTGAAGGCGGCCAGATGGAAATCGAGCAGGATGAAACTGCTTCGAAGACCTTTGATTTCGGTCAAGAACATGCCGGGCAGACGGTCGTTATTTCCTTCGATTCGGACACCTTCGGTTCCTGGGATGACCATGGCAGCAAAGAAGACTTCTTCATCGTGAGTGCCAATGGCGAAGAAATGATCAATACCTCTGATAAAGGATCGAATAGCCATTCCATCGAAGTTGTCCTTGATGAAAATGGACAGGTTCAATTGGATATGACCGCAGACGCTACTGGGCATAATGAAGGCGTCAATATCGACAATTTCCAAATTGTCGCGGGCGATGATTTTGGCGACAGCAGCTCGGTTACGTATGATCTGGATATCAGCGCAAACACTACAGACGACAGCGAGTCCATTTCGGGTATCGTGATTAATGGATTGCCTGATGATGCGGTGCTTTCAGAACCCGCAACCTACGATGAAGTCAACGGTACGTGGAGCGTCGAGCCCAATGAAGATGGCAGCATGCCGGACACAAGCGGGATGACGATTACCACACCGGAAGGCTCTGGTGAATTTGCCGTGGAAGTAACAGCCACGTCAACCGAGACGAACGGCGATACGGCGTCTGTCACCACGGTTGTTGGTATTGATACTGATGCCGCTGATGATACCACGACTGTTATGGACGATGGCGTCAACGTGCTCGATACAAGTTCCAGCGAGAATGGTCAGTTTGTCGTCGGTAGTGATGGCTCTGATGATATTAGTACGGGATCGGGAAGCGATCTTGTCTTCGGTGGGGATGGTGACGACTCAATTGACGCTGGTGGTGGCAATGACCTTATGATCGGCGGATCAGGGAATGATACTTTTGAAGGCGGCGAAGGTGATGACGCGGCCTTTGGCGGTGCAGGGGATGACCTGTTCATCTTCGGCGCTGGTGATGGCAGCGACTTCTTCTCCGGTGGAGATGGGTGGTCCGATACGGTTCAACTGGACGCGACTGCTGGTGATTTCGGTGCTCCTGGTGGTTGGGACGTTCAGGTGGATGGCGATATGGCCGTCACGCAGACTGAAAACACCCTCGAGTTCGAAAGCGAGGCTTCGGGTACAATTACCTTGTCTGATGGTAGCGAACTGACGTTCGAGGGTGTCGACAAGATCGAGTGGTGATCCCGTTATCGGCGCTCAGCAAACATTGACGACCAAGTCCGGTGTCGGGCCTCTTCGCATAGTCGCGAAGGCGTCCGCACCAAAGCGGCATTATCTGGAAGACGTTTCCACCTATCAAATCCGCAATCGAATTTTGGATTCTAACTGGGCAACCTTCTTCACGGCGGTGCACAAGGTGACGGGCCAGGTGGTCTGTGTGAAGTTTCTTAATCCAAAGGGACCGTTGGCCGAAGGTGCCGGTTCCAGTGCGTCGGCGGTCTGGCGACAACAGTTCGCGCTTGAAACCCGGATCATGCGATCCATGGATCATCCAAATGTGGTGCGATTGCTGGCGCATGGCAGCATTCCCGGTGGACGACTGTGTCTGGTCATGCCTTATTTTAGCTCCACCCTGTCTGACGAATTGGGGCGTGATATCACTGATGATCGATTGATCGCGCATTTGACCCCGGAAAACCGGCCTCGGAAAATACATCCGGTACGCGTCCTCAATTTAATCCGTCAGATCGCCAGTGGTGTAGGCGCATTGCATAAATCGGGTATTGCCCATGGCGCCCTTAACCCGGAGAACGTGTTGATGACGTCCACCCTGGGCGGTGACCCCGTTGTCAGTGAGTTCGGGAAGGCAAAGTGGGGTGAAAAATCGCTGGATCTGGATACGGCTCTTTTGGGCAGAAGCCGGTACGAAAGCCCGGAGCAAATGACAGACCCTACCCACGCCAGCGTAACCTCAGACGTCTATGCCATCGGTGCGATTGCCTATCGGATGTTAACGGCGCGTATGCCGACGGAAAGTGAGAATTCGGTCTTGGGTGCGGGGGTGGATGTGACCGAGCCGTTTAGCCGGTGCATCCAATCATGCCTGTCGCAGCGACCAGAAGATCGCCCTACCAATGCGCATGCCTTGAGGGCTGCGCTGGATGACTCTCTTTCTACTTGGCAAGCCTGATTTTCGTTTAATCCTCGGCCTGAATCATGGCGTGGTAAACATGTTCGGCAAGCTGTGGTGATATTCCGCCAACGGCGGCACCGGCTTTAAGCATGGACGGTGTCGGCTCGCCTGGCGCCACAACCAGCCCCGCACAGCCCAATGAGTCCATCAAGATCAAGGAGTTGTTTAGCGTCGATGCGTCATTATGTGGAGTAGGTTTAATGGTTTCAATACGATTCATTATGATACCTCTTCTGACATTCTTACGAATTAGAAACTCAGTTTCTTATACCTCTAGGTCGCAATAGCTGTGCCAAAGGCGCAAAGGGTTCTCCTGTTAAGTTTATGTAAGAATAGGTTGGTTAAGTCATTGATTATGCTGATGAATACAATCATAATCCACTATTGACCGCGGAAATGACCAGCGGGGATTCTCATTTTGATAATCAAAAGGAAAATTATGAGCTCTTTTGGATGGCCGAGGGGTCTGTTCCAGATCACAAGAATCCGTTAGGGTCGCGCCATGGGCACCAGTCACGAAACAAAACTGATTTTTCACATGTGCCGATCTGATGAATGGGCCGAAGCGCAATCCGGCGGCACCTATTCAGGGTCGTCTCAGGACGTGGCCGACGGCTTCATTCATTTCTCTACGGCTGAGCAAATCCGTGTCAGTGCGGCCAAACACCGCGCCGGTCAAACCGGCCTGGTTCTGTTGTGGGTTGATCCATCGCGATTGTCGGGTGGCACCCTGAAATGGGAAGAGTCCAGAAACAGTATGTTGTTCCCCCATCTCTATGGTGCCCTGAATACAGGTGCGGCAGTTCGCACAGATCCGCTTGAATTGGGCCCAGACGGTAACCACGTTTTTCCACTCGATTTTCCAACAAATGAGGCTGAATAGTGGGGCTCTATAAACTCATAGGACCGGCCTTGCGTTGCCTGGATGCGGAAACAGCCCATGGCCTGACCATTACCGCCCTCAAAAGCGGTGTGGTTCCAAGCGCCGGGCGGGTTACCCATGCATCCCTAGAAAGCAACGTCTGGGGGCTACCCTTTGCCAACCCGCTGGGGCTAGCGGCTGGCTTTGACAAGAACGCCGAAGTCCCCGACGCCATGCTGGCACAGGGCTTTGGTTTCGTGGAGGTGGGCTCAATCACGCCGCGGCCTCAGGCCGGAAACCCCAAACCCCGATTGTTTCGTCTGAAAGAGGACGCAGGCGTTATCAACCGCATGGGCTTCAACAACCATGGTGCTGATATAGCCGCCCGAAATTTGAACAAGCGCGCCGGGCGTACGGGTATTGTGGGTGTCAATCTGGGCAAGAACAAAGAAACCGTCGAAGCCGCGGATGATTACGCCAAAGGCATAGCGCAACTGGCACGCCATGCCTCGTATATGGTGGTCAATGTATCATCGCCCAACACACCGGGCCTCAGGGCATTACAGGGCCGCGAGCCGTTGGAGCAATTGTTGACAGTGGTGCGCGGTGCGTTGGATGAAGCCGTACAGTCTGACACGCCACCGTTGCTGTTAAAGATTGCGCCTGATCTCACCGACGAAGACAAGGCTGATATCGCGGCGGTGGTTAAGTCCACACGTGTGGATGGCTTGATCGCCACCAACACGACAATTACACGACCTGATACGCTGGTGGCGGCCAACCGCGTTGAGGCCGGTGGGCTTAGTGGCAAGCCTCTGGCAGAACTATCCACACAAATCGTGTCTGATATGTACCGCTTATTGGATGGGACTGTGCCGATCATCGGGGTTGGTGGTATTCACAATGCGGATAGCGCCTACGCTAAAATTCGTGCTGGGGCCTCACTAATTCAGCTGTATAGCGCCATGGTATATCAGGGCCCGGAATTGGTTCCCGTTATTCTTCGGGGATTGATTGAGCGCCTTCGTGCAGACGGGTTTTCGTCGGTATCGGACGCCGTGGGTGCGGATCACCGCTGAGCCGCTCGCCAGCGCTGGTATAAACTATAGGCAAGAGGCGCGAGCACCAACAACAGAACGATCCGGTATAGATGGTGCGTCGCCACAAACGCCGGATCAGCGCCAAGGGCGATGCTCAAGATCGCCATTTCCGTGATGCCACCGGGCGCAAAGGCCAACCACAGGGCCGCAAATGATATGCCTGTATAGGGCTCCAGAAACAGTGCGGCCAAGGCACCGGCGATAAGCAGATAGAAGCTGGTAAACACACCGCAGATCAGCGTGCGCGGAACCTCGCGCGCGACAACGCCCAGGAACCGACAACCAATTGACGTGCCGATGACCACCTGTGCGGCATTGACCAACTCAACAGGCGGCTTGGCCGATGTGATGCCGGTCAAGTGTGCGATGCCGCTCAGAACCATGGGGCCGACCAGTGTGTAAGTTGGCATGCGCACCAGCTTGCCAATTAATGCCCCGGCGCTGCCCAGTGCCAGAAGGATAGCGGTATCGCGAATGGTCAGGTCCATGAACCCTGTAGCTTGCGTAAGCTGAGACGCCATATCTGGCGGCACCACCCCATGCATGAGGCGAAACCATAACGGTATGGTCAGCACCGTCATCATGATGCGCAAAGAATGCACCAGCGCGATGGTCCGGTCATCACCGCCCATGGCACCACCGGTGACCACCATCATGGTGAAGCCGCCAGGTACGGCTGAGAAATAAGCGGTGGTGGTATCGAACCGGGTCCAGCGCCGCAACGCCACCCAGCCAATGACGGTCACGATAACCAGAAAGACGGTCATGAACGAAAGGGTTATCATCCACGCCGAAATGCGTTCCATGACGGCGGGCGTAAAGCTGCTCCCCAACATGACACCCAGCACGACCAGCATCACCGCGCGCAGCTTGATGGGGCGTTCCAGAAAGGTGCCGCCGCTCATGGCGATAATGGTGGCGGTGATCATGGAGCCCAGCATCCAGGCCAGCGGAATGTGGAATAGGCTGAACACCCATCCACCCATGGCACCGAGGCCGAGGGTTATGGACAGATGAATGGCGGCGGCTACAGGTGCTCTACCGGAGGAGAGATCAGGGGAGAGGTCAGAGGATAAATCAGGGTCGCTCAAGGCAGGAACTGTTCCTTGATGATACGTTCGTTCAAGGCATGCTCGGGGTCGAACAGCAGGGTCGCATATTTATCTGAATTCTGGCTGATGGTTACCGATTCCACCTGGGCCACATCTTGATAGTCGGCCACCGCACTGACGGTTCGGTTATGGGCGTCCAGCACATCAAAGGTAATCTCTGCATGATGCGGCAACAGCGCCCCGTGCCAGCGCCGGGGTCGGTAGGCGCTGATGGGGGTCAGGGCCAATAATTCCGCTCCGATGGGCACGATAGGCCCGTGCGCGGATGCGTTATAGGCGGTGGACCCGGCCGGGGTCGACACCAGTGCGCCGTCACAGATCAATTCGCTCATGCGCTCTATGCCATCAACTTTAATACGCAGCTTGGCGGCCATGCGTGTCTCGCGCAGGAGTGAAACTTCGTTGATGGCCAGGGCATGGTGGACCTCACCATGAATATCGCGGGCTTCCATTTGAAGGGGGTGTAATTCGACCACTTCGGCCAACTGCAAGCGGTCCATCAAACCGCCTTCTTCGAACTGGTTCATGAGAAAGCCAACGGAGCCCCGGTTCATGCCATAAACCGGCGCGCGCCGTTCCATATTGGCATGCAGGGACCGCAGCATGAAACCATCACCACCCAACGCCACCACGATGTCGGCGTCTTCCGGGCGCACGTGATCGTAGAGGGACTCCATACGCACCAGCGCTTCCTGAGCCTCACTATGGCGCGCCGCCACAAATCCAATGGTTTTGAATTCCATACCCGTGTCTATGTCCATGCCCTAAATCAATACCTGACCAACATTATGCCCATTCCGCCCCATCATGCCAGAACGGCGTGATGGGATGCGGTTGCTTCGCAAATTTGCCGCTATAACAAAGAAAAATCAAAGGTTCACTCTGCCTATCTGTTTCTGATATGTAATCGGGTATGAATTGCCCGTCCTGTTCCGCCCATAATCCTGATAGCCACCGCTTTTGTAGTGAATGCGGCCATGCGTTGCCCCGCCTGTGTGGAGCTTGTGGGTTTGGTAATAGTGCTGGGGCCAAGTTTTGTGGTGGGTGTGGTACGTCACTGCAAACGGAAGCCCCACAGCCCGAACCGCAACCGGCCGCGCCCCCGGCCCAGGCTGCGCCCCCGGCACTGGAAAGCGAAGCCGAGCGTCGCCAGCTGACGGTCATGTTCTGTGATCTGGTGGGATCGACCGCCTTGTCGGAAGGCCTTGATCTGGAAGACCTGCGCGATGTGTTGCGCCGCTATCAGGATGCCGCGGCTGAGCATATCACCGCGCAGGATGGTTTTATTGCGCGTTATATGGGCGACGGGCTGCTGGTCTATTTTGGCTATCCCCAAGCCCACGAAAATGATGCGGAACGGGCGATCCGGGCGGGGCTGGATATCGCGCGCGATGTGGGTCAAATGACTCTTGATGATGGCCGGATGCTGTCTGTGCGCATTGGTATCGCCACCGGCCAGGTGGTGGTGGGTGATATCGTGGGGCACGGCGCGGCGGAAGAGCGCGCGGTGCTGGGCGATACGCCTAATCTGGCCGCCCGCCTGCAAGGCATTGCGGAACCGGGGTCAGTGGTCGTGAGCGAAACCACCCGCGCGCTTGCCGGTGGTTTATTTCAGTACGACGACATGGCCCCGCAGCAGCTTAAGGGCATTCAGGATGACGTCTCAGCCTTTGCCGTTACCGGCGAAAGCAGCGCGTACAGCCAATCAGAGATTGCGGCTAACCAGTCGGTGGGCAGTAATGCGATGCCCATGGTGGGGCGGGATACGGAACTTGAAATCCTGATGTTGCAATGGAAGGCTGTCACGAACGGTGAAGCCAAGACGGTCTGGGTTCAATCCGATGCAGGGATGGGCAAGTCGCGGTTAATTCGCGCGTTAGAGCGTCGCCTTGATGACGAAAACCATGCGACCCTGTCGTGTTACTGTTCAGGCGCGTACAGCAACTCACCGTATTTCTCCCTGAAAGGTGGTTTGCGTACATTGTTGAATTTTGGCGCTGATCAAACCATGGAGGAAACGGCCAGTCGGATTTCGGACTATCTGGATAACGGGATTCACCAAAGCGCCATGATTCACCTGTTGCATGATCAGGTGCCGGACGGCCTGCCGCATTTGCCAGACGATCCAGTCACAGCCCGCCAGGCACTGGTGGATGCCTTTCACGCCCTGCTTGCGTATCTGTCCAATAGCCAGCCGGTGCTGTTTGTATTGGAAGATGTCCAGTGGGTTGATCCGTCCACCCGGGAACTGATGGTGGCGTTGCTGCAAAACGGGGGTGTGGCGGGGACGATGTTTCTGATTGCCACCCGGCCCGAAGGCACCATGATGCCACCACCCGGTGCCATGACGATGACGTTGAGCAATCTTTCGACCAATGCGGCACGACAGATTGTTCGCTTTAACCTGGATGCAGAATCCGGACATTCCGAAATGACCGACCGCATCGTGGCCAGAGGCGGCGGCAACCCGCTGTTCCTGGAAGAGCTGGGCAAGACCATGCGTCAGTCTGCGGAGCACGTTTCCATCCCCAATACCTTGCAGGATGCGCTTACCGCCCGGTTGGACAATCTGGGGAATGACAAGGCATTGGTTCAGGCCGCATCGGTCATTGGGCGCAGCTTCAACACGCGCGCCCTGATGGCTGTCACCGGTAAAAGTGCCACTGAACTGGAACCGGCATTGGACCGGTTATCGCAAGCCGATATTCTGGAACCGGGTGGCGATAGCGACCATCCTCATATGTTCCGGCACGCGCTGATGCAGGAAACCGCCTACCATTCTATTTTACGATCATCTCGGGCGCGTCTGCATGGGGCGCTGGCCGAAGCCATGACGGGTGAGCTCAGTGATCTGGTGTCGACGCATCCTGAGCTTGTGGCTTTTCAGTTTGCCGAAGCCGGTGACCGGGAACAGGCCGCGGTCTATTGGGAACGGGGTGGTCGACGGGCCGCAAACCGACTGGCGCATGTGGAGGCTATCGAATTTTTTGAAAAGGCGGTGGGCACCCTTGCTGAAACCGACGAGGGTTCACCCAAGGAACTGGAGCTTCGCACCGAGATAATCGCCAGCATGAGGATCGCTGATCAATTGGATGCGGCGCTGGTTCAATTGGACCGGGCGCAAGACATCGCGCTTGCTGTTGGCAGCCTGCAAGAACAGGCCAAACTGTATACGTTGCGCGGCAATGTGCTGTTCCCGGTCGGTGAAACCGCGGCTAGTCTGGCGGCCCACGAAAAGGCGCTGGATCTGGCTCGCGAAGCAGGCGATACGGGGCTGGAAGCGCGCGCGCTGAGCGGTTTGGGTGACGCCTGTTTTGTGGCCGGTGATCTGAGTATGTCGCAGACGTACTTTGGACAATGTCTGAGCCTAGCCCAGGACGCCGGGTTGGATGATGTGTTTATCCCCAACCTGTGCATGGCTGGTCATTTGAAGATGTATTTGAGCGATTTGTCCGGTGCACGGGAGGATTGTATTAAATCGGCTGAAATGGCTGCAACCAAAGACCTGAAACGAGCGGAAATGATCGCCCGGGGCAGTTGTTTGGCCAAGGTTCTGTATGAACTGGGCGACTATGAAGGCTCTTCCGCCGCTTTGCACCGTGCCATCGAGCTGTGCCATGAGCAGGGTACAGGCCGGTTTCTGCCTATGTATTACAGCTATTTGGCCCTGAACTGTGCTGAATTGGATAGAGGGGCGGACTTCGAGCGTTATCGCAATGAGACCCTGGCGGCGTTGAATACGACCAGCAGTATTTTTGCGGGTGCCGCCTCACTAGCCACGTTGGCGACTGGTGCCGCAATCTTGGGTAAGCCAAACGAAGCTCGGCTTTATTTGCAGCAAAGCGACCCATTGGCTATGAGCCACGTGCCCATTCATAATCTGATGTGGCACGGGCGTTTTGGCATTGAAGCCAGCCTTCGTCTGGAAGACTGGGACGAAGCCGTCCGCTATGCTAGACAGTTGGAGAAACTGGGTGGCGAAAACCCCATTCCCTGGGCTGTCTTGTTTGCCCGGCGCGGGGTGGCGTTGGCCGCCCGCGGTCGTGACCCGGACGACAAGGATGCCGCGAAGCTGGTTTTAGAAATTGAGGCTGAGCTTCAGCACCTTGGAAACGTTACCAGCCCACACCGTCAGTTCGAATAGACCAGCAGCACGGTGGCACCGCTGTGTGTGCCGCCGGTGTGAAGCGCGCCGGGGGCTCGAACAACGAAATCACCGGGACCATAGATCCGGTATTCGTCATAAAATTCACCTTCCAGAACATAAATCTGTTCCAGATTGTCATGGGCGTGAGATGGCGCGACGCAGCCGGGTTCCACTTTCATCAACATGGTTGTCTGACCGGTTACCGGGTCGTTGAACAATGTCTTGTATGAAAAGCCAGATGAGCCATCGGTCTGCCAATCAGACTCGGCGGACCTGGCCACCAGGGATCCGGCATCAGGACGGGACATGGCACCAACTACGTCTGTGGCACCGGTGCTTTCCTTGACGTTCGAGCTCATGGGCTAGCCGCCTGTGACGCTCATGTGTCGTGTGACGGCAGGGCCACCGTTCTCGCGATCGATGACGAAATCGTGGCCCTTTGGCTTGCGGCCGATGGCTTCATCAATGACCTGGCTGAGCAGGTCATCACCTTCGCTGGCCCGTAACGGCTCGCGCAAGTCGGCGGCGTCATCCTGGCCCAGGCACATATACAGTGTGCCGGTACAGGTAATGCGAACCCGGTTACAGCCTTCACAGAAATTATGGGTGAGCGGCGTGATAAAGCCCAGTTTCTGACCGGTTTCCTCAACCGAAACATATCGTGCCGGACCACCCGTGCGTAGCGGGATATCGGTCAGGGTAAATTCCTGATCCAGCCGGGACCGTACTTCGGACAGGGGCAGATAGAACTCACCCCGGTGGAATTCCATTTCGCCCATGGGCATGGTTTCGATCAGGGTTAGATCAAAACCTTCTGATCCGCACCAGCGCAGCATATCACCGATGGCGTGCTCGTTTATATCGCGCAACGCAACAGCGTTTATCTTTACGTGGATACCGGCCTTCTTGGCGGCTTCCAGCCCGGCCATCACTTGGGCGAAATCACCGCGCCGGGTCAGGGTGCGAAAGGTCTCTGCATCCAGCGTATCCAGCGATACATTGATGCGTTTGACCCCGTACCGGGCCAAATCGCCGGCAAAGCGGGCAAGCTGGCTACCATTTGTGGTTAATGTCAGCTCTTCCAATTCACCAGAATCCAAATGGCGGCTCAAATCCTTGAACAGGGTCATGATGTCGCGTCGTACCAATGGCTCGCCGCCGGTCAGGCGTAGCTTTTTGACGCCCTTGCGAATGAAGGTGGAGCACAACCGGTCCAGCTCTTCCAGACTAAGCAGGTCCTTTTTGGGTAAAAATGTCATATCTTCAGACATACAGTAGGTGCACCTGAAGTCACATCTGTCGGTCACCGAAACCCGTAAGTACGAAACGTGCCGACCAAATGGATCAATCATGTTTGTTGTATTTGTTGTGTTTTCCATAGGTTCATTTTTACCGTGTTACCAATCGCTTGTCGTCCCCAAAAAATCTAGGGGAATTGGGGGCGAGGATTCTACGCCGACCGTGACATGAAGCCCTGTGCGACCTCAACGACCTCCTGCATTGGGACAGAAAGATCGCCAGCAGGAATTTTCAACATTGGCCGTGGTGCTGCTGGATCGCTCAGTTCAACCCGTAGAAAGGCGCTTATTCGAGATCCACCGGGTTCCACCTTGGCAATTTGTGGCCACGGGATGACGTCATTGCTCCATCCTTTGAAAAACATGCCTTCATTGTTCAAGACCAGAAGGCGGTCAGAATTCCGGGCTCCCCGGTACGCCAAGGCGCCGACAATGACGGCAAACAGGAGCTGCACACACCCGATAAGCACGGCATCGGGAGAGCTCTTATCCAAAACAAAAATAAACAAAAGACCGACAATGGCCAGAAAGCCAGAGAGCAGGTATCCCTGCATGACTTTGTTGACCGAGCCGCTGCATGTCCATTCGTCACCGTTCACCGTATCATTCATCACTATTCTACCTTTGGGTGTTCAATAAAGAGTGCGGGGAATATAATGCCTGGAAGGCCATACGGAAAACCATTTCGAGACGATATTTATGCAGAGCATCCCACCAGTCCCATGCCCCAAGTGCGGAGAACGTCAAAACGTATTCAAGGGTCGCTTCGATCCCGAACAGGAACCGTTCGGCGGCGTGTCGTGTATGGTGTGCTCCTATGAGTTTGAGCAGGAAGAATACAGGGAGTTGCTATCCTCTGTTCGCGCGCAGCCGTTGGGACCTCTGCCAGTTTAATGACACGTTCTGACCCTGACGGTATCCGCGCGCACTTTCGACATCAGGCAGGTTCCTGTGCCCGTATGGGATCATCCTTTACGGCGCAGGTGTGTAACCTTGCGACCGATCACCTCACAGATGACACGCGATCAGGTTCGCGCGTATTGAATTGGATCGGTGATGCCGGACCGGATGCCCTGGCCCTGCGCTTTGCTGGCGCCCTGCATGCGGTTGTGTTGAAGGGCATGGATACGGATTTGGCGGCGATTTATCCACCAAACGGCCCGATCCGATCGGGTGATGCCCTATGGCAGGCCATCCAATGCGCGTTGCACGTCCACGATGATTTCATCCATGACTGGATGGAATTGCCACCGCAAACCAACGAAGTGGCCCGCGCCGCTATGATTTTACCCGCTTTACAGTCTTTGTCGGCGCGATTTGATCGACCGTTGGCACTCTATGAGATCGGGACCAGTGCCGGACTGACCCTGCAATTGACCAGTTTCGGGTACGATTACGACGGGGTTCTGATCGGGCCAACGGACGCGCCTGTCCAATTGTCGCCTGAGGTTAAATCAGCACCACCGCTGCACACCAATATGCCGACCGTTATATCCAGGCGGGGGTGCGATCTAAATCCGTTGGATACCCGTGATGCGGCAAGTGCTATTCGACTGCGCAGTTACGTCTGGCCAGATCAGCCGGACCGGCATGACCGGGTCAGTGGCGCGATGGCGCTCTATGCCGCCGATCCGCCAGTGATTGAACAGGCTGACGCCGCAGAATGGGTCTGTGGCCAACTGGCGACGAGGTCAGAAGACGCCATCAGTGTCTTTTTTCATACCATTGTTTGGCAGTACCTGCCCGAAGAGACGAAAAAGACCATCGAGCAAGCTCTGGCGGGGGCCGGAGCCGATGCCACACCACAGGCTCCCTTGGCCTTTCTGGGGATGGAAGGGTATGGCAATTCCGGGTATGCCCTGCTGGAACAAACAATGTGGTCCGGCAATGCGGATACAGATGGGCAGAAAACAGAGCTGGCGCGCGTGGATTACCATGGGCGTTGGATCGATTGGCACGCTTGATCCGGCTCAATGCGCAAATTTTATGATGGTGATAGACTACTTGTATAAGCTTAACTGACGAGGAGACAGGCTATGAGCATGTATGATAAACCGTCGTTGGTAACGCGCATCGCTATTGGCAAGGGTGTCGGGTTCACCGTGGGGCTGATTGGATTTTTTAGCATTCCGTTCTTCCTGCCTGATGGGGATATCATGACCCGTTGGGGTGTCTTGTTTTGGTATACGACCATGGGTGCCATCATTGGCATGATAGGTGTATTTACCCGGCATCCAATTTTCCGCCTGCCCATGCCGTGGTGGGTCCGAAGCTCAATGATTGGTGCGTGGATGAACTTCGTCCTGGTGTTCTTCGCCTATGATGTGATGGCTGAGATGACAGTGGCGATGATGGGGGAGCCGTACTCCCCGTTCTGGTTCACCCTTGAAGGCGCTATCATTGGACTACTGATCGGTTATATTGCGACGAAAGCGGGTGGTGAAGGCAAGGAAACCGTTAGCGTTCTTTAGAAATAGCGTGATAGGTTTTCATATGCCCAACGATCAATCTGCTCATGACATTGACGCCTATGCACCACACGAAATCGCCCAACGGGCCGAAACCGTCGGTGTAGCCAAAGCGCACCTGTCATTTATCCCCATGGTTATGCTGGCTATTTTGGCAGGGGCCTTCATTGCCTTCGGGGCCGCGTTCTACACGCTTGTCATGACCGATAGTGGATTGGGCTTTGGTCCGGCCCGCTTGTTGGGCGGTTTGGCATTCTCCACCGGGCTTATCCTGGTCATCGTGGGTGGAGCGGAATTGTTTACCGGCAACAATCTCATCGTCATGGCATGGGCGGATGGCAAGGTCAGCCATCGTCAATTGCTCAGAAATTGGGTGGTGGCCTACGCGGGAAACTTCGTCGGGTCACTTGGTGTCGCGGCGATGGTTGGATTGTCAGGTGTGCTCATGCTTCACGATGGTGGTGTGGCGAAAACCGCGATCGCTATCGCCGAAGGTAAACTGGCGTTATCTGCATCCGAGGCCTTTGTCCGTGGCGTGCTATGCAACACGCTGGTTTGTCTTGCGGTATGGCTGTGTTTTTCGGCCCGCACCGTGGTGGGCAAGGTCATGGCCATTGTGTTCCCGGTGTCGGCCTTTGTAGCTTTGGGGTTCGAGCATTCGATTGCCAACATGTACCTGATTCCCATCGGTTATTTTGCAGGCTCTGACAGCATCACGGTTTCCGGGTTTTTGGGTAACCTGATTCCGGTCACGGCGGGCAACATCGTCGGTGGCAGCGGCTTTGTGGCGCTGACTTACTGGGCAATCTATTTGCGGAAAAACTAGGCTGGGGCACTCAAAGAGGGCGCCGCTGCTTTTATCAGCGAATTCCATGAACGACTGCTCATGTCAGGTGGTCGCAAACTCAGCAATATTCTTTGAATAGCACCAGCGCCACTGGATAGTTGCCCGCCTTCTTCAATAACAATGACATCGCTGTGCGTTTGGATGAGACGAATAACAGCATCGAGCACGTCAATGCGGGATGCAATCGCTTCAAGATCGGCGTGTTGGTAAACGCAAACGTTTACGAGTGGGGGGTGACCGAACAGTTCTTCAAACACGTCATCCACATCTTGTGGCCATTTGGTTTCATACTCGATTTCGGTTTCCGGATTGACCATCCAACGCATGACCGCTGAGCAATCGCCAATGATCAGACCAATTTTCTCCGATTTCACACCGTCTCCGCATAACCTCAGCTGTTGGCGGAGAGCATCACGTATGAGCGAGGGAACGAGAAATTCATCAGGATAGGGCGCAGCCCCGAATGGCCAACACCAGGAATACACTCGGCCATCAGATGTTTGTGGCGTTTGAGTGGCCGACGGATTGCGGGGGTCCGATATATATACCCAACGATCAACGCCCCGATCGGAAAGCTTATCCAAAATATCAGTGAGGTCATATTGTTGGTCGGCAACAGAGTACAGAAGAAGATGTTCATGTGCGGACGAGCATCCCCCAGCTGGTTGGCCATCACTAAGATTAACCAGATCATCCAGGGCGATATCCAACGTTCCGGCAATGCCTCGCAATACCCGTAGGGATGGCTCAGGCGCACGGCCTGTTGTGGAGTTTCGCCCTGATTCAATAGATGAAATGTAGCTTGGCGAAACCCCGGCAAATTTCGCAAGGGCCCTGATGGATAGCTGATTCGCTTGTCGGCGTTCGCGAATTTTCTTCCCTAGTTTGTTGGTTGATTTCTGCATTGCGCCCTAACGATTCTAGGTTGGAATATCCGGTATCGTGGTATTCTTGCCGCGTTGAATTTCACCGTCTTCATCATAGAAGGGCATAGCACAAATGACAGCGGCGTGCCTGGAGCCATCTACACAGGTAACCGTGACATCAGTACCCGGGCCATGTTTTACTTCGTCTAATCGCACGTAGCCGACGCCGCATTGCAGGAAAGGTGACCATGCGCCACATGTCATGTATCCGATCTGTTCATCATCCAGATACACTGGTCCGCCATAGGCTGGTGTTCCAGCGCTACAGCGCAGTCCATAGAGCCGGCATCCCTTGTCGGCGTTCATCAACGCATCTTTTCCGATGAAATCTTCTTTTTCGAGATCGACCAAACCACCTAATCCGGCGGCATAAGGCGTCATCGTGAGGTCAAAGTCCGAACCAGCATTTTGGATGCCGCCCTCGATACGCCGAGCTTCAAACCCGTCCAACCCTGCCAGGTCCATGCCATGAGGCACGCCTGCCGCTTTGATTGTCGCCCATATGGCCTGCTCATCGTGATGGGGTTCCAGATAAAATTCCCATCCCAGTTCGTTGGTATATCCTGTGCGTGTAATCGTAACATCATTGCCCGCAATTGAGACCGTTGTGATATCGAAGTAACGGAATGGATCAGGCATACCGCCATCGGCGGCGTCTGCGAGGACCTTCATGGAAAGTGGGCCTTGAACCTGACTAACAAACATTTTCGGGTCGCGTACAGTAACGTCCAAACCTTGTGAATGCGCGATAAGCCATGAATAGAAATCACCATCGGCCTGTACATACCAAAAACGATCTTCTGCCAGACGCATCAAAACACCATCGACAATCATGCCGCCATCCGGATAGCAGGCAAACTGATAGCTACAGCGACCAATCTTGGTCTTGGCGATGTTTCGGGTGAAAACTTTATCAAGGAGGTGAGCAGCATCTGGACCACTGATTTCTGTCGTAAGCTCACCAGTGTGCAATGCACCGGCCGTACGCCGCAGCAACCAGTATTCGCGTTCAGGCGTTGAATCCTCGAAAGCATTGGCCATGAGTCGTCGGTTGTAGACGCAATACACAGCACCACGCAGGCGTTCTTCTTCATGGAAAGGGTGTTTTTGAAGGGCGTAATCCCAACCTTGTCCGGGAATGGAAGTGGCGATTACTCTATGGTGGTCATTCATGCTCATGATGGTCGTCTCCCTGGATGGTGGGTTTATTTATGAACGCCTACTATACTGTACACTTGTACAGTATAGTAGGCAAATGGATATTTTCAATCCAAAAAAAAAATTCTGGGCGGGACAGATAAGGCATTGTTCAGGCCATTCGACCCAGCTAGTTTGTCGGCCATGGCAGACACTTCCTATACGACTTCCCGATCAGTTTCATCTTTGCGGACCGAGAACATGGGCAAACTTGCCTGTGGCCTTGCTGGTGCCGGATGGGGGCTGTTCTGGATCCCGCTACGCTACATGGACGGCGTGGGCATAGACGGTGTATGGGCCACGTTTGCGTTCTTTTTGCTCCCCATGCCGGTGGTGCTGGGGTTGATCATCTGGCGCGGGAAAAGCTTTCTCGGGGGGGGATGGCGGCTCCATATTCTGGGCTTTACTGCGGCGTTAGCCAATGTCATCTACGCTAACAGCGTGCTTTATACTGAAGTCGTGCGGGCCTTGGTATTGTATTACATGACACCTGTCTGGGGTT
>JABJGO010000092.1 GCA_018662225.1 Rhodospirillales bacterium | reverse complement strand
GGGTATGGGCATAGTCCACATAAATACTGGCCCCGTTTGGCAGGGTGCCGGCATGTTCCAGACGACCGCGCACGCCGCGAAGTTTGCTCAAAGCCCCAACGCAGTCGGAAACAGCACAACCCGACGCTAGGGCCAGCCCCAACGCACACATAACGTTGGACGCCTGAAATTCGCCGATCAACGGTAATTCCACCCGATATATCTTGCCGTCAATTTCAAGCTCCAGGTTTTGGCCGCTACCAGTAGCTTCCTGATCAACAAGACGTACATACGTAGCTGTTCGACCGAAGTCGATAACGGTAATGCCGCGCTGATCCAGCACGTCGCGCAGGCTGATGGATTCAAGCGCGTCTGCGTTGATAACGGCCGTTCCATTTACCTTGAGCAATTCAGTAAACAGTCGTTTTTTGGCCGCAAAATAATTTTCTTCCGTGCCGTGATAATCTAAATGATCCCGCGACAGATTTGTGAATGCGGCCAGACTGATTCGGGCCCCATCCAAACGATACTGGTCCAAACCGTGACTGGACGCTTCCATGGCAAGATGCTCGACGCCATGATCGGTCATGTCACTGAGAATACGATGAAGCTCTGCGGAATCCGGGGTGGTTAAAGCGCCGGGGTAATAGAGACCGAGTCCATCGCCCGTGGCGCTGCTGCCCAATGTACCGGTGCTACCGGCCATCAGGCCTTGCGCATTCCAGATCTGACGCAGGAATGTCGCCACCGATGTCTTTCCATTGGTGCCAGTGATTGCGGCGATTGTCTTGGGCTGGCGGCCATAAAACCGGGCGGACAGTTTGGCGTACTGCTGCCGCGTGTTGTCCGCAGCGATCACGGATAAGTCAGCCACATCAGGAACAGAAACAGCATTACGGGGTAGCAGAATAGCTGCCGCACCATTTTCAATAGCCTGCGGGATGAAATCAGACCCATCCGCCACCGAGCCCGGAATGGCGGCGAACAGATAACCAGGCATGACTTGGCGGGAATCACTGGTGATACCCGTGATGTCCACGTCAGAGGTTTTGAGTACACTGTTCACTTGGCCGTCTATTCCTTCCGCTAGTTCAGCGAGCTTCAAAAGTCTGCTCCCAGGCCTTGATAAAACCTTCCGGCGTTGAATCATCCAATGCCGCCATCTGCACCGTAGGCACACCCAACAGTGGCCCCATGCCAGCAATGATGCGACCAACCGCTGGTGCAGCAACCCAACCGCCGGTGGCGTAGTTGAAGGTTTCCTTGATACCCTTCGGCTCATCAACCAGCACCAACACCACGTAGCGTGGATCGTTGATGGGGAATGCGGCGACAAAAGATGCGATGCGTTTGTCACGTTCGTAGCCGCCGCCGCCTTGCTTGTCCGACGTGCCGGTCTTGCCACCAACCATGTAGCCAGGCACTTCAGCGTTTTTACCGGTACCTTGGCTAACCACAAGACGCATAAGACCGCGCAGTTGCAAAGACGTGGTTGAAGAAAACACCCGTTCGCTCTCGACAGTTTCTTTTCCATCGTAGGCCAACAACGTAGCCGGGTGGCGAAGCCCCCCATTGACCACCGTGGAAACCCCGCTGGTCATCTGCAAGGGACTGACCGCAATACCGTGGCCATAAGAAATCGTCATGGTGTTAATTTCTCGCCATGTCGCAGGTTTCAGCGGATTACCTACTTCGGGTAATTCGATCTCTGACGGACTTAACATGCCCAGGTTCCGCAAGTAGCCCTGCTGACGTTCTGTGCCCACATCCACAGCCATCTTTGCTGAACCGATGTTGGAGGAATGAATAAGTATTTCGGGTACTGACAACCAACGATTCTTGCCGTGATAATCGGAAATCGTGAAGCGTGCTATACGAATGGGCTCAGACGCGTCATAGCCTCCACCAATATCAACTGTACCCGCATCCAGCGCCATGGCCGCGGTGAATAGTTTAAAGGTGGATCCCATCTCGTAGACCCCCTTGCTCGCACGATTGAAAATCGCATCACCAACTGCGCTGCTCGGTGAATTGGGATCAAAGTCCGGCAGAGACACCATGGAAATCAGCTCGCCCGTTTTCACGTCCATCACCACCGCAGCACCGCCAATGGCGTTAAACTTGTTCACTGTGTTCGACAGTTCTTCGTGCACCAGCGACTGGACCCGGACATCAAGAGAAAGCCGTAGTGTTTCCGGATTCCCATCCAGAACCCCATCGAAGTATCGCTCAACACCGGCAACACCATTACCATCCCGGTCCGTCAGCCCGACAACATGGGCGAACAAGGAGCCATGCGGATAGACCCGTCGTTCTTCGGTCTGAAAACCAAGACCGGGAATACCCAATCGGTTTACATCGTAGTGCTGATCGGGGGTCAGGTTGCGACGCAGCCAGACAAACCGGCGCTTGGATTTAAGCTTGGCCAGAAGATTGGCCCGATTTAGGTCGGGCAAAATACTAAGCAACTGATCAGTTGCCTCACCGGCATCCAGCACCATGGCAGAATCTGCGTACAATGAAGCCGTCGGTAAACTGGTCGCAACGAGGATGCCGTTGCGATCAACAATATCGCCCCGCACCACGGGTGCCTGGGGTTTAAATCTGGCTTGTTCGATGCCGGGTTCGCGCGCGCCACCCAAAACCATGAGATCCACCAGCCGTACAGAAATGGCAGCAAACGCCATCATGATCACCGCACCAGTGACCAATAAACGAGATCGACCCATATCAAGCGCTTGTTTGCGCGCGCCTTCCAACTGGACACGTGCCAATTGAACGGGGGCCAACTGGACACGCGCAGCGCCGCTTTTAGGTACAGCCTCATCCATATTGTCAGGCGTCGGGCCGGTGGATTGGATCATTGCGTTACGTCACCCTCAGCCATTTCCTGAATAACCGCCTGAATGAGTTGCAGACCATCGGCGGGCATCATCGGCATTGTCTCACTGTCCTTGTCGCCGCCCTGGTCACGACGGGGAATACTGTTTAGGCCTCCCATCTGACGGGCGCTGAGTGTATTCAGGTTGAGGTGTTCACGGGCAAGCGTGCGCAGCCGTGAGGGCTCGTTAAGGTGGCTCCATTCTGCCAACAGGACGTGGATGGATTGTCTTTCTTCAGTGATATCCGTGTTTAGTTGAAAATACTCTGCTTCAAGATCCTGGACCTCGTATTTGACGATAAAGACGCATACCGCCAGTACGCCGCCGAGCAAAAATCCCAATAATGTAGCGCTCTTGATCATAACGTGCCTCCTGCCATCGGATGACTATTTACATTCTGTGGTGCCGCCGCTGTACGTTCCGCCCATCTGAGACGCGCTGAGCGCGACCGCGGGTTCTCTCTGATTTCTGATTTGCTTGCCGTAACGCCGCTTCGCTTGGTGACCCTGAAAGACGGCTGGTCTTCCGGTTGCGATAAGTCCATTGGCATATGCCGTGATCCTCTGGGCTGATCGCCGCAGCGTTCCCTGAAAAATCGTTTAACCAAACGGTCTTCCAGCGAATGGAAGGTGACCACGGCCAACCGACCACCCGGCGATAACAATGCCTCTGCGGCACGAAGCCCTCGCTCCACCTCGCCCAACTCATCGTTCACATGAATTCTGAGGGCCTGGAATGTACGCGTCGCCGGGTCAATGCCATCCTTGGATTTGCGCACAATGCGACGAACCAGATTGGCCAGATCGCTTGTGCGTTCAAATGGTTTTTCATCGCGCAACTCCACAATGGCCCGTGCGATCTTTCGCGACGCGCGTTCCTCACCATACTGATAGATGATATCGGCCAGTTCTGATTCGGCCATAGTATTGACCACGTCTGCGGCGCTCATGCCATGTTGCGCCATACGCATATCCAACGGGCCATCGGTTCGGAATGAGAACCCTCTGGCGGGCTCATCCAGTTGCATGGATGACACACCCAGGTCGATTGCAATGCCATCAATGTTGTCTACACCAACGCCGACCAGTAATTCTTCCATGTCGCCGAAGCAACCCTGAAGCAACGTCACACGACCAGGGAAATCCTGTTCCAGCGCATCGCAGTGCTTACGCACGTTCGGGTCACGGTCAATGGCCCAGACGGTGCAGGCTGCGACCTCAAGCAAGGCCCGTGTATAACCACCGGCCCCGAAAGTCGCATCCACGTAGCAACCACCATCTTTCGGTGCCAGGGCATGTACCACTTCGTTCATCAAAACGGGGTAATGAGGAGAAGCGGCCGTCATCATGCCTACTCCCCTGAACTGTCATCATGGGGGCGCAGGCGCAGCGTGGCCCCACGGGCGCGGGCGCGTTCGAATGCGCGCTGGTTTTGCGTATCAAATGCGGTTACGTCCCAAATCTGGAACCGACGGCCTCGACCAACGAATACGGCTTCCGACCGGATGCCAGCATGCTCGATCAATCGCTTCGGCAAAACAATTCGACCTTCCGGATCGAACGCCAGCGCCTCGGCGTTATTCATAATGACTGTGGCCAGATCATCCTGTTCATCTGAAAACATCTCCAGATCATCCAGGCTATCGCTCAGACGAGACATAAATAATTCATCACATACTTCAATGGCCGGATGTTTGAACAACGGATACGCATAGACACCATTGAAATCCTGCGAAGCGAATGCCGCACGGAAAGGCTTGGGCACGGAAATCCGCCCCTTCTTGTCCACCTTGTTCACGTGTCTGCCGATGACCAATGCCATCAATTCGCCCCTTTGCTCATGCCCGACCCTGCTCTACTTCTATCTCGCTGGATTTCTTTTCCTCCATCGAGACATCCCCAAGATCGCATTTGTCGCAATTTGGGTTTATATGGGATATCATGGGTATTGATGGGCGTCAATGGGAACCTATGGTTAATAGTTCCTAAAAAGCCTTGGTTTTCCGCAAGACTCAGCGAATACTCGACACCTGCACGCATTCTCTCAGACTGTTCTTAAGAACCTGTAAGAGGCGAACAGGGATCATCCGCCCCTGCCAATCCATAAATCACAACAAAATGCAGGAAATACGGCGCGTTCAGGGCGAAATTGTGACGTTATATTTATATGAAATTTGGAGCGAACCAGAAGACGAGGCTACTCTTGGCAGGATAGCGGTCGTCGAAGCCCTCCGCATGGAGAGCCTGCGAATGATCCTGAGCGGGCGTTCGGGTCATCATCAAGAAGTTGATACTCAAGCGGTATCGGGTGGCGCTACGGTCGGAAATTCCACAAAGAACGTCGATCCAACGCCGGGTTCGGATGTAAATCCGACACTTCCATCCATGTCCTCGACAAGGGTTTTGCAAATTGAGAGACCAAGCCCTGTACCACTATGTTGCCGGGCATCAGAGGAATCAATCTGAACGAATGGATCAAAGATTGTCGCCTGATATTCCAGCGGTATGCCAACACCATAGTCCGTGACTTCAATTCGAACATAACCATCCATCTCCAGCAGAGAAATATCAACAGTTCCACCCTGATGAGAAAACTTGGCAGCATTTGACAGAAGGTTACGCAATATTTGCCCATAGCGATGTTCATCGATACTGGCCCAAATATTTGACTGATCCGTGTGACAGGAAAAATTCGCACCTCGGGACTTGGCATACTCCTGGGTCAAATCCACAGCGGACTGTGTCAAAGCGCCTATATCGAATGGCGACATTTGGTAGCTCAGCGAACCAGAGACGGCCTTTTCATAGTCCAGCATATCGTTGACGATATGGATCAGTTCGTCACTATTGCGGCTGGCGATTTCCAGTAACTCAAGTCCCTTTTCTGACAGCCCTTCGGATAAAAACCCGCGAAGTATCCCGATGCTGCCCTTGATGGAAGTCAACGGCGTCCGGAGTTCGTGATTTATGGTGGACAGAAACTCGGATTTAGCTTGATTTGCCACCTCCGCTGCCTCCTTGGCCAGGCGCAGCGAATGGTCGGCCTCGACCCATGCCGTCACGTCACTACCGGTCCCTCGATAACCTTTGAACACGTTGTTGATATCGAATATGGGGGTTCCAGAGGTTGCCATATAGACAGCACTACCGTCAGGAAGGGTGCGAGAATGTTCGAAGTCTCTAAACGGACGATGGGCTTCCAAATCCGCTATGTTTTGGCGCACTCTTTTATCTTCCATGTCGAGACTGGATTGCCGCCTCGTTTTTCCAAGCAAGTCCTCAGCCACAACACCACTAATTTCAGTAAACCGCTCCGAGAAATACGAAAAGCACAGATTCTCGTCCATTTCCCAGAACCAATCGGACGCCCCAACAGCAAAGTCCCTGAAGCGTGCCTCGCTAATGCGTAATTCGCCTTCCGCCTCAATCCGTTGCTGTATTTCCTGCTCTAGTTCGGACGTGCGATCCCTGATTCGCTGCTCCAGTTCACCGTGAGCCTCGCGTAAGGTGACTTCAGCCTGCTTTATTTCGGTGATGTTGGTTGTCAGGCTACAGACGCCATTGATTTTACCGTCTTCGTCACGAAGAGGGAACTTCGCGTTCAATGAATGGCGCATCACACCGTCGATCTCCTCGGCGACTTCCTGTTGTATGAGTTTGCCACTTTCCACGACCTCCCGGTCGGCGGTCATATAGATCGCTGCGATATCGTCAGGCAAAAAATCAGCGGTCGTCAATCCGAGAAAGCCTTCTCTTCCACAGCCCAGATCATCCGAAACGCTGCGGCTGATGGCCATGATCCGCCCCTCCGTATCCTTGAGCACAATTTCGATCGGCGCATTTTCGAGGATTGCACTCAACCAGGCATCACGAGTTCGCACCTTTTCGTTTAGTCGCTTGTGCTCGGTGATGTCCTGGATCGTCCCCACGGAACGCGAAACGATGCCGTGATCATCCGTTGTGGATGCGGCCTGCTCGCGGATGTGACGAACCTTTCCATCCGTCCTGACAATTCTGTATTCGATATCGAAAGGACTTGCACTGGCCTGATTTTCCTGAAAATCCAGATAGAACGATTGCACAGCATCATTGACGGCGTCCCTGTCATCCGGAAATACCCATTGCAGCCACGCTTCACGGGAACTTGAACTGGCGATAAATTCTTTGACGGTCGTTCCAAAAATCCTGGCGGCCTGCTCAGAGCATGAAACCACCCGGGCATCTTCTTCGTTTTCAACCCATGTCCAGTGGCCGGTATTTGAAATGCGTTCGACATCGCGTAAAAGGCCTGCATTTTGCGTTGCTTTCTGCTCTGCCTGTTTGCGTGCGGAAAACGCCTCGGGCACCCATAGGAAAAAACCGATCGTAAACGCAAGGTAACCACCAAGAGATCCGACGACCTTTTCCAGGAATACCTGTATTTCCGGATCGCCGATGACCGCGTACTGGTTGAGAGTTTCGAAATTATCGGCGATGCCGATAAGGTTGCTAAAGAGAAGCAGACAAAAACCGCCGACGATCCAGTTCCATCCACGACTTGCTGTGGACGTTCGGGTACGGCTCACAACGGTCAGATACAAAACCAGGCCGAAAAGGATTAAGGCGAGAACACTCTCCAACAAAATGTCAGGCATCTGTATAATTAATCCATTTCAAGATAGTCGCAAAGGAGAGTTGAAATTGAAAATTGCTATATGAACAGGCATTAACAACATATGGGGATATGGTGTCGAGTATCAAGGCATTCTGCCCACACCGAGCTCCATGGTTATGCAGCCTACGGCCCCCGATGCAGGGCCACGAATGCCTCCTTATATTTATGGCTGAGGCTGTTGAAGGTATCAGGTACCACTACAACTAAATTATACACATATATTCAATTATCCTATAAGCTTCTGCTTCAATAATGCCCTCCCCCGTATGCAATGGGAAGATAAGATGGATTATCAGACATGCACCCCTCCAAACACATCGGAGGGTTTTTTCAGGGTGTTTGCCCATCGTCACATATGGGCACCTATCGTTGGCCTGTCTGCCTTTTTGATCATCGTCAGCATATACAACGTTCTTCTCTTCCATACTCTGGCAGAGTTTTTTGCCATCATTGTGGCTGCGTTAATGTTTGTGACGGCGTGGCAAACTTATGTTTTTTCCCGCAACCACTTTCTAATGTTTCTGGCCTGTGGATACTTCTGGATCGGCATGCTCGATACTGTCCATGCCCTGTCATACAAGGGGATGAATATCTTTCAGGTGGTGAGCGCCAATCCTGCAACACAGTTTTGGATCGGGGGACGTTACGGCGAGGCCCTTCTTTTACTGGCGGCCCCTCTGTTTCTGACGAGAGCTGTTAACAAAAACATCGCGTTCATCGCATTTGGGATAACCGCTATTATCCTCTACGCTCTGATATGGTCTGGCAATTTCCCTGATGCGTTCATCGACGGTCAGGGGTTGACCCGGTTCAAGATCAATAGCGAATATGTGATTATCAGTATTCTGTTCGCCGCTCTGGCGCACATTGTGCGGAAACGCACGCTGATGGATCACAGCATGTTCGCCCTGTTGACGGGTTCAATTGTTTTCACCATGGCAGCAGAACTTGCTTTCACTTATTATATCAGTGTCTATGACACGTCCATAATCGTTGGCCATATCTTTAAGATTGCCTCCTATTGGCTTCTATTCATCAGCATTGTCCGAACCACCCTGATCAAGCCCTATGCCATGCTTGGGATGGAAATTGACGAGCGCAAGCAAGCTGAATTGGAGCTTTCGAAAAGCCACGACCACTTGGAAAATATATTGAGGATTGCACCGGAGGCTATTGTCATTGCTGGCAACAACCAGGAAATCCGTCAATTTAATCAGGCAGCGGAACGCCTGTTTGGGTATTCAGTGAACGAGGTTCTTGGACAACCGCTGGAAAAGCTGATCCCGCCCCGGTTCCATGAGGCCCACGTTAAACATGTTGAAGGGTTTGCACGGTCAGTTGAAGAATTCAAGCCAATGACCGAACGCGGAGAGGTCTCTGGCCTCCGCAAGGATGGTAGTGAGTTCCCAATTTTAGCCTCAGTCTCAAAATCTGGTTTAGCTGAAGAACAGGTTTTTATTGTCGCACTGCGAGACATCACTGAACGCAATCAGATAGAAGATACCTTACGCCAGTCAGAACACCGCCACCAAATGGCAATGAATCAGGCAGACATCGCCTTCTGGCGCTGGTCATTCGGTGAAGACAGGATGACGTATTGGTCGGACAACTACGAGAAAATCGCCGCTTTACAGGATGGTGTGCCACAAGACTACGACGCAATGATGGAACCGGTTCACCCGGACGACCGAGGGCGGGTGCTGCAGATATATCTTGATGCGGACAAAGATCACAGGGAATTCACCTTGGAATACAGGGTTGTCGAACCAGATGGCCAAATCCGGCACATCCATGAATACGCTGATATAGAATACGATGAGCAAGACACCCCTGTGGCTCACGTGGGAATTGTGCGCGACATTACGAAACGCAAACAGGCGGGTATGGCGCTCGAAAAAAGTGATACCTCTCTGGCGAAGGCCCAAAGCAGGGGCAATATCGGTAGTATGCGCTGGAATATCCAGACTGATTCCTTGATATCGTGTTCTAAGGAGTTCGCTCACATTCTGGGCGTCTCGATGGACGAAGTTCACGCCCATATGGCTCATGAAATGGAACAGATTGTTCATCCGGATGATCGAGACCTCGTTGGAACCACCTTACGTAAATTCAATAAGGACGGGTTGGGGTTTGAAATCGAATACCGGATTGTTCGCCCGGACGGCGAGGTTCGTGATGTGGTCGAAATTGGTGAGGCGGTCAGGAGTGATGAAGGGGGTGTAGAAGAACAGGTCTCCACGGTGCAGGACATTACCGTGCGCAAGCAGGCCGAGCGGACGGCCATTGCCTCGAAAGAGGAAGCAGACCTGGCTAACCGCGCAAAGTCAGAATTCCTTGCGAACATGAGCCATGAACTTCGCTCACCACTGAACGCTATTTTAGGGTTCTCCCAGATGATTGCTGACGAAACTTTTGGTCCTCACCAAAACGCGAAGTACCCTGAATACGCAAAAGACATCCACGTTTCTGGAAAACACTTGCTACAACTCATCGGCGACATTCTCGACATATCGAAGATTGAGGCCGGTGAAGCAACGATTGATGAAACGAGAATTGAAATATCAAACGCCGTAAACGATTGTCTCATGATGGTGAGGGCGCGTGCCGATGTCGCCAGGATTCATCTGACAGCCGATGTGCCAAAGCCTCTTCCAGCCCTAAGGGCGGATGAGCGTCAGTTAAAACAGATCATAATCAACCTTCTTTCCAACGCGGTTAAGTTCACGCCCGATGGTGGTCAGGTGATGCTCGAGGTCAGCCTAAATGATGATTCATCTATTGAGATGGCGATCACCGACACGGGAATAGGTATCCGAACCGAAGACATCACCAAGGTCTTACAGCCGTTCAGTCAGGTCGCCAGTAGTCAGACACGTCGTCATGAGGGAACCGGGTTAGGATTGTCGATCTGTAAATCCCTCATGGAACTGCACGGAGGACGTTTGAACATTGAGAGTGAACTCGGCGAAGGAACAACTGTCACCATCACATTCCCACCTGATCGAACTGTCAGCACATGATTTCAGTGTCACAAAGGTCTGCAACGGGTCATCAACCGAAGTATCGGCAGGACGTCGAAAAAAAGCCAGACGGTCTGTAAGCCGGGTTCTGTGCCTGCCGAAACAGGTAATGACCATTCATCTGGGACGCCCGTTGCCGAACGCCTCACGCAACCTACCCGGACTGCGGCGTGGAAATACGCCTGACACCCGAAGTGTCTGCCGTCCCTATTCGGTTTTGCTCCCGGTGGGGTTTACCTTGCCACGTTTGTTACCAAACGCGCGGTGCGCTCTTACCGCACCCTTTCACCCTTACCCCGCGGACCCGGCCGAAACCGGCAAGCGAGGCGGTATACTCTCTGTGGCACTTTCCCTGGGGTTGCCCCCGCCGGGTGTTACCCGGCACCGTATCTCCATGGAGCCCGGACTTTCCTCCCTCCGCGATTAGCATATAGCTTCGCGAACAGCGGTCATCCAACCGTCTGGCAAGATGGTCATATCAGGTTCGAAGATCGGTGTAAATTCCAAGTGTCGGACACAAATACATACATATGTATGAATATTTGTAATTTGACTTACCGTTTGACTATAAACTGGCTATCATATGACAAGCATTCTACGTGAATGCGCTGGGAATGGAGAGGGATTTGGCAGAGGACTCCGATTTTTCCAAGGTTGAGATATTTTTGAGTGTCACCGATCTGGGGTTGCGCACAAGCATCAGTGAGGTGCTGCGCTATATCGGTGTCCGCACAATTTTGGTTGGGCAAACGCTAACCGAAATCCTGGAGCACCTTCAGGACAACACGCCTGATCTGCTTATATGCAGCGCGCATTTCCCCGACGGTGAATTGTTTCCGAAGGTACGCGAATTGCGCCATCACAAGTGGGGCAAAAATCCCTTTATCCCCATCATGACCGTAACCGATCAACCCAGTAATGAGATGGTCAAAGAAGTGTTGGAAAGCGGCGTTGATGATTTGTTGATCCAACCCATATCAACCGGGCAACTCAGGGATCGCATTAGTGGGCTAGCCAAAAACAGAAAGCAATTTGTGGTTACGACGGATTACGTCGGACCGACCCGCAGGGCTAACAATTCAGATCGAGGCACAGAGATTCCCATGATTGACGTGCCGAACACATTGCGAACGAAGGTAACCGGGGAAGACGAAGCTGTAGACTTATCCGTTGCCATCAAAAACACACTGTCAGAGATCAACGAACAGAAAGTCGAGCGGCATGGTTTCCAACTGGCGTACCTCGCAGAAAGAATTGTTGATCCAAACCACCCAAACCAGTTGATTAATGACTCTGCCACGTTGCTGGACGATCTTATCGCCGTTGCAGAAGAAACTCGCGACCGCATGGAATCGACCAGGTATGCTCATACATCAACGTTATGTGGTTCAATTTTGGAAGTAGCGCACAGTATTCGTGATGCGGGTGGTTCTCCTGTCGAGAAAGATCTCGGACTTCTGAACCCGCTTGCGCAAGCCATCCTGATCGGGTTCTCAGACTCAGAAGCAGCCAGCGCCGCGAACGCAATCGCTGACAAAGTCGCGCAAGCTGAATAGCACGCCCAAGTCTGGTTCCCCATAGATGTATTGGAACAGGTGTATTGGAACTGGGCGCTATTCGCTGTAGCGTCCACGTCCATGACTGATCTGACATTTTGGAGACCTGACCCACATGAAAATCCTGACCGTCATTGCCCACCCCAACGAGGGTTCATTCACCCACGCGTTGATGAATGAATTTATCTCATCAGCTAAATCCGCTGGAAATACTGTGGATGTTGCCGATCTGTATGCCGAAGGGTTTGATCCGTGTTTCAATATGCATGACATCGCATTGTACGGCGGTACCGGTGAAGTATCCGACAAAATTGCCAATGAGCACAAACGGGTCATGGATACCGATGCCATCGCTTTGTTTTTTCCAATCTGGTGGTGGTCCATGCCAGCCATGCTCAAGGGGTGGGTTGATCGCGTTTTCACCAGCGGCTTCGCCTTTACGTTTGAAGACGGCAACACCAAAGGTCTGCTAACTCACCGGAAAGCCGCTATGTTTTGCCCTGCTGCCAGTGACCATGGTTTCTATCGCCGGTACGGTTACCATAACGCCTTACAGCGCCAGATCGATGCCGGCGTTTTCGGGTACTGTGGCATTGCTGATGTAGAAACGCATATCTTCCCGAACGCCGAAGGCAGTGACGAGACCAGAGCAAGTCACCTGGCCCATGCCAGACAAGCCGGACAATCGTTTGCGCAATCCAGCAGCCTCGACGATGATATTTTTGGCTGACCCGAACGAGCGATGACAACATCTGCTCACAAAACGAATGCGTTAGGAGCACACATGATTTCCCTACGTGCGCCCAACAAAGACGAACATGAAGCCCTGACGGATCTGTGTATCCGCGCCAAGGCGCATTGGGGATACGACGATGATTTCATGGCCATGTGCGCTGAGGAAATGACCATCACGGCGAGTGATATTACGTCCGGCTATTTTCAGGTCGCCGAACGGGGTGGCAATCTTGTGGGCGTGGCCAGCATTGCACCGTGTAATGATGGCATCGAGGTCGATTTGATTTACGTGGATCCTGACCATATGGGTACCGGCGCTGGCCGCAAGCTTATGGATTGGGCCATGGATGCGGCACGCGCCATGAATGCTGATGAACTGATCATCGTAGCGGACCCTCATGCAGAGACATTCTACACGCACATCGGCGCCGCTCGTGTGGGCGAGTACCCGTCCGGGTCTATCCCCGGGCGAATGCTACCCAAGTTAATTCTCAAGTTGTGAAAAGTTTGTGAACCGCCGCGATCAGGATGGCTGTGCGCTCGTCCAGCAAGCCACTGATATCACTGGGGCGGAAGCGTCGCTGGAACGCTCTGGTAGCCGCCACAACGTCTGATGGGGCGTATCCGATCTCCTGTAGTACGTGCGCCTGGTTATCGCGTGTCACGGGTTCCGAATCCAGATCGACAGGCCAAAGACCAATGCCTGCATCAGACAATCGCTGCCATGGAAACAGCTCACCCGGATCTTCTTTCCGGGATGGGGCAATATCCGAATGGCCCACAATATTCCGTTGTGGAATTTCGTGGCGTTCCAAAATACCGGTGCACAGCTTAATCAACTGCGAAATCTGTTCATCAGGAAATAGCCGGTAGCCGAACTCATGACCCGGGTTTACCAACTCAATGCCGATTGAGCGGCTGTTGATATCGGTATGGCCGCACCAACTGGATACGCCTGCGTGCCAGGCTCGCCTGTCTTCCAAGACCAAATCATACTGCGCGCCGTCTTCATCAATCAGGTAGTGGGCACTAACCTCGGCGGCCGGATCACACAACCGGTCCAACGCCGCATCACAGTTTTCCATACCCGTGTAATGCAGCACCAGCATATCGGGGCCGACCACATCCCGTCGCTCATTATGATTGGGTGAGGAAACTGGACTCATTTTTCAGACACTCTACTTGATCTGATCTGCACAATTGCAACGCCGAACAGTACGATGACACCACCCGTGGCTTTCTCCCAGGATAATGTTTCGCCCAGAATAAATATGCCAGCCAGCACGCCGACAACCGGTTGGAGCAGCGCAAAGGGAACAATCTGGGCAACCTTGTATTCCCGTAACAGATAATACCATATGCCATACCCTGTCACAGTGGCGCCCAGCGACACATAAAGAACGCATCCCCAGAACAGCAACGGTGCGGCCACGATAGCGTCCCATTGCCCAGTCTCCATCACCCATGAGGACAGCAGCAACTGCGGCGCTGAAAATACAGACATCCACGTCATGACCTGCAATATATTGATATCGCCCATACGCTTCACATGAATGTTTGCGTAGCCCCACGCCATGACAGAGATCACCAGCAACAGGACTGACGTATTGGCGCTCCATACATCAGGCTGGCCCGCCAGAACCACGACACCGGCAAGGGCTATGGACATACCCGTCGTTCGCCACAATCCGAATTTTTCACCCAAAATAACCCAAGCGAATATCACGGCAAAAGGGCTGCCCAATTGGATGATGATAGCCGCAACCACGGCATCAACACCTTCAAAGGCGATGAACATCAGGCCATGGTGTATGAGGCCCTGAACAACAGACAGCACAAGGACCTGCCGCCACAGCTGTTTGGGAAACGGGAAAAACCAGGCAAGTGCAAGTCCCACGGCAAGAAATCGCAGGCCCGTCACCAATAGAGGTGGAGCAAAACCCACGGCCAGTTTGATCGCCACAATATTAACGCCGAGAACAACAACGGCCAGAGAGGCGAGGATCAGATCACGAAACGTCATACAGGCATACCGAAAACCGGTGCCTTACGCTGACTCAAGGTTCAATTCCATATGGGCCGCTTTGCCTGCAAAAACCCGACGTACCATGGGCTCGAAAAATTCCAGAGGCTTGGTATCGTAATCGGGATCGAAAGCGTTCTGATCATAGTTGTAGCAAAAATAAACACAGTCATCATACCAGGGATGATCTTTGAACCGGTCCCGTGCATTCCGGTCGCCACCCAGATGATGATTAAAATAATAACCCTGGAATATGGCATGGTTCGCAACGATCCAGTGAACGCGTTCGGATACGTAAGGCTTGAGAACAGCGGCCGCCAGTTCGCCGTGATTATAGGGTGAGATAATATCACCAATATCATGCAGCAATGCAGCAACCACCATTTCCTCGTCCGTACCATCATTGTAGGCGAGCGTGGCAGATTGCAGTGAGTGTTGATAGCGGTTGATCTTGTAGCCGCCCCAATCTTCATCCAACAACTTAAGGTGCCCGAGAACACGTTCAATGTGATTAGCGTTATATTCTTCCTCAAAGTTGATAAGAGACACAAATTCTTCTTTTGTGCCGTCTTCCATGCGGGTCCAGTTAACTTGCTCCATCAGGATGGTCTCCTTATTTAATGCCGCGTTGCTTACAGACACGGTCATAAGCGGCATTGATTGTTGCCAATTTGTCATTCGCCAGATCAATAAATTCCTGCGGCAACCCTTGCGCCATCAGTTTATCAGGATGATTTTCGCGAACCAGGTTTCGATAAATTTTCTTGATCTCATCATCTGATGTATCAGACGTAGTACCCAGAATTTCATAAGGATCATCAGCATCCTTGCCTTGAATGTACATATCTTCAATGCGCTTGAATTCATGAGCATCAAAGCCAAAAATGGTGGCCACCTGGGCGAGGAATTCGCGTTCCTTGGGGTGGAACACACCATCCGCCTTGGCAATATGAAACAGTGCTCCCAACAAATCTTCGAGCATGACCCGGTTTCCGGCAAACAGATTGGCGATCTGTTGCGCATAGGGCTCAAACCCGGTCGCATCCTGCTTGGCTTCATTGAACAGTGTGCCAACGTCAGCCGCTTCATTGGCCGGGATGCTGAATACTTTCTTGAAGGCTGTCACCTCATCTTTTGTGACTTTGCCATCGACCTTGGCCAGTTTCGCGCCTAACACAATAACGGCAACGGTGAAGGCGATTTGGCGACCTTCCAGGTCATTTCCATCGGCACCTGCGCCCTGGCCATGACCTTGGGGCCCTGTCGCGCGCATACGGTCAATAGCATGGCCTGCGGCCACGCCCATCAAGCCGCCCAACGGCCCCCCCATAGCGAATCCCGTTACACCACCAATTACTTTCCCCCAGATACTCATTGCCAAAGACCCTTGTTCGTTTTGTTACACGGCTTTTAGGTATGCCTGTTCTGTTGAAAGAGCAAGCGATGGACCGCCTCACTGTTCCATCGGCAGATGAAAAAAACTAGCCGACCCTACAACCATTCATCTTTCACATAGTAGGCAAGATACGCTGCGTGCAGGTATCTCGTTCGCAAAAACGGGAACGGGAATTTAGGGGGCAGACCCTGCATGATGCGAGGCACATCCTTATCCAACGTGGCAGCCCCGGCCGCCAGCCTGGCCGTCATACGCCCGGCGCTGGTCGCCGCCGCAACACCACTGCCATGCCATGCAAGCGCACTCCATACCGTCTCGTCGCCTTGCGGGTGGCTGATGCGCGCTACCAGATCAGCCGTCATACAGATAAAACCGTTCCAGAAATGGGTGAACTCCACATGCGCCCAGGCCGGAAACATCTCTCGGAATGTATTGATCATATATTGGTGCATTTTGGCTTTGCCAGCCGGTGATGCGTCCCAGCCGCCACGCCCGCCAAACATGAACCGCCCGTCAGGTAACAGGCGAATATAGTGCAGCAGGTTACGACTATCGTAGGTGATGTCATGGGTGGTCCAGCCTTGGGCGGCTTGTTCTTCAGCGCTCAGGGGCCTGGTAATCAGGATATTGGACAAACACGGCAACACCCGGCCCGTCAATCCGGGGTTCATATCTTCCGAGGTGTATCCGTTGGTCGCGATAATAACCTGCTTGGCACGAATCTCACCTTTAGGCGTGGACAAAACATGCAGGCCATTCTCTTTGCGCCATCCGGTAACGGGTGCTTCGCCATGAATAATCGCCCCTTGAGCCTGCGCCGCTCGGGCAAGACCACGGCAGTATTTGAGTGGGTGAACACCAAAACATCGTGGTATCGCCACACCGCCGTGCACCTGCGGGCCAGCCATCCCATGGTCGGCGCATTCATCCCGGTCCATAAATCGCAGGCCCGAGCCAAACGTCTTGTTCATTTCATCCACGTAGGTCCGCATGCCAGCCACCCGGTTGGGTTTATGGGCAAAACCGACCTCGCCATCACCCGCCTTGTCGGCATCGATACCTTCGTCGCTCAGAACCTGATCAACCAGATCAATGGCATCTTCCTGCCAGGCAAAGAACCGTTTAGCCTCATCCATACCCACGCGTTTGACGGTTTGTTCAGCACTGATCTTGCTGGCACCCGGCCCCACAAAGCCACCGTTCCGCCCCGATCCACCAAAGCCCGGATAGGCCGCATCCAGCACCCGCACGCTGGCACCATGATCCTTGCAAAGGTGATAGGCCGCAGACAGCCCGGCATAGCCCGCACCGATGACCGCAATATCACAGGTGGCGTTTTCCTCACCCGCGAGATCAGTAGTCTCGACCGGATCACCGGCCGATTCAAGCCACCAACTGTTCACCGGAATGTTCGTATCGAAAGCAGACGAATGATAGATGTGTTTCATGTGTTATCTCTCGAAAACCAAATCACCACCCAGTATGGTCTTTGTCACCTGCACGTCCTTGATCTCATCCGATGGTACGTCGAATAAATCTCGGTCCAACACAGCCACATCGGCCAGCATACCCGGCAGCAACTTACCCTTAGCGTGTTCTTCACGTCCCGCCCATGCCCCAAGTGTGGTGTAGGCGTGCAAAGCCTCGGTGATGGTGACCGCTTCTTCCGGTCCAGCCACATCGCCCATCATGGTGGTACGCGTTACCATGGACCACATCGCCCGGAACGGATTAACGTTACAAACCGGGTTGTCAGAATGGCCGGGTGCCCGGATACCCTGATCAATATAGGTGCGGTGTCGGAACATGGTTTTCATGGCATCAGCCCCACGATTGCGCACATACAGATCGCCCAGATCATGCAGGAACCCGGTGGCTGATGATGGTACAACGCCTAACTTTTTGATCCGTGCCATTTGGGCATCAGGCACACAGCAGCAATGTTCAATGCGCGAGCGATGATCGTCGCGCGGGCATTTCTCCAGCGCGGCCTCGATCACATCCAGAGCAAAATCCACCCCCCGGTCACCAAGGCCTTCGACGCAGACCGTCAGGCCCGCCTCATGTGCGGCGAGGACGCGCGGCTCCAGCCATTCACGGCTGAACAGTTGCATACCGGTATTGGGGACAGGTTCTCCCACATCGGGCTCGCCCTGATAAGGATTGTAAAATGCTGCGGTACGTCCGCCTACGCTGGCGTCAGCAATCCATTCCACACCCACAATGCGTAACCAGCCATCGCCCATGCCACTTTGCAGACCGGACGCGATCATGGCCTGAACCATACCGTCCACATCACCGTTGCCGATGATGCCCACGCGCATGTTCAGTTCTCCCCTGCTGTGTAGGTTCTGGTAGGCCTTGAAGACTTTGGGCCGTACAACCGAGTTGTGAACGCTGGTGACACCGTGTGTCAGGTAATTCTCAAAGACGCGCGGCAATCCCTGTTCATAATCTTCCACGGTGGCCGATCCACGAAACATTGCGCGGAAGACAAAATAGGCACCCTCACGCACCACGCCGGTCAACCGGCCTGTTTCCGGGTCACGATCGAACTGACCGTGCTCCGGGTTCTCCACGTCTTCCGGCACACCAGCAATCTCAAATGCACGGGAATTTACAACGGCCACATGCCCGTCCATACGGAACAGGATCACAGGTCGACCACCCGCTGCGTCGTCCAGTTGCTGGCGCGTGGGATAACCATCGAAACGGGCATTGTTATAGCCGTTGCCCATAAACCATTCATCAGGTCCCGTGGTCGCGGCATGATGCCGGATGGCATCCAGAATTTGATCAATCGTCGTAAATTCTGGATGTTTTAAATGATAGCGGTCCAGCTCCAACGCTGTACCATCTGGATGGCAATGGCTGTCCACAATACCGGGGATCGCCGTAGCACCGGCCAGATCGATAATGCGAGTATCTGATCCCGCCAATGCAGCCACGTCAGCGCTGGAACCGATGGCGACAATCTTGCCATCACGCGCCGCCAACGCTTCCACAAACGGGGTGTCGTCGTCCATCGTCGCGATCTTGCCGCCGGTGAGAATCAGATCAGCATAGAGGGAATTCATGAGCGCCTATGACCCGATATATGCAATAGCTTCGATCTCCACCAGCATCTCCGGGTCAGCCATGGGCGTTTGGACCGTTGTTCGGGCTGGCGGATTATCCGGGAAGAACTTCGCGAACTCCTCATTCATGATTTGAAAGTCATTCATATCCTTGAGATACACATTGCACTTGAGCACATCGCCGAGCGTGGCCCCACCTTCCTCAAGCACGGCCTTGACGTTAGTGAGGGTCTGGATGGTCTGCGAACGCACATCTCCAACGCCTGTTATGTTGCCCGTGTGATCCCAGGCCACCTGGCCTGCTGTGAACACCATGTCGCCACCCTGCGCGCCCGGTGAATAGGGAAACGTCGGGCGAGGTTGAAACTCAAGGCTTTTCGGTCGGAGTACAGTTCTAGGCATTTGCAAACTCGCTATATTTTCAGCCGGCAATTGGGGCACAGGGATGCCTCACCGGCCATCCCATCCCTGCGCGTTTCTGTGTCTGGCAGTTTTACGACGCCATCAGTTGTCTAAGCACGTAGTGCAAAATCCCACCGTGGCGATAGTAATCCACCTCGTCTTCGGTATCGATGCGGCACAGCACTTGTGTTTCGACGCTTGAGCCATCGGCACGCGTAATCTTCAGATCCAGGTCCATGCGTGGTTTCAGGCCAGCGGCCACACCCGTGATGTCATAGGTTTCCGTACCGTCCAGTTTCAAGCTCTCGCGGCTTTCGCCATTTTTAAACTGCAACGGCAGTACACCCATGCCAACCAGGTTGGAACGGTGGATACGCTCGAAGCTTTCCACAATCACGGCCTTCACGCCCAACAGACGCGTGCCTTTGGCGGCCCAGTCACGGGATGATCCTGATCCGTATTCCTTGCCCCCGACAACCACCAGCGATGTGCCTTCATCGGCATATTTCATGGCGGCATCGTAAACAGCCATTTGTTCGCCTGATGGCATGTGTTTGGTCACACCGCCTTCGATATTATCGAGCATTTCGTTGCGAATACGAATATTGGCAAAGGTGCCGCGCATCATGATTTCGTGATTACCACGGCGTGACCCGTAGGAATTGAAGTCTTCCGGGCGGACCTGATAACCCAGCAGGTACTCACCAGCCGGGCTGTCTTTCTTAATGGCACCAGCGGGGCTGATGTGATCGGTGGTGACAGAATCGGCCAAAATCAGCAACGGACGCGCTGCCACCACATCGGAAACCTCCTCCGGCTCCGCGCTCATGCCGTCAAAATAAGGCGGGTTTTTCACATACGTGGAGCTGTCGTCCCAATCAAAGGTCCGACCGCCTGTGCCGCCAATGGCCTGCCATTCGGGTGGGCCTTCGTACACATTGCCATAACGGGCCGCGAACATGTCAGCGCCCAGACAGCTTTGAACCGTATCGGCGACTTCTTTATTGGAAGGCCAGATGTCTTTCAGGTAAACGGGGTTTCCATCGCTGTCCTTGCCCAGCGGATCATTAAACAGATCGCGGGTCATGGAACCGGCAATGGCATAAGCCACGACCAGTGGCGGTGACGCCAGATAGTTGGCGCGCACATGCGGGCTGATGCGACCTTCGAAGTTCCGGTTACCGGATAAAGCGGCAGTCGCCACCAGATCACCGGCCTCAATGGCGTCACTGATCGGTTTGTCCAGCGGACCGGAGTTCCCGATACACGTGGTGCACCCAAAGCCCACAATGTTGAAGCCCATGGCATCCAACGGATCCTGCAAGCCGGCTTTTTCCAGATAATCAGCCACCACCTGCGATCCTGGGGCCAGCGATGTTTTAACCCACGGCTTTTTCTGCAAACCCTTGGCGGCGGCATTGCGGGCCAACAGTCCAGCGGCCACCATAACCGACGGGTTGGACGTATTGGTGCACGACGTAATAGCCGCAATCACCACATCGCCATCACGCAGACCATGGTCGGAACCGTCCACCGGTATTTCTTTCGGGGCATCGCGACCGGCCATGTCTTTAAGCGTGGCGGCAAAACTTTCGTTACCATCGGCCAGCAGAATACGGTCCTGCGGTCGTTTTGGCCCGGAAATACACGGCTCAACCGTGCCCATATCCAGCTCCATGGTATCGGTGAACACAGGGTCCTCTTCACCCGGCGTGCGCCACAAGCCCTGCTCCTTGGCATAGGCCTCGACCAGCGCCACGGTACCCGGATCGCGCGCGGTGGCGTTCAGATAGTTCAGTGTCTCATCATCAATGGGGAAGAACCCGCACGTGGCACCATATTCCGGTGCCATGTTGGCGATGGTGGCACGATCGGCGAGGCTCAGATTATCCAACCCATCGCCATAGAACTCCACGAACTTGCCCACGACACCCTTGGCACGCAGCATTTCAACCACCACAAGAACCAGATCGGTCGCCGTGTTGCCTTCTTTCATGGAGCCGGTCAGCTTGAAGCCGATCACTTCGGGGATGATCATGGATACCGGCTGGCCCAGCATGGCGGCTTCAGCCTCAATACCGCCGACGCCCCAACCCAGCACGGCCATGCCGTTGACCATGGTAGTATGACTGTCCGTACCCACGAGCGTATCGGGCATGGCAATATTCTTACCGTCGTCGTCGGTTTGGGTCCAAACGGACTTGGCCAGAAATTCCAGATTAACCTGGTGGCAAATTCCGGTGCCGGGCGGCACAACGGTGAAATTATCAAAGGCACCCTGCCCCCATTTCAAAAACGTGTAGCGTTCGCCATTGCGTTCAAATTCTTTTTCGATGTTGGTGGCTAACGATCCGGCACTGCCGGCCTCATCCACCATGACCGAATGGTCGATAACCAGATTACAGGTCGATAGCGGGTTAATTTTCTGTGGGTCACCGCCGACGTTGGTCATGGCATCACGCATGGCCGCCAAATCAACCACGGCAGGCACACCAGTGAAGTCCTGCATCAACACGCGGGCCGGGCGATAGGCAATTTCGTGGGTGGAGGTACGTTTTTCCAGCCACGCAGCACACGCTTTAACATCATCCACAACAACCGAGCGGCCATCTTCATAACGCAGCAGGTTTTCCAACAACACCTTCAGCGATTTCGGCAACCGGCTCACATCTCCAAGGCCGGCATCCTGTGCAGCGGTGAGGCTGAAATAATCGTAACTGTTGCCACCCACAGACAGGGTGCGGCGGGTACCAAGCGTGTCTTGACCGGTAATCGGCATAGGGAGACTCCTCTGGGCTTGTAACGGGCGTGACCGTTGTACGGTTCACGTTATATATGCTTCTATTCTATATAGACCCCATCGGGGCCAATGCCATGTGTTTTTACTGTTTTACTGTTTTTACGTAGGCAGCCTGTAACATTTTAAGCCTTTGAAACGAAAGGTCGATTTGACCTATTGTAGACATTCGACCACAAATGAACACACTTTTACCCCTTCGATGTCTACATTCTTTTTAAGACCAATGGCTTACGATCCATCATTTTCCATAATCCGGTAGACACCTGGCGACATTTTCAACGCCCCACTTCACACAGCGAATACTTATTAATAGGTATGTAGTCCTTTATTTTAAAATTACAAGGGCCCGGTATAAGTTTGATGTATTGATGTGAAAATGTCTGAATGACACCGTATTCTTTCGTGGCCCATGGTGGCGCCATTATCCGCAGGAAAGCCCTCTCCGTTGATACCCAAGCTTGCGTTTCTGTCCGTTAAGGGCATTCCCACGTTGTTCTGGAGTTCGCATAAGCCGCTGAACTTCAAACCGCGCCTTGTTACACTGCTCACCCTGTCATTCGGGTTGGCCTTATTCGGGTTGGGAGAGGCGTTGCTCATCGCGTCCGGTGCCGGGGTTAGCCCGTGGACGGTGCTGGCGCAGGGTATCAAGAACGTCACGGGCTGGGGCATCGGGTTATCGACTTTTGTAATCAGCGTCTGCGTTCTTCTGACGTGGATACCGCTGCGCCAGATACCCGGCATCGGCACCATCCTGAACACGATCATTATCGCGCTTATGCTGGAATACGCCCTGCCCTACCTGCCGACGCCCGAGGTGTTCGCGTTACAAATTCTTGAAGCCTTGGCCGGGGTGTTGATCACAGGACTAGGCGGTGGCATCTACCTGATCGCCAATCTGGGCCCTGGCCCCCGCGATGGTTTAATGACCGGCTTACAGCAGATCACCAACCTGCCCATTGCCTGGGTGAGAAGCGGCATTGAGATCACCGTGGTGCTTGCCGGGTGGTCGCTGGGCGGCGTCGCCGGACTTGGCACGCTCCTGTTTGCCTTTTTGATCGGCCCGGCCGTGGCCGCCAGTCTGTTTGGTTTGAATAAAGTGTTTGGCGTGAAGCAAGCGAAACAGGCTACGGCGCTCGATTAGGTAGCGTTACATTAACGTCTGTTCCCTGACCAACAGTACTGTTGATATCAAGTGTACCGTTGTGAAGCCCTATCAGTGACTCCGTAATGCCCAGGCCAAGCCCCCATCCTTCAACAATCGAAATATGAGGGTTCGTCTCGACGCGTTTAAAAGGATCTGTGAGGTTAGGTATCTGATCGGGGGGAATACCGACGCCTGTATCGGCGATTGTGAAAATAACCGACCCGATATCTGACATCACCACAGATACAGAAATCTTGCCAGCATTCGTATATTTAATAGCATTAGTCATCAGATTAAGAAGGATTTGCTGCATCGCCCGGCGGTCAGCGTAAAGTGCTGGCAGGTCATCAGGCACATGGGTTGTCAGTTCAAGGCCTTTCTCTTTCGCCCGGCCAGCAACCATTTGCACAGCTTCGGTCACGGTTACATCAATTGAGAGAGGCACGACATCCAACGTAACTTTCCCGGCTTCAATGGATGAAATATCGAGCAAGCTGTTGACCATTGATAGCAGATGCTCACCGCTGGAAAGTATATCATTAGCGTACTCGCCGAGTTTATCATCAGAAACCTTCCACTGGTTTCGATGAATGATAAAGTCAGCAAACCCGATGATAGCATTAAGAGGCGTTCGAAGCTCGTGGCTCATGGACGCCAAAAATTCTGACTTGGCGGTATTGGCAACCTCTGACTGGTGCTTGGCCTCCTCCAGGGCACGCTGAGTGCGCACCTGTTCTGAAATGTCGGCTTGGACACTAACAATCCCGCCGCTGGCTGTGACCCGGTCATGAGTCAAAAGAGTGCGCCCGTCGCTCAACTCGACCACAAAGGTTTCCGGTGGACCTATTTCAAGGTTTTCTCGACGACCTATATACGGGTTTTCTTGACCATCACGAATAATAATTGTGCCACGCTCAATATCAAGCACACCCAATTCTTTTGAGACCGCACCCGGTGCCACGTCTTCTTCGGAGTAGTTATAAAAATTTCTGAACTGTGAATTACAGAGGATCAGGGCGCGGTCAGGGCCATATACAACAAAGCCTTCGGAAATGGCTTCCAACGCGTCAATCAGTGTGGCGTGGGAAGACTGGAAACTCTCATCCATCTCCTTCTGTGCCTTGTCCCGACTTTTAATAAGTTGATCGGCCTTCTAGACAACAATGAACAATGCCAGCGCAAACGTCAGGAATGCCAACCCCATACTAATGGTAAGTTTAAGCAGGGTTCCGTCCTGCCCACTTCCACCCAGATAGCTGTTCAGCATCAGGCTAAAGCTCACCGCGAATACTAACATCACGGCGGCGCTCAGAATCGCAAAATATCGCGTTAACTTTATCATGCCGCAAGGCTACATTTTAACGTACAGACCGTAAACACAAAGAGATCGATAACGCCCAAGTGATTTGAGCGGCTCGATTCATCAGGGCATATAGATTAAACATATCTCTAGTGGAGCGGATGAATGGATTTGATTTTTTATAGTGCCCTTGGGGTTCTGGCCGTTGCGTCGTTTGCCTTTGCGCCACGTGCCGTTGATGCGGACGGATTCTTTCGCGGGCAATCAGGGGCGGGGGCGGCACCGTCGTTGCTGACACTTACGTTTTCGCAGGTAACAACGTGGATATTTGCGCGCTCGCTTCTGACCGCTGCCATTCTTGGATATTATTACGGGATCGCGGGCGGACTTGCGTACACCGCGTACTATCTGTCGTTCTTTACCGGCCGCGCCATTATCCGTTCCATCCGATTTCGTCATGGGTTTGATAGTGTGCAGGATTTCCTGCGCGACCGTTTTGGGACCGGTGGCGTGGGGTGTTACAACGTTGTGGTCGGCGTGCGGCTATTGTCCGAGGTTTTTGCCAATCTGTTGGTCATTGGCATCATTTTTGGCGAAACCGGCACACTGGCCTATGGCATCGCAATCACGATGCTGGCCATGGCTACGCTGGCGTATTCCATGTTAGGCGGCTTGCGCGCATCCCTTAAAACCGATGTGTTTCAGATGACCGCGTTTCTGGCCGTATTCGGGGTGGTTATCGTCGTACTGTTCACCGCTGATCAGTGGTCGTGGGCATCGACATTGGCAAGCAGCCCTATGGAAGCAAGCCCCGGTTGGATACTGTTGGCCGTGGCCGGACTTCAGATCTGGAGCTACCCGCTGCATGATCCGGTCATGATGGACCGGGGCTTTATTGCCGACCGCGACACCACGCTCAACAGTTTCACCCATGCGGGCTGGATCAGCATGGTCTGTATTCTGGGCTTTTCCCTGCTGGGGGTGTTTGCCGGTCTGAACGCGATCGATGGTGAAACCATGCAGGTGGCACTGGCCCGGTTGCTCGGCCCCACCACCATGATCTTCATTAACCTGGCACTGATTATATCGGCGGTATCAACACTGGATTCCACCTTATCGAGCGCGTCGAAACTCTCTGTATCGCATATGGGTCTGGACACGACGGTCAAAAATGGCCGAATTGCCATGGCTATTTTTATGGCAGGTGGATTGCTGTTTTTATTTGGTGGCACCAAAGACTTGTTCAGTGCAGTGGCCGTCAGCGGCACGGCGTCCATGTATCTGGTGCCGGTGATCTTTTTTTCCCTGTGGTTGGGTCGCACAGACATCCCGGCATGGAGCTATTATCTATCGTTCATCACCGCCCTTGCGGGTGCGGTGCTGTATTATGTGGAATCCAGCGGGATGGCCAGTGGGATGGATAGTTACATGACGCCGCTTTTAGGCATGGAGCATAAATATACCAAGCTGCTGGTCATATCGGGCGCTGTCATGGTGTTGGGGAACGCATATTTCGCGTTGGGGTTGCTATGGCACCGCACCCAACCGCAAGGCTCAGACAACACAGCCATTCCCGCAAAAGCGGGAATCCAGAAATGCCGAGATGGTAAGAACTAGATTCCCGCTTTCGCGGGAATGACATTAGAGGCAGTTGATCAATCGTCAAATGGTCTCGTTTTCCGCCACATTGATCGCGTCCCCATCCGGCAAGGATGACGCCGCACCCGGTTTTGTCACCGATATTGATGCCGCCACATTGGCGCGGGTAAGGGCGGCCCTCATATCCAGTCCGGTATCAAGCGATTGCGCCAGACAGCCCACAAAACAATCGCCCGCACCGGTGGTATCCACCGGCTCTACGTCCCGGCCCACAATTCGGATAGGGTGGCCATCCCCCACCGCCAGCACGCCACGCCCGCCCAACGTCACCACGACGGTTTGGTTATCGTGCCGACGACAGCTCAACGCCGCCGCATTAATATCGTGAATTGACGAGTCCTCGAATATGCCCCGGCCTGACAGCATCGCCAACTCCGTCTCGTTAATCACCAGCACGCTGGTCAGATCAAGCATGGCCTCACCGCCCGGTATCATCGGCGCAGGGTTGAGCAACGTGACCGCACCAGCATCTTTTGCCCGCTTGAAGAACGTTGTGTTCTGCGCCATGGGGACTTCGAACTGCGCGACGGCAATGTCGCCCGCGTTGATGGCGATGCCTGCCAAATCAGCGTCGGTGAAATCATGATTGGCACCGGGGGCCACCACGATGGCATTTTCGGCGGTATCCTGTTCCACCTGTATGAGGCCGATGCCGGTGGTTTCACTTTCTGAACGGGTGATGTGATCCAGATTGAGGCCGTGCCCGCCCAGAAAATCCAGAACCTGGTGGGCGAAATCATCATCGCCGACCTTGCCCACAAAGGTGACGTCTGCGCCGGAAAGGTGCGCCGCCAACGCCTGATTAGCCCCCTTGCCACCGGGGTAGGTGTTGAAGCTATGGCCCGACACGGTCTCCCCCGGTTTCACAATACGATCAACCGTTGTAACCAGATCCAGATTGATTGAGCCGAAAACAATAACCGTCATGGACTATTCCTAAATCGCAGCAATTCGCCTGATGATCAGATCAACCACCGCCGGACCATCAACGTCATGGGCCCACAGCACATTGGGCGCGCGACCACTACTGCCCCGCATATCGACCACTGACATGCCCATGGTCAACTCACTATCGCATTCGACCTCAATATTGACCATTTTTGCATCGAACAAATTTGGGCTGATGAGCCATGCAAAAGTACAGGGATCATGCAATGGTGAATGTGTCTTACCGGTACCGTTTTCGTTAATGGGCAGCACCATACCCGAAAGCGCATTCGCGGCCGGCCCACCGTGGCTCAACCGGTCGGCCTCGTCCTGGCCGCCCAACACCTGATGCGTTACGTCTAGGCCGAACATGACCAAGGGACGGCCACAGGCCAGAACTTTTGCCGCTGCATGCGGGTCGGCATAGAAGTTGAATTCAGCCGCCGGTGTAATGTTGCCACCGGCCCGCCCGGCACCGCCCATGATGACGACCTGTTTTGCCCGCGCGAATGTATCCGCGTCTTTCTCCATAGCCAGCGCCAGATTAGTAAGCGGCCCGATGGCGACGATGGTAATTGTTCCGGCGTCTGCCGCAGCCAGTGTATCCAACATATAGTCCACGGCGAACTGTGACTGGAGAGGCTGTGCCGGATCAAAAACCTCCATGCCATGCAGGCCCGTAACGCCGTGGTGTTCAGCCGCATGAACGGGCGGACGCTTCAACGGCTTATCAGCACCGCCGTAGACCGGGATGTCAGAACGGCTGCAAATCTCACAGATCATGCGGGCATTGCGTTGGGTTTTGGACAGTTCCACATTGCCCACCACGGCGGTGATGGCCAGAAGGTTGATCTCGTCCGGTGAGGCAATAGCCAGCGCAATGGCAAAAGCGTCGTCTCGACCCGGATCGCAATCTAGAATGACCTGTTCTGTCATATGTCCTAGTCCGGCAGAGGGGATAACCGCCCGATACCGGGCAATTTTATGGCCAGATCCTTGGGGTCCAGCCCAAAAGTGAGGCCCAGAACGTTAAATTCCACACCCTCTTCGACCGCCGCCATAACACCCAGCAAGCCCATGAAGGAAACCTGATAGCCTGAACCGCTGGGGGTGCCTGCGACGATACCGCTTGGCAGGTAATCCTTGCCGATAGCCGTCGGTGGCAGATCGAGCACCAGACCATCCACATTGCGGGCTACAAAGGCCGTGAAGGTATTGGAATTGGGGCCGGGCCAGACGGTGTATTCATCCGCGTGCGGATAGGCCATGACGGCTTGTTCAATGTCGTCGATAATGGCCTCTACGTGGTCACCGCGCACATCAAGCAGAATGTCCGGCATGGCACCGAACCAGCGTTGGTCAGGTTCTTTCTCGGTAACGGCTACCACGGGCATATCATGAAATTTTCGCCAACCAATGACCTCATAAACCATGAAGCCTGGTGCATCGCGACGTTTGGTTGCGATCCAGGTATGCACACCGAGCAGCCCACGCCAACTGAACGCGCGCGCCGCGTAGACCTGAACAATCGGTTCCGGGTTGGTGAGTGGATCAGGTGCAATACCCGCCGACTCCCGGCTCGCCGTGCGCCAGTCAGCCCCCATGGCATGCCCACCCACCATGGCCACAATGGCGCTGAACAACAGCACCACCACAAGCCCGGCAATTATATTTCGTATCCATCGCATTGATCATAACCCTGTTCACAGCAATAGAATATGGAAAGAATGATGGCAATAACAAGGCGTAAGCGCGAACCTCACCATTTCGTGAAACGAGGCGTAAGCGCGGACAGCTTAAGAACCCTGTCTATATTTGTCGTAAGCGGCTTCGATTTCCTGATGCCGCATCCATATGGGCGAGCTCAGGACTGTCTTGATCAGAATGGGTTGCCGGTTTGTGCCGGTCTTCTGGAACACCACTTTCAGGTACTGTCTGGCCGTGCCGCTGGTCACGTTGATGGCCGACGCGGCCTGTTCCAGCGTGTCGCCGATAACCAGACGTTCCAGTAACCGCGACTCGGTCGGGCTCAGGCCGTAAAGCCGCTGAAGCACCTCGCACGAGACTTCCTGGGGACGGCCCATATCTGTGATGAAAACCACGGCCAGTGGCTTATCAAGAACGCCGCTGCCAAGTTTGAGATGTTCGCCCCAAATCGTGGAAATCATCAAGGGATATCCCCGGTGATCATCACCTCGCTCAACAATCATGGGAAAGCCGGGTTGCGTGTTGCCGGCCGCAGCCTTTTGCACCGTATCGCGAATGGCCATTTTTATTTCGACGTTCTGATCCGTATTACTCAGCGTTAGAGCCCCGGCGGAAATAGTTATGCCATCTCGTCGATTGGTAATCTCCTGTGCCGTCACATTGGAATAGATCACCTGGCTATCTTCATCCACGACAATGATGCCGCTGGGTACATGATCCATCACATCACGGGCTGTTTGGCTTTCAAAATCGGCAATGGAAAATCGTTTTCGAAGGCTTACTGCCCGTTTGATATGCGGGATAATAAGCCCCAGCAGGTCACATTCTTCCTGATTGAAAGCTTTGCCATCCTCACCGCGCATGAGTGCAAACCCGATATTCCCCCCATTCTCATCCGGTAATGTCATGGTCAGAGAGTATTCAATGGCGGGTGATTGCTCTGGGTATTTTTTGATGAGTTTATAGGTGGCAGACTGGTGCCACGTTTCTTCACTGAAGGCCTGGCGGCAGGAAATCGGTTTACCTGGAAAATTGTTGGATGCAATCAGGCGCGGATCCGTGTGGAATAACTTGCTGAATTTTTCAATAAATTCATTGGATTGATCGAACCCGGATGTAAGGTAAAAATCGAAATTGGATTCATTGGGATCATATATGAGAATATTGACCCACGGCGCGTGGAACAGCCCTGACATGTCTTCCAGAAATCTGGGCCATTTATCCATGTCAGTTGCAGCGTCATAAAGATGACCAAGGACATTGGAAAAATCAGATGTAGCTGCCAAACCGTACGATCCCCAATCACACGTGTCGCATTGACTCTAAAACAGGCAAAACCCCCAAGGGTATACACCAATAGATAAGTAATTAGAACGTATCTAGCGTGCGAATACAAGGCCTGTCATACCTAGTCAGCCTCATTCGAATAATCGATCGAGTTGATGCCGATATGGTGTACGGGGCGGTGTCGATTGAGTCTGGCAAACTGCTGTTAGGCCGTATATTGGTGGTATTGTTCACCCGAAATGTACATACCGCTGTCCTAAAGCGGTAATTAGAAGAGACGCACGCTGTTCAATGACTGACAAAAAGTGGCAATTCTGGATCGATCGTGGCGGCACGTTTACGGACGTGGTTGCGCGCAGCCCGGACGGGCAACTCACATCTCACAAGCTGTTATCGGAAAACCCGGAACAGTACGAAGATGCCGCCCTGCAAGGTATTCGCGATGTACTTGGCCTTGGTAAAGATGATCCCATACCCGCATCCCAGGTGGACGCCGTCAAAATGGGTACCACCGTTGCCACCAATGCGCTTTTAGAACGCAAAGGTGATCGCACGCTTTTGGTCACAACCGAAGGCTTCGCGGACTCTTTGCGGATCGGTTATCAGAACCGTCCGCGCCTGTTCGATCGCCACATTGTTTTACCGGAAATGTTGTACGAGAAAGTGATCGAGGTCGCCGAGCGTGTCACGGCCAGTGGTGATATTCTGCAAGCCCCTGATCTGGATGCCGCACGTTCCGACATGCAAACTGCTTTTGACGATGGTATTCGATCTGTCGCCATCGTATTCATGCACAGCTATCGCTATCCCGATCACGAACAGGCCGTGGCCGCCATCGCGCGCGACATCGGCTTTGTACAAGTGTCCGTATCGCACGAAACCAGCCCGCTCATCAAACTGGTGTCACGCGGCGATACCACCGTGGTTGATGCGTACCTGTCGCCTATTTTGAGACGCTATGTGGACCGGGTTGCGGCCCATATTGGCGAAGACAAGAATTCTGACGACAACACCCGGCTTATGTTTATGCAATCAAACGGCGGACTAACCGACGCCAACCTGTTCCAGGGCAAAGACAGCATCCTGTCCGGGCCCGCCGGTGGTGTGGTCGGCATGGTCCAGACCGCCGCCATGGCCGGGTTTGATAATGTTATTGGTTTCGATATGGGCGGTACGTCTACGGATGTGTCCCACTTTAATGGCGAATACGAGCGCGAGTTTGAAACGCTGGTCGCGGGTGTGCGCATGCGGGCACCCATGATGCGCATTCACACGGTCGCTGCGGGTGGTGGCTCGATCCTGCATTTCGACGGCTATCGTTACCGGGTTGGCCCGGACAGTGCCGGTGCCGACCCCGGTCCGGCGTGCTACCGCCGTGGCGGACCATTGGCGGTTACCGACTGCAATGTCATGTTGGGTAAAATTCAACCCCAGTATTTTCCGCCTGTGTTTGGCGCCGGGGCTGATCAACCCCTGGACGCAGAAGTGGTGCGAGCGAAGTTCACAGACCTCGCCAATCAAATCGGAGAAGCCACCGGATCAACGCCCACGCCGGAAGACGTGGCCGAGGGTTTCCTGAAAATCGCTATCGAGAATATGGCCAACGCCATCAAGCAGATATCTGTTCAGCGCGGTTATGACATCACCCACTATACGCTCAACTGTTTTGGCGGGGCCGGTGGTCAGCATGCCTGTCTGGTGGCCGACTCATTAGGCATGACACGGGTGTTTTTGCATCCGTTTGCCGGTGTTTTATCCGCCTACGGTATGGGGCTGGCCCATGTGCGGGCCATTCGCGAACACACCATCGAAGCGCCGTTGTCGACAGACCTGCTTAGCCAACTGGAAATCCGGCTTGATGAGCTGGGCACCTCGGCGCGAGCCGAAGTGGAAAATCAGGGCGTGGCCGCGCAAGACACCCAGGTGGTGCATAAAATTCATCTGCGATACGAAGGAACAGACTCGTCGTTGATCATCAACTTTGGCCCCATGGATGACATGGTCGCCGAGTTTGAAGAAGCCCATTATCAACAGTTCGGTTTCAACGCCCCGGACCGCGCCCGCATCGTGGGCACCATCACCGCCGAAGCCATCGGCGAAACCGGTGCCGTGGATGACCCCGAGCACAAGGGCACAAGTGCCGAGGAGCCCGCTCCGCTGGATACTGTTACCATGTATTCAGGCGATGAGGCCCACGCGACACCAGTGTACGAACGCGACGCCCTGATCCCCGGACAGGACGTGCACGGCCCGGCCATCATCGCCGAGGCTACCGGCACAACGGTTGTGGAACCCGGTTGGCGGGCAAGCATGACCAACAGACGGCACCTGATCCTTGAGCGTGTGGTGCCGCTGCCATCCCGCATTGCGGCCGGTACAGGTCAACATGGCGCCAATGGGAGTGCCAATGGGGAGGAAGGCGCTGATCCGGTTCTACTGGAGATTTTCAACAACCTGTTCATGTCCATTGCCGAACAAATGGGTGCCACGCTGGCCAACACGGCTTATTCGGTGAACATCAAAGAAAGACTGGATTTCTCCTGTGCCATTTTTGATGCGGACGGCAATCTGGTAGCCAATGCGCCACACATGCCCGTGCATTTGGGCAGCATGGGCGAAAGCATCCAGACCGTAATCCGCGAAAATGCCGCCGCCATGAAACCCGGTGACGTTTACGCGCTGAATGCGCCCTATAACGGTGGTACCCACTTGCCTGACGTTACTGTCATTACGCCTGTGTATGACGACGATGCAGATAAGGTCTTATTCTATGTGGGATCACGCGGCCACCACGCCGACATCGGTGGTATCACGCCGGGGTCCATGCCCGCCGACAGCACTACAGTGGAACAGGAAGGCGTTCTGATCGACAACTTCTTGTTGGTCGAAGGTGGCAAGTTGCGTGAACAGGCGCTGAACGATTTGCTGGCCAGCGGCCCTTACCCGGTTCGCAATGCGCACCAGAATATTGCCGATCTGGCCGCCCAAATCGCCGCCAATGAAAAAGGCGCTCAGGAATTAGGCAAGATGGGCGTGCATTTCGGCCAGGACACCGTGCATGCCTACATGCGCCATGTACAGGACAACGCCGAAGAATCCGTCCGCCGTATTCTGAGCAATCTTAAAGACGGCTCATTCACCTATGAGCTGGATCAGGGTCACAAGATTGTGGTGAACATTTCAGTTGACCATCGTGATCGTAGCGCCGTGGTCGATTTCACCGGAACATCCGATCAGGTCAGCAGCAATTTTAACGCACCATCAGCCGTCTGCATGGCCGCCGTCCTGTATGTGTTCAGGACGTTGGTGGATGATGACATCCCGCTCAATGCCGGGTGCCTTAAGCCGATCAAGGTGGTAATCCCCGAAGGCAGCATGCTGAACCCGCAATACCCCGCCGCCGTGGTGGCCGGTAACGTGGAAACATCGCAAAGCATCACCGACACCCTTTACGGTGCACTGGGTGTCATGGCCGCCGCACAAGGCACCATGAACAACTTCACCTTTGGCAACGATACGCACCAGTATTACGAAACCATCTGTGGCGGATCCGGCGCCGGACCTGATTTCAATGGCACCAATGCGGTTCACACACATATGACCAATTCACGCCTGACAGACCCTGAGATTCTGGAATGGCGGTTCCCTGTTTTACTGGAAAGCTTCCGTATTCGACATGGCTCCGGCGGGGCCGGCAAACATCGGGGCGGCGATGGGACGGTGCGGCGGGTACGCTTCCTGGACGCTATGACGGCTTCAATCCTGTCCGATCACCGGCGCGTACCACCCTTCGGGTTGGATGGCGGTGATCCGGGTACACTGGGCATCAATCGGGTTATCCGAACGGATGGTACCGAGCAGATACTGGACGGTGCCGCCAGCACGGAAATGGGGCCCGGCGACGTGTTCATGATCGAGACACCCGGCGGTGGTGGTTTCGGGAAGGCCTAGATAAATTTCTTAAAAAAACCACAGAGACACAGAGGCACAGAGGCACAGAGAAGAGTATTTTAGCGACTCCTTGTTTTCCTCTGTGCCTCTGTGTCTCTGTGGTTTTTTCTTGCGTGTAAAGCGTTAGCACCACATATGGCCATTAACCCTTGACAGACAGCCCCTATATTGGGGCTACTAGTACAGTATTGGCCTTCGCGTGGCGAGGAAAGCCTTGATAAAGCTGTGTTTTTTGAGATTTATCCGAATCCCTGCCGGTATGGATTCACCATTCCATGTAGGCAAGGGCTTCGTCGTGGCTAATTTCATCGCATTTTTTGCTCTGGTCTGTGGGCTATTGGTCACAGGGCCGGTGCGGTCTGCGTCGCTGGATACAGCGTTGGGATTGCTATTGCTGGAACACCCGATGATCCAGGCCGCCGAAAAACGATTGGTGGCCAGCGAATTTGGAATCAAACAGGCCAACGCCGGGTTCTATCCAAGGGTTTCACTTACCGGCGATAGCGGTCCCCAGTACATCGACAACCCCACAACCCAGGCCGCAGGGCAGGATTATCATCGATCCAAACATACCGCCACGTTGGTTATCACCCAAATGCTGTTCGACGGAAACCTGGTGGATTCCACGGCTGATACCGCCCGACTGACCAGCGAGACGGTACGGTTAACGCTGGAATCCACACGCGCGCAAATACTGAACGAGGGCCTCAACGCTTATATCGAAGTCCTGCGCCAGAAACGCCTGGTGGATTTGGGATTCGAAAACGTGGACAACATCCAACACCAGTTGAACCTGGAAGATGAACGGGTTCAGCGTGGCTCCGGTATCGCCGTGGACGTATTGGAAGCCAAGTCCCGGTTACAGATTGCCAAGGAACGCCTGATCACCTTCGAGGGTGCGTTACGCGATGCCATCACCCGGTACAGACAGGTTTTCGGACGCCAACCCGATGTTGATGCCATGATGGACCCATGGCCACCGGTACAGCTCATTCCATCAACGCTGGAAGAAGCCATTCAGGTAGCCTTGCGCCTTAATCCGGCGCTGGATACCAGTGCTGCTAACGTGGAGCTGGCCCGAGAACGCCGCCGTACCGCAGAAGCCGGACTGTACCCCATTGTCAATCTGGAAGGGGCGGCCAACTATGAGAAAAACAATGATACAACGCTTGGCATGCGTCAGGACTATACACTGTTGCTGCGCGCCAGTTGGGATTTGTACGCGGGTTCCGTGACAACGGCGTCCATGGATCAGGCCACCTTTGATTACCGAGCGTCCCAGGACACCCACACCTACGCTGAACGCAAGACAATCGAACAGGTGCAACTGACGTGGAGCAACCTGATCACCACTCGCCAGCGGGTTTATCAGTTGGAGAACGCGGTTGGCATTGCCGCCGAAGTTCATAGTTCACGGGTCAAGTTGCGCGAAGCGGGCAAGGAAACCATCATTAACGTGCTGGACGCACAGAATCAGGTTACATCAGCCCAGATCAATTACACCACCGCTTCCTATGACGAAAAAATATCAGCATATTCATTGCTGGTTTCCATGGGTCGTTTGACGGCTGAGGATCTAAACCTGCCGATGCCTTAGGGCCGCAGCGTCTCCCGTCATTCCACAATACGCTGAAGCTTGCCGGAAATTTGGCGAAACACCCCGTCTTCAGTCTGACGTGTGAACTCCAGATCCATGCCGTTCTCGGTTAAAGTCCTGTGGTAAATTTGCATCTCAAATCCACCATCATCGCTCACAGAAAAGCCGTACACGCTCATACGATTGCCGTCGACTCGCGCCCACAAGTACGCCTCGCCCTTCATGGGGTCACTGGGAACCTTAGCGCCGAACAAGTCCTTCTTTTCGGCAGATGAGAAAATGCCCTCACGTTTAGTTGCCCGGAATTCGAGGCTGTAGTCCTTTTTCTTTACCGTACCATCACCACGATACACAAACGTTCTCCATGATAATTCGAAGCCGTGATTATCAGTGGAGGCAATGGTCACATCGAAATCTCGTTTGGTCACACCGTCGCCATCAGTACTCAATGAACGACCAGCGTAGGTTCCAAAGAATGATTCGAGATCAACGGCCATGGCTTTTGACGGCAGCATCACAACCATGCAGGCAAGGCTGAGAATAAAAGCTAATCTCAGATGTTTTGAATGAGAAAACATTGGGGCTCCATTTCATATAAATCTACTCACCATCCCACTTCCAGCATAGATGGCTCGACAATCTGGTTCGATAACGTCTCGTCAAATTACTGTGAACTTCGCGGCGTTTTAGTCGTGTAGTGCATTCACCTGGTCATCGCTTTTTCCGGATCATAAATCGTATCCGTACGGCCGTCGATATGCATACCGTCGTCGCCATAGTAACGTCGCAATATGGGGTGGACAGCGCGGGACGGCTCTCCCTTTAACCACAGGCGCAACAGTAACCGACGACGGTCCAGTTCGGGCCAGTCTTCAAACTCGGTACGAGAATGTAGCGTCGTGTAATTATTGATGAAAAAGGCATTGTGCGGCTCGTGCCTGAATTCCAGCATCAAGTCTTCACGCATGGCTGTGGATTCGAACAGATTCAGCGCTTCCACTTCCTGATCGCTTAATGGTTCGCCCGAATCGTCAGCCGCCATATTGATGAAGTCGCGTAGATAACACATGCTCATCTGGTCACCCACCCACGAAAACACTGGCACCCGGTAATCGGTAATAGCTGGCTCTCCCGGTGGTTGTTCGCCAAACCAGTGATAATGGAATCCATTGTACAGGGGCTCCAGCAAATCAGGGCGCGTGGCGGCAATCTCATTGTGAATGGCAACAGCACTGGCAAGGCGGGACAGGCCGCCCGATTTGGACTGGCGGATACACAGCAAGCCAACAATGTCATCGGAATCCGTATGCAAACGCAGCTCCTTCGCACTCCGGTATCCCCGTTCCTGGGTGCCGGGCTTGGACACATCCGTTACATAGCCCAACCGGTCACCCATCGGGCTTTGTGACACACCGCGTCCGAAATGCGTGCCGATACCCCAATAAATCATGCTGATTTCATCCAGTGAATAATCATCCACCGGAAATCCGCGCATGACGATCATGCCACGGCCATCCATGATCTCGGATCGGATAGATGCCAGATCATCGGCGATTTCGGGCATGGTAAAATGTTTCGATGTGAGTTCCTGCAAACCAACACCATCAGCGTGCACTTCAGCAATCGCTTTGGCAAAGGCATCCAGGTGGCGATCGGTCAGATCAAAGGCATAGTCATCAGCGGATGAAAAATCGCTGGCGCGCCATGCGGACGGATGGTCGATCTGGCCAAGCTTGACGGTCGTCATTGTTTTCTCCTACAAGCTACCTTTAAACGTGGACATGGACAGAGTTTGTACGCCATCACCGTATACCGCAACCTGTTCTTCCCGTTTTCGTTCTTCGGTGCTACCGTCCGTTCATGAACAAAGCCACACCACGCAACACTCCACGTACCCGGCGCAAGGCTCGCCATATTCTGGATAACTACTACATCGGGCCTGCACGCTCAGCCGATGTTCTCGAGATTTGGGCCTATACCGATCAGTTCAGTTACGAGCCGGGCCAGACCGTGCAACTTCACCTGAGCACCACCGGCGACACATGGGATATGGAAATCGCCCGCGATGGGGTGGTATATGAGCCTGTCATGGAACTCAGCAACCAACCCGGCGTCTCACATGACACGCCAGCCGATGGCTCCGTGAATGGGTGCGGGTGGCCGGTCGTTCACGAGTTTCTGGTGCCGGGTGGCTGGCGGCCGGGTGCTTATCTGATCACCTTCACCGCTTATTCTGGTGGCGAGACGGTGGAAGAACACCACCTGATCATCATCCGGCGCAAATCGGGGCTCAAGCCCGCACCGATCCTGCTGGTTTGTGCCACGGGTACATGGGTGGCCTACAATGACTGGGGTGGCTCCAACGCTTATCAGGGGATTACGGGTGAGCAAGGCGATGAGTTTTCACCAATACTGTCCACCCAGCGACCCTGGACCCGTGGTTTCTGTAAGTTACCCGCCGGCGCACCTCGGACAATAACCGAACAGCCGGGCAAGCCCGGTGACATGGTACGCTATCCCTATATGGAATGGGCCTACAGTTACGGCTATTCAAAGAAATATGCCTCAGCCGGATGGGCCACCTATGAACGCCACTTCGCCCATTGGGCCGAAGCCGCCGGATACGAGATCGACTATGTCACCCTGCACGATATTCACAACAATCCGGACCTGTTAGCGCCCTATTCTTGTGCCGTATTCGTGGGCCATGACGAATACTGGAGCGCCACCATGCGCGACGCCGTGGACCGTTGGGTTGAAGGTGGCGGTCACGCCGCCCGCTTTGCCGGAAACTTCATGTGGCAGGTGCGCATGGAGAACGAGGGCAATACACAGGTATGTTATAAATACGTGGCCAAGGACCACGACCCGGTCATGGGCACAGACGCACAAACATCTTTAAGCAGTGCCTGGGAGATGCCCGAAATCAATCGCCCGGGTGCCGAGACCTTCGGTGTGAATGCCTTGGAAGGTATCTACGCCGGGCTTGGCAATTGCGTGGGGCGCGGGGCTGGTGGTTTCACCATATACCGCCCTGAACACTGGGCCTTTGCCGGTGCCAATGTTGGCTATGGTGACGTATTGGGATCAAAATCCCGTATCTTTGGATACGAAATTGACGGCCTTGATTATGTCATTGAGGACGGTCTGCCGTCGCCCACCGGCAAAGGTGGCGCGCCCGATGGACTCAGCATTCTGGGCCTCGGGCTTTGCACCAATGTGGAAGCCGATCACCATATCTGGGGTGAAACCCTGTATATCGGTGATGAGGACGGCCTGTGGATCGCGGATGCGCTCTATGGCAATACCTCACCGGAAACCATGGCGAAAGTGACCCGCGGCAACGGCATGATTGTCCATTTCAGCAAAGGCAAGGGCGAGGTCTTTACAGCCGGTACCTGTGAATGGGTGATGGGTCTGACGCGGGGCGATGAGCAGGTCATACGTGTTACCCGGAATGTTTTGGACCGGTTTTCATAAATTCGATCTTAGGCCCAGTCTGGCTTAAACAAGGATTGCGAAAAGCGAAAAATTCTGGATACATAGGCGAAGATTTTTTGCCACCCCCAACATACACCTGACAGGATTTATGATGACCAGAGCCTTTGACCTTCCCGGACGTTCCGCCGTCCATGCCACCGAAGGCATGGTTGCCACATCCCATGCGTTAGCATCCTCATCGGCCTTGCGGGTGCTACAAGAAGGCGGCAACGCGGTGGACGCTGCCATTGCCGCCGTGGCCGTGTTGTGTGTGGTTGAACCAGGCAGCACCGGCATTGGTGGTGATTGCTTTGCCATTGTGACGGAACCGGACGGCACCACCACTGGTTTGAACGGGTCAGGCCGATCAGCCGCCGGTGCGCACCTGGACTGGTACCTGGAACAGGGCATCACCAATCTGGAAGCCCACCCTGTACATTCCATTACCGCGCCCGGTGCCATCCGGGGTTGGGAGAAGTTGCTGAATGCCCAAGGCACCATGGGGTTCGATCGGGTACTGCGCGATGCCATCAATTACGCTGAAAACGGCTTTCCCATCTCCCCCCGTGTGGGCCGGGACTGGTCGGGTGTAGAAGATGATTTGGCCAAGAATGAAGGCGCTGCACATAACTTCCTGCAAGGTGGCAAAGCCCCTGCTGTGGGGTCCATGCATGCAGTGCCAACCCTCGCTAAAACATTGCGCGCCGTGGCCAAGAACGGATCAGATGCCTTTTATGCAGGCGCCGTCGCAACTGAGATCGCCAACACTGTTCAAGGCCTCGGTGGATTCCTGAGCGAAGACGATCTGGCGGCTGTGAGCGCAGACTGGGTAACCCCCATCACCACCAGCTATGGCGGATACGATATCCATGAGATTCCACCCAATGGCGTGGGAATCACGGCGTTGATTATGCTCAACCTCATGGAAAAAGTTGGTGCGCGCGATATGGGATCGCACAGTGCTCTGCGCCAGCACATGGAAATTGAATGCGCGCGGTTGGCTTACAGCGTGCGTGACGCCTATGTATCCGATATCGATTATATGACGGTTTCTCTGGATACTCTGCTGTCTGATGCCTATGCCACTGAACTGGCCAAAGGATTTGATCCAGACCACCGCAACAACGATATCAAGCTGCCCACCATTCCCCATGCAGATACGGTATACCTCACCGTGGTCGATCGCGACCTGCGCGCCGTATCGTTTATCAATTCGGTGTATGAGACCTTCGGGTCACGCATCGCCACCAAGGATAGCGGTATTGCCCTGCAAAATCGCGGAGCCTGCTTCGTGGTAAAAGAAGGTCACCCAAATGCTATCGGACCATCCAAGCGTCCGTTGCACACCATCATCCCCGGCATGGCCACCAAGAATGGCAAAAGCGCCTTCTCGTTCGGCGTCATGGGCGGCGCGTATCAGCCCATCGGTCAGGCACACGTGCTCAGTAATATGATCGATCACGGGTTCGATCCCCAGGAAGCCGTAGACTACCCACGTGTATTCTGGGGTGACGAAGAAGGTACTGATGCCCTTAAGGCGGAAGCCGGCGTTACGGATGAGGTGAAACAGGGCCTGTGCGATCGCGGCCACACTGTGGTCGCATCCGATAGCCCTCTGGGTGGCGGTCAGATCATTTCCATTGATCACGAACGCGGCGTCATGGTTGGAGGCTCTGATCCTCGTAAGGATGGCCAAGCTCAGGGATATTAAGACGCAGAGCTACAAGCAACAGTAATACAGAATGGAATTCAAATGACGAAATGGCTGCGATTTGAATCGGCGGGTGAAACCGGATTCGGCACAACGGATGGCGACACTATCACGGTTTACGAAGGTGATATGTTCAGTAACCCCACCAACACCGGTAACCAGATTGATGTATCCGATGTGTTGGTGCTGATGCCCTGTGTGCCAAGCAAGATGTTTGCCCTGTGGAATAACTTCTATGCACTGGCCGAGAAACTCGGGAACGATGCACCGCCCGAACCGCTTTATCTATTGAAAGCTAACAGCAGCTTTCTGGGCCAGGGCGGTGAGATCAGACGACCTGTCGCCTATGACGGACGCGTTGTCTATGAAGGCGAAATCGGTATCGTTATTGGTCGCGAAACCAAAGAAGTGAGCGAAGGCGACGCTGCCTCACACATATTCGGCTACACGTGCATCAATGATGTGACGGCTGCGGATATTATCGGCAAGGACGAAACCTTTGCCCAGTGGGTACGTGCGAAAAGCTTTGATGGCTTCGGCGCGTTTGGCCCCGTCATCGCAACAGACGTTAATCCAGACAACCTGATCATCAAATTGGTGCTGAACGGTGACGAGCGCCAGAACTACCCTGTTTCTGACATGATCTTCCCGCCGCACAAAATCGTCAGCCTGATTTCTCAGGAAATGACCTTGATGCCGGGTGATGTGATCTGCTGTGGCACGTCTGTGGGTGTGGGTACCATGAAATTACCGGTCAACGAGGTCTCGGTTGAGATCGAGGGCATCGGTGTTCTGGAAAACACGTTCATCAATTAATCAGGCATCAATAAATCAGGTCGCGAATTTCCGCACCAGCTCGATCAGGTGATCGGCGTCGTCTTCGCTGTTTTCGTAGTGCAGCACGCAGGCACGGATGGATACAGCACCGTTCACCTTGGTGGTCGGCACGTGGCCCTCACCACTTTCGACGATACGGTCTGAAATCCGCTGATTTAGCGTATCCAGTTCTTCGGCGGACAGACTTGATCCCACCGGTACGTATCGGAAGTTCACGGTGGAGACCGATACCGGCGCCAGTAGTTCCAGATCGTCGGCACCTTCGATAATCGCGCCCAGCCGACGAGCCACATTATTGCAGTTGACCACCATGTCTCGTACACCACCCCGGCCCATGCGCGCAATGGCCGCCCAGGTTTTCATGGCCCGATCGCCAAACGTCAACTCGAACATATGCTCACACGGCCACGGTATACTGCCTTCTTCCGTGCTGGCGGCCCGCAGGTAATCGGGTACCAGGGTATAGTTCTCATGGTTCAATTGCCGGTCACGCACCAATACGGCACCACAATCCACGGGTACCTGTAACCACTTGTGCGGATCAAGGGTCAGCGAATTAACCCGGCTCATGCCGCTGGTCATTTCGGTGTAGGCCGGATCAAGGCCCACAATGCCACCATAGGCCCCATCCACATGGAGCCACACATCGAACGCGTCACACACATCGGCGATATCATCCAGCGGATCAATGGCGCCCACATTTGTGCTGCCCACAGATGCCACCACACACGCCGGTCGTAATCCGGCGGCCAGATCAGCCTCGATGGCCTCACGCAAAGCATCCGGGCGCATGCGAAAATTATCATCCGTATCAATCTTGCGCAGATACTTGGCACCAATACCCATTTGTTCCACACACCGCTGTACAGAGCTGTGGGCTTCCGCCGAGGTATAATAAGTCATCGCCGGGTGATTGCCCTGCAAGCCTTCTTCACGAATGCTCCAACCGTCACGTTTTGCGGCCCAGTACCGTGCCACGGTTAGCCCGTTCAGGTTCGCCGCCGAGCCACCACCCAACAAAATAGCCATACCATCCGGGGTGCCGTCTGATGCCACAAAGCCGCTGAGTTCCATCAGCCACCGACCCAGACTATGCATGAGAAAGACCGTGGAGTGATCGTAGCCGTCCTGACCATTGTTCAGGGTCTTGGCGAGGGAATCACCCAAAATAGAAATGGGCGCCGGGGATGTATTCACCCAGCCATAGGAATGCTTGTGATTTGTAGGCATAGACCACGGCATGAGCTTGTCTTCGAAAAATGCCAGAATATCATCCGCCGCCATGCCATCCGCGGGCAATGTGAGGTTCGCCAGTTCGTCCCCGATATGATCGGGCGGATTAGAGCAGTCCACAGGTTGTGACGGGCGCTCGGTCAGGTGTTTGACCATGGCTTTGCTGGTGCGTTCCACCAACTTGGCAAAATCTCGCCGATCATCCACGTGCGGCGATTTGAACGTCTTACTCATTGTGCTTCCGTATCCTAGTATCCCAGTTCAGGCTGGATAGGATTGAGCAGCGATTCGCCAGAAAGGTAAAGCGACATATTCTTAAAAAACAGGTCAAGCGTCAGCGGAATATACGCGTCGCCATCATCTGCCGACACATGCGGCGTGACGATCAGGTTTTTCGTGGCCCAGAGGCGTGAATTGGCCGCAATAGGTTCCGGGTCAAACACGTCCAAAATGGCCCCGGCGAGGCTGCCTTCGTCCAATTTATCGCAGAGCGCATCATAATCCATGATGGCTTCGCGCCCGATGTTAATGACGCCCGCCGCCGGTTTCAGCAGATCAAGCCGCCGCCGATCAAATAACCCGCGCGTCTCCGGCGTATCAGGAGTCGCCATCAACACATAGTCCGCCCGTGGCAGAACCGTATCCAGTTGATCGGTGGTAACCACCTCGTCACAGCCATCCACCGGCTTACCGTGCCAATTGACGCCGATCACATGGACGCCAAGCTGCCCTACTTTTCTGGCGGCTGATCCGCCCAGGCTACCCGTTCCAACCACAACGAGGGTTTTACCTGCAATGGGGGAGCAATAGAGCGAATCATAGACCACGTTGCGCTGGTTGGTGACAATGGCGGGCATGTGGGAATGCAGCATCAGCACGCTCATCAAACCGAACTCAGCCGCCTTGGCACCGTGAACACCCTTGTTATTGGTCAGCGTGACGCCGTCCGGTAACCAGTCCATGGGTAACATGTGCTCAACACCCGCGCCGATACAGTGGATCCACTTCAAATTTGGCGCGACGCTACGCAAATTTTCTGTTGGCAGGTTCCAGGTCAACAACACATCCGCATCTTTCATGGATGCCTCGAAATTGTCGGTGTCCCAATCAATGAATGCGTCTAGTTTGCCAGCAATGTCCGGAAAACCTGATACCGCACCATCGAAGCGATCCTTCGTGATGGTGAAGACTTCTTCCCCTTCCGGCGTATTGGGGAACGAGCCTTCGGCCCACCGGTTGTTCTTTACATGAACCTTCGTTGTCATAAATCGATTCCCTTGGCCTCAAGCTCTTTCAGCTTATCAATGATCGTTGCGTCACGTTCCTGATTATCACAGTTCTCATACTCGAACTCTATATCCATCACGGCCGCCCCGATGGCCATAAGGTAATCGCGATCATCAATATCCGATTTGGGTGGGAATGTGAGGATGGTGTCCTGGCCGTAGGTGCGAACCGATGCACCGGGCGGGTTTACGGGTTGTGGTGGCAGCGTGCCGTTTTCCAGGTCCTTGATCTGGCGGCGAATACGACGCCGGTAGAGCGATATGCCCCGATCCGTAGGCATCAAATTCTCACCCATATGATTGGATATACGGCCCATGCCTTCCACGGCTTCGGAATCAGCCGGGCGACGCTGTTTTTCTTCCAGCGTGCGTTCCACAATTTCGCCCTGCTCGATCAGCTCACAACCTTCCTTGGTGTTGTATTCGTGGGGATCACAACGATCACCAAAATTACCCCATGCAAAGGCAACCGAGCTCTCATCATCCACCGGCACGACCCAGCGGGTAAAGGCGGACCGGCCGAAATAACGTTGTTCAGTACCGTCGGCGGCAAAAGCGGCACCGGCCTGGGTAAAGTTAGGCAAGATCAGTTCATTCAGGCGAACCCACGCATTGTCACCAATGCGGCGTGTGGATGAGCCCAAAAAATGATTCTCATTACGCTCGTAGAATTTCAGAACACCGGTTTCCAGCATGCCGTCCGAAAACTGTGGGCTGCTGTTCTGGCTATGCAGGAATGTGGTGTGGACCGGATCAAGGATCGCATCGAGCACCTGAACCCAGTTGCAGGCATATGGTATCTCATAGGGCCGGGTGACCATGTCTTCGATCTCGAATGCATCATACATGGGGAATGCTGGCATGTTTTCGGGCTTGCCCATATAGGCAAAGATCAAACCGTTGAACTCAATCACCGGATAGGCCCCAAGGCGGGTCCGTTCGCGGATCTGTTTGGCTGGGCCATCGCCCAGATCCTCGGCCGGTGTTTCGAGAATTTCCCCATCCGGCGCAAACAGCCAGCCATGGTAACAGCACCGGATGCCGCGATCTTCACACTTGCCGTATTCAAGGGACGCCCGCCGGTGCGGACAGTATTTATGAACCAGACCAATACCGTCATCACTACCATAACGGAACAGGACCAGTTCCTCGTCCATGATTTTAATGGCCTTGGGCAACTCACCTAATTCCGACGTCATAAAGACCGGATGCCAGAAACAACGCAAATACTCACCCGCCGGTGTGCCGGGACCAACGCGTGCTATCTCTTCATCAATGTCGGCTGTATTCGCCTGGGCGTAGCCCTGGAAGTTTCCCGCAGGCTTCAGATCAGGGTTTTTGGATGGGGCCGGGCTCATCATTTAGTCTCCACTAGTAAGCGTAATGCCATACGGATATTTACGATATTCGAAATTACGGTCATATTGATCTACTTAAAACGCATGTCAATAAATTATACCTACGAAATTCGCATTACAGCCATTGACCTCTATGTTATTCGCAGTTAATTGTAAAAAAGTTCTACAAAGGAGCCGTTAATGAGTTTGAAGTACAGGACATGCCGAATACCCAGTTGAAAGCTAATGCATCGCCGTGCGGGCAGCGTCCCGGCCTTCGGGAAATTTTTGGATGAATGCACCAACGCAAGCTTGGCCCCTTGATCACCCAAGGTCTGTTTAGGGGCGTTATGGTTCTCGTCCGCTAGGTTGTAACGCCTAGGACCACCGGGACACGCCAGACGTGGTCAAGTGCATGTCGGTTAACTCATCGCCGTCACTCTTCATCAGCCACGACAGCATCTTCTGGCTGTATTCCGCAACCTTGCCCTGGTGTTCAGGGTCAGCGGCCAGGTTTTCAAACTCACCCGGATCATTCTGCATATCAAACAGTAATGGTGACAGGGTCGCAAAATGAACATATTTGTAGCGCTTGTCGCATAAGACGTAGACCACACATTCATCCGGCGCCAACCCCAAGGGCAGAACGATCTCGCCATTGGAAAGGCCCCGCATATCAAATGCCGCGTGATAGGCATCGCGCCAGTTTTCTGGCGGCGAGCCGTGACAGAAGGGTATCAATGAATGACCATCACATTGAGCCGGAACATCGACGCCAAGATAGTTCAGGATCGTCGGCATCACGTCGATGCTTTCCGTGAATTCATCCACGATTGTGCCCCGTGCCGCATCAGCCGCTGCCGTAGGATCGCGAACGATCATGGGGATATGAAAGGTCTGCTGGAAATAGCTGTACTTGGAATACATCCAGTGATCGCCCATGTGTTCCCCATGATCACTGGTAAAGACGATCAAGGTATCATCATACATATCGTTTTCTTTGAGATATGCTATCAGACGCCCGACCTGCGCATCCACTTCGGATATCATACCGAAATAAGTTGCCTTGGTCTGTTGTGCCTCGGCATCTGACAGGGGCTTATCCTTGGGCGGGATACCGATCGTGTGACCCGCAGACGTTTGTTGGTCCAGAAAATACTCAATCCATGGATGCTGAGCGGCTTCCTGCTCCGGCGTTGGCTGGCGACTTGGCAGCGGCATGTCATCTGCGTTGTACATGTCGTGATAGGGTTCAGGTACAACAAAGGGTGGATGCGGTGAAATGAACGCTATATGGGCAAACCACGGTTTGCCTTCCTGTCCATCTATATAGGTGATCGCTTCATCCACCAAAAAGGCCGTGTTGCTGTCCTCTGCTGTGTACTGCGCCGGAGCGTAGGTGGACTCTTTACCATCTGCGCCGGGAAAATTCCTTTTCGGCTGGAACATGTCACTCCCACGATCCGGCACATCGTAGCCCTTGATCTTAAGTCTCGCGATCCACGGCGCATAACTCCCGTCCAATAAGCACACAGGATCCGTGCCAGGCAGCACGCCCTCATATCCGTTCTCAATCACATAATGACGAGGATCCAGGCTGATGTCCGTATAACCAAAAAGGACAGGATCATGCCCCGCAGCACGCGCTTCCTTGGCCACGTTCGTATGGCGTGCGTCCAAAGGCGTACCATTTAAAAAGGACCGGTGATTATGCATGTACATGCCCGTATGCACACTGGTGCGCGACGGTCCGCATGGTGACGCCTGGGTATAGTGTTGGTTGAACTGGACACCGTCTTCGGCCAGTGCATCAAGATGAGGGGTGCGCACATGGTCGTGCCCTAGTCGAGACAGGCACTCGCCACGCCATTGATCCGCAATGATATAGAGGACATTCATGGAACGTTCCCTTCAGTATGTATGATTTAGAAGTGAGTTATTCTGCCGCGTCCGCGACATCCAGCTCTTTCCAGCGATGGCAGGAAATCGTGTGAGATTCTGTCACATGTTCCTGTGCCGGTTCCTGCGTCTTGCAGATATCCGTGGCATGGGGACAGCGAGTGTGGAACTTGCAACCAGGCGGTGGTGATGCCGGGCTGGGAATTTCACCTTCAAGCTTCTGTGCCTTGCTCACGTGATCCGGGTCCAATGATGGAATCGCAGATAACAGTGCCTTTGTATAGGGATGCTTGGGTCCGGCAAACAATTCGCGTGTTGGGGCGGTTTCCACCAGACGGCCCAAATACATCACCGCAACCTTGTCACAAACGTGGGCAACCACGCTTAAGTCATGGCTAATGAACAGATATGTCAGACCCAGTTCACGCTGCAATTCTTTCAACAAATTCAACACGTCCGCCTGAATGGAGACATCAAGTGCAGCCACAGATTCGTCGGCCACAACAAATTTAGGCGTTGAAACCAAAGCACGGGCAATAGAAATACGCTGGCGCTGCCCGCCAGAGAACGCGTGCGGGAAGCGGCGCAGATGCTCGAGGTTCAAACGGCATTTAGCCGCAATTTCACGGACCTTTTCGTCAGTTTCTTCACGTGAACTGGTCAGCCCCATCAGTTCCAACGGCTCGGCGATAATATCGCGAACGGTCATGCGCGGGCTAAGGGCTGCATAAGGGTCCTGAAAAATTAGCTGTGCCCGCTTGCGATAATCTTTCAACTCGGCTTTGGTCAGCGTCTCCAGATTATAATTCACATCCTCGTCGTGATATTCCACATGACCATTGGAGATGGGCACCGCTTTCAACAGGGCTCGGCCGAAGGTGGTTTTACCGGATCCGGACTCGCCCACCAGACCAAAGAAACTGCCGCGTGGAATTTGCAGGGTGATACCCTCAACGGCCTTGACGTACAGTTGCGGGCCGAACAGGTTTTTACCGAGCGGGAAATGAACAGAAAGATTTTCTGTGGAAACTAATGGATGATCGCTCATGCTACGCGTACTCCCTGATCTTCAGTCACAAAGCATGAAACGGTGTGATCCGTGAATACGCCAAAGGATTTCGGTTCTGTGGCATCGCAGCGTCCCTCAATGAATTTAGGACAGCGGGTATGGAACACACATCCACTGGGCCGTTCCAACGGGCTTGGGATATCCCCTGCCACGGGTGTCAACGGCGCGTCCAGATCTTCCAGTTTGGGTAATGCGTCCATCAGGCCTTGCGTATAAGGGTGGGCGGGATGGTGGAGAACTTCACGTACCGGCCCCTGCTCAACCAATCGACCAAGGTACATGACGGCAACCTTGTCCGCAGTCTGGGCGACAACACCCAAGTCGTGGGTGATAAAGACAATACCCATGCCGAACTCTGTAACCAGCTCCTTCATCAGCTCCAACACCTGGGCCTGAATGGTCACATCAAGCGCCGTTGTGGGCTCATCCGCAATTAACAGTTTGGGCTTGGTAGACAACGCCATGGCGATCATGGCGCGTTGGCGCATACCACCGGACAGCTCAAACGCATACTGATCGAAACGTTTACCCGCCTCAGAAATACCAACGCGTTCCAGCATTTCCACGGAAAGCTCGGCGGCCCCCTTCTTGTTCAGGTCCGTATGAAGTAAAAGCTGTTCCACCATGTGATCACCAATAGTGATCGCCGGTGCAAAGCTGGCCATGGGTTCCTGAAAAATCATGGAGATGGCACCACCACGAACCACTTTCAGATCACGCGCTGATTGCAGATCAAGTACCGAAATATCTTCACCATCTGTGGTCAGGGTGATCTTGCTTTCCGGCGAATAGACTGCATTGCCAGGGTTCAGTTTCATCAACGACTTGGCCGTCACCGATTTACCGGATCCAGACTCGCCCACCAGCCCCATAACCTCGCCCGGTGCAATTTCAAAGGACACATCATCCACGGCAGTGATCAGGCCCTCATCAGTTTTAAACTGAAGGGTCAGGTTTTCGACTTTGATTAGTTTTTCGCTCATTATTTATGATCCGAGTAAGGGTCAGCGGCGTCGCGTAAACCATCGCCGACAAATACAAAGGCCAAAACCAGCGCCATGAAGAAAATAACGGGAATAAAGTACCATTGATAATTCAACAGCACGTCTGCCTTGGTGACGCTTTGCAACATCACGCCCAGTGAGTTCACCGGATCTTTCAATCCCAATCCGATAAAGCTCAGCGCGGTTTCACTGAGCACCATGTAAGGGAACGAAATAACCAGATCAACGATGATGTAACTGGTAAAACTGGGCAACAGGTGGCGCCTGATTACGTGGCTGGCGTTGGCACCACATAGTTGTGCTGCCAGTACGTATTCCTGCGATCGTTCCGTCAACAAGTGCGTTCGCACACGCCTTGCCAATGTAGGCCAGCCGATCAATCCCAGAATGATAGAGATAAAGAAGAACCTGAGTTCCGCGCTCCACTCATCCGGCACAAACGCGGCCATGGCCATGAACAACGGGATCGCCGGTACGGTTCGCACCGCATCGGTGATCATTTGCAGAACACTATCGATCTTGCCGCCGAAGTATCCCGACACACCGCCGATAATAAGGGCCAGAACAAAACTAATAACGACGCCAATTGTACCGACCGCCAGTGATGTATAAATGGCATGTAAGGTACGAGAGAAAATATCTTTGCCCGGCTTGTCCGTTCCGAACAGATGAATACCGCCCTCATTCACACCGAACAAATGAGTGTTCGATTTGAACAACTGGAATTTGAAATCAAACGTCTTACCCGGCATATCCAGTCCCATGTCAATGACGTGATATTCCCAACCGGTAACAAAGAGCTCAACAAACCGGCGCGCATCCCGATCAACCTTGCTTTCCCAACGGAAGTTGGTCGCGGCTGATCGCTCACGAGTATAAGTGTAGATGAAGGGCCTAAACGAGAACCCGTTCTCATCCCAGAATTTCGGAATTTGCGGCGCGCCATTCTGATACTCAGCATCACGTCCAGCAATCGTCGGATCGTAAGGCGACAGGAACGGTGCAAATAGCCCCATCAAAATCAGACTGATCAGAACTGCCCCACCCCACATGGCAGAGCGATTTTTTTTGAAACGCGCCCATATGAGCTGCAACTGGCTGGCGGTGAAATACGCTTCCTTACGTTTCTGTTCCTCGAGCGCTTCGGCATCGGTCATTGTTGCTACATCTGTCATGTGATCACCCCCCGCCCGTGATACTGCGCCAGACCCTGGGGTCGATAATGGCAAGCAGAATGTCGGTTAAGAAATTCAGGAGTACAATAGACGCCGTGAGCATGAAAATAATAGCACCGGCTAATTGTTGATCGTTGGATCGTGCCAACGCCTCAATCAACAAGGCACCAGCCTCAGTCAACACCAAGATCATCGCCACGATGGGCAATTCGTTAAAGATGCGGTTCAGATCAAACCCCAGCGAGTTAATGATTGGGCCTAACGCGTGGCGGGCCGGGTAACGCCACAATAGTCGACTCCCGGAAAGCCCGCGTGCTCGTGCCGCCGTGACATACAGCTTACCATTTTCATCAGACATCAACGCACGAACCGTTTGCAGGGCAAAGGCGGTCGCCGACCAGCCTAGAATAAAGATAGGTAACCAGGCACGGGACAGGAAGTCCATCACCCGATCATAGGACCAAGCAGCATCCCTGAACTCCTTGCTGAACAATCCGGTCAAGCTGTCACCAAACAAGACCGTTGATGTGAGCATGATCATCAGCGCGAGCAGGAAGTTCGGCATCGCCAAGCCAAGGTAGCTGAAGAAACGAAGGCCATTATTGAGCGCCGCATTGCTTGATGACGCCGATATAATGCCCGCCGGTATGGCAATCGCATAAGCCAGCAGAAGGGACGTCAGGCAAATGCCCAGTGATATCCAGAATTTCTGTCCAAGAAGCTGATTGATGCCGACGCGAAGAATACAACTTTGGCCAAAATCGCCCTTGAAGAACACGTTGCCAACCCAGGTTCCCCAACGGACGACGTAAGGTTTGTCCAGGCCCATGCGCCGTTCTTCGGCTTCAATATCAGCCACAGAAATCTGTCCGCCTTGCGTGTTCTTAAACGCCAGGTAACGTTCCGCGCAGTTGGATGGAACAAATTCCATGAGAGTGAAAACAATGAATGATACTGTCAACAATGTAATGACAGCCATGACGGCTCGCATAAATACGAAATGACCAAATTGGAACATCGTGAAAAGTCGCCCCCATGTTTCGACTACTGAATAAAGCTTACAGCACTCTATTTAGTAGTCGAAAGAAAGAAAATGCCGGGCACCGAAGTGCCCGGCAGGTTCGTCTTATATCCTGGATACTATTCGTCCAGGAACCACTGTTGAGGCCGGTACGGATAGGTACGGTAGTACTCATACGACGCGGTTTTCAACTTTGGGAAGTTCTTCACAGCATTGCGGTGATAGATTGGCGCAGGGGCCAACACAGTGCCGATAAAGATCAGGTTTTCAGTCATGTTCTGCACCAGACGGGCGCCGATGGCATCCGATTCAGGCGTACCTGCAGGGGTTGACTGGAAAGCAGCAATATCATCCATGATCTGGTAAACGTACGCTGGTGGTTTAACGCCAGCAGCACCATCACTATCGATGTATTCAGCCCACAGCATACCGTTACGAGAACCGAAGTAGTTTTCGAACGGAGGCAGGAACAGCTCGGTGTTACCAAGAACGATGGCCAGAGGCTGACCTTTACGCCAGATGGTTACGTCAAGCTGGTTAGCAGACTGTGCAGAACGGAATTCATCCGGTGTAACTTCCTTTGATGTGGTTTTGATACCAACATCTGACCAATGCTGAGCAATAAGCTCAACAACAGAGGTCGCAACACCTTGCGTTGCGAACTGCATGTTGATGACGAGCGTGTCACCATTAGGCAATTCACGGTTTCCGTCGCCGTCTTTGTCCATCATGCCAACTTCATCAAGCAGCTTGTTAGCCAGAGCCTGATCAAATTGAGCATAGTATTTCAGCCATTTAGGATCCACGAATGATGGAGGAGGGCTGAAACCGATGTACTGTTTGGCTTCACCAAGATCGAAGAAAGCAACTTCGTTGATTTCAGCACGATTAATGGCAACGGACATAGCCTGGCGGAAGCGAAGATCACCAAACACTTTCCGTTTTTCCAGGTCAGCCGACGTCACGTTAAAGGACAGAGTTGGCGCCCCGACTTCAGGTGACAGATCAACGGTGTAATCACCTTTATCAGCATTATCCATCAGGATCGGTGCATCAGGCAGTGACAGAGACTGAAGCTTGTAATCATACTCGCCGTTGATGGCTTTCAGAATACGAACTTCGTGGTCATTGATGTAAACCTCATCCTGTTCGCTGATGTAAGGCAATTGCTGGCCCGTGGTATCAACCATATGGAAGTAAGGGTTGGCCACATAGTGACGGCCTTCCGTTGTATCCGATATTGTGATGAAAGATTCCAGAGACGGCTGAATAGCGGCCGGCAAAGAAGCAATCTTTGAAGGATCACGCAGCATGGGTGACGGAACGTCCGTCCAATCTGACTGACCGTAATAGAAGTTTACGACGTCATAACCTTTGTCGAAACCAGCAGCTTTTGCCAACTTGTCCGCATCCGGGTTGATGTCAGGATGAAACTGGCCCAAGAAATGCTTGGGTTGGAAGGCCTGACCATAGTGAGAGGCAAAGTGAGCCAGCAAACCAGGATAAGGAGCCGGTGTGGTAATACGAACGGTAGTTTCGTTGAGTGCTTCAACTTTCCACTGCTCACCACCAACAAGCGTATAATCTTTTGGCTTCTCGATGACGTTCTTGTCCATGTTCAGATTGTGATACCAGAACACAACGTCGTCAGCTGTGAAAGGTTGGCCATCTGACCATTTGTGGCCTTTACGCAGGTTGAATGTGAGCTGCGTATAGTCGTCATTCCACGACCAGCTTTTCGCGATGTTTGGAACGATTGTCTGAAGATCATCAGAAAAACGAACGAGGTTCACGTGACGCGTAGACAGTAGGTCAGACGTACCGGCTTCGGTCGCGTTCGAGATCATGTCGAATACACCGCCGTATTTGCCGGCAGAGTCATATGGCGCAACGACCAAAGGCTCAGAAGGCAGGCGATCAGCAACACCAGGCAGCGGACCATTACCAAGAATGCGTGAATTCAGCGCACCGATGTCCGGGTTTTCCGAAAAGGTCATGGTGCAACCGGCAGCGGCTTCATATTCAGCCAGCTCGTATTGTTGTGGGTATGCGCCTGCGGCGACACCCTGCATGTTTGCGACGGTTACAGCAGGACATTCTGCCGCTTGTGCCGTAGCCGGGGTCATGCCAAACCCTGCAACAACTGCAATCAACGCGCCTGCATAGACGCTCTTGCCATGTCTAAATAACATTGAAAATCTCCCTATATGTTTTTGTGCCACTTTGTATTTTTATCGTATTAAAACATGACAGCCCAACACCCGCCGGACTGCATATTTGTAGCGGCGACGAAGTTTAGATATGAATCTGCGCCTGTGTCAAACTTCCTAACATCTTCGATGGTCGGCAACCCTGAAAACACCGTGAAGTAGTGGAACACGGAGGGATATGGATAACAAACACTGCGGCATGGGAATAGGGCAAAAAGCCGTCAATCGGACCGTTCGGTCCGCCTGTCCCGGCGGGTGTAAATACCGTCTCGATCAAGACATGGCTGGGATAGCGGGCTTCGTGCTGCTGAAGCCGGTCACAGTTGCCTCAAATTTGACCAGCTTTTAGTAAAGCGGGGTTGTTTCCACATCCATCATTCAGCGAAGCACGATCACCCCGTCATCGGACACTAGCAGGCCTTTCCACGACACAACCGCCATGCAATGAAGATCCACAATTTCGTGCGTTTATCATCAATTCAGTCATTTAAGCTTTATGAACTTGGGAAACAACGGTAAAAGTACATATTCGGCTTTTTGAATGTGAAATGGTTATGTCTGCGCAAAACGATGTAAGTCCAGAAGAAATGGTGAATAATGCCAAGGAGGCTTCTGGCTTCCTGAAAGGGCTCGCCAATGAAAATCGGCTGATGATCTTGTGCAGCCTGGCCGAAGGCGAAAAGAATGTAAGCGAACTGGAGGCTATGCTAAATGTTCGCCAGCCCACGTTGTCGCAACAACTGGCACGTTTGCGATCTGACAATCTGGTATCAACACGCCGTGATGCAAAGGCAATTTACTATTCGTTGGCCAGTGAAGAGGCCCGACAGATCATTCGTTTAATGTTTCAATTGTTCTGCTCAAAAACGGAAGCGGCGGAATAGTGGATTGCCGACGGCTCGGCTTTATTCATCTTTGTCCGGTGTAACGCCCACTTTTTTGGCGTAAGATTCGATCACAACCTCATCAACACAATTGGTCATGCAATCGTCCTTCAACACATCCGGGCGTGGGTCATCTATAAATCCATCAACATTGGGCATAACGACCCTGGAAAGTGCTTCTTTGTTCATTATGACGTCCTCATCAACGATGTCGTTGATGTTCAGTAAAAATGCGGTCAAGGCGTACACTTCGTCATTGCTGAGCGTCTGGGCTTCACCAAAGGGCATGGCACGTTTGATGTAATCAAAAAGGGTCGATGCATAGGGCCAATAGCTGCCAATGGTCTTGCGGGGGTCAAGCGTCGTCAGCGTACCCTCGCCGCCAACCAGTTCTGGGTATCGAGTGCCACCACCGTAGCCAAATTCGCCATGACAATGGGCACAGCGCGCCTCATAAATTTCCTCCCCCTGCTCCACGGTGCCCTGACCGGAAGGTAAACCCATGCCATCGGGGCGAACGTCAATATCCCAGCCTGCGACTTCCTCGGGTGTTGCCATGCGGCCAAGCCCCAGATCATGGTCGCTAGCGAGACTGAATGGAGCGAAGCCGCAAACACTGAAAATCAGCAACGCGGTAAAGAGCGCTCGATTAGGAAAGTTGTACATTTTCAACCTCCCCACTGGCGCGGATCAGCCACGTATGAATAGCATTGCGGTGATAAATCGACCATGTACCACGCTGGTTGCGAAGATCGCTGAATGTGGGTTGCACGTAACCGCTCTCGTCCATGGCACGGCTCTGCATAAGAAGTTCCTCGCCATCCCAGCGCCAGGGCATGCGGAACCGGGTCAGCGATTTATCAAATACGGGGCCATCGATATCTGCCGTCTGCCAGTTCTTACCACCATCCACTGCCTCACCTTAGTCTGCACCTTCAGACAATACTCATCGAGGTCATCCGGTATGCCAGTGATGTCGAGAAAACATTCGTCGATGGAATACGGTTGGGTTTCCGGTGCCATATCCGCAAGTACCTGCATCACCCGATTGGACATATCGGTGTACAGGTGGAAGTTCCCGCTGAGGACCTGAACGTCATGTTTCTTCACGATGTCCGTAAACTGATACAGCGGCTGTGCCATCTTGACCCCACACTCCTTCGCCTCGTTAGACCGGGCGATGGCACACCCGTCATTTGAAGAGAGGATTACGACAGGACGCCCTTCGAGCTTCGGGTTGAACACACGTTCACAGGAAGCATAGAAATTATTACAGTCTACCAAGGCGTAAATCGTCATATAAAGTCCCTGATCGAACCACGCACGACACCCCAAACGGTGGCTTCCTCGCTGTCGATTGTTGAGAAATCACGGACGGTAAGTTCACCGTCGATGACGACAATGACGATGGAGTTCTTCTCTGGATTTAGTGATCGATCAATGATCAGGGTGTCGCCCTTGAATATACCGCTCTCCACCATACCGTCTCCCTCCACCGTTACGAAGAAGGTGGCGGCGGTGTGTTTGATGAAATGTTCATCAAGGCTGAGGTTTATGGTGGTGCGGACGGTAGTGAACATTCGCCAACGATAACATGGCAGTTTCTAGTGTTGGAGCGCGAATTACTAATCGTCCAATATTTCACTCAACACATCGCGTCCGCTTGTGGTCAATACCCATCCGCCATCGATGTTGCGGACCAGACCCCTTTTTACTGCGTCATGAGCAACAGGTAGCGGAACACCCCGCTCCAGTTCCGCCGTGTCAGGATTAGCTGCTAACAACCACAACCGAATGTCTTGAGGTATATCGATCAATAGTGCTGACTGTATCAATGGGTATTCTCCAATGCCTCAATTCGTATATGTTGAGTAAATGATACGTCTATTTCTCATCTTTGTCGTCTTCTCATTGCCTGCTCTAGCGGACGACCCCACAGTCCTTACGGGCACCGTGACCCACGTCCGTGACGGTGATACCATTGAGGTGGGTAAGATACCGATCCGCTTGAACGGCGTGTCAGCACCAGAACTGGATGAACCGCTTGGGCCACAATCAAAGCAGTTCATGTACGACCTCGTCCTGGGTAAGGCTGTGCGCTGTGAGTTGACCGGTGCAAAGACGTATGATCGTTTTGTCGGTACCTGCTACCTGGATGGCATAGATGTTGGCATATCTGTGATTGAGGCTGGGCTAGCGCTTGATTGCCCGCGCTACTCTGGTGGGCGGTACGCGGTGTATGAGAAGGTTGGCACGGGTATTGTGCTGCCAGGATATTGCGAGTGATCTAGCGACATTCATTACACTTTGGCATATACGGAAAGACTGGAAAAGGCGGTAATGAGATACGAAAACGCTATAAAGTTGCTCGGATTGGCTCAACGAATGCAAGGATCAGTCTTGGGCCTTTCACTCTACGATATTGAGGAACAATTATCGTGTAGCCACAGAACAGCGCAACGCCTTATGAGCGCAATAAAGGAGGTGTTTCCACAAACCGAAGAGGCTCCAGCATTCGACGATTTTAAGCGTTGGCGGATTCCTTCAGGAACATTGGACAAGTTGGTTTCTTTCACCGCAGAAGAACTTGTAGGTATTGAGGCGGCCATTTCTGTTTTAGAACGTGACAACTTACAAGACCACGTTTCATCCGTGCGAAGCATACGGGACAAGATAAACCTTTCTCTAAGCGGCAAAGAAAAAAGCAAAATTGCGCCGGACGTGGATGCACTACTCGAAGCCGAAGGGATCGCTATGCGATCCGGGCCTCGCCCACATGCAGAACCTCACGTACTCGAAGTATTGAGAAATGCCATCAAAGCCCCCTCCAAAGTACGTATCAAATACCGCAAACGCCGTGAACTTGAGATAAAGTTTCACACCTTGTTACCATACGGCATCATCCTTGGTCATCGCCATTACCTCATTGCATGGCTTGATAATCCAAAGGCGAACAAGTTTCTACCGTTCAGTATTCCGAACATTGAAGAGGTGGAATATCTCGATGAAGGATTTGAGAGGGATGAAGAATTCTCTCTCACAGCGTATACAGAGCGTTCGTTTGGGGTATTTCAAGAAGAGCCGTTCGATGTCGTGTGGCGGTTCACCCCAGAGGCTGCCGTCCATGCCAAGGAATATTTGTTCCATCCATCTCAAACAATGGAAGAAGAACAAGACGGTTCGCTCTTGGTAAAGTTCCATGCCGGTGGAAAGCATGAAATGATCTGGCACCTGTACGCTTGGGGCGACAATGTTGAGGTCATCGCGCCTCAGGAGTTAGCAGACGAAGTGAACCCACACCGCCGCACTTGGAGAGCGTTTCCGTAGGAGTTTAGGTGAAGTGACCGCATGAGCGACTAATCAGAACATCTATAATCGATTTCAACATCGGGGAATTCTTTTTGTTTGTCTCCCTCGTCAGTCTGATCTCCATCGCTTTTAGTTCCTAGCCGAAAGACAAGAAAAACAGCCTGATTGATCTTCTCTTTTTTTATCAGTTTCTGCATATTGCAAAATTCACGAATGGCTACGGGTTTATCAAATATTCGATAATTTTTTGAATGAGAGACTTTTAATTCTATTTCCAAATCAAGTATTCCATTCGCTGACAATATCACTATGTCATGGGTGCGGCTTTTCCCAATAATAATACTTTTATGCTCAGACGCCCATTGCGCTCGTACAGGCGAAGTGCCTGTACCCGTAGGACCAATTTTTGTACGAAGAGCGCAAAAAATATCAGATTCAAAATCCAATTCGCGGATATACCAAAACGGCTGCAATTTAAAATTTCTATGGACATTATTGATGACTAGTTCATACATACTCCGTAAAATTGACGCTGGAACAGAAGCGTATACCTGCTCAGTTCTATTCTTCAACGCTGGGCATTTAATAGATAAAATACGTGGGTCGTCTTCAAATTTTTCTGGTTTTGACGTACAAAGAACCCCGAAAACGCTGTGAGCATATTCAGGGCCTTCCCACCTGTCGATTTTTTTCTGTATGTCATTTAAAGTTCCATTTATTTGCACCTCGATTATCGCGGCATAAGGAGTTAAGAACCTCGTGGGAGCACCATTGTCTTTTGCGAGAAGGGTCTGCTCACTATCTTTCATGACGATAAGAGCGGCTCGGTTAGCACTACCCGCTGGTTCAAATCCCTTATTAATCATCATTCCTCGATACACGCGACGACAAGTGTACTCGGCTCCTTCACGAGGGTTAACTACATCTGCATGTAAAGTTAACGGCGGTGTTTCTCGAAATTTTGATAACAAAAAATGATGCAGCAGGGCTTGAAGCTCGGATTCGTTCAAAATTGCCGATGGGTCGTCCTGTAGTAAGTACTCAATTTCGGATATTGCGGAATGTCCGTCGTCATATAAATTGGAACACGTAGCGGCCTAATCTAAGAGAGGATCTGGCTCATCTGATTGTTAATATTAAGCGGCGTGTTTGCGGTATT
>JABJGO010000091.1 GCA_018662225.1 Rhodospirillales bacterium | reverse complement strand
TGGTGAGATGGGTAGCATTACAAGCCAGATCCTTACGCTCAAGGGCCTTCCACACCGCCGGGTTCGTCAAACCGCTGGCATCACGGGCCGAAACAACGAATTCACCAATATGCATGTGATCACCGTGGGCGTGAGGTAATTGCAACAAAGTAATGTCACCAGTCTCATCGTCCACACGGGTGATATCCGGCAATTCGGCCAAAATCTGAGCCAGCGCCAGTGTGCGTAATTGTAGTTTGTTCAGCTTTAATGGATTCTTCTTAGGGGGCATAAGGCGCTTTCGGATCGTCAGCTAGTGATGTGGCGGTAGAGGGTCTTTCGATGGCGGCGTGCCGTGGGCTGTGTCTTCCACTTCGTCGACGCGGCTTTTCAAATCACTGACCTGGCGTTCCAGTTTATCAATAACGGCCCACTGCTTTGCGGTCATTTCATTCAGATCATCGATGATACTGTCCTGGTGCGCCACGTGCGCTTCCAGTTCCGATAGCCGACCGTCTTCATTTGATCCATTCATGACACCCTCGCCTGCATCCAATCACTATTGCACCAACAATTGGCAGCTTCTGCTTTTTGATACCATCTCCGAGGGTGGATAGCGCATCAACGAGAAGTTTTCCAGTCCGACATCGTGTAAATACTCGATGATTTTGTTCTCGGCGTAGCCAGTTGCCCGGGCTAGGTGGCTATCCGTGGTCTTTACATCGTCGGGAATGTGCCGCGTCAATGATCTGTTGATGGTTTCCCGGATTTTAGGTGATTGCGCACAAATGATTTCCCAGTCAGTTTCTTCACTAAGCTCCACCACTGGCAACAAGGGAGTCGGTCGTGTTCTTCCACCGGTCACCGTAAATGGCCAAATCACGGCCTCCAGCACAACATAATAACGGTGGTCCACTTCCTCGGGTTCATCTGACGCCCTCTCTTCTACGGCTTTCGATTCCGGCTCAACACTTTTAGAGGTTGCCGCCGAACCTGAAACAAAAGGGTCTTGTTCGGCATTATCGCCCAGCGTCAGCATAACGATAAGAGCAATACCCCCCAGAAATACCACAACGGTGCCACTGGTGATTAACCTGCCCAACGTGGTCCCGAACAAGAAGCCGAAGATGCCGGGGCTTTCGCCTTCGCGACGCCCCTTGGAGTCCAGTTGTTTCTGTTTGATATAGGCTTCTGCACGTCTGATACGCCCCGACTTGATACGGCGTAGCAAGCTGATAACAGACGCTTGGGTGTTTTCGAAATTTCCTTCCTCGCCCATTTCGGCGATTATAATCTCAAGCTCTCCAAGAAAATTGTCGACCTGCTGTTCATCGTTTTTACGCGTGAAGAGTTGTCGAACGACAACTTCAGCGCATTTATGCAGGCTCGCCGGACTATTGGCCGCCATGAGCAGCGTAACGACGCCCGATTCCGAGTCCTCGAATACAACTTCCCAATCGATTGTGCCATCTGGTGTCTTTGGCCACGCTGGCTTTTCTACTTCAGTCATTTAGCAGTGACCCAATATTGTAAAGCTTCCATCCCCCAAGGATTTGCCTCAAATTGAAACGGCTCTATTCCGCGGCTGTCGAAGCGGCAACGGCCTCGGCTGGTTTAAAGATACAATAGAATTTGCGCACAAATTCAGTGCTGGTCCATTTATAATTCGCACCCTTGGGCACAAACGCTGCATCACCGGCCGAGAACACTTGATCGTTGCCAGCACCGTCACTAAGGGTGACAGAGCCTTCCAGAATACACATCAACTCAGTTCGGTCGATAGGTTGTACCGGGCGATCAAAAGCTGTGCTGTCCCACAAACCGACCATGAATTGCGAAGATGCATCAAGGTAGTAATTGTGCACGTGTTGCGTTGGCATATCACCGATGAATTCTGACGGATCCGTCAGTTCCACTTTATTCACGGCATCACCCCCATTGGGCAGAATGACTTTCAGGGCTGATGCGTCGCTGATTGGTGATTTGGCAGGGTCATTAAAAATCACGAAGAACTTACGCATATCTTCGGTTTGTTTCCATTTGCAGACCAGCCCACGCGGAATCACAAAACTTTCACCGGCGCTGATCGTGGTTTCCGTACCATCTTCGGTTTCAATGGTTACAGAGCCTTCCAACACATGCATGAACTCGTCCACGCCATATGCCCCCATCTTGCCGACGAAGGGTGTGCAGTGCCACACACCGGACATCAATCCCAGAGCCTCATCGTTATAGTAAAGATGACCGGATTGAACAGGTGGCGCTGTCTCCAGACCGTCTGCTGACATTTCGTCCCAAACACCCAACCCGCTGTCCGCAGGACCCGCCGCATCAAACCGTACAATTTTCAAGTCGCTCATAACGATCTCCTATAAATAATTAGCGCGATTATACCCCGAATCGCCCCGTATTAACAAACGGCTTCAAGGAATGCATCAGCCGTATCCAGATAGGCCTCAACGTCCGCAGCAGAATGCGATAGCATCGCCGCTGGACCAGCAGAACTGATTGCCTCCCACACGCCGTGGGTCGCCATGAACAGGCGTTTTGCCACCGTGAAATCAGTATCCAGTGAATAGCCCGCCTCTAACGCAGTTCGGGGTAACTGAGGCGACAGGAACCAGCCCGTTCGACCACCAATATTGGGAGCCCGCCAATCAAGGCCACGGGCCTTGAATAATCTCTCCAACCCCGCGCCCAGCATTTTCCCCATCGCGTCCATATGGGCGTGAGCATCACGGGTGATACAGGATTCCAGTGCCGTTCGCGCCACTTTGAGGCCAAGCGCACTTGCATGTGTGGTGCCACCAATCATCAACCCCGCCTGCCCGGCCCGGTCCCGGTCCAGCAAGCGTTCGCACAGATCAGCCAGTTCGCGGGTCATGCCATAGGCGCTGAACGGGAAACCGCTGCCCATGCCTTTGCCCACCACCTGAACGTCCGGCTCGATAGACCACAGGTTGGTCAAACCACCATAGGCAAACGAATTGGTATGGGCCTCATCCATGACCAGCAACGCCCCGGCATCGTGGGTCATTTGGCGTGCTGCGGTCCAGAAACCGTCATCGGGATAAACGATGTTACAGTTGGTCAACATGGGCTCGGCAATGACGCACGCCACGTCACCGGCGGCCAGAACCTTCTTCAACGCATCCAGATCATTGAACGGGATAATACGGGCGTGTGGCAGTGCCCCTTTGCCGAGCCCCCTGCCCTCATGTACGAGTTTGCCGTCTAACTTTATGATCAT
>JABJGO010000090.1 GCA_018662225.1 Rhodospirillales bacterium | reverse complement strand
CTGGGACAGTTGTGCGATCAAGTCCTGTGCATCGTTGACGGGACGGCGCAGAACCGTCTCGACCATCAAACCAGATAGAGGTTGTTCGTTTTTATCCCAAAGAGTGACGTTAACGGTATGGCCGTCCGCACTTGCAACCACGCCAATCTCGCTTTTCCAGCCGAGCAGGGACTGTTTTTCTGCCCCGTCCAGCGTTTGATTATAAGCCAACCCGTTTTCGTAAGGGTGCTCCGTGACCAGACCAGGCCAGCTTTCCATGGCAAAATAGAAAAAGGTTCCGTTGACGGCGAAGATGACACCAAAAAACATCAGAAACCAGATCAGAACCTTGCGGCCTGTAATCTCCCCAGTGATTTTTCCGGTATTTTCCATCGGTCGACTCATTTTTCTGGCCCCCTGAACATGGTACTATAGGTGACCTTTTTCTTTGTATTTATCTCTGTGAGGATCAAGCGGAGGCTTTGCGCGTTGGATGTGATCGCGCTGGCCGGTACTGTGGCGAGCAACCGGAAGCTTTGCAGGCGGTCGGGTTTGACGGTCACATACGGCACGGTGAAATCATTCAGGTCCTCAGACCCTACAAGTTTCAGCGATAGATCGTCGATGCCTTCAGCCGTAATCGAAAAGGTGCGTTGTTCGCGTGATTTATTCAGGATTTTAAAGGTGAAACCGTTTCGAATATCGCCGTTAGAAAGTGCTGTGAACAACGGGTTGCGATCATGCAGGACATTAATATCCAGATCAGACCGCAGCAGTAATGCCGCCAGCATACCAGCAGCCACAATGACGAGCACGCCAGCGTAAACCAGGGTGCGGCCACGGATGAATTTAATGGAGCCGTGTTGATCTTTGGCTCGGCGGTCCGCGTTAGCCAGCGAGTCATAGGCGATCAGACCGCGCGGACGGCCAACCTTTTCCATAATATTGTCACAAGCGTCGATACACAACGCGCAGGTGATACATTCCATTTGCTGACCATCGCGGATATCGATACCCATGGGGCAGGCCACGACACAGGCTTTGCAATCCACACAGTCACCGCGCTGGTCCCAACTATCGCCTTTGCGGAAAGCGCTGCGTGGCTCACCACGGGTCGATCGGTAGGTGACCGTCATGGATTCCTCATCCATCATCACGGCCTGAATACGGGGCCAGGGACACATATAGGTGCACACTTGTTCGCGCATGAGCCCACCCAGTGTGAGGGTGGTAAACGACAGTACGCCGATGGTGGCATAGGCTATAGTAGGCGCGTCAAAATTGATGAGCTGCATGGCGAGCGTGGGTGCGTCGGCGTAATAGAACACCCAGGCACCGCCCGTACCAATGGAGATCACGGTCCATAGGCCAAACTTGATGATCTTTTTGGTGGCTTTTGAAATTGAAATTGGAGCCTTATCCAACCTGATACGCGCGGCCCGGTCACCCTCGACGAAGCGTTCCACAACCAGAAACAAATCCGTCCACACGGTTTGAGGACAGGCGTATCCGCACCAGGCACGGCCCACCAGGCTGGTGACCAGGAACAGCCCGATCCCGGCTATGATCAACAGCCCGGCCAGATAGTATATTTCCTGAGGCCATATCTCGATAAAGAAGAAGTAGAAACGGCGCGCCGGGAAATCGATCAGGACAGCCTGATCGGGCGCACCCGGCCCACGATCCCATCTGAGCCAAGGCGTTACGTAATAGATACCCAACGTGAAAATCATAAGTCCCCACTTCAGGGAACGAAAAGTTCCGTTGACCCGTTTGGGGTGAATCTTTACACGTTTTTTGTAGAGGTTGCGTTCCTCTTTCTTATTAACCGGCTTTACATCGTATTGTTCGATGTGGCTCATGCGATTTCACTGGGCTCTACTGCCCGCCCCCGAGCGAATGGACGTAAACAGCGAGCTGTTTGACGGTCACATCATCCAGAATAGGACCCCAGGCGGGCATAACACCGGAACGGCTGTGCGAGATGGTTTTAGTGATGCTTTCCGGAGAACCACCATATAACCAGATAGCATTGTTCAGAGACGGTGCTCCGGCGTCTATGTCACCTGATCCATCGTCGCTGTGACAGGCGGCGCATTCATCGGCAAACGTTGCGGCACCAGACAGGGCCTCGTCAGATTGGTGATCTTGCCCGGACAACTTCAGAACATACTGGGTTACGTCGGCGATTTCCTTGGTATCGAGAATCTCATCGTCGAGGAATGCGGGCATGTCCGAATAGTGGGCATCGTCATCCACATCGTTACGCGCGCCATGGGTGATCGTATACTGAATTTGATCCAGCGTGCCGCCCCACAACCATTCGTCATCGTTGAGGTTCGGATAGCCAGCAAAGCCCTGTGCGCCAGAACCGTGGCACTGTGAGCAATTGACCATGAAAGCTGACCGTCCACCAGCTAGTGCAAATTCCAGCAGATCCGAATCTGTTCTGATTTCTTCCAGCGATGCATTGCGCAGGCTTTCCACTTGGGCAGCTTGGTTTTCTTTTGCTTCCACCATTTCTGCGGCAACCTCTGCGCGTGAGCTATACCCAAGCATGCCGGTGGTGTAGCTATCGATCAGGGGAATCGCCGGATAGGCAACCCAGTAGCCGAGCGACCAGACGATCGAGGCATAGAAAATCCAGCGCCACCAGTTTGGGATCGGGGTATTTAATTCCTTAATGCCATCCCACTCGTGGCCCACTGTTTCGACGCCACTGACTTCATCAATTTCACGTTGTTCATTCATGGGTTCAGACATGGATCAATCCTCTATCAACGGAATGCGGCCCGCTTCTTCAAATTTTTTCTTGGCACTGGGACGCAAGGCGTAAACCAGAACACCCGCAAACAGAACGACGAGGTAAACCAGTCCCCATGTTTGTGCGAATACGGATAAGCTTTCGTATGTCATGTGCTGCTCCCTACCTCAAATTTTCGTCAGCTTTGTAGACGCTGAAATCGACCATGGTACCCAAAACCTGTAGATAGGCGATCAGGGCATCCATTTCGGTGGGCATACCGGGCTGACCATCAAAGTTCCGCGACTGGGCACCGGGGTAGCGATCCATGACCGCATCGGCGCCGTCTGAATCGGGATCGCTTTGTGATTCCATATCCACGCGGGCATTTTCGATCATGTCGTCCGTATAGGGCACACCGACCATGAAGTTTACCTTCAAATGCTCACTGGCGTCCGACGTCTTGACCAACTCGTTCATCAGGAATGAATAGGGTGGCATGACGGATTCAGGCACCAGCGCGCGCGGATCAACCAAGTGCTCGCGGTGCCAGTCGTCTGAATACTTGTTACCCACACGGGCCAGATCAGGACCTGTCCGTTTAGACCCCCACTGGAACGGGTGATCGTACATGCTTTCCGCTGCCAGACTGTAATGGCCATAACGTTCAAGCTCATCGCGGAACGGCCGGATCATTTGACTGTGACAGTTGTAGCAACCCTCACGGACGTAAACATTACGCCCGGCCAGTTCTAGCGGGGTATAGGGACGCATGCCCTTTACCTTTTCGATGGTGCTTTCCAGATAAAACAGGGGCGCGATTTCCACCAATCCCCCGATGGACACAACCAGCAGAATACCGATCAGCATAGTGATGGAGTTCTTTTCAACTTTTTTGTGACTGAACATCATCTTGTCTCCCTACGCTTTTGCATATTCTGATTGAGCCAGGTACGGTTTCTCGTCGCGGACATCACCGCGTGCTGTGCGGTAGACGTTGTACGCCATGACCCATGAGCCAACGACGAACAAGCCACCACCCAACGCTCGAATAACGTAGAATGGGAACATGGCGTCCACGGTTTCGGCGAACGAATATTCCAGGAACCCGAGCGCGTCATAGGCACGCCACATCAGGCCTTGCATGATACCCGATACCCACATGGAGGCGGCATATAGAACGATACCAATGGTCGCCAGCCAGAAGTGAACGGATACCAACCGCAGCGAATACAGCTGTTCGCGATTGAACATTTTGGGCGCCAGATAGTAGATGGCACCAAAACTGACCATGCCGACCCAGCCAAGCGCGCCTGAATGTACGTGACCAATTGTCCAGTCGGTATAGTGTGACAAGGAATTCACGGTCTTGATGGCCATAAGCGGACCTTCGAAAGTGCTCATGCCGTAGAAGGCCAGCGAGATGGTCAATAAACGCAAAATCGGGTCTGTGCGCAATTTGTCCCAGGCACCCGACAGGGTCATCAACCCATTGATCATGCCACCCCAAGACGGCATCCACAGCATGATGGAGAACGTAACCCCCAGTGTCTGTGCCCAATCTGGCAGGGCTGTATAGAGCAAGTGATGTGGTCCGGCCCAGATATAAAGAAAAATCAGACTCCAGAAGTGAACGATGGACAAACGGTACGAGTAAACCGGACGGTCGGCCTGTTTGGGCACGAAGTAGTACATGATACCCAAGAACCCGGCGGTCAGGAAGAAACCCACCGCATTGTGGCCATACCACCACTGGATCAACGCATCTTGAACACCAGACCAGATGATATAGCTTTTGGCACCAAAGAAGCTGACCGGCAGGGCCAGGTTATTGATGATATGCAACATGGCAACGGTGACAATGAACGCCAGATAAAACCAGTTGGCCACGTAAATGTGTGGCTCTTTTCGGCGCCACAGCGTGCCAAGGAACACCAACAGGTAAGCAACCCATACCAGTGTCAGCCATATATCAGCATACCATTCAGGCTCTGCATATTCTTTGGACTGGGTTACACCAAAGACATAGCCCGATGCCGCAATGACGATGAACAGGTTATAACCAAGTACCACAAACCATGGTGCCCATCCGCCAGCGACACGGGTCTGACAGGTGCGCTGTACCACGTACAGGGACGTTGAGATGAGAACGTTACCGCCAAAGGCAAAAATCACTGCCGAGGTGTGCAATGGCCGTAACCGGCCAAAGCTGGTCCATGGTAAATCAAGGTTCAGAACGGGGAATGCCAGTTGTAACGCGATAACCAACCCGACCAGAAAACCAACAACACCCCAGAATACCGAAAAAATTACCCCGGCCCGCACGATGGCATCGTTGTAGTTTATTTTGCTGTTTGGATTAGCGGGACCGCCTGTATCGCCGTTCCGGCGAAGCATCCAAATGATAAAACCGGCGCAGAATGCGACCAGCAACCATCCGTGGGCGGCAATTACCGGATCCACGGCGCGAGAACTCAGGAACAGGCCCAATAAGGCCCCGAGCCCAAGCAACAGCATGGTGAGTATATTCATTGATAAAACCTCTGGTTTTTCCCTTGGCAAGGATGTCGTATCGTATTCAGGTATAAATCGCGTCCAGTTTGTGAAGCGACCATAGATCAGACACTCATAGCTTAAATTGATTCAAGTCAAGAAACAGGACTAAACAGCATATTTTCAGCGATTATACCCGTCAATACGAAAGAATGGCGTATAATTATATGTAGGACCAAAACACAATCAGGAGACGAATACCATGACCGAAGTGGATTACAACGCGGAGCTGTCATTGTTGATGACGGAAATGCAGGGCGATCAGGGCGAAGCACATGAAATCCTCATGCGCCTTAAACAAATGATCGCCACCATGCGCGCTGAAGGTTTGCCCGTACCGCAGGACTTCAAAGATCTGGAAGCCGGTCTGGACGCTGAATTCGAGGCCGACGCAAAACCATGAAGTTGGTTAGCTACAACATCCGTTACGGCCTTGGCCGTGATGGCAAGTATGACCTGGAACGTATTGCCCGATCCGTGGGCGGCGCAGACGTCATTGCCCTGCAAGAGGTTGAACGTTATTGGGAACGGTCAGGCATGGTTGATCAGCCGCAGGTGATTGCCGATTTTCTGCCGTCCTACTACTGGGTCTATGGCCCGGCGTTTGATGCCGATGCCAGTACCCGTTCTTCGGATGGTGTGGTCAGCAATCTGCGCCGTCAGTTCGGCACCATGTTGTTATCGAAAACACCGATCCTGTTTTCAAAACTTATTCCCCTGAACAAGGTTGCATCGGTGAACAGCTTTAACATGGAATTGGGTGCCCTCGAAGGTGTTATCGACACGAAGGCCGGTGCGGTTCGCCTGTATTCCCTGCACCTGGGATCGTTAAGTGAGCGCGAGCGCGTGATACAGGTTAATCAGTTACTGGCCCATCACCGGAACTGGCACAGCGCGGGTGGGGCCTGGACGGGAGCTGGCTCCATTGGCAGTACCGACTGGACGCAGGAGGATTCGACACCTTCCACACCGCACGCGATTCTCATGGGCGATTTCAACACCGTGCCCGGTAGCGATGTGCACAAGCTACTAACCGGCCATCCGGAACCCGACTATGGGCGCGTAAGCTATATCGATGAATTCGTGGATAGTCTGCATGTGGTCGAGGATGGTGAAACCTGCGCCCCCTATACCTATTGGACCGACGAGCCGGACCGGGGCCAGCAGGACAAACAACGGTTGGACTATTGCTTTGTCAGCGCACAACTTGCCGACCGTGTCCAGAAAGCACATTCCGACACCGACGCCCAAGGCTCAGATCACTTCCCCTATTGGGTGGAGATGGATTTATAGGGCTTCGCCAAACGCCTTAATCATGATATCGGCATGTTCGCGTTGAAACACCATGGGTGGGCGGATTTTCAGGATATTGCCACCAAATCCATCTGAGCCCACGAGGCAGCCATTGTCCCGCAAGTGGTTCTTGATGCGTGAGGCTTCGGCGGCATCGGGCGTCATGGAATCCCGATCGGTCACCACATCCACACCAATAAACAGTCCCTTACCGCGAACCTCACCAATTTGGTGTTTATTTTCGGCGACGCTTCGCAATCCATCACGCAGGTAAGCCCCCGTGTCGTGGGCGTTTTCCATCAGGTTCTCATTTTCCATCACGTCCATGACGGCCATGGCGGCGGCACACGCCACCGGATTGCCGCCAAAGGTGCTGAAAAATTCCTGGGTGCGGGTGAAACGTTCGAGAATTGCCGGGGTTGTGACCACCACACCCAGCGCCAGACCATTACCGATGGGTTTGCCCATGGTCACGAAATCGGGGGTGAAGCCTTGCGTCTGGAAACCCCACATGTGTTCCCCCAAGCGGCCAAACCCTGACTGAACTTCGTCAGCAATGACCATGCCACCGGCGGCGTGGACCCGTTTTGTCACACCTTCGGTGTAGCCTGTGGGTACATCCAGAATGCCATGTGTGCTGAACGCGGAATCGAAAATAGCCGCCCCGACCGGATGGCCTGCTTGCTTTAGTTTATCAATGGCGCGGTCAGCATCTGCTGCGTAATGTTCACCGGCTTGTGGGTCGTCAGCACCAAACCGCCCCCGTACCGTATCGGGGTTTTCGATGGTTTCGATATCGGCGCGCAACTCAGACACGTGAGCGTTCGATCCACCATCATGCATGCCCCATTCAGCCGATGGCGAGAGCGCATAGATCTCATTGGTGATGCCATGATAGGCACCGTCCACAATCAATGCGCCATCTTGTCCGGTACATTCCTTGGCCATGCGGAGCGCAATGTCATTGGCTTCGCTGCCCGAATTCACGAACATACACGCGCCCAGATCACCCGGCAGGGTATCGCCAAGGCGTTCGGCGTACTGCACGATACTTTCGAACAGATAGCGGGAATTCGTATTCAGGGCGCCGGCCTGCCGAGCGAGTGTCTTGACCACGTGCGGATGGCAATGGCCTACGTGCGGCACGTTGTTGTAGCAATCCAGGTAGCGTCTGCCATCCACGTCATACAGCCACACGCCTTCGCCCCGCACCGTATGGATGGGGGTGTCATAGGTAAGCGGCAGGGCCTTGCCCAACACGTCGCGGCGGCGTGCGGCCAGATCACCGGTAATAGCCTGATTGGTGCCGGATGGCATCTGAACAGGCGGGCAATATTCCGGGAACCGGCAGGCCTCGCGGATCGCCCGTCGGACCTTGTCGCGGCCCATGCTGGTTAAGGGGCCAAGCGCCGGGCCATAAAGGTCTGAATAATCCTTATGGATAGACGATCCAACGCCGTTCTGTACGCGTGTTACACCGACGAGGATGCCCAAAACCTGACGGGCGATAATCATATCGTACAACAGGTCAATTTCTGTTTCTTCCAACGGACAGGCCTTGTCGTAGCCCCGGACCACGGCGACGATGTTATCGAGGACACTGCTGCCACCTCCGGCCAGTTCGGCTGCGGCGACAGCAATATCCAGTACGATGGGGCCGTGGATCATGTCGCCGAAATCGAGCAGGCCAGATACCACATTTGGCCGAGCCGGATCGACCATGACATTGCCGCTATTGGTGTCCTGATGAATGAACTGGGATCGTAACGCACTTAGTTGTGGCAGGACATCCGAGCAAAATGATGGTAGAAAATCAGCGGCGATCTTGCGCAGGCCAGCATCTTTCAAACCGCTGATGTATTTCTCAAAAAAACCGAGCTGCCTGATGTCCCAATAGAAATTCTGGCGGGCGGCTGGGTGGTAAAAGCCGTGCAGCCCCACCGCCGCTTCGCCCGCTTGCACACCTGTTGCGAACAGAATGCCCTCATCAGGATCGATGGTTTCCAGTGCGACGCCGTCCAGTAGCGTCATAACGTGAATCAGGTGTTTGGCACCGTTGCTGCTGGTGACGATATCATACAGCTTGCCTGAAAGCAGGGGGCGAACATGGGGAACCATCACGGACGGCGTATGACGGGCCAGGTGCTGCATCGCGCTGATCTGACAATCAAGGCTCGAGGCATTTTCTCGTTCATTGGAAATTTTTAGAATGAACCCTGTGCCGTCTTCGGTGATGATCTTGACGTTTTGGTCGGTTTCTCCCCACAGGATTTCCAACGATCCGGTGACACCAACGTGTTCCGTCAGTATGCGCAGAACCTCATCATTTGAAAATTTGGGGGGCTGTGCACCGATGTGGCCCAGTTCAGTTTCTTCAGTCATTCTGTCATCCAATTGTGTGGGTTTAGTCATTTTCCCTGAGCCCCCGAATTCGTCACCTGCGTTCACGGTGAACGTCTGTGCGGCAGGGCATTGCTTAGGGTCTTGAGACTCTTTATGCGTCTCGATCAGCTTTTAGAAATCATCGCTCGCATGATGATTTCGCGGTCGATTTCACCGACCATCTGACCGGCCATGTCGACCACGGGCAGGGCGATATCGCTGCCTGATACGCGCTCAATCAGGCTGTCGATTTTTGCCGATGCCAAAATGGGTTCCACACCCGCCGCGACATTGCCTTGCGATACTTCGCGCATGACTTTACCGGCCGACAGAACCTTGTAGCGTGGCACGTCTTCGGTGAAGTCGCGGACGTAATCGTTGACCGGGTTGGCGACGATTTCTTCGGGCGTGCCGATCTGGCTGATCTCACCATCTTTCATGATGGCAATGTGGTCACCCATTTTAATGGCTTCCAGAAAATCGTGGGTAATAAAGACCATGGTTTTGTGCAGGGTGTTCTGGAGGTCCAGAAGTTCGTCCTGCATTTCGCGCCGAATGAGGGGATCAAGGGCTGAGAATGGTTCGTCAAAGATCAGGATTTCCGGTTCAACCGCCATGGCGCGGGCCAGACCGACGCGTTGCTGCATACCGCCGGAAAGCTCGCGCGGATAACACTGGTCCCAGCCACCAAGGCCCACCAGACTGCAGACCTCAAGGGCTTTTTCTGTGCGTTCCTGTTTGTTCATGCCGCGCACTTCCAAACCGTAGGAAATGTTGTCGATGACTTTGCGGTGGGGGAACAGGCCGAAATGCTGGAACACCATGGCCATTTTGTGACGCCTGAGTTCAAGCAGGTCTTTCTGATTCATGGCTGTGACGTCATCACCATCAATGACGACCTTGCCGCCCGTGGGCTCAATCAGTCGGGAAAGACAACGCACTAATGTGGATTTACCGGAACCGGACAGCCCCATAACCACAAAGCATTCGCCTTTCTTGACCTGGAACGAGACGTCCTTAACCGCAACCACGTGACCAGTTTGCTCTTGAATCTCAGCACGGCTTTTCGTGTGATCCATGGATTTCAGGGTGCGTTCAGGATGTGGCCCAAAAATTTTCCAGATGTTTTCACAGGAAATTTTCAGTTCGCCCGCGTCTGTTGCGTCGGTCATTTGTCTGTCCGTCCCTCAATGTTCCCGGCGGTGTTACAAGCGCTTAGTTTTTCGGCTGGGCCACCTAAGCGCAAGTAGTTTTTTGGATTAGTCCTTTACTGGTCGGGCAATATCTTCAAAACTCTCGGCCTGATAACGAGGGATTTCAATGTTCGGGCTATCAATTCCACTAGGTTTTCGTCAAGCATGCACCCGTGAAGGTTCGGACCATACGTTGCTGGCACTTGTTGTGCTGGGCTTCGTTGTGTCGCTGATCGTGTGGTCCCTGACACCGGCGGATTACAGTTTTCCGGCAAGCATTTCGGACCAGTTTCGTTTTGCCGACTGGATTAATCAGGGTGAAAAGTGGCTGCAGGCCCATGTGAAAGAGTTCACCCGGTCCATTGCCCAGGCCGTTGGCTGGTTCCTTGAAGAACTGGAAATGTTGCTTTGGTTCACGCCCTGGCCGGCCATAACCCTCGCCATCGTGCTGCCTGCGTTGGCCTATGGTGGGCTGCGTTTGGCAATCTTCACACTTTTGGGCGTTACGTTCTGGGGCATGGTGGACATGTGGGACTCGGCCATGTCTACGCTGGCCCTGATGACGGTGTCTGTTACTTTTTCGGTTGTGGGTGGTATTGCCCTTGGGGTGATGTCGTCCCAGAGCGACCGGTTCGAATCCTTTCTTAAGCCGGTCCTGGATACCATGCAGACCATGCCTGCATTCGTTTATCTGATCCCGGCCATATTCTTTTTTGGCATCGGTGGCCCGTCTGCCACCATGGCCATTATTATTTATGCCATGCCGCCATCTGTACGATTGACCAACCTTGGTATCCGCCAGGTGCCCGAGACCACCATTGAAGCGGCCCAGTCGTTTGGATCAACCTCGCGGCAGTTGCTGTGGAAGGTGCAGATTCCACAGGCGATGCCCTCTATCATGCTTGGTATTAACCAAACTATTATGATGGCGCTGGGGCTGGCTGTCCTAGCCACATTTATTGGCGCTGGCGGCCTCGGTGAAGAGGTCTGGAAAGCACTCAGGAAGCTCAAAGTCGGCTGGTCACTGGAAGGTGGCTTGAGCATTGTCTTTATGGCCATCATCTTCGATAGGCTTTCACTGGCCATGAGCAAGCCAGCCGAGAGCGGCTTGATGGTTGATCCGTCAAAAATGGTATTCAGGTTGCTGCCCCAGCAATGGGTGCACTGGCAACCGGCTCGCGTGGTGGAACAGGGCATTGGCATTGTCTGGCAGAGTTTTGCCCGCCTTGGTCATTCTATCGTGTTATACGTATCATTTATTGTTGGTTTTCTTCTGAGCTTCGGCGCGTCGAACAAGAGCTTCTCTGTGGCTGTTGTTGCCTGGATGCGACGCCGGGCCTTTCTGGTCAGCAGTATTCTGATAATTTTGGGCATCGTAGCGTGGGACGCCTGGGTTGCCAAAATTGGGAACTTCCCAAGCGATTGGGAAATTACCTTTCGAGGGCCTGTGGATGATCTAGTGAACTGGTTGACGGTAGAGCCCACATTTATCGGCATCACCAAGGGAATTCGGGCCTTTATTTACCTCTATATTCTCAACCCCCTGGATGTATTCCTTAACGGTTTGCCCTGGTGGTATGTATTGCTCGTGTTTTTTGTGGTCGTCCGGGTTTCTGCCGGTATGAATTTTGCCATTGTCACGGTGCTGGCGCTCTTGTTCACAGGTGCCGCCGGGTTGTGGTACGTGACCATGTACACGCTGGCGTCCACCGTCGCTTCGGTTGCCGTTTGCATTATTATCGGTTTGCCGTTGGGTATCCTTGCCGCCACGTACCGGCCTGTTGACGTGGTGTTGCGACCAATTCTGGATACCATGCAAACCATGCCGGCATTCGTCTACCTGATCCCGGTTCTCATGTTCTTTGGGGGTAATCCGGTAACAGCGGTGATTGCTACCGTCATTTATGCGGTGCCGCCCATGATTCGTATGACGACTCTGGGCTTGCGACAGTTGCCAACAGAGATCAATGAGGTTTCCAATGCTTTTGGCTCGACCTCGCTTCAATCCTTAATCAAGGTAAAGCTGCCCATGGCGTCGCCCTCAATTATGTTGGGCGTCAATCAGGCGGTGGTCATGGCTCTGGCCATGCAGGTGATCACGCCGCTGGTGGCCGGACTTGGCTTGGGTAAGGAAGTATTCCATGCCATGAATTTGGCGGATACAGGTCGCGGACTGGTTGCGGGCTGTGGCATTGTTCTGCTCGCCATTGTGCTTGATCGGTTGACCCAGGCCTGGACACGGAACCAAAGAGAGGCGCTTGGTCTTTAGGGATATAGACTCCTATAGACGGACAGTATTGAGTCGACAAACGGAATACCCATCGTTATTTTTTACCCACGAACTGCTTGAGAACATTGCAGGCTTTGAAATATTTAAAAACACGGGAGAAGAAAATGAAATTTACGAGTAAGATTCTAACAACACTCAGCACGGCATTCGTCGCTGTTGGTATGGCGTTTACAGCCCCAGCCCCGGCCACGGCGGGCGGCGTACTTATTGCGCCGGAAGCCGATTGGACCGGTGGTCAGGTGACCTGTAAAATTCTTGAAATTATCCTCGAAGAGGAAATGGGATACAAGGTCAAACGCATCGTTATGCCGTCCGGCCCGGGCGTATCCGCTGGCATGCAAGCAGGCGATCTGGATTTTGCCTGTGAAAGTTGGCCTTCCTATTCTCCTGACAAAAGCAAAAACATTGTGGAATGGGGCGGCGATGGCTCCATCGTGAAACTTGGCGATGCCGGCATTGTTGGCGGCACCGGCTATTACGTACCGCGATACCTGGTTGAAGGTGCTGATGCACTAGCGCCTGACCTGAAAAAAATTACGGACCTGAACAATTACGTAGACTTGTTCAAGACCATTGAAAGCGGCGACAAAGGCCGGTTCATGGGTTGTCCTGTGGCTGCCTGGGCCTGCGAAGATGCAGCGCGCCTGGAAGCACAGGGTCTCGCTGATAACTTTATGCCTGTAGAACTTGGCTCAGAAACCGCTCACTGGGCCGAAATGCAAGCTGCCTACAAACGCGGTGAGCCCTTTGTCTTTTATGCATGGGAGCCTCACTGGATCCATGCTGCGCAGGATATGGTTAAGCTGGAACAGCTGCCTTTTGATGCTGATAACTACCTGGCAACAGGTTGGGAAAGCGATATCACCTTCAACTACGGTCGTCCCGGTATGTTGACCGAGCATCCTGCTGCGTCTCAGTTGATCATCAACTCAAACCTGTCCAATCTTCAGCAATCTGGCATGATTTATGCCATTGATGTTGAAGGTCGTGACGTTGGCGAAGTTGTGGAAGAATGGATGGCTAGCCATGAAGATGTATGGAAAGCCTGGATCCCTGCAAACATGTAAGATTGTTTGCTTAGAACGAAGAAACAGGCCCCATTTTCGGGGCCTGTTTTTTTGTGCCTACAGCCTACAGGTTAGCCGGTGGAGAACCGACCATGGCTTCATAGATGTCAGGGTCCGTGGCGCCTTCCGATCCGATCAGCAACACACGACTATCAGACCCCAAATTCATCGCAGGTGCCAAATCATCACGCTGCATACAGGCGATGAGGGCGGCAAGACCAGCCACCGCTGACTCGCCGGCGACGACCTTTGGATCGCTACCCGTTCCAGTCGCCAGCGCGCGCATGACAGGCGCGATGGTGCCGTCAGGGATGGCGATAAAATCATCGATGCAAGGATCAAGAACCTGCCACGCCAGCTGTGAAATCTCGCCACAGGAAAGTCCGGCCATGACGCTTTCTTCCTGGATGATGAAGATGTCTTCCGGTCCATTGACACACGCGTTGTACAAACACGGCGCAAAGGTCGGCTCGACAATGGCAAAACGCGGACGGTCTGCCCCGTAGTGCGTCCACAAGTGTCCGCAAACAGCCGTGGCAAGACCACCACAACCCGCTTGAACAAACACATGCGTTGGCATTTGGCCGTTCAGATCGCTAATGATTTCTTCGACCATGACGGTATAACCGGCCATGGCTGCACGTGGTAGGTCCATGTAACCGGGGTATGAGGTATCGGACACAATGAACCAACCGTTGTCGGCGGCTTCCTGCGCACAGGCCCGCACAGATTCGTCATAATCACCATCGACGCGAACCAGGGTGGCGTCATTGTCTTCAACCGCATCACAACGGGCCTTGCTGACCTCGGCATGGACATAGATGCGACAGCCACAGCCAAAGTTTCTGGCGCCCCAGGCCACGGACCGACCATGATTGCCATCGGTGGCTGAAACCACTGTGATGCCAGCGGCCACGTCCTTGTATTTGCCGCTTCGCACGTCTGCCATGCTGACGGTTTCGCCAACCCGGTTTGAGATTTCGCGGGTTAGCGCCCACAACACTTCGTATGCCCCACCGAGCGCCTTGAAACTGCCGAGGCCAAACCGCGTCGCTTCATCTTTATAGTAGATGTTGCCAATGCCGATTTCACCGGCCAAAGCGGACAGTTCATGCAGTGGCGTGGGCGCGTACGCATCCCATTGATGGATTTCATCACGGGCGATGGCGCTGTTTTCCGGTGAAACCACATCGTTCAGGGCTTCTGGATAAGCGATACCTGTCTTCACATTTTTGTTGTGAAGGTGCTTGGTCGCAGAAAGGTCGTCGCTGGAAAATTTAATGGTCATGCAGATTTGCCTTTTTCGTGAAAAATATAGCCAAGCACGTTCATGAGAAGCTGTGCTGCGAGAAATGCCGTGTTGCCGGTTTGGTCATAGTCGGGTGCCACTTCAACCAGATCAATGCCAACCACATCGCCTTTCTTGGTCAGGCCTTGCAGGATTTCCAGTACTTCATAGTACAGGAATCCGCCATGGCTGGGCGTGCCGGTGCCGGGTGCTATGGATGGATCAAACCCGTCAATATCGATGGTCATGTAATAGCGCACACCATCTGGAATTTTCGCCAATACACCATCGCGGCCCAATTCGCGACAATGACGTACCGATAAAATGGTCGAACCAGCGGCCCTGGCGGCATCGTAATCCTTGCGGTTTGATGATGATACGTTGCGGATACCCATCTGGGTAAACCCTGTTACGTGATCCATCTCTGATGCCCGTCTGAGCGGGTTACCGTGCCCATAGCGCACGCCGTGACGCTCATCCACGAAATCCAGATGGGCGTCGATGTGAATGATGTGGACCGGGTCCTGATCATCAAAGGCACGGATACAGGGGATGTGAACCGAATGATCACCGCCAATCACCACTGGCAAGGCACCGGCTTTCAGAATTTTGCGCACGCCAAATTCGATGTTGTCGTGACTTTTTTCTGTGTTGGTATGGATCATGTCGGCGTCGCCCATATCCACAATGCGGACCTGTTCGGTGGGCAGGTACGTGATGTCGTCTTCGAAATCGTAGGCACCGCCATGGCCAAACGAAAACAGGGTCGAAGCCTCCCGGACGCTACGCGGGCCAAACCGTGCGCCGGCTCTGTATTGAGTGCCCATATCAAACGGCGCGCCCATCACGGCCACGTCGGCATCGATGTTATCCCAGTCCAGACAAACGGGTTTTTTGCCAAAGGTGCAATGGCCCACAAAGGGCAAATTCAGACGGCCTTTGTCATAGGTGTTTTCTGCCATGATAGCTCCTGTACCTGACTATGCGGTCGCGGGACGTGCCGACCGGGTTTCTCGAATAGGCAGGTGGATGATAGCAGAAAACGCGCCAACACCCACACCGACCCACCAAACGGTATCGTAAGACCCGTAACGATCATACATAACGCCGCCAAGCCACACACCCAGGAATGATCCCAGTTGGTGCGACAGGAACACAATACCGTACAGTGTTCCCATATATCTGAGGCCGTAAAGATGCGCCACCAACCCGGCGGTGAGCGGCACTGTCGCCAGCCACAAGCTGCCCATGACCAGCGAGAACACTACCACCGTGGTGGGGGTCATGGGTAACAGGATAAAGACGGCGGCGGCAATGGTGCGTCCGGTATAGATATAGGCCAGCAGATATTTCTTGGACCAATGTTTGCCCAGCGCGCCGGCGGTAATAGTGCCGACGATATTGGCGGCACCGATCATGGCAATTGAAAATGCACCCAGGGTTGATGTGCTTGAAATGCCCAAAGTCCGCAGGATGCTGTCAGGTGGAATGGCTGTGCAAATCTCACTCACAAACGCGGGAAAGTGGGCGGTAACAAACGCCAGCTGAAAACCGCACGAAAAGAAGCCAAGAAAAATCATGCTGAACGAGGGGTCGCGCAAGGCTTTTTTCAAGACTGCGCCCATGCTTTCTTCCAGTTCCGTCCGCGTGGCCACGGGGCCGGACCGCATAAAGGGCAGGACCATCAGCACAGCAATGATGGCAACGGCGTATATTAAAAAGACAGATGACCACGGCATAACCTGTAGCAAGCCATCAGCCAGCGGCGGGCCGATAATTTGCCCGGCGGACCCCGCCGCGGTGGCGATGCCCAGGGTAAGAGAACGATTTTCGTCAGAGGCGGCACGGCCTACCACGGCCAGAATGACGCCGAACCCGGTACCGGCTACACCAAAGCCGACCAAAATTTCATACATCTGGTGGGCTTCGGGGGTCACGGCATAGCTGCTCATCACCAATCCAAGCGCGTAGACGAGTGCGCCCAGGATAATGGTCCGGCGGTCGCCAAATTTTTCGGCCAGCGCCCCAAAGATCGGCTGGCCAATACCCCATGCCAGATTCTGTATGGCAATGGCCATGGAAAACTCAGACCGTAACCAGCCGAATTGATCGGCAATGGGGATTTGGAATACACCAAACGATGCCCGGATGGCAAAACCGGTCATGAGGATCAAGCACCCTGCGATCAAAACGGGGGTGAACAGGGATTTTTTGCTAACTGAATTCATAGGCACACCATCAAGAACATCCGTGGCAGGAGCGTAAGCTTATCAATAAGCCCGCACAAGAGGGCCAGTCGTTCGCGATGCATAAAATATATTGATCATTGCCCCCATATTTATAGCGTGAAATTCAGGTGAAATGGGAGTATTTGATGCTGCAACGGAAGTGCGTCTCCCACTTTGCACGAATTATTTTACAGAGAAGGACCAGATCCATCATGAGCACCAATACACCAGAAATCGTCGCCCTCGGTGACCGCCCGGAACTTGGCGTCGTTCCCACGAAAATGCATGCTTTTGTGGTTCGCCAGGACCGCTTTGGCGAACCCAAGGACGCGTGGCAGCGCGAGGTCATCGACACCCCCGAGCTCGGCCCCAAGGATGTGCTGGTATATGTGATGGCCTCGGGCATCAACTATAACAACGTGTGGGCGGCATTGGGGTTTCCGGTTGACGTGATTAAAGATCGCCAGAAAAAGGGTGAACCGGAAGACTTCCACGCCGGGGGCAGTGATTGTTCCGGCATTGTGTGGGCCGTGGGTTCTGATGTTTCGGATGCCAAAATTGGTGATGAAGTAGTCGTTCACAGCGGTTGGTGGGAACCGGAAGACCCGTGGGTGCTGTCCGGCAAGGACCCTATGCTGGCTCCATCAACCCGTATCTGGGGATATCAGACCAATTACGGCAGCTATTGCCAGTTTGCCCGGGTACAGTCACATCAACTTCAACCCAAACCAAAACACCTGAACTGGGAAGAAGCCGCATGTTATCTGTTATGTGCTTCGACGGCGTACCGCATGCTTATGGGCTGGGCCCCTAATGTGGTTGAGAAAGACGACGTGGTTCTGGTCTGGGGTGCTGCTGGTGGTCTGGGCAGCATGGCGTTGCAGATCGTGGCCGCTCAGGGTGGTAAAGCCGTGGCCGTTATCTCAGACGACAGCAAACGCGATTTCTGTATGGAGAAAGGTGCCGTTGGCGTTATCAACCGTAACGACTTCGATCACTGGGGCAAGATGCCTGATACGGCTGACGAAGCGTGGGGAACCTGGATGCAGGGCGCTCGCGGGTTCGGCAAAGCCATCTGGGAAGCGGTGGGTGAGCGCAAAAGCCCGAAGATCGTGTTCGAGCATCCCGGCGAGGCCACATTGCCCACATCCGGTTTTATCTGTGATACGGGCGGTATGGTTGTGATCTGTGCCGGTACCACCGGCTACAACATCACCATGGACTTGCGTTATCACTGGATGATGCAAAAACGCTTACAGGGTAGTCACCTGTCCAATGATGAACAAGCCAAGGCCGTCAATGAACTGGTCATTGCCGGTAAGATCGATCCTTGTTTGTCGGGCACCTATACGTTCGATGAAATCGGGCATGCGCATCAGCTCATGCACGAGAATAAACACCCGTCCGGTAACATGGCCTGCTTGGTCAATGCCACCGAGATGGGTCAGGGAAAATCATAAGGGTGCTAGCTAAGCCTGAATCTCAGACTTGAGGTTTTTGGTCCATGCGGTTAAAAGACTGTCCACAGTGTTCAGCCCCTGTTCGTCATACTCGAACAGGGGCTGCACGCAGTTCAGATCAGCAACGTTCAGGAGACCCCCATGGCCCGCAGAAAGGCACAATCAAAAACGACGACGGTCCTGTTCAACGTGGTCTATGAAGACGGCGCGCTGAGCTCCAACCGCAAGGTGTCCAGCGAGCTGCTGGAAAACCTCTACGGTGAAGACCCCGAAGATCTGATCCGGGTTGCCATCGAAGAACAAGACCGCGTTGTGGCAGAGCGTTCCGGTTATTCAAAGGGTAAGATCAAGTCTATTACGCGGGTGGGCTAAGCTACGACTCGAAGGTGACCTTGTTTCGCCCGCTTTCTTTTGCCTCGTAAAGCAATGCATCGGCATTTGCGACTAACTGATCCAGCGATTCATCCTTTGCGATGACAACCCCGAAACTGGCGGTTACAAATTTGCGTTCCTGTAACGATTCGAAATGATGGGCTTCAATCGTCGCTCGCATATTCTCGAACAACTCTACCAGTTCCGACTGGGTGATATCATCGAGCAAGACACAAAACTCTTCCCCACCAAGTCGGGCCACCAGATCATCTGGCCGCGATGTGTCTTGGAGAATCTTTGAGATCACGCGCAACACCTCGTCGCCCACGTCATGCCCGAAGGTGTCATTCACGCTTTTAAAATGGTCGATATCCAGCATTGCCAGAGCCACAGATGACTTTGTCCCTCGCGCCCGATCAAGCTTGCCCACACCGCGCTCATAAAAGAAGCGGCGGTTGTAGAGGCCCGTCAAAAAATCCTTGGTTGCGGCGTCAGCCAGTGCAGCGGTTTTTTCTATCAGATCAATGTTTTGAGTAACCCGGCAGAAGAACTCTTCCGGCAAGAAATTCTTTGCGAGAAAATCGTTAGCGCCTGTTTTGATAAAACGAGCCGATAGGGTGCCAACATTGCTGCTAGAAAGCCCAATGATCGCCAACTCATTCTTCCCATATGTTTCTCGTACCTGCTTGGTCAGTTCAAAGCCGTCTATCGGTTCCATATGGTAATCAGTAACGATCAGTTTGATATCTCGATTGTTGGCCAGGACTTCCAGCGCTTCTTGACCGTTTTTAGCTTCAAGAACCTGAAACTGGTATTTTCGTAGCAATTCGCCAACATGCAGGCGAACGGTTCGTGAATCATCAACAACCATTGCCTTGATATTTCGGTTTTCAATTAACCGGTGAATCATATTGCAGAGATACTGAACGGTCGCTTTGCTTTCTTTCGTCACGTAGTCGACGACACCAGCGATTTTCATGGCTTGATCACGAGTCTCGTCATCATAGGTTGCCGTGAACACGATGGTGGGAATTTGAAATTCAGTGATAAGGCGAACTGCCTCGCCGTTTGGTGCGTCTCCAAGTTCATTGCCCGAAACTGCCAGAACATAACTGGCAGGGCCATTTTCCTTGATCAAGCCCACCGCTTCATCCATGCGATGGGCGCAGTCCACGTCAATATCGATTATCTTAGCCAGTTCCGCCCGGACCAAAGATGTTATGGTTTTGGAGTTTTCAACAAATAACAAGCGCATAACTGTCGTTTCTCTCTTGATAATCCATACAGAGCAAGGGCAGTTGTGCCCGAAAGTATTCTAATCTAGTGATAGTTGAGGGGGAGTGCAATTGTATGTTTTGCGCATTGTTCTCGAAAATTACTTCGTCGCCTTATCCTCCTCCGCGTTTTGCGCCAAAAATCCACCTGACTGTCTTGCCCATAGCTCGGCGTAAAGCCCGCCTTGCTCAATCAGTTCATCGTGCGTGCCGTCTTCGATAATCTTGCCGTCGTCCATAATGATCAGTCGGTCCATGGCCGCGATTGTCGAAAGCCTGTGGGCGATGGCGATGACGGTTTTGCCTTCCATGAGGCTGAACAGGCTTTCCTGAATGGCGGCTTCAATTTCTGAGTCCAGGGCACTGGTGGCTTCGTCCAAAATCAGGATAGGCGCGTCTTTCAACAATACCCGCGCGATGGTGATGCGCTGGCGTTGACCACCAGACAGTTTAACGCCGCGCTCGCCCACGTGGGCGTCGTAGCCGGTCCGGCCCCAGTTGTCTTCCAGGTCCACAATAAAGTCGTGAGCGTGGGCTTTCCTGGCCGCCGCGATCACATCATCCAGGGTGGCCTCGGGGTTACCGTATCGAATGTTGTCAAAAATGGATCGGTGGAGCAGGGACGAGTCTTGCGTCACCATACCGATCTGGGCGCGTAAACTTTCTTGTGTCACATGGGCAATATCGTGACCGTCGATCTTGATGCTGCCGTCTTCCAGATCGTAAAACCGCAGTAACAAACTGACGAGGGTAGATTTACCGGCACCGGAACGGCCCACCAGACCAATCTTGTGGGCGGGATCGATGGTCAGGGACAGGTTCTCGATCACACCCTGATGGGTCTCGTCCTGTTCAACGTCTTCGCGGTCTTTGCCGTAGTTGAACGAGATATCGTCATATTGGATCCGACCGTCCGTCACGGTTAGCGGGGCAGCATCAGGCGCGTCCACCACCATGCGTTCGCGGGCGATGGTCTCGATTCCGTCCTGAACCACACCGATATCTTCAAAAAGCCGGGATACTTCCCACAGTACCCATTGGGACATGGATTGCAGTCGCAGCACGAGGCCCATGGATACAGCGATAGCCCCCAGTGTGATGGCATCATACTGCCACAACCATATGCCGAGGCCGCATACCGAAAAGAACAATGCACCGTTCAGACCGTACAGGATGCTAATCATGACAGTGGACAGGCGCATGGAGCGATAGACGGTGTCGAGAAACATTTCCATACCGTCATGGGCATAGGCGTCTTCAAGCTCGGCATGGGCGAACATTTTGACGGTGCTGATATTGGAATAGCTGTCCACCACACGTCCGGTTACCACGGACCGGGCGTCGGCCTGTTCCATGGATACCCGTTGCAGGCGCGGCACGAAGTACCACAGCGTAATCAGGTAGCCGAGCAGCCAGCACAGCATGGGCACTGACAAGCGCAAGTCCGCAATGGCGAACATGACAACGGCACCGGCGAAATACACAATCACATAGAGAAACACTTCGGTGAACCGCATTGTGGTGTCACGAACGGCCAGTGACGTCTGCATCATCTTGGTGGCGATACGACCGGCGAAATCATCGTAAAAAAATGACATGCTCTGGCGTAGCAGGTAGCGGTGGGCTTCCCACCGGATGCGCATGGCAAAATTTCCCATCAAACCCTGATGGATGACTGATTCGTAGTAGAACTTCAGTATCGGGATGGCGATCAGGACCAACGCGGCCATCCACAATAGGTAGTTGCTGTTTTCCTGCCAGAATGTTTCGCGGTCGGCATGGGTCAGCAAGTCGATTAACTCACCCACGAAGGAAAACAGATAAACTTCGATCAGCGCAACCACGGTGGCCAGTGTCGAGCTGGTCAGCAATAGCGGCCAGAACGGCCGGGCATAGTGAATGATAAACCCCAAAAACGTATGAGGTGGTTTGTCAGGCTGTTCCGGCGGGAACGGACCACTGACATTCTCTAACCAGCGAAAAAGCGCTGCAATCAAGATCGGTCTCCGTATTGCGGTGTTGTTTGGGTGGTGGATAAAACATTGAATTTGTAACAGATACAACCCTACCGCATTCCGATGTATTGGGTTATGCTGATCACAGACTACATTCAATGACTACAATCAATGACCATAATAAGTTGAATTGGGAAGATGATGATCAAGCTGAAATCAATAGCGGAAGAAACCACGGAAAGCATCAATAGTATCCTTGTTCACTCCTTGACGGATGAGCAGGCGGTGCAGGTGGCGGATTTAGTTGAAAAAGCGGTGATCAGGGGATTGCTGGAAGGCCAGCACCGGGCCGTGGACGCGGCAAAACGGTGCGCCAGGCACGACGAAGAAGAAGCGCGTCGGTATTCTGAGGCCATTCGGCATGAAAACGATATGCTGATCGCCACATTGTCCAGTTTGCGCTGAGATAATCCTCAATTCAGGTGTGAATTCGCTGCTGGTCAATGCGACCGGGGGCCGCTAGATACGTCGTAAGCCAATAGACAAACATAAACACGCTCAGGAGACTTGGAATGACCATAAAACGAATTGATACAAACCCGCGCATGAGCCAGGCCGTTGTCCATAACGATACGGTTTATCTGGCCGGACAGGTTGGTAATGCTGGCGATTCAGTACCTGCTCAGACAGAAACAATCCTTGGGCATATCGACCGACTGCTGGCCGAAGTGGGCAGCGACAAGTCACGTATCCTGCAAGCGATCATCTGGCTGGATGATATGAAAGATTTCGCCGCCATGAATGAAGTCTGGGATGCCTGGGTATCGCCCGGCAATGCTCCTGCGCGCGCCTGTGGTGAAGCTAAGCTGGCAACACCCGAATATCTGGTCGAAATTATCGTTATCGCTGCTGTTGACTAGGGCGCGTGGAAAAACACTCTATTGTGGATTATTTTTTTGATTAACTCTATGGTAGCGCTACAGGAACGGCGTTCGTTCCCAACCTGCCCCGGGGAAATAATGGGGTTAGGACTATCCAGTATTGTCGGCGGACTTGGCCATTCGATTGAAGCGCTTTCGTTCCTTCCTTGGTACATGGATTGTTTAGGTGTCTGGCGCGGTGTCAGCATCGGTTTTGTTATGCAGCCATCTCTAGGAGGGGAATATGCTCAAAGGTACAGTTAAATGGTTTAACAATCAGAAGGGTTACGGATTCATCGAACCTGAAGACGGTTCTGGTGACGCTTTTGTTCACATTTCCGCTGTGGAAAAAGCGGGCATGAGCTCTCTTGATGAAGGTCAGAAAGTTCAATTTGAACTGGTTGAAGGTCGCAACGGTAAAGTTGCCGCAGAAAATCTGTCAGCCGCAGAGTAACAGTTTCGCTGGCGGCATGCCTGTCGGGTACAGGACGAGCCCCGGTTGAACGTACGATGCGAAGACTTAGAGAAACGCTTCGGTGCTGATTGTGCCGAAGCGTTTTTTCCACTTCCGACCCCGCTTACAGGCTTGCCCTAACATGTCAATGACCGGCTCTGACACTTCCACACCTTCGCCGTCCGGTAAGCAGGGTTTCTTCGCCCGGTTCTGGCCGTGGCTTGTGCTACTTTTCTTGGGCAATGTCTGGGGGTTCTCGTTTTCACTGGCCAAGATGGCCATGGAAGGCGGCGGCCATCCCATCGGCGTTGCGTATTGGCAGGCTCTGATAGGTGCTGTGCTCCTTGT
>JABJGO010000089.1 GCA_018662225.1 Rhodospirillales bacterium | reverse complement strand
TTCATTCAGGACCTGGCCGGCCGCATGGGCCATAAGGTCAATCTGTAGATCGATCTGGATTAATTCAACGTCGCCTCGATGAGACCTTCGGTCTTGCGCGTCATCGAACCAGACATATATCCACCATCTACGGGCAGGTTAGCGCCCGTGATAAAACTGGCGGCATTTGATGCCAGAAAGTGAAAGGCTGTGGCCACTTCGTCGGCTTCACCGATACGCCCCAGTGGAATAGTGATTTTGCACGATTCGATAGGGTCTTCACCGCCCCAGATTTCGGACTTAACCGGGCCGGGGCTGATGGCGTTGACGCGGATACCACGTGATGCCAGCTCCAATGCTGCCGTTTGTGTGAGGCTGATCAAAGCCGCTTTCGTAGCGCAATACGTTGACATGCCGATCTCACCTTCCATACCGGAAACCGATGCCGTATTGATAATGGAACCACCATCGTTCATGTGGCCAGACGCCAGCTTCATCACCAGATAAGCTGCGCGCATATTGACAGTGACCACCTCGTCATACTGATCCATATCTGCATCGGCTATGTCGCGAATACCCCCGCCCTGCCCGGCATTGTTAATGACCACATCCAGTTTACCCAGATGCTCGACTGCTTTGGAAAACAGAGTCTCAATATCGTCGGGCTTAGTCATATCTGTCTGAATGAAATGACAGCCAATTGATTTCGCAATTTCGCCACCGTTGTCACGTCGGCCGCTGATCACCACCTTGGCGCCTTGTTCTGCAAAGTGCTTGGCGGTGGCGAAACCGATTCCGGCTGTGCCGCCGGTGATCAGGGTTGCTTTACCCAATATGGAAAATGGCATAACGATGCTCCTTAATTAAAATGTCTAATATTCACATGACAGGATTTCATCATGGATGACAAGTCACCTGAATTTATCCCGGTTGCCTTGTCCGGGATCGAAGATGCCACACGGCATCACGGGTTTGATATGGCATCGGAATACAAAACCGGGACGCTGCTGCGCACACTTGCGGCCAGTAAGCCGGGTGGGCGATTTCTGGAAGTGGGCACCGGCACCGGTCTATCGGCGGCTTGGTTGTTGGATGGCATGGATAAGAATTCCCACCTTATCTCGGTTGAACTGGATGCGGAAGTGAGCGCTATTGCCAACACCCATTTGGGCGATGATTCGCGCCTGTCGCTGGTGGTCGCCGATGGCAATGCGTGGTTACGCGAAACCAACGAAGATCCGTTCGATCTAATTTTTGCGGATGCTATGCCGGGCAAGTACGAAACCTTTGGTGAAGCCTGGAGCTTATTGAAGCCGGGCGGTCTCTACATCATTGATGACATGTTGCCACAGCCCAATTGGCCGGATGGACACGCGTCGCGCGTGGCCGCGTTATTGACGAATCTGGACGAACGGGTCGACTGTCACTTGACCCGTATGGCGTGGGCCAGCGGAATTGTTGTGGTGGTAAAGAAGTAGGCTAAGTGTTACCGGACGGCAGAAGTTTTGCCGGATCAAGCGCCTTCTTGCCTTTGCGCAATTCAAAATGAAGTTGCGGGGTGATGACATTGCCGGTGCTGCCCACGGTTGCGATGGATTGACCTTTGCTGACCTTGTCGCCACGTCTCACCAACAAATCAGCATTGTGCGCGTAGGCCGAGACATAGCCGTTTGAATGCTTGATCAGGAGTAGGTTTCCGAACCCGCGCAATTCATTTCCAGCATAGGCCACCACACCATTTTCTACGGCGTGAACCGGGCTACCGGCCGGGGCGGCAATATTGATGCCGTCATTCCGAAGGCCCTCTGCCTTGGCGCCGTAACCGGAAATCACGTTGCCCCTGACCGGCCACTGGAACCCGGCACCGGTTGCCGAGGGTGGCGCTGGAATAGCCTTGACCGGCTTGGGTGGCGGTGCAACCGCGGCCATTGTTGTCGGAGTCGTCGTTGCCGCTGTTGTTGCAATGGTCGGTTGGGATGTCGTCATAGTGGCTTTGGCAACGAATGAGCCCTTGGTTCCCGTGCCCGGAATACGAAGCTCCTGTGCCACATAAATAATATAAGGCGAGCCAACGTTATTGGACCGTGCCAGATCGTACACGTTCACCCCATAGGTTTTCGATATGCCATACAGCGTTTCGTCTTTGCTGACGATATGAACGGTGCCACGGGGCAACACGATGCGTTGGCCGATAATCAGCAAATATGGTGCTTGCAGCTCATTAGCGACGATAACGTCGCGCACGGAAACGCCGTGCCGTCTGGATAAGCCATAGACCGTATCGCCGGGGCCGACGGTAACGGCGCTGGCATTGATGAAGCTGGCGCTGGACCCTGATGACAAGGTGCCTGCCCCACTGTTGCTTTGGCTGAGATCATATCCCGGTGGCGGCCATTCCAAACCACCGCAGGCCGTAACCAGCAGCATAATTGCTGCGTTGGTCATCGTCGCCTGGCAAAACTTGATCACTCTGGCTCTACTCCGGGTAACAGGGGAACAAACCTGACGCCACCCAAGTCTTCGGTCTCTGCGCCATCTTCGGTTTTGGTCAGTTTGACCAATCGCTGATCACTGTCATCCAAACCCACGGGCAAAACCATGATACCACCAATGGCGAGTTGATCCACAAGCTGGGCCGGAATATCGAGGGCGGCGGCCGTTAGCATGATGCGGTCAAACGGGGCTTGTTCTTTCCACCCCATTGAGCCATCGGCCAGCACCGCGGTCACATTGGTCAGACGTAATTCCCGGAACCGGGCTTCGGCTTCTTCCAGCAAAGGCGGATGGCGCTCCATGGTGTATAGTCGGCGGCATAGCTTGGACAGAATGGCGGCCTGATAGCCGGACCCGGTGCCGATTTCCAGAACCTTCATACGGTCGTTAAGGTCGAGCGCCTGAGTCATCAGGCCAACGACCACGGGTTGGCTGACTGTTTGATGCCGACCGATGGGCAGGGCCACATTTTCAAATGACCGTTCCTGAAACGCCTGCGGTACGAACAAGGGCCGCGGAATACTCTCCATCGCCCTGAGCACCGTATCATCCGTTACGCCGCCTTGGCGTACTTCCAGAATCAATCTGGCCTTGGCAGTGTCGGAATCGGAAATGGGCGTTTCTGTGTTCAAAGGGCCCTCTTTACGGAAAAATCGTCTTCAGTGACTTTGCCGTTTTGCGGTCTGTCAGATCAACGGATAACGGTGTGATGGATATGCTTCCGCCAAGCACAGAAGCCAAATCTGTGCCTTTTGGGTTACGTGGATCGTGCTCTGAAAAATTGATCCAGTAGTATGGGTATCCCCGGGGGTCGCTGTTTTCGCGAATGAGGTCGGTGAATTTACAGGCCCCCTGCCGGGTGATATCGATGCCTTTGACCTTGTCTGCGCTCACGTTAGGAAAATTGATATTCAACAAGGCATTATCCGGCAGGCTGAAGCCTTTTAGTTTCTTCATGATCTTCGGGACCCACTGCGTGCCTGTGGCCCATTTAAGCGGTCCGCCACTTTCGAAATATTGGGAAAATGCGATTGCCGGGATACCCAGAATTGTGGCTTCCATGGCAGCGGCAATGGTGCCGGAATAGGTCACGTCATCACCCAGATTACCGCCCCGGTTAATACCGGAAAGAACCATGTCGGGGGGATTGTCGCGCATGATCTCACCGATAGCCATGAGAACACAGTCGGTCGGTGTGCCATCTACCGTAAAACGCTTTGGCCCCAGTTTATTGATGCGTAATGGTCGACGCACGGTCAAGGCATGAGAGGCGGCACTTTGTTCATCGGCGGGGGCCACAACCCAGACTTCACGGGCAATGGAGCGCACAACCTTCTCCAGCGCCTTTAGACCGGGTGCATGGATGCCATCATCATTGGAGATCAGCACGCGTGCCTTGGAGATATCCATGAAGGTATGGGTGCTCATGTGGCTGAAATGACTTCCAACCCATTCATGTAGGGGCGCAGGGCCTCGGGAATCGTAACCGATCCATCGGCTTGCTGATAATTTTCCAGAATGGCAATCAACGTGCGGCCAACCGCAAGGCCTGAACCATTCAGGGTATGAACGAATTCTGTCCCCTTCTCGCCCTTGGGGCGATGCCGTGTATTCATGCGTCTGGCCTGGAAATCCCAGCAGTTGGAACAACTGGAAATTTCCCGGTACTGATCCTGACCGGGAAGCCAGACTTCAATGTCATAGGTCTTACGAGCCCCAAAGCCCATATCGCCGGTGGACAGAACCACGGTCCGGTACGGCAATTCGAGCCGCTGTAGAATGCCTTCAGCACTCGCCGTCATGCGCTCCAGCTCGTCCATGGATTTATCGGCGGTGGTAACGCTGACCAATTCTACTTTGGTGAACTGGTGCTGGCGGATCATACCGCGCGTATCACGTCCGGCTGAGCCGGCTTCGGACCGGAAGCACCATGTTTGTGCGGTGTAACGGCGCGGCAGACTCTCTGTATCCAAAATTTCGCCGCGCACAATATTGGTCATGGGGACTTCGGCTGTGGGAATCAGCCACAGGCCATCCTCAGTTCGGAACAGGTCTTCGGCAAACTTGGGCAGTTGGCCGGTGCCGTACATGGTGTCGTCGTTGACCAGGGCTGGAGGATTGACTTCGGTATAACCGTTTTCCTGGGTATGGGTATCCAGCATGAAAGCGGCCAATGCGCGCTCCATGCGGGCCAGTGCACCAGTCAGCAACACAAAGCGTGCACCTGAAATTTTTGTGGCGCGTTCGAAATCCATGAGGCCCAGGTCTTCACCGATATCGAAATGCTCTTTGGGCTCGAAGTCGAAATTGCGCGCATCGCCCCAAGTGCGGACTTCCACGTTGTCACTCTCGTCCGTGCCCACGGGTACATCGTCGAATGGCAGGTTCGGGATGCCGGACAGAACGTCGTTTAGTTTGGCTTCGGCCTCCTTGGCCGCATCCTCTGCACGGGCCTCGGCTTCCTTGCTTTCTGATACTTGGGCCATGATGCCGCTGGCGTCTTCGCCGCGTGATTTGGCTTGCCCGATTTCTTTGGATAGTTTGTTGCGCTCGGCCTGAATTTCCTGCGCGGTTGTCTGGTGTTCGCGCCGTACGCGATCCATTTCAACCAGCTCAGCCGCCATGGGGGCCAGCGCACGGCGGTTCAACCCCTCGTCAAAGGCGTCGGGATTCTCGCGTATCCATTTGATGTCGAACATTGTGCCTTCGCGGGCGGGATCAGGTCGGTGTTACCGAATTATCCTCATCGTCTGCCGCGTCCTTTTCGTCATTTTCATCTGCGCCCGAATCAATATCCGAATCGTCATCTTCATCATCCTCATCTGAGGCGTCTTCGTCACGCTTCTTTTCCACCATCTGCACGCTAAGAATGGAAATTTCGTAGAGAATGATGGTCGGAATGGCGAGACCGATCTGGGAAATAACATCGGGTGGCGTCAGGATGGCGGCGGCCACAAATGCGGCAACAATCGCGTACTTGCGTTTGGCCCGCATGCCGGACGCCGTGGCAAGGCCAATACGACCCAGCAAGGTCATGATGACGGGTAACTCGAAACATAATCCGAACGCAAAGATCAGACGCATGACCAGCGACAGGTATTGATCAACTTTGGCTTCCAACTGGATTGGCAACGTACCGGCACCACCGCCGGTCTCAAAGCTCAGGAAGAATGTCCAGGCCATGGGGAAAATGAAATAGTAAACCAACGCACCGCCCATAAAGAACAGGATCGGTGTGGCAACCAAAAATGGTGCAAAGGCCATTTTCTCATGCTTGTAGAGGCCCGGCGCCACAAACGCCCATATCTGTATGGCGATGAAGGGAAATGCGAGAAATATGGCGCAGAAGAAGGCCACCTTGATATAGGTGAAGAAGGCTTCGTGCAGGGCCGTAAAGATCATACGGCGCTCACCGCCCATGCCTTCGAGCACGTCGGCCAGTGGCTGGACCAGAAAATTATACAGTTGGGGTGCGAAGTAATAGCACACAAAGAACAGCAAAATAATCGATATAAATGAACGCATGAGTCGTTTGCGCAGCTCAATCATATGGTCGAGCAACGGCATGGTAGATTCTTGCACGCTATCTGAATTTGTATCTGTGTCTGTATTGGGTTGATCGTTCACAGGGTCTCGCCCGTCTGCTCAGGTTTCTTTTCAGCCTCGGCGGTATCGCTACTTGAAGCATCGCTCTCAGCGGTTTCTTTTGTCGCCTTTTCTTTCGCCATGGCCTCGCGCAACGCGTCGCCGCTCTTGTTCTTGAACGGATTCTCGGGCTCGCTCTCTGCGGGTTCAGCCTCAGCGGTTTCCGGCTTTTCCTTGATGGCTTCTTTCGCGGTCTTATCCATGTCTTTTTGGATTTCGCCCAGTTCCCCGGTGGGATCTATGGCATCGGTAACCTTCTTGGTCAGGTCACCTGGCTTTGTCATGCTGCCAATGTCGTTCTTGAGATCATCGAGATCGGCTTCGCGGACCATTTCGTCCACGCCGCTCTGAAACTCACGGGCCAGACCGCGGGCCTTGCGAACCCACATCATCACGGTCTTCAACAAGCGCGGCAGGTCTTTAGGCCCGACCACCATGATGGCGAAAACCGCAATTAGAAATAGTTCCTGCCAGCCGATATCCAGCATGAATGCCTACCGTTTCTGGGGTGATTAGAAAAAAGGGGTTACGTCGAGGCCAGTTACCTAGCTATTCGAAGTCTTGTCCTTGTCGTCTGCTGTGGCATCGATGGTTACACCACCGTCGTCATCAATGGCTTTGTCATTTGTGCCGCCAGATGCAGTATCTTCAGCCATACCTTTTTTGAAGGACTTCAATCCCTTGCCGAAGTCGCCCATGAGGCTCGAAATTTTGCCCTTGCCCCCGAAAAGAACCAGAACAACAACCAGAACGATAAGCCAGTGCCAAATACTAAAAGTACCCATAAATGCTCTCTTGAATTAAGTTAAAATACTGAATTGGAGGCGGATAATGGCATTTCCCCGGTGGGACTGCAATCCACAAAGTCTGCCATTTAAATCCAGCGACGCACTTGCGATTTGTACGTTCTGTATTGTTCGCCAAACTTTGCTTCAAGGTAGCGCTCTTCGCGGGCAATGACATACGTTTTCATGATCAAAATACTTAACGCCAGCGTTATGCCAGCGGCCATGCTGCCACCACAAAGGGCCACCCCACCATGGGCCAGCACCATGCCCAGGTATATGGGGTTACGTGAATACTTATACGCGCCTAAGGAAATGATTGTGGTGGTTGGCTTCCACGGTGCCACGTTCGAGCCAGCACTCTTGTGACCGGCCGCACTGTGGATGATCAGGGCAAGCCCCACAGTTGCAATAATGCCTCCCACAATAGTGGCTTCAATAGACGCCAGCTTACCATCAAACCAGGGCGAATCGTACCACAGGCCCAAGGCGAGAAATCCGAGGAAAATTAAGGGCGGTGGAACGCGAACACCGTCACTGTCTGTATCTGGCTGAACCATGGGCGGCAGTATAAACCACATTTGGCGCAAACTGATAACTTTATAAACAGGTGATGAAGATCAAGCGGTACAAGGAATTTCCGTCATACAAACAATGATTTACAAGATATATCGAACCAGCCAACAGCTTAGTTAAGGCAATCGAGGTTTAGTCGCTGTTCGGATCCAGTGGCTCATCTTCTTCCGGACTGTCGTTCACCTCGGGCAGAGCATCTTCCTCACCCTGACTTGAGAATGGTGCCAATGAGTCCGACAGTGAGTCCGGGTTTCCTTCTGCTCCATCCTCACTTGTGACCTCCCCCTCTCCGCCCTCACCGGCGTGAGAGCGATAAACATTAAGCGCCGGGCCGCTTTCCAGCAGGCCTGCGGCCTTAAGCTCATCCAGGCCGGGTAAATCGGAAATTCGGGTCAGGCCGAAATGATCAAGAAAATCGTCGGTGGTACCCCAGGTCATGGGACAGCCCGGGGTTTCGCGTCGACCACGCGGCTTAATCCAGCCTTTATCAAACAACAGATCCAGTGTCCCCCTGCTTAGAGAAACACCTCTGATCTCTTCGATTTCGGCCCGGGTGACCGGTTGGTGATAAGCGATAACGGACATGGTCTCGATGCCGGCCCGGTTCATCTTGCGCGTTATTTCTGTTTCCACGTTCAATGTGGCGCTTAGGTCATCAGCCGTACGGAATGCCCATGAAGCGCCCACACGGTTCAGATTGACGCCTCGAGCCGCATAATCTTCCTGCAACTCCTTAAGCACAGATTTGACATTGATGCCCTCTTGTACCCGATTGGCCAGCACCCGCTCGGTCATGGGATTAGCTGAGGCAAACAACAACGCTTCTACCAACCGTTTGGCAGCCTGAATATCTTCATCACTGGGGGCGCTAATGGAGGCGCTATCGTCATTGTCGTCGTCATCCGTCTCGGCTTTTTCTTCGACAACCTCGTCTGAAAGATCGACGTCTTCGATCTCGACCTCATCGTTATCGTTTACCACGGCGGCGGGAATGCTGGTTTCTTGTGTGCTCATGATTCCTCATCACGGGTTTGATCGTCTGTTTTTGATGTGTTTTCGGCTTCATCTGCGCCACTGATAAAAATGGGACCGAATGCGCCGCTCTGGCGAATACGGGCCTTGCCTTCGCGGGCCAGTTCCAGGGTGGCGGCAAAGGTGGATGCTATGGCTGACCGGCGTTGCAGCGGATCTTTAATATTTTCGGGCAGGAATTCCCACAAATTGGACCATTCCTTGGTGTTGCCCAACATGCGGTGAATACGCGCCAGGGCCTGCTCAACCGTATGAAGCTTAACGGGCTCAATTGCCATGTGGTCGGGTATCGCACGGCGTCTCATATCACCATAAGCTCGCATGAGATCATGCAGGTCTGCATCCAGCACGCTAACGCGGGTCACGGTAAAGGGTTCCGGCGCACCTCGGGCAAAGAAGTCGCGCCCCAATTGGTCGCGTTCCAGCATCTTGGCACCAATATTCCGCATGGCTTCCAGACGTCTGAGTTGAAAGGCCAGCACGGCGGCCATCTCGGCGCCAGACGGTTGGTCTTCGTCTTCCATGTCCGGCAGCAGCAACCGGGATTTGAGATAGGCCAGCCAAGCCGCCATAACCAGATAGTCTGCGGCCAGTTCCAGATTGCGTTGGCGGGCTTCGGTTACAAAAGCCAGATACTGATCGGCCAGTTGTACGATGGAAACCTGCGTAATATCCACTTTCTGGCGGCGTGCCAGATCCAGCAGCACATCCAGTGGCCCTTCGTAACCATCCACGTCCACCATAAACGCATCACGCGGGTCACGCGGGTCTTCATCGTCCATGAATTCCATACCCATGGTCGCTTTCACGCCTTCTGGTGCTTCAGGTGTGATTTCCGGTTCCGTCATTTACCTAATACCTGTGACATCAAGGATCATCTGCATAATGTACTCCGATGGCGTACCCACCAGCCACCAGAATACGTTTAAATCCATACCCAGTTGCTCGCCAATCAACGGCAGTCCAAAAATCATTCCAAGAATGATCAGGAATCCAACCCTTTCAAGGCGCGCCAGCGGCCTGGCCAGAGAGGCCGGCAGCAGGCCCACCGCGACCCGCCCACCATCCAGTGGCGGGATCGGCAGCATGTTAAATACGGCCAGCAGAACATTGATCCAGATTGCATTGAAAATGTTGTAGGCCAGCCACTGCGCCACGTCGCTTGGTGCATAAACCAATGCATGAGCACTTATAGCACAAGTTATTGCAATCGCTATATTCATCGCCGGTCCGGCGATGGCGACCAGCACCATGTCCCGACGGGGGCGGTTGAGGCGCCTCACATCCACGGGAACCGGCTTGGCCGCCCCGAACATGACCTTGCCGCCACTGGCAAACAACAGCATTGCAGGCAGAATAATGGTGCCAACAGGATCGATGTGTTTGATCGGGTTGAAGGTTACCCGACCCATCCGGAATGCCGTATCGTCCCCCAGTTTCCAGGCCACATAACCGTGCGCCGCTTCGTGGAGCGTTATAGCCATAATGACGGGTATGGCCCACACCGATATCTTGAAAAGTATGTCTTCCATCAGGCCGATTCGCTCATCAACGTGTTCAGGCGATCCAGCGCAGCGTGTTTATCCAGTGCTGCTGGCGCGGGTAGTGACGCTCTCGCCTGCTCAAACCGGCGCATGGATTGATCGCTCATGGCTGGTGCAATCGCGGCAACAGCTTCTCTGTGTTCTAAATCATTGCAGTGCAGGATGGCGTCCGATCCAGCCGCAAAGCATGCTTCGGCGCGCTCGACAATGGTGCCGGATAGCGCATTCATACCGATGTCGTCGGAAACCAGGAACCCCTGGAAGCCAATCTGCCCCCGAATAACATTTTCAATGATGTGTGCCGACGTGGATGCTGGCTCATCGGCATCCAGTGCTGTGTAGACGATATGGGCGGTCATCGCCCATGGAATGTGAGACAGATCGCGGAACGGCGCGAAATCCACCTGTTCCAGGTCTTGAAGAGACGCATCCACGCGCGGCAGGTCGTGATGACTGTCTGCCGTAGCCCGGCCATGACCGGGGATATGCTTGATCACAGGCATAACGCCGCCCGCCATCAACCCATCACAGGCAGCTTGGCCTAAGATACTCGCTTGTTCAGCGTCCTGCCCCGCCGCCCGGCCCTTCAGGAACGGGTGGCTTTCGGGTTGCGGCACATCAAGCACGGGTAGGCAATCCACATCCACGCCAAGATCAATCAAGTCTGCGGCAATCAGTCGGGCATTCAGGGTTGCCGCTTCTATGCCGGCTTCCGGGTTGATCCTGTGCAAATCAGCAAATGTGCCGGGCGGCGGCACGTCACGCCAGTGTGGGGGCTTGATCCGTTGGACTCGTCCACCTTCCTGATCAATCAGGATCGGGGCATCATCGCGGCCGACCGACGCCCGCAAATCACGGGTCAGGGCACGCACCTGGTCCGGGGTATCAACATTGCGGGCAAATAGAATGAACCCCAACGGGTTGGCGTCGGCAAAGAAGGCTCTTTCCTGTTCACCGAGAACAGTCCCCTCACATCCAAATATGATGGCGCGTGGATGGCTCATTTGCCGGGACGAATGACAAGACACGCTACATTGCGTGCAGCCAGTTTGTCACAAACAGCCTTGGCGGTTTCTTTGGTCGCCATGTTACCGGCCCGAAGCCGGTAATAAATGCCCTGATCACCACCCAGATCAACCTTGACCACAAACAATGCCATGGGGCCGAGGATACCAGGGTGCGTATTCTTCAAGCGCTTCCATTCGGCCTCCGCACTGCTATGGGTGCGTAGTGCCGCTAGCTGGATGCGGAAGCCACTGGAATTCGATGCCACGGCAACGGTTTCAGACTCTGGTGCTGCGGCGGGCTCTGGCTCTGGCATAGGTTCTGGTGTGGGAGGAGCAGCCAGTTCAGCGGCATCCACCGCTTCTACCGGGACAGGCGGTGGTGGTGGAGCCTCTGATGTCTCTGTTGTCTCTGGGGCAATTGTGGCGGAGTCAGCTGGAACTTCAGGAACCGGGGTGGGTTCCAGTGCGACAGGTGCTTCGACGAGTGGTTCCAACGTGGTTGGGGCCATCGTTTCTTCTGTTGTTTCTGTAGCACCCTCAGATTTACTGACAGATTCACCCACAGGCTGGCTGTCAGGTAGTTCCATAGGCTCTTCCGGTGGCGGTAACAGGCTCTCCACCTCTGAACTGCCGCCCTCACCATTCAAACGGTCGTAGACCAGCTTGTCGCGATCAGGTACATCCAATCCGCCCGGATCAGCTGGCTTAATTTTGACCGGGGCCACATCCGCACGCACCACCGGCACACCTTTTTGGTCCCCCGTGGTGAGCCGATCGCCAAGATAGAACCACCCAGCGCCTGCTCCAACGATCAGAATAATCAGCACAGACAGCCACCGGCCCCAATGGCGTTTAGGTGCCTGAACCTCTACAGGCTCAAACTCCAACTCTTCTTTGGGGACTCCAATGCGGTCGTCCTGGTTCGGGGGCATCAGCGCATTTCCTCTACTGGCGTTACACCAAATACATCCAGCCCTGAGGCAATAACGAGGCTAACGCCCCGTATCAGGGCCATTCGGGCGCGGGTTAGTTCTTGATCACCCTCAACAATAAATCGCAGTTGGGTGTTATCTTTGCCCAAATTCCACAGGCCATGGAACCCGGCGGCCAGATCATTCAGGTAGAACGCCACCCGGTGCGGCTCGTGGGCCAGCGCCGCACTCTCCACAATACGCGGCCAGTTCGCCATCTGCATGATCAGGACTTTTTCCGCCTCATCTTCCAGTCGGCTCATGTCAGCACCCGACAGGGCCTCAGGTGTCAACGCATCTTCGCCAAAGGTTTCAGCGGCATGACGCAGAACTGAACAAATGCGGGCATTGGCGTACTGCACGTAGAATACGGGATTGTCGCGAGATTGCTCGGTCACTTTTTGTAAGTCGAAATCAAGTTGAGCATCGTTCTTGCGCGTCATCATGAAAAACCGGAACACGTCCTTGCCCACTTTATCCACCACGTCGGCCATGGTGATGAAGTTACCGGCGCGCTTGGACATTTTGAACTGCTCGCCATTCTCCATCAGGTTGATCATCTGGCACAACTTCACGTCCAGATCGCCCTCGCCCCCACTCTCACCCGTTGTCATAGCCTTAACCGCGGCTTGCATTCGTTTCACATAGCCACCGTGATCAGCCCCCCAAATATTGATCTGGGTCTTGAACCCGCGTTGGTACTTGTCCCAATGGTACGCAATATCGGTGGAAAAATAGGTCCATGAGCCATCAGATTTAATCAATGGCCGGTCCACATCGTCGCCAAAATCGGTGGATCGGAACAACGTCTGTGGGCGCGGCTCCCAATCATCAGGCTTCTTGCCCTTGGGTGGTTCCAGCACGCCTGTATACAAGAGGCCCTTGTCGGTCAGGGAATCCAGTGCTGCCTGAACCTTGCCGCTATCGACCATGGAGCTTTCGAACGTGAATACATCGAAGCGAATACCAAGACGTTCCAGATCCGCCCGGATCAAATCCATCATGGCGTCAATGGCATAGCGCCGGAACACGCCCAGCCATTCGCTCTCATCCTTGGCCAACCATTGATCACCGTCTTTGTCGGCCAGTTCTTTGGCTGGACCCACAAGGTAATCACCGGGATAGAGACCTTCGGGCATCTCACCAATGTCTTCACCCAGCGCCTCCCGGTACCGCAGGTGAAGAGATTGCGACAACTTGTCGATCTGCGCGCCCGCGTCATTGACCCAGTATTCCCGTGTGACGCTGTACCCGGCCTTGGTTAATAGGGTCGACAGGGACTCGCCGAAGGCCGCACCGCGTCCGTGACCCACATGCATGGGGCCGGTGGGGTTCGCTGAAACGAATTCCACATTAACGGGCTCGCCCGCGCCCATGTCTGATGAGCCGTAATCGGTTCCAGCCTGCAAAATCTGCGTCAATTCATTAAACCAGACGTTGTCGCTCAGGGTGATGTTAATGAACCCGGGGCCAGCGATTTCGACCTTTGTCACCGCATTATCGCTGCGAAGTTTCTCGGCAATAGCCTCGGCCAGATCGCGTGGTTTAAGTCCGGCCGGTTTGGCCAACACCATCGCCGCATTGATTGCCACGTGACCATGGCCTTCTTCACGGGGTGTTTCCACCGTGATCCGCTCGTAGCTCAAATCACCGGGCAGCGTGCCATCCGCTACCAGTGCATCAAGGGCCGCAACGATGCCGTCGCGTCCGTAAGGTTTGTTCCAACTCATAGAGTATTTTTACCAGCCGCAACGAGGGTCGGAAATGCCTGTTCAGGGTGCGGTTACCCAAACAGGCCTCAGGATTGCCTTAAGATGTACGTGCCTGCTCGTCAAATAGTTGTCGATGCTCGTCCAACGCATGGCGATCTGTCATGCCGGCGATGTAGTCGGCAACCAGTTCCGCCGTCCCCTGAGACCCCGGCTCAGCCGCATTATTCCGCCATTCCGTGGGCAGGCACTCAGGTTCATTGACCAGCAAATTGAACAGATCTTTGACCACCCGTCGCGCTTTGCTTGTCATGCGGTTGAGTTTGTAATGGCGATACATGTTTTCGAAAAGAAACTTTTTCAATGCGGCGTCATTTTGTCGCATTTTTTCGGAAAATCCGGCTATAGGCTGGCTAAAATGACGAACAGCCGTTGCCGATTCGGGTTTAGCATCATTCAGCCGCCGTGTGGTCTCTTCGATCAGGTCGGTCACCATGGCCCCAATCATGCGCCTGACGGCTTCATGAATCTGGCGTGAGACGTCCGCATCCGTGTGTTCGGCACGCACGCCGTGAAAGATCGGCCCCACCAATGGCACGTCGATCAGATCATCAATCGTGAACAAACCAGCGCGCAGACCATCGTCTATGTCATGGTTGTTATAGGCAATGTCATCGCTTTGGGCCGCTACTTGCGCTTCGGGTCCGGCGTAGGAATGTAGCTCCAAATCTTGTTTTTCTGCATAGACCAAAATACCACGCGGCAAGCCGTCGGTGTTGCCTTCCTCACGCATGAGCGGACCATTATGCTTAACGATCCCTTCCAGAGTTTCCCAAGTCAGGTTGAGACCATCGAAATTCGGGTAACGTTCTTCTAGCAAAGTGACCACGCGCAACGATTGGGCATTGTGATCGAACCCGCCAAAGGGCTGCATGGTTTCCTGAAGCGCATCTTCGCCTGCATGCCCAAATGGCGGATGGCCGAGATCATGGGCCAGCGCCAGCGCCTCACCCAAATCTTCATTCAACCCCAAATACCGGCATACGGACCGGGCAATCTGGGACACTTCCAATGAATGGGTCAGGCGGGTGCGGAAGAAATCACCTTCATGATTCACAAAGACCTGTGTTTTGTATTCCAGTGCTCGGAATGCGGCACAGTGGACAATGCGGTCCCGGTCGCGCTGAAAACAGGTTCGAGTTTCGCTGCTGCCTTGATCAAACAGTCGGCCACGAGACTCGTCAGGCTTGGATGCATACGCTGCCAGAGGCGCGCCATGGATATAATCGGATGTGGTGTTGCTCATGGTATGAACCTAACGGCACCCTGCTACAGGTGCAATCACTGGTCAATCAATGGCGACTGAAAAACGTAATTTCAGGGCTTATGCCGGACACATTGCTTTGATGTATTGAAATTTTAGATCGCCATTGGTTAAGGCATTCAAGCGGCTCTGGTTTCTCGCCACCATGGCCTCGTACCCGCCTTCTCCCAGAGATTGCGCCAGATCATCGCGGGCGTTGCCGGTAACTTGTTCCACAATATTGCGGGCATAGGCTTCAACAACGGGTGTGGCGTCTCGAAGTTCCACATTTTCAAAGCCAGCCTCTACCAGGGCATCTGCGTGGGCTTGAGGTGTTCGGAAGAAAAATTCCAATCCGGCGCTGGCCAGATTGCTTAGAAAATCGTGGTAACTTTGCGATAATTCGTCGCGTTCACCCTTCATCCAGTCTGCGGCAAAGAAAGTGCCATCCGGTTTCAGGACGCGGCGCAATTCCTGAAACATCGGGGCCAGGTCGTCCAGATGGCACAACATGGCCTTGCTGTGGACACCATCAAACAGATCATTGGCAAATGGCAGAGGACCGGGTTCCACCAGCGTGGGTGTGATGATGTGGCCTAGGTCCGCGTCGGCCACGTAGTCGCTGGTTACCTTCAGGTTGCCGGGATCCACATCAACGCTGATCACACTGGCGGCACCAAACTCGCCAGCCAACAACAGGGAATCGCCACCAAGCCCACACCCCAGGTCCATGACGTCTTTACCAGTCAGGTCCAACCCGTCCAGTAACTGTGTCATTTCGGTGAGGCCGCCGGGTGATGTAAAGCCTGTCCCATAAATCCGTTGCAGGCCTGCCCGCGACTCATCATCGTATTGTGCGTTAGCGTTCATGGTGCCCCCTAGCCGTTGTCGTCACACGTCGATTACTTGAAAGTAGTATGGCTTGTAACGCAAGGTTTTGCGAAGGCAAATTGAAAGGGATTTGGTCATGCGTAGAAAAGGATTTAGTGGCGACAGTGCGACAATTGGTTCAGAGTTAATACAGAAAGAACTGCGACACCCTATGGAGGACCAAGATGCCTGATTCCAAAGTGGAAAAAGATTACAATGCGCTGGATGAGGCCGTGGCCTCTCTGCCGAATAGCTGGTACTTCGATTCCGACCAATACGCTCAGGAGATGAAGGCCATTTGGCAGCGGTCATGGGTTTATGCCTGCCGCGCTGATGAGTTGGCTGCCCCCCTTAGCTACCGGACCATGGAAATCGGCGATCAGAACATCGTTGTGTTGCGTGATGGTGATGGGACTCTGCGGGCCTTTCACAATGCCTGCCGCCACCGGGGATCGGTCCTGTGCACGGAGCGCGAAGGACGTCTGGCATCAAAGCTCTTGATCTGTCCTTACCACCAGTGGTCTTATGCCGTGGACGATGGCCGGTTAGCCCGCATCACATCGCTTGCTGAACCTAAAGGATTTGATAAAGCGGATTATCCCCTGTTCCCGGTATCCGTCGGGGAATGGCGTGGATGTGTCATGATCAATCTGGATGCCGACGCCCAGTGGAGTCCCGAGACAGCCTTTCACCGGACGCCGGAAAATCTGGCTAACTACCCGTTGGAAGATTTGGTTATTGGTCATACATGGCGCAAAACCATGAACTGTAACTGGAAGGTTTTCTGGGAAAATTTCAATGAATGTCTGCATTGCCCCGAAGTACATCCGTCGCTCGGTCAACTGGTGCCCATATTCTCGCGCCGTATCATGGGGGCCAAAGATCATCCCGACTGGAAGGATAACGTGGGCAGCGACGACCCCCTGTTGGTTGGTGGACTGAAAAAGGGAGCGGAAACCTGGTCTATGGACGGCAGTGCACAAGGTCATACCTTTGAAGGCCTCAGTGATGAGGATCTGACCCGTGGCTATACCTATGCCACGTCACTGCCCAGCGTGTTCATGGGCGGCTATTCCGATCATGTTCGCATTGTGCAATTGGTGCCCAAAGGGCCAGAGCAAACAGAGTTGGTATCACAATGGCTATTCACCAGAGAAACCCTGGACGCACCCGACTATGACATATCGAATGTTGTGGATTTCGCCATTCAGGTTATGGAAGAAGACATGGTTGCGTGCGAGCTAAACCAGCGTGGTCTGCATGCCGCCCCCATGAAACAAGGCGTCCTTATGCCCGAAGAATACGTCCTCAAGCGTCTGCATGAATGGGTGCGCGAGCATTTAGAAGACCAATAATCGAATCCTCAGGGCTGCATAATTCCACCGCGCAGGGCACCGGCCTCAATCTGTTGCCAAAGGATTTTGTGGTCGTCGGGCAACGGACGGCTATTGGCCATTGATAACCATAAACGGTGCAGACATCGTGATTTCGCTGTGCCGGCGGCCTCATCTTCAAAGGCCGTTCGGGCATGATAGATGATGTGGTTGTTGATAAATTGCATGTCACCGGGGGCAAACGTCATTTCAAAACAAATCTCTTCTGCCACCTGATTTAGATAGTCGAGAGCTTCCCATTGGACCGGTGTAATAGATGGTAGCTGTGGCATTTCATCAGCGGCCTCTATATACGTCCGCGAATAGTGGCTGGTGAAAAAGCCGTCTTTCAAACCAAAAACGGGTAAAGCGTAATAATCGTTTTCGCCGCCCTTTTCCTCACCCAGGCGGGCCCGAAAATAGGGCTCGCAAAGGACGGCATGCAAATCAGGCCGACGTTCCAATATGTGATTGTATAGCGACGGTGAGGCCGCAATTTTACTAATCCCGCCTTTCTTTGCCTGCCCAATGCAGAAAAGCGCCACCACATCCGTGCGGTCTGTATGGAAACGCAATGCTCCGTTCGCCAGCGTGCGGGCTTTGGATGATTGAAAAGCACTGCCGTCACGGGTTGCCAGATGATGACCATTGATCTCGTCGGTATCTTGCTGCTCATCCCTGATATCGCGCATCATCTGACCTTTGAAGTCTTGATAAACAGGGGTTCCCATATGTTGCCCGATGGCAAACCATATGGCCCGCCTTTGGTCTTCGGAATATTTGTCCACGGGGAATCCTTGCAACAAAGCAAGGCCAGAACCATTTTCCAGCTCATGCGCCATCTTTTGTGCCAGTGGCGTGAAGCTGTTCAGGGGGAAGGCTTCAACGGTGGCGTCTTGCCATTGGCCGTCATTCGCCATGAATTCAGTTAAAGCGGCATCCACGTCAGCAAGAATTTCACCCGTAAATGAAAACCGCCACGACGGTTGAGAGGCCATCTGATCCCCGGTCCATACGCTTGCTCCGGTAAGAAACGGTCGATAATTATCTTTGTTATCAGGTTTGTTCATAGGCTCACCATACAGTCGCCACATCATCGATAATCATCTGTGGTGTCGATCGACCTTGCCACGTATTGATACGAAGCTTGCCGGCGATATGCAATGGTGCGCCCCCTGCCCGGCTGTTTTTTAGCAGCGCTTCGCCCAAGCCGGTTTCCATACACCGGAAGGCGATGGCGTTCAGCGCCGGGCCACCGGATGCGTCCTCAATCCGGCATTTCACATGATCACCACCGGCGCCGATCACATCGGCATAAGTAATACGGGCTTCGGCGATGGCAAAGCGCGGTTCAGGGTTGCCTGCTCCATATGGGCCCACTTGATCCAGCGCCTCAAGCAATTCCATGTTGGCCCCGGCGGCGCGGACGGCACCGTCCACGTTGAGCACAGGTTCGATATTTTGTGCGGCAATCTGATCACCAATGCGTTCTTCCAAAAAGGCGCGCAAGTCGCCCAGCTTTTCCGTTTCCAGCGTGAACCCGGCGGCCATGGCATGACCACCACCCTTGATCAGATGCCCAGCCTGACGCGCAGCAATAATGGCGCGCCCCAAATCAATACCCGATATGGACCGGCCACTGCCTGTGGCAATGCCGTCCTCACTGAGCGCGATAACACAGGACGGGCGGTTGTAACGATCCTTCAGGCGGCTAGCCACAATGCCGATGACACCGGGATGCCAGCCTTCACCCGATGCGATAACCACGGCGGCATTCGTGCGGCTTTGTTGTTCTTCCACCTGGGCGATGGCTTGCTCCAGAATGCTCTTTTCGATGGCCTGACGTTCCTGGTTGAGCGCGTCCAGATGGTTGGCAATCTCATCAGCCATCACACGGTCATCGGTGGTTAGCAACCGGGTGCCCAGACCGGATTCCCCAACTCGGCCACCGGCATTGACGCGGGGGCCCAGAATGAATCCCGCGTGGTACGCACCGGGGGCTTCATCTACGCCCGCCACATCGGCCAGCGCGTTGATACCGGTATTGCCGCGTGCGGCCATGACTTTCAGGCCCTGATGAACAAAGGCCCGGTTCAATCCGGTCAATGGCACCACGTCGCACACGGTGCCGAGCGCCACCAAATCCAGCAAGCTGAGCAGATCAGGTTCCTTGCGGTTGTTCTCGTCGCCCGCGAACCATCTTTGGGCTCGTAGTGTTCGGTTGATCGCAACGACCAGCAGAAATGTGATCCCCACCGCGGCCAGATGGCTGTAAGGGTTATCTACTTCATCCAACCGTTTGGGATTCACCACGGCGATGGCCACAGGCAAATTAGCCTCAGCCTCATGATGATCTACAACAATCACGTCCAGCCCGGTATCGTGCGCGGCCTGAAGCGGCTCGAACGATGTGGTGCCGCAATCGACGGTGACAACAAGATCGGCGCCGCCGTTCTTGATGGAAACCATGGCCCCGGCGTTCGGGCCATACCCTTCTTTCAGACGGTCTGGGATATAGCTGGACGCCTGTCCACCCACCGCCTTCAGGTACCGCAGCAAAACGGCTGAGGATGTGGCGCCATCCACATCATAGTCACCAAACACGACGATACGTTGCCCCGCTGTCACCGCATGGGCGATCCGCTCGGCCGCGCTATCCATGTCTAGAAAGACGCTGGGGTCGGGCAAGGCTGATCTGAGGGTCGGGTTTAAAAAGGATTCTGCTTGATCCGGATCAACGTCGCGCATGGCCAGAATACGGCCAACGACCTCCGGTACACCAAGCCGTTGCGTAAGCGCCATGGCCGCGCGGTCATCGTTTGTGTCACGTCCCACCCAACGCCGTCCAGTGACGGATTTATCTACACCAAGGTAGGGTTCAGGTGCTGGGTCCGTCATGGGTTGCTGTGGTGGTGAGTCTCAATAAACCGCCAGGTGTTCGTGCTGGAACGCAACACCATGGAATGGGAAATATGGGTGTAACCATCTCTACCATATGGGCTGCGCTCAATGCCATCCAGCAACGGACCCGTGGTAATGCCAGTGGCGGCAAAGGTTACATTGCCGGGTGTCATGTCGTCGATGGTGTACACATGGTCCGCATCCTCAATACCGGCAGCAGCGATTATACGGTGGTCATCCTTGTTGCGTGCAACGAGGCGGGCTTGCATCTGGCCGCCTGCGCAACGCAGGGCGGCTGCGGCCAAAACCCCCTGTGGTGCCAAACCGGTACCCATATACACATCAATACCGCTGTTGCCGCGAACGGGTGCTATTGCACCACTTACATCACCATCAAGGATCAGGCGAAGCCGGGCCCCCGTCGCCCGCACACTGTCGATCAGGTCCTTGTGCCGGGGCCTGTCCAGCATGCAGATCACCAGATCGGAAACAGCCACGTCCTTGGCCTTTGCGATACGGCCGAGGTTGTCTTCAGGCGGCGCATCCAGATCGATCACATCGGCGGACAGCCCTGAGCCTACGGCGATCTTGTCCATGTAAATGGCGGGCACTGACAGAAAACCGTGATCCTCTGACAGTGCCATAGCGGAAATCGCGTTAAACCCGCCGCGTGCAATGATAGATGTGCCTTCGAGCGGCATCAGGGCCACGTCGACATCGGGGCCTTCGCCGGTGCCAATTTTCTGGCCCACATAAAGGTTATCCACCTCGCCCTCATTACCCTCGCCGATACAGACACGGCCGCTGAAGGGCAGCGTGGAGACGGTATCCGTCATGGCTTGCATGGCGGCACGATCAGCGGCTTCCTCGTCGCCCTGTCCCATATGTGAGTAAGCCGCCAGTGCAGCAGCCTCTGTGACCCTTACGGCCTCAAGTGCAAGATTACGCCCCATGATCTCTTCCGTATTTCATTGGGTTTCTATTATTATGACAAAGGATGGCAGGAATTCAGGCTGGCAGCAATTCAATCCTGATCATGCATGGCTCGCCATCCACAGCATCAAGGGCCGAAATTTCCGACAAGGCGGCATTCATGCTGGATTCCCGGGTTTCGTGGAGGGTCATAACAAGCGGTACTGGCTCACCGGGGGCCCGGCCACGCTGCAGCACAGATTCCATTGAAACCTCGTGATCGCGGAGTACAGCGGCGATTTCGGCAAACACACCGGATTGGTCAACGACCATCAGGCGCACGTAGTATCCACCCCGGTGCTGATCCATGGGTGTGGTCGCCATGGGTGTGAGGGCATCCACTGGTACATTCAATGGCGCAACCCGGTGGCCGCGCGCAATATCAATCAGGTCAGCAACCACGGCCGACGCGGTTGGACCAGCGCCAGCGCCGGGGCCCACATGAACAATTGTATCAGCGAAGTCACAGTCCACTTCAACTGCATTAAAGGCATATTCCACATTGGCGATGGCAGCCCCTTCTGGTACCAGGCACGGGTGAACGCGTTGCTCAATGCCGTTATCTGATTTGGCAGCGATGCCTAACAGCTTAATGCGATAACCCAGTTCCTGAGCGAACTGAACGTCCATCAACGATATGTGACGGATGCCTTCGGTATACACGCCACCGAAATCAATGGCTGAGCCAAATGCCAGTGCGGCCAGGATGGACAGCTTGTGCGCCGCATCTACGCCATCAATATCGAAGCTCGGGTCCGCTTCCGCGTACCCCAGTTCCTGCGCATCGGCGAGAACCTCATCAAAGCTGAGTTCTTCATTGCGCATACGGGTCAGGATGTAATTAGAGGTGCCGTTGAGAATGCCCAACACGCGATTTACGCCATTAGCGGCCAGGCCCTCACGCAAAGACTTGACGATGGGAATGCCACCAGCCACCGCAGCTTCGTATTGCAGGGACTTATCCGCCTGTTCTGCCATTCGCGCCAGCTCGACACCATGATGCGCCAGCAATGCCTTGTTCGCCGTCACCACATGCCGGCCAGCGGACAGGGCTGCTTCGCAGGTCGCCTTGGCCGGACCGTCTGATCCACCGATGAGTTCCACGACCACATCAGCATCTGCCTCTTGTGCCATTTTCACGGCATCATCGAACCAGGTCAGGCCGTCAATTGAAACACCGCGATCTTTGTTTCTGTCCCGGGCGGAAACGGCTGTTACCACGATCTCGCAACCAGCACGGTTCTTGATGATTTCTGCCTGACGGGACAGAAGCTCCACAGTCCCCGCACCAACAGTGCCCAGACCGGCGATCGCGACTTTCAGGGAATTACTCATGTTCTTTCCGTTTCAACTGTAATACGTGATTTTCTTGTGCCACAAAATAACGAGCCCTCTGCCGTTGTCCACGGCAAAGGGCTCATTTGATACAGATTATTTGCCTTTAGCTATCGATATAAATCTCTGCCCGACGATTTCCAGCCTCTCCCGAAGGCATCACTTCGTAATAAAGCGGCTGGGTATCAGAAACGGCCCCAATCATGATCTGAGTCTTGGCAGCGCCCATGCGAACAAGTTCACGGGCTATATGATCAGCCCGGGCAACAGAAACGCTGTAGTTCACCATCTTATGACGTACAGGGTCCATGGCACGGGTGCGGCTGCTCGCGTGGCCAATAATACGGAGAACACCACCTTGCTCCTGGAGCAGGACAGCAACTTTCTGCAAAACCCGGCGGTCGGTAATATCCAGGCCAGATGAGCCATTGGTGAAGTGAATCGTCGCAACCTTGACGGAATTGGACGTTAACAACGGCTGGCCGCCAGCGCTGTTAATTTGCAGGAACCCGGACTCGCTCATTTCGTCGGGCGCTGACATCGTGGTTACGCCACCGCTGTATTGTCCGGCGTTTTGTACACCAAGCGATGAAATGATCAGTGTGTTGGCTGCTTCAAGCTCGCCACCGGATGCTTGAGGCGTGATGAGTACAGTCGTTGCGCTGGACGTGCCGGTTTGAGTCAGGCCGCTCATAAGACGGGTTCGGTATTGTTCGTATGTTTCTCCAGACGGCAGGCGCCCCGGTTCCACCACCAGCGGCGCAGAGGACGTAATAGTGCCTGCGGCTGCTGTTTCGATTACGCTGCTCTGCTCAACCACAGTGCTCGATACAGATGATGCCTGCTCAACGGGTTGGGCTTCGACTGCAATAGCCGGTTGTGCCGGTGGCGCAGGTTGCAGGTCGCCTGAATCAGATGCTGTGACAGCGGTGCCGTCGTCGTTTGTCTGTCGAGCAATGGTTGATGCATAGGCCGGTTTGTTCGGATCGGCGATCAGGCCGTCCGCAACGTCACCGCCTTCCTCGACCGCAGGACGCTCAGGCACACTGGCCAGCGTCGGGAAATCTTCATCTTCGCCCGGTACCGCATCATCACTGGTGGGTTGTGCGTCGGCGCTAACGTTCTGTTCATCGCCCGAAATCATGTCAACGGTGCCGCGGTACCATTCAACAGGGTTCATGGCATCGGGAATTGACGAACAACCGCTGAGAAACCCTAAAACAATCAATGAAGCGCCCAAGCGCTTCCAGGCGCGCTGGTTGCCGCTCGTCTGGCCGGTCATGAAGTTGATACTCATCGTTGTTTGGCTCCTGGTTTTAGCGAGGTAGTGAATTGTCTCACATATTCACCGCGCGTCAAATCTTCTGAATCCGTTAAAGTGCCGTAAAAAGGTTAACAGATTAGAAAACGCCCCCTAGTTGATGGTGGGGATAGCACAAAAAGGTGTTTTGTAAAAACCATTTGGCCTATCCGGGAAAAGGCCATGATCAAAGAAATTATGCAATGCGCTCAAACTTCTGGCTCTTGCCAAGAGCCAGGATATGTCATTAGGTTGTTGCGATGAAGAGCCCTCAAGAAATAGAAGAGCTGATCGAGTCTGCGCGTGGTTGGTACGCGCGGGGGCTGATGTGCCCCGCTGAGCTTTGTGTGAGAGAGGTATTTGACTCAAACCCCAATCATGCGGATGCGTTCCATATACTGGGGGAAATTTGCCTGAAACTTGGGTTGCCTGAACAGGCTGCTACCGCCTTCGAAAAGGTGCTCGAGTTTGATGCGGGTTCGGAAAGTGCACAGGAAAATTTCCAAATAGCGCAAGAACGACCCGCCCCCACGGCTTTTACCACGCCGAACTATCTTTTGATCAAGTCTTGGGGCCACGGGTTTTGGTCCGATGTGACACACACGCTGGCTTGCCTGTTGATATCTGAAATTACGGGCCGTATTCCAATCGTTCATTGGGGGCGTAACAGCGCATTTGACGACGGATCTGATAACAATGCCTTTCACCTTTATTTCGATCCTGTGTCCGACCTGACGATTGATGATCTGGCAGGTATAGAGACGCTGACAATCTACCCGGACAAATGGTCCAAAGAGAATCTTCGCGAAGAGGATCTGGAGATTTGGGAAGGCAAAGGTGCGCGGTTAGGTGGAATCCTGTATTTAAACCGCGCGGAGACACTCGTCGTCAGTGACTTTAATATGTCAATCGCCGAACTGTTGCCCTGGATACCAGAATCGCATCCCATGCATGGCCAGTTGCATGATGATATAGGACGTTATTTGGCTGAAAAATATCTGAGTCCGGTTGTGGCAATACGTGATGAGGTTCGCTCGTTTTTTGACACACATCTTGCGGGCCGCTCTCCATTGGCTGTTCATATTCGCGGTCTGGATAAACAGTTTGAAGTGAGTGACCTGGACGACAAGAACAATGCCATTCTCAAGGCACTAGATAAGAAGCATCCAGAAGGCCCCATCTTTCTATTGACAGATGATGAAGGCTGGTTAGCCAAGTTTCGTGATCAATATGGTGATCGCGTTGTGACCACCGATTGTGAGCGAACAACGGGCCATGTGGGTGTGCACAATCTTCCATTGGATGAGGGCGCCCGACTGGGCCGAGAAATGATGTTGGATACCTACATCGCCCTTGCCTGTGACAAATTTATTGGTAACGGCTTGTCAAATGTTTCCTCCATGATTTCCCTCTTAAAGCAATGGCCAGGTGATAGCTGTGAGCTTGTATCGAGGACGTACTTTCGCGGATTGGCATATGGTATTCACATTGTGGTGGAGCCCAAGTTGCAAGCGCACAAGGTATTTTCCGGTAACGCGGGCAGTTACCCCGATGGGATCATTCATGCATTGGAGCGAATCGATGCATCTTCCTCACCTGTTCCCGACTTCATTGATTATAGGGATTCCATTGATCTGAACCGTGCGTTTCAGCGGGTTGCTGATTCCCTGAACGGGAAACGTTGTTTTGAAGCCATGATGCGTTTGCAGACTGTGAATGCCTTATTCATTGGCCGACCTCCTCAACAACTGCCGACGACCATCCAGTATTTGAACATGCTGATATTCCTTGCAGAACTGAGACGGCAATCCGGCGATCAACACATTGTTTTGGACCAGATGGTTTTCGTTTTAAACAGCCTTTCGCGCCAGGATCAAGACAGGGAGATGCGGCTGAAAGTCAATGCGCTTACGGTAGCGTACAATGAAGGCCATATGGCTGCCTGTGAAAATGGTATATCGGCGTGTTTAGAAAATTACCTTCCAGAAATCGCCGCACCAATGGCGAAAGATGCCCGAGACGTTCTCATAGCGATGAGCCAAGAATTTGAAAACCAGCGGTCATATGGATTGTTGGGAGAAATTGATCTGGCTGTTGATCAACAACCACGCGAGAACGTCACGCCGTAGATTTTGACCGTGAGTTAATTCCACAGCCGGGTACCTTCCGTCTTGCACCATATGAAAAATTCGCGATGATCAGTGCTCGCTTACCTTCGTTTTGGAACCCTATTGCCATGGCCGCCGACGCACAAAAACTCATCGACAACTGCCTGATTGACGCCCATTTCCAGGGCCTGCCAAACCACTCTACAGGCAAGGTCCGCGATTCCTATGATTTCCCTGACGGGCGACGGGTGATGGTGGCCACAGATCGCCAGTCGGCTTTTGATCTGGTACTGGCCGCCGTTCCGCATAAAGGCCAGGTCCTCAATCAAACCGCCCGCTTCTGGTTTGATGTGACTGAAGATATCTGCCCTAACCATGTGATTGATTTTCCCGACCCCAACGTGGTTGTGGCCAGGAAATTAGAGATGTTGCCGGTTGAAATGGTGGTCCGTGATTACATGACGGGATCGACCGAGACCAGCATCTGGCCCATGTATAAACGGGGCGAGCGTCATCTTTATGGTCACGATTTTCCTGATGGTTTGGTTAAAAATCAAAAGCTTGGAGACACCATTCTCACCCCCACCACCAAAGCCGCCCAGGGGGATCATGATGCCCCGATCGCGGCGGCCGAAATTGTGGAAAGTGGCTTGTTACCCGCTGAGCACTGGGACGAACTGGCTCGTATCAGCCTCGCCCTTTTCGCCCGCGGCCGAGAGGTTGCCGCCCGGCACGGCCTGATTTTGGTCGACACCAAATACGAGTTCGGCGTGGATGGGAACGGCACGATCACATTGGCTGACGAAATCCACACCCCTGATTCCAGCCGCTTTTGGATCGCGGGTAGCTATGAAGATCGCATGGCAGCTGGCAAGGAGCCCGACAGTCTGGACAAGGAGTTCCTGCGCCTGTGGATTACAGCACGGTGTGATCCCTACAATGAACCGGTACCCGATATTCCGCCTGAAACTATTCTGGATTTTTCAAACAGATACATCGCTCTTTACGAGCGTGTTACGGGCTTGAGCTTCGAAGTACCTGATGGCAGTCAGTCTGTGCGTGAACGCATCGAATCCAATTTGCAGAAAGTATTTCCAGAATACTTCTGATCCCCAGCTTCAGGCCCCCCGCTTGATATCCATGGTCTCAGCCATCTAGTGCGAAATCAACATCGCCCCAAAATCTGTCTGAATAGTGAATGTCTTTCATTTCTTCCAGCTGTACCCAAAACCGATCGCGCGCATCGCTTTTCATGTAGGTATCTAGCGCCGCACGATCTTCGAACCCGTATAGCAACAAACATGACGACCAGCCGTTCTCGTCGGTTTGGTCCAGCAGGGCCTTGCGTGCCCATGCCACGCCGGGTTCGGCCAGCACTTCGGCCATGTGCTTGTTTTCCAGCCAGTCCATGTAAGGCTGGCCATGTTCCGGATCTACCCACGAACGCACCACGTATAGAACTTCATCTTTGTTCATCATGCCTCCGCGTTTCCTGAATCCAGATTGATGAGAATTTGCGCTGCGCTGTATGGGTCCAGATCGCGGTTGCTGACTTGCGCCATGGCATCGTCCAGTGCTTTGCCCTTTGCCGCCGCCACGCGTTCACGCGCGATATCTTCTGCGGCTTTAATAACCCGCATGTGAGAAATTTCCTGTGCCCGTATTTCGCGTTCGCCAGACGTGTTCAAATGCTCCAGATGGGCATCCAGTGTACGGATCAACTCATCAATGCCCTGCTCTTTCTCGGCGCTTGTGGAGATTACGGGTACCTGCCAGCCAAGTCGGTTGCGCCCGCTGAGACCCATGCCCACCATGCTCTTTAGGTCGGCTACGGTCCGGTCAGCGTCCTTGCGATCACATTTGGAGACCACGTGCATGTCGGCGATCTCAAGCACGCCAGCCTTGATGGCCTGAATATCATCGCCGAGGCCGGGTGCCGATACCACGGCGACGCTGAGGGCTGAACGGGCAATATCCACCTCGTCCTGGCCGACGCCAACGGTCTCAATCAGCACCACATCAAAGCCT
>JABJGO010000088.1 GCA_018662225.1 Rhodospirillales bacterium | reverse complement strand
GGAGGTGTACAGGTGTATGGTCTGATGAATGTCCGGTGTCGGTAGTGAAGCGGAAGTGTTTTTGTGCAGTTGAAAACTCCTCCTAATGATCCATAGCGGAAATTCAAACCGCTGAATGTCAGAAGTCTGCAATCGGCCAGAAGCAGACATCACTCGTATTTCCACATATAGAGCCTTAATGACCGACAACCGTCATTCCCGTGATAACGTTGCAACTTGGGTGGAACTGGTTGCCCGTTTACAATCTACCCGGCTGTGGAATTGAAGGGTCAGACAAAATTGCCGCGTATTTCAGACAATTAATTTTCCCTCAGGTGTTGAGCCAATGCTTCCGGCGTATCCACATCCAATAGCACCGCCTCGTCGGGCATCTCGACTTCACAAACCATATCGCCAAATCGTCGCAACAGTTTGCGCGCCCCCATATCTCCAGTCAGGGCCATCATTTCCGAGAAACAGAACCGACCCCATAGAACAGGGTTGCCGCGTCGGCCATCATAATTGGAGACACAGATAGCGCGTTCGAGTTCGGGATCAAAGGCGTCGATCAGACGGTCCAGGTGACCCACCTCAATCCCAGGCATATCGGCCAGACAAATCAGTGCGCCATCAACCTGTTCTGGCAACTGGGCCAACCCACATTTTAACGAGGTGCTCATGCCCTCAGCGAAATCCGGATTATGGACGAAGGTAACATCAAGTCCTTCGAGCGCCTGTTCAATCTGTTGAGGTTCATGGCCCGTTACAACCACTATGGTGTTTGCCTTCGAACCGATTGCCGCTTCGGCCGCGAGACGCACCATGGCCTTGCCGTCCACGTCGATCAGCAGCTTGTTGAGGTCGCCCATGCGTGAGGATTGTCCAGCCGCCAGAATAATTGCGGTGATATTGGCGGAATCCGGTTGCTGCATCGCAGGCTCGATTGGTTCACGTACAGCCTGTTCACGTGGTGCCAGCCGGGCCGGTGTCTCTTCAAGCAATCCACCGGCACCCAGTCTTGCAAAATCGGCGCGGTCAAATGACAATCCGACCATGGTCCGGTTGAGGACCTGATCGAAGCCATTGAACTTGAGTGACCGGGCACAGCCCGGCATGCCGATGACCGTGATCTCGTCCACATGACCATATAACAGCAGGTTTCCCGGGTCTGTCGGCATACCAAAATGATCAATGTTTCCTCCGGCATGGACGATGCCGCTCGGTACAGTATCGCCCCGGTCCACGGTTGCCGTTGCACCGGCAATGATGATCAGGTCACATCCCGCTGCCTGAAGTTCCGTAATCTGTATGGCTACACTGTCGCGGTCATGGTCGCACCGCCGTTCCATAACGATGGTACTATCCAGCCGGTTTAGCCGTGTTTCCAGCGCCTGGGCTGCTTTATCCAACAGGACTTCGCGTACCCCCGACAACCGGGTTAGAATCAAGCCCACGGTACGGGTCTGAAACGGCATGACGCGAACCGCAGGTGTCTGTCGGATGAGTTCACAGGCTTGATCCACAGCAGATTGTGGAACGGAAAACGGGATAATTTTGACGGTCGCCACCAATTGTCCAGCCCGCACCACGCTAAAGGGGGCAAGGCTCGCGATCGTAATAGCCTCATCTACCAAGTTTAGCTGGGTTAACGCATCAACATCGACAACCAACAACCCCTCAACCTTGGAGATCAGGTTACAACGGCCGGTAAAGGCCGACGTCCGATTGATTCCATTACCAGCACAAGCTGCGCCGATGGCTGCCGCAGCGGCATTCTCATCAACGTCGCCGGGCTCCAGCATTGCCGCCATGACATGGCTATGGCCGTCCCGCGCCAGCGCACCCAATGCCTCTTTGTCCAGGTAACGGCCCTTCTTTACCACCCGGTCCGACAGTCGAACAGTATGAGCTGCGATAGCGCCATTAGCCTGATCAATTGGGATTTCTGCGAATTTCATTCCACACCATTCCAGGCCTGAACAATCTCGGCGATGATGGAAACCGCTATCTCTGCGGGTTTCCGACCACCCAGATCCAGGCCCACGGGTGCGTGAATGCGCATCATATCCTGATCTGTGAAATTTTTGATTCTGAGCCGGTCTACTCTGCCTCGATGGGTTTTCCGGCTGCCCAACGCACCAATGTAGAACATGTCCGAGTACAGCGCTGATTCCAGCGCCGGGTCATCGATTTTGGGATCGTGCACCAGTGTGACCAGCGCCGAATGGGCATCAGGTGGGTTCAGTCTAAAGTAGTCGTCTGGCCAAAGCGTGCTCAGGTCGGTTTGGGGGAACCGCTCAGCCGTTGTAAAAGCCGTACGCGGATCAATTACGCTGACTTCGAATCCTGCGATCTGGGCCATGGGAGCCAGCGCCTGGGTAATATGACCGGCCCCCACAATAAACAACCTCGGTGGCGGAATAATACTGTGGGCAAACACCTCGCTTTCGCCGGCACCGGCCAGCACCGCTATTTCGCCATTCTTGAGCATGGACAGCGCGGTATCATGGGTTTGATCCGAAACAGCAGACGCTCCACAAATGCCATCCCCGGTGACAAGTGAGAACTCACCGCTGTCCAACGACATAACCACACATACCGGAACCCGATTCGCCAAATGCTCACATAGTTGGGACAAAAGCGATGGATCGTGTACGGCCGTCACAAAAACCTTCAGCGTTCCACCACAGGTCAGGCCAACACCCATGGCCTGTTCATCACTGACACTGAACTCCAGAATGGCCGGTTCGGCACCGGCGATAATACTTTTGGCGCTATCGACGACGGCACCTTCCACACACCCGCCCGAAACCGACCCAACGAACGCGCCATGCTCGTTGATCGCCAGTTGACTGCCTACCGGACGTGGTGATGATCCCCAGGTACTGATCACCGTTGCCAGCGCAACCCTGTCACCGTTCTTTAGCCAGTCACGGGCCTGATTCAAAATATCGTCGACGCGTGTCAGCGTTTCCACTTAGGGCCTCTTATCTGTTAAAGCCTCGCCACGTAACCAATGGCATCATCAAGGGCTTTTTCGAAACAATCGAACATGTCATCTATCTGTTGCTCACTGATGATGAGCGGCGGACAGAAGGCAATTGTATCATTGACTAAAGCCCGCACGATTAACCCATGTTCAGTGGCGCGATTCATAACCCATGGCCCGACTTGCTGTGCCGGATCGAAATTGACCTTGGCATCCTTGTCTTTGACCAGTTCCACGGCACCAATCAAGCCAAGGCCGCGGGTTTCGCCGACCAGTGGATGGTCAGCTAACGCGTGGAGCCGTTGCTGGAACCGTGACGACACAGATTTCACATGCCCCCCGATATCGATATCGTCATAGATTTTCTGGGTCTCAAGCGCCACGGCGGTGGGGACCGGATGGCCGGAATAGGTAAAGCCATGACCAAAGAGGCCGAACTTGCGGCTGCCCTCAACCAGAACATCGTGGATCTTGTCGTTCATCATCACGGCGCCGATAGGCTGGTATGCCGCCGACAGCGCCTTGGCCATACTTATGGAGTCAGGTTCCAGGTTAAAGGTCTCTGTCGCGAACATATTACCAGTGCGATAGAACCCGCTGATAACCTCATCAACGATAAACAGGATATCGTGCTCTTTAAGAATAGGCTGGATTTTTTCGAAATACCCTTTGGGTGGCTCGATAACACCGCCCGCGCCCAGAAATGGCTCAGCAATGAAGGCCGCCACGGTGTCAGGGCCTTCATCCATGATAAGCTGTTCCAGGTTGCCCGCCAGACGGGATGCGAAATCCTCTTCGCTCTCACCGTCTTCGCCATAGTGATAATAGTGCGGACAATCGGTGTGAATGATGTTGTTGATGGGAACGTCAAACGCATTGTGTGCGTACTGTAATCCAGTCAGACTAGCCGACGCTAGGGTAATGCCGTGATAAGCCCCACGTCGGGCAATGATCTTCTTCTTTTCCGGGCGCCCAAGAACGTTGTTGTAATACCAGACCAGTTTGACTTGGGTATCATTGGCTTCTGAACCTGAGTTGGTAAAGAACACTTTGGACATGGGGACTGGAGCCTTCTTGACCAACATCTCCGCCAGTTCGATGGCCGGCTCTACTGCCTTGTGCGCGAAATTATGGTAGAATGGCAATGCTTCCATCTGGGCGGTGGCAGCTTTGACCAGACGTTTTTCGCTAAAGCCAAGGCTCGCACACCACAGCCCGGCCAAACCCTCGATGTATTGTTTTCCTTCATCATCGTAGACGTAGATGCCCTCGCCTCGGTTAAAGATGTGTGGTCCGTTTTCGGCATGAGTGGATAGGTTTGTGTATGGGTGAAGGTGCGATGCAATATCACGCGCGTGGGGGGAATTCAGTTTGTCTAACATGGTAACCTCATAAAGTTCGATTTCGATTTTGTGGGGTAATGTTCTTTGTCCGTGGTTTACATTTTTACTCTGGCACCACTTGGATCGTAGAAAGGTTTCAATGACGCCTCTGCCGGATAGGTCTGGCAGGCAATTTCAATTTCAAATGTTGAGCCATTGATCAGGTCGGCGGTTACACCGTCCGGGTGTTTGACGTAACCCATGCCAACCGCACTGCCCAGATTGAAGCCATAGGCACCTGAGCTCAGATATCCGACGATCTCACCATTCATGCGGATCAACTCGTCATGGAACAGGGCTGGTTCCGGGTCCTTGAGCTTGAAATTAACTTGGCGTTTGCCCAGAACCTGTCCGGCCTGTGGCACCAGCGCTTCGCGACCATAGAAACCACCGGGCTTATCCATCTTCACGATAAACCCAAGGCCAGCTTCGAACGGTGTGTCATCGGGTGCCATATCAAGCACGTATTCCCGGTAGGCTCGCTCGCAGCGCAGATGCTCCAACGTGTGATACCCGGCTTGCACCAAACCAAACGGCTTACCCGCTTCCATGATGATGTCATAGACGTCTTGTACAAATTCGGAAGATACCTGTAGTTCCCAGCCCAACTCGCCAATAAAGGTCTGCCGTTTCGCCAATATCCGGGCATAACCAATATCGATTTCCTGCGCTGTCAGGAATGGGAAGGCTTCGTTGGATAGATCAGTATCCGTGACAGATTGCAATAATTCCCGCGACTTGGGCCCCTGCACATTGAGCACCGAATAGGCCGCCGTCACATCCGTAAGGCTCACATGCTGATCAGGTTCGATGTGCATGTGCATCCAGTTCATGTCCCGACAATGCACACCAGCGGATGAATAGATGATGAAACACTCTTCGGCCCGGCGATCAACAGTAATGTCACATTCGATGCCGCCCATACTGTTAAGCATGTGAGTGTAAATCAACTTACCCACGGGAACATCTATATTGCTCACGCACATCCATTGCAGGAACGCACACGCATCGCGACCCTGGACCATGGTTTTTCCAAATGAACTGATATCCATAATCACCACGCCTTCACGTGCGGCACGGCATTCATGGGCCGTGTGTTCGTACCAGTTGGGTCGGAAGAATGAGTACTCGTTTTTCGGTGCCACCCCTTCCGGTGCAAACCACATGGGCCGCTCCCACCCAGCGGTTTCACCAAAGCAGGCACCAGAGGCGGCAAGCCTGTCATGTAGATGGCTCTTGCGCGCAGGCCGAGCCGTTTCATGCTCCTTGAATGGCCAGGGCATATCGAAAATACCGCCAAGCGACTCAGCACTGCGTTCACGCAGATATTTCTTGTTTATCTGGAACGGATGGAAACGGGCCACATCATAATCGAGCAGATCCATGTCTGGCTCACCATTAATGATCCAGTGTGCCAGCGCTCGGGATATGCCAGGGCTGATCTCGAATCCCTCCGAATTGAGGCCGGCAGCAATGAAACAGTTAGGCAGGCCCGGCGCTTCACCCAGGCACGGTAAATCATCGGGCGTAAAACTTTCCGGCCCGTTCATGAATTTGTTGATGCCGATATGTTCAAGCTGAGGAATCATCTCCATGGCCTTGGAATAAGGCAGCTCAAAATGATCCCAGTCTTCCTGCATTTCAATAAACTGTTGTTCCATGGGAAGTTTTTCCACAGGCAACGGTTTGCCGCGTGGCTCGAAGGAACCGATCAATAACTTACCGGCTTCTTCCTTCATGTATGTGTAACCGTCCGTGTCGCGCAGCACCGGCAGGCTCGGCACAACGAAATCCATAGCCTCGGTAACCACATACATATGTTCGCAGGCATGCAAGGGGACACGCGCACCAAGCTGGGCGGCGAAATCGCGGGTCCATAGACCGCAAGCCAGAACCAGCGTTTCACAGGTGATGGTGCCGGTCTTTGTACTGAGCTGGTATTCACCCGAGGGCAGACGTTGCATCGTATCGACAGGAGTTCCTTCGAACACCTTGGCGCCGCGCTTTTTTGCCCCGGCGATCACGGCGTTGATGGTATCGACCGGGCTAAGTTGTCCGTCCTTCGGGATAAACAGACCGCCTGCCACAAAACTGTCATCAAGCGCTGGGTACATGTCCTTGACCTCTTTGGGTGAAATAACATGCGCATCAATGCCGAAGCTCTTGGCCAGACTGGCACGCCGGTTCATTTCGTGGACGCGGTCCATGTTGCGCCCAATAGCAAGAGTGCCATTCTGTTTGAACCCCGTTGCCAGGCCGGTATCGGCTTCAAGTTCTGGGTAAAATTCCGCATTATATTTAGCGATATCCGTGGTGGCATGACCGCCACGAAGTTGCATGATCAGCCCCGCAGCATGCCAAGATGTGCCACAGGTCAACACGCCTCGTTCCAGCAGCACCACATCCGAGACACCGGCCTTGGTTAGTTGATAGGCGATTGAGCTGCCCACAACACCGCCACCCACAATAACGATTTGGGCGTGACCTGGTAGATGCTTGCTCATCGCCACACCTTCTATTACTCAGCCGCTTCTTGTGTCTGTTTGGCGTTGACAGCAGCCAGTACCTTTTCCGGTGTCAGCGGCAGATCATGAATGCGGGTACCGATAGCGTCAGCCACGGCATTGACAATAGATGCCGCTACCGGGGCAAAGACCGGTTCTCCAATTCCCTTTGATCCGAAGGGGCCGAGGCCACTGCGTGATTCTAGAACAATGGACTCAATTTCCGGCACGTCCTCGGATGTGGGAATAAGGTATTCACTGAAGGATCCGTTTTTCAACACACCCTTTTCCAGGATCAATTCCTCGCTCAGCGCGAATCCCTGCCCCATCAAAGCACTACCTTCAATCTGGCCTTCCACGGCACGCAGGTTGATTGATTGCCCTACATCATGAGCGCCAACGCTCTTGATCACGGTGACTTCACCGGTATCGATATCCACAGAGACCTTGGCCGCATGGGCACCGTAGGTGAAGTCAGGAAAGACTTCGCCTTGCCCTGTTTCCGGGTCCAGGCCCTCGCTCGGCGGTGCCCTGTAAATTTCCAGGCTGTGACGATGGACACCCTGGGCGGCGCAGTGCTTGGCCATTTCTTTGGTGGACATGCAGCGTTCGGGATTATCCAGCACAAAAACCTTTGAATCGCCCAGGTCCAACTCACCAGCAGAAACACCGAAGTATTCGGCCATGCATTCAAGAAGATTGTCGCGAACGTTAACAGCAGCCAATTCTGTTGCCTTGCCCGTCATGTAAAGGGCGCGGCTGGCTGTTGACGTGCCAGCCAATGGATTTACGTGGCCATCGCCGAAATAGACGGTGACTTCGCCCATGGGCACGCCAAGAACTTCACCGGCAATCTGTGCTAACGCCGACATTTGACCAGCACCGATATCGGTGACAGCACAGCGAACGATGAGCGTGCCGTCCATCTCCAACCCGACCCAGGATTCAGATGTATCCTTCATCCAGCGAATGCGGCCATAGCTTTGCTGATAGCAGGCAAGACCATGACCATAGACCAGATGGTCAGCGTTTTCCGGTCGATCACCCAGTGCCTCCAGTGCTTTGGTTGCACACTGATCGGACCAAACGGAGCTTCTGATAATTTGACCCGTTGTGTTGGGATCGCCGGTCTGAATGAAGTTTTTGCGGCGGAGTTCCAGTGAATCCATGCCGATTAGCTTGGCCAATTCTTCCATCTGCGCTTCACAGGCCGTATTAGCCTGCATGGTGCCAAAACCACGATAGGCGCAAGTGGGCAGGTTGTTGGTGGCAGCGGATGTTGAATCGATCCACAGATTATCGACCCGATAAGGACCCGTTGCGCCAACTGTGGCGTAGAGAAGAATGTAGGGGCTCAGTTTGGCATAGGCACCGGCATCGGACGTAGCCTTGATCTTCATGGCCGTGATCTTGCCGTCTTTTGTCACGCCAGTTTTGTGCGTAAAGGTAAACGGGTGGCGTGGGCCATGAGAAATGAACGAATTCTCGCGCGTCTGAATCAGCTTAACAGGTCGTTTTGTATCCATGGCGAGCAATGCCAACCAGACCTCAATGGTCATAACCTCCTTGCCACCGAAACCACCACCCACGTAGGGTGCCTGCAAATGGACCCTGTTATGGGGAAGGCCCAGGGCATCGGCTACGGCGCGGAAATGCTCAACCACCTGGGTGCTGGAGCGAATATTGAGAATATCGTGTTCATCAAGCCAGGCAACGGCGGCTTCGGGTTCCAGAAAGGCCTGTTCTTGATATTGTGAAGAGAACGTATTTTCCAGAATGTAGTCGGCTTCCGCGAAGCCCTTTTCAATATCACCTTTACGAATTTTATAAGCCGCAACGATATTGTCATCACCGTAAACAATGGGTGAGCCAGGTTCTTGCGCCTCAAAGGCATCATAGACGCCCTCAGTTTCTTCATAATCGACGACAATCAATTCCAGGGCCTGCTGCGCCAGTTCATAAGATTCTGCCGCCACAAGGGCGATGGGTTCTCCGTGAAAACGAACACACTCTTTGGCCAGAATAGGCTGCTTGGTATTCTTGGTACCGCCGCCAACCTGGCCCGGCATATCCGTCATGACCGCATTGGTAGCTGGCAGGTCATCGGCGGTCAAAACGCTATGCACACCGGCCAGCGCTTTGGCGGCTGATGTATCGACACTTTTGATGTTGGCGCAGGCGCGATCACTGTGCAGTACTTTGGCGAACAGCATGTCTTCAAGGTAGAAATCGCCAGCGTAGATTGCCTTGCCGTAAACCTTTGTTGGTGCATCATTTCGCGGTTTGTTCTTGCCAACCTGACGCAAATTCACATTGGCAATGGCATTGGGTGAGGTATCGACCTGGTTCATGCCACGTCTCCTTCTCTGCGCAACTCTTCGGCTGCAACCTGTACGGCTTCAAAGATGCGGGTATAACCGGTACAGCGGCACAGATTGCCGCTCAAGCCACGTTTGATGTCTTCAAGGGAGGGTTCCGGGTTTTCTTTCAGCAACGCCTTGGCAGCAATGATCATGCCGGGCGTGCAGTATCCACACTGAGCGCCGCCGGTTTCGATAAAGGCTTTTTGCAGCGGGTCGGGGTTTTCAGGGCTGCCCAAGCCCTTGATGGTTGTGACCTCGTGACCATCGGCATGCCAGGCCAGAGTCAGGCAACTATCCACTGGCTCACCATCAAGCAATACCGCACAAGCGCCGCAGTCACCCTTTTCACAACCGCACTTTATTTCCACGAAACCTTCATGGCGTAATGCTTCCAGCAACGTACGGTGCGCCGGTGCAATGAATTTCACAGCGCTACCATTTACCTTGAGCGTAATGATTTTATCCGTACTCATTGAATTAGTCCTTTCAGGCTACCTGTTTCCAGGCCTGTGTAATCAGGCGACGCGTTAGAGCGTGCGCTGTCTGCAGCCGGTAATCGGCTGTGGCGCGAATGTCATCGATGGGTGAGCATTGATGTGCAGCGGCTTTTGCCGCTTGTTCAATCAAATCAGGTGTCAGGGCCTGACCCACGAGCAAGTCTTCGGCTTCATGGGCGCGAAAGACCGTCGGTGCAACTGAACCCAGGGCGACGCGTGCTGTTGTACACTTGCCCGCGTCGGCTGCAATCATGACTGAAACACCGGTGACCGTAATGGCGTCACCTTTTCTGCGTGCGAGTTTGTAAAACAGGTGTGCACTACCCGGTGCGGGTGGGGCCCAGGAAACCGATGTGAGCAATTCGTCAGGTTTCATGACGGTTTTCTTGTAGTCGGTATAAAATTCATCAAGCGGAACGGTTCGTTCGCCCGACGCACTGCTCAAAGTCACGTCGGCTGCCAAGGTGAGAAGTGGTGGAACTGTATCGGCGGAGGGTGATCCACAACACACGTTGCCACCTATGGTCGCCGCCGTGCGAACCATGGTGCCTGCGAAAATTTTGGCAGCGGCCGCCAACGCAGGAGCCGCTGTTTCCATCTTTGGATCATGCACGATATCAGACATGGTCGTGCCTGAACCAAGCGTGATTCGCTGTTCGGTGTGCTTTATGTACCGGAGACCCTCAACCAATGCCAAGCTGACGAACTGGTCACCCTTCTCGCGGCCGCTACGCAAGTCCGGAAACAGGTTCGTGCCACCCGCCAATGGTTGACCGCCGTCCTCAGCCAGCGCTCGTAAAGCCTCGGGCAGGGTTTGTGGTTGCGATAGTTCAAATGGTGGTAGCATTGTTCAGTCTCCAATTCAGATTACCCGGGGTTGCCCTAGGCCGCCCAACCGCCGTCGATGACGATTTCCTGTCCGGTCAGATTCTTCGATTCATCACTGGCCAGAAAGATCACAGCGTTCGCGATGTCCTGCGGTGTTGTCACCCGCAACAGGGGCATTTCGGCGACGTATTCGGCATACTCTTCTTCATAGGTCGTGCCCTTGGTCTTTGCCTTTTCGTGACAAAGTTTCTCCATGCGCGGGGTCTCAACAATCCCGGGCATGATGGCGTTCACATTGATATTGTGTTCACCACAATCGATTGCCGATGTGCGTGTCAGGCCGCGGACTGCCCATTTCGACGAACTGTAACCGGCGCGGTAGCGGTAGCCGCGCATGCCAGAGCAGCCGCCGATATTGACGATTTTGCCATAGTGTTTTTCGATCATGGCAGGGATTATGTGTTTTGCTGGCAGGAATGCACCAATCACGTTCTTTCGCAACAGATCCATGAAATCTTGCGAGCCGATTTCCCAAACCGGTGTTTCGATGGGGCCGGTCGCCCCCATAGCATTGACCAGAATATCTATCCGACCACCAAAAAATTCTTTGGCCTCGGCAGCCATATTGGCTACCTGGTCTTCTTCTGTCGTATCGCATGCAATCGCCAGAGCCTGACGACCCATGCCACGAATTTTCTCGGCCAGTTCCTCAATCGGTTCCAACGTACGGGCAACCAGAACCAGATTGCACCCTTCCTTGGCCATGGTTTCTGTAATCGTGCCGCCCATGCCTTGCGCACCGCCGGTGATGATCGCGTTTTTGTTTTCCAGTCTCATGTGACTCTCGCTCCTCTTCAATAAATTCGGTTATTCGGCTGGCGGAGTGCCGTAGCCGCCTCCGCCGCTGGTTTTCATGATAATTCGATCGCCTTGTTCAAGACGTAGATGAGCTTTTCCGGCAACGTTTGTGGTCTCACCAGACGCCCGCTCCAGCGTAATCTGAAACGTCTCGCCAGCCTCACCGCCTTGCATCCCATAGGGCGGAATGACACAACGTTCGACCATGGATGTCATGACGACTTCCGGGCCGTTGATCAGATAGGTACGGACCTGTCCGTCACCGCCCGAGTAGATGCCCTTACCGCCAGAACCACGGCGCAGCGCCTGGCCCTCAATAATGATGGGATAGTTGGCTTCAATAACTTCCGCTGGCGTGTTCATGACGTTAGACATGTGTGGCCGAACGGCGCACATGCCGTCACGATCATGGCGCGCGCCCTCGCCACCGCCATGGACCTCATAGAGCGTCGTCCACTGTCCGGTGCGTGGGTCACGGCCGCTGAACAGCAGCAACCCTGATGTGGTTGAACCACCCGCTGTAAGGCGTTCGGGTAGCAGCACCTCAAAGGCATTGAAAATGGCGTCAACGATGCGTTGCGATGTTTCATGATTGCCGCCAACCACCGGTTTATCCAATGGCGGGTGTAACAGTGAGCCTTCACGGGTAATGATGCTTAAAGGGCGGGCACAACCTGCATTGGGCTGAATATCGGGTCCGGCGATGACCTTCATGGCATAGAACACACTGGCCGATGCCGTAAACGGCGTCGCATTCAGTGGCCCCGCAGCGGCGTCTCCGGTTTCCGAGAAGTCGAAGGTGGCTTCTTCATCGTGGATTTCGATTCGCACCCGAACAGCAATGGGCTCACCACCCAGACCGTCATCATCGAGCCAATCTTCACCTTCATACACGCCGTTGGGAATGGTACGAATAGCGGCGCGCATTTCCAATTCCGACTGATCATGAAGATCAGCGATGGCGGCACGTACGGTTGCCGCGTCATAACGCGAAAAGACTTCCTGTAGACGTTCATCAGCGGAATAGGTCGACGCCATCTGGGCCAGAATGTCGCCTTCGCGTTCTTCCGGCCCCCGCACGTTGGCGAGAATTACATCGAGTTTTTCCCGGTCAGGACCATCTTGGGTGAAGACTCGAAGTGGTGGAATACGAAGGCCTTCCTGCCAGGCATCGCGGGCGTCGGGTACGTAACTACCCGGCCTGGCCCCACCGATATCCGCCCAATGGGCAAGGCTCACGGCGTAGGCCTGAATAGTGCCTTCGGCAAAGATCGGTCGAATGGCCTTTACATCCGGCAAATGGTTTCCGCCGGCCTCAGGCAGGTTCATGAACCATACGTCGCCGGGTTCAAGTTTCTCTGGCGGAACGCGTTTGAGGAATTCCTGCACGGTGGAGCCCATGACGCCTAGGTGCGCCGGGATATCACGGCCTTGTGCAATCAAGTTCCCATCGCTGTCGGTCAGTGCTGACGACAGGTCCCCCGCTTCACGCAATAATGGAGACCGCGCCGACCGCATGACGATCAGGGACATTTCCTCGGCAATGGCCGTCAGGGCATTGCGGATAACTTCGATGGTGAAAGGATCGGGCCCACGGTTTGACTCATAATTCATCAGTCCATCCCCGCTTCAATGATCAAATGGCCCGACGGGTCGATCCAGGCCGTCGCCCCTGGTGGCACGACAATTGTTGACCAGTCATCTTCAATGATGGACGGGCCATCGATTTTCCAGTCTGTGGGTAAAGCCCCACGCTCAAATCGTCTGGTGGGAACGGACCCGATGGCATCGAACCAGCATTCATTGACAGAAATAGGCGTAGTAGTTTCTACCGCTGCGATTTCATTGAGGTCTGCAATATGGCTTTGCGACGGTGCGGTTACGGTGATGCGCAGGGTTTCAAATTGCCAGGGCTCGTCGGTGGCGAAACCATAAAGCTTTTTGTGTTGCGCCATGAAATCCCGCCCCAGCTTCTCCTCATCACAAGGCAGGTCGAAGGGGACTTCCACGGTATCGCTCTGCCCGGCATAGCGAATCAGCGCGATATAACGGATGGCGATCATGTTGGCGTCATGCCCGGCGGCAACAATAGGAGCGCTCAATCGATCCTTCATGGATTGGCACCGAGCATCAAGTTGGCCGCTATCCCAGTCTGTACTGGACATACGGACGGTGTGCTGTTCAGCGTAACTGAGTTCCGCCGTCAAACATCCAAGGGCGGAAAAAACACTGGAGAACTTGGGCACAACCACTCTATTGATACCAAATTCCCGCGCCAGAGCGACGGCGTGCATGGGACCGGCACCACCAAAGGCGATCAGGGAACATGACCGTGCATCCACACCTCGTTCCACGGTGACCCGGCGAAGTGCTCGGGCCATGGATGCATTGGCGACCCGGTAGATGCCGATTGCCGTTTCGTGAACGGATGTTCCAAATGCATCGCTCAGAGTTTTGACCGCCGCTTCTGCCTTTTCCTTGCTCAGGCGAATGACGCCACCAAGCAAACGATCCGGGTTCAGAAAGCCCAGCGTCATATTGGCATCAGTCACGGTGGGTCGTGCACCACCTAACCCATAACACGCTGGCCCCGGCTGTGCGCCTGCACTATCGGGGCCGACCCGAACCGCAGCGCCTTCCACGCGGGCGATGGAGCCACCACCCGCACCAATGGACTCAACGGCGACCATGAGTTGACGAACAGGACGCCCGGCAAGGCGCTGGTCACTGCCAACCTGAACTTTGCCATCAATAACCACACTGGTGTCGGTGGTGGTACCACCCATATCAAAGCCGATGGCATTATCCAGGTTTAGTTCACCCGCAATCTTGCCCGCAGCGGCGACACCTGCCGCCGGACCTGAGAGAGCCAGTGTTAACGGACGTTCCTTGACGGCGTCGATAGAGGCCATGCCACCAGCGGAATGAAACAGGTGAATGTTTGTTGTATCGCCAGCCCCCGCTTGCAATTTATCCAGATATCCAGCCGTCAGCGGCATGAGAGCAGCATTCAGAATGGTCGTGTTGGTGCGCTCGAACTCCCGGGGCTCGGGACTCATTTCATGGGAAAGGGCAACGTATTTGACGGTTCCGGTGAGCCGATCTCCCAGCATTTTCTCGTGGTCAGCATTCACATAACAATGTTGCAGGGCAAGGGCGACAGCCTCCACATTCAGGTCGTCGATAACACCAGCGACCCGGTTAACTTCGTCTTCGCACAGCGGTTTGAGAATCTGGCCTTCGGGCCCAATCCGTTCCCCGGCTTCGACGCGACGTTGTTCGGGAACCAGAGGTGGTAACTTGGGCGTAACGTCCAGATGATACAACTCACGGCGGTTCTGGCGGCCGATTTCGATGGTGTCCCGGAATCCTTCGGTTGCGATCAGGGCGACGGGGGCCAGGTTACCTTCCACAATGGCATTGGTTGCCATTGTGGTGCCGTGCATGAGATCGGAAACGCCATCCCAGCAAACATCAATCGCATTGTACGCGGATACGATGCTGGCGATGGGATCACTTGTCTGGCTTTGCACCTTTGCAGTTCTGACCTCACCGCCTGCCGCATTAATGGCGATCACGTCTGTAAACGTTCCGCCAATATCAATGCCAACTTTCCAAGTGCCACTCATCGCGCGTTTTTCCCTGATTTTGGATCAACTCAAAACCGTATATGCAGGAATTATCCGCCTATTCGCGACTAAGTTAAAATTCAATTTATCTTTACTATCGTTACCCAAAAGCTATCTTATGTCACATGGGCCGATTGCACTGCCAAGGATTGGCAAGGATTGAATCATGTTGAGATATTCATTGCGACAATTGGAATACTTCGTGGCGACGGCTGAATATTCCTCCGTGGCGGATGCGGCACGACATTTGAATGTTTCCCAGCCCTCTGTCTCGAAATCTATCACCAAACTTGAAGATCAGTTTTCCAGCCAGTTGTTCATTCGCCACCACGCCCGAGGTGTATCGTTAACGCCCGCAGGAGAACGGTTACTGGTCGATGCGCGCGGCCTGTTGCGCTACGCCAATGGTCTGCAGCAGAACGTTCAGGAATCCAGTGACATCATCGGCGGCACCCTCGAGATAGCTTGCTTTGTCGCCGTTGCGCCGGTCTTCATGCCGGCAATTCTGGCTGATTTTTCAGAACAGTTTCCCGGCGTGGACATCAAATTGTATGAAGGCAATCAGGAAGAAATGATTGCCGGATTGTCCAACGGACAGTTCGAACTGGCGATCATGTATGACTCCGCTCTTCCCCCGGATGTCGTTACAACCAAACTGGCTTCGTTCGAGCCTTATGTGCTGTTGCCCACGGGACATCGTCTAGCCAAACAAAAAAGCGTCTCACTGGCCAGCCTGCAGGATGATAAATTCATTCTGCTGGATGTACCCCCGAGCCGGGAATACTTCATGAATATGTTCAGGCAAAATGGGCTGGATCCACATGTGGCGTTCAGTTCGCCGTCCATGGAGATGGTTCGTGGTCTGGTCGGCAGGAACCGTGGGTACTCATTGCTGGTCACACGGCCCTACTATGACCAGACCTATGACGGTCAATCGGTCATTCCTTTGCCAATCAGTGATAATGTAGCGGACGGGATATTGGGCATTGCACAGCTTAGTCAAATCCGCCCCACACGTGTCATGAAGGTTTTCCTGGAATTTTGTCTGGATTGGTTTGCAAAGCACCACCTGAATACTGATTCATGCAAAGCCGCGAGAATTCCCGACACAGCACTATCCGGAACTGTGGATACAGAAGCTTTGTTACCCAGCTCGAAACCCCGCAAATAACTCTACTGACGGACATCCGTGTTGCAGTGGGCCGCGACGAACTCCTGGAATCCGCCGCTTCCCACGAGACGCATCTCAAACCGGAGGCCGAGTGTTTCTGCGGCCTGTTGGGCCAATTCCGTTATTTTCGGATCGTCCGTATGAGCCAGATAAACCAACCGTGTATAATTCTGGAAGATACGGGCCGTCATCTCGGGACGCCTATCCAACCCCAGCCCTTTCAACACCAGGCGTTCGAAATTCCTGGCCAGAAAACTGGTCAGGAAAAAGCTGCCCGGTTCGTTTTCCATCATCTTGGCAAATTCATCACGCCCGGCAAAGATTTCATAACAATGTGAACCGCCGATACGCTCAACGCCTTCTTCACGCAATACCTTGTCCAGTTGACCGCCCGTGCCGCAATCGCTGTATAAAACGAGAATATCGTCAAACTGATCGCGCGAGGTTCGTATTTTTTCACGAATGGCTTCAGGAATCTCCCGAGGTGTACTGTGAAGATGCGCGGGCAGGCACTGCACGTGCATGGTATCCCAGCCATTGTGTTCCACCATCGTCACGATTTCACGGGCGATGGCGCCGCAACAAATCAGGAGTGTGCCTTTTTCTGTGTTCATGTTCTCATCTTATCATCTTTGGGAAACCCATGGCACCCAGGTACATTTTTTGAAACTCAGGGTACCCCGCCAGTGAGATGTGCGTCACTGACTCTGCCAACGCGTCTGCCCTGTCCCGCTCGGTCTCCGACAACAGGGCCATTTGCGCGCCCGATCCAGCGGCGTTGGCGACATATCGGATGCGGTCGGCTGGAATATCAGGGATCAGACCGATCCGTCGCGCGCTGTGAATGTTCAGATAGTTTCCAAACCCGCCAGCAAGCATGAACTCAGCAATATCATCAGTCGCCACGCCGGCTTGTACGACTAGGGCCTCGACGCCGCTTATGATTGCGGCCTTGGCCAGTTGAAGCTCTCGAATATCGCCTTGGCTGAGTACAATATCGGTGCGGTTGGCGCTGGAATCGGCCCAGACCAATACGAATTCAGGTCTGTCATCCGCTCCAAGCCGCAGGCGGCCGACCAAAGGTTCGGGGAGCTGTTTTTCCGGCTCGAGCACCATCCGGCCCGATGGCGCAATAATGCCTACGTCCAGTAATGCGGCAACGGCATCAATCAACCCTGACCCACAAATTCCCAAGGCCGGAACATCGCCAATCGTATGAATACGGATATCCTCATCAATTGATACCTTGTCGATGGCCCCGAGAGCCGCGCGCATACCGTCGTGGATTTGCCCCCCTTCGAGTGCCGGCCCGGCGGGCGATGAACAAGCGATAATGCCGTCAGGGCCACTTAGCACGACCTCGGCATTTGTGCCAATATCGGCAGCAATGCAAATGCCCGGTTTATCGTCGATCCCGGTGGAGAGGATCATGCCCACTGTATCGGCACCAACAAACCCCGCCACCAGGGGCAGCATGAATAGTCGGGCTCCACGATTTAGCCGCAACCCTGCCTCGCGCGCCGAACAGGCATATGAATGACGGATGATCGGAAGGTACGGCGCCTTCCCCACAGAGGTGGGATCAATCCCCAGTAACAAATGATGCATGCAGGTATTGCCGACGATGACAGCTTTGTACACATGATCACACTCGACGCCCGCAAGTTGGCAAGCCTGCTTACTCAGATCATTCAGATACGCAATGATGCGTGAATGGAGTTTTTGAACGTTCGAAGGTTGTTCAGCGGCAAATGTTATACGCGAGATCAGATCGCCGCCAAAAACTGTCTGCGGATTTAACCCGGATACAGATGAAACAGTTTCCCCCGTGATCAGGTTGATAAGGTATGCAACAACCGTCGTGGTGCCGATATCAAAAGCCAAACCAAATGATTGAGGCGATGTGTCACCGGCCTCAATAGACAGTATTTGCCCCCTAAACCGGGTCACCGTGACACCGCCGCTTATATCATCAAGCATCTCGGGTATTCGCCGAACCGTATCCAGGCCGATATCCAGTCCGTTACCGGATTCTGATGCACCAAGCAGCACTTCGCTCTCTGACGTCTTTTGCGACTCGGTAGAAGGCCGCTCAGGATGAAGGTAGGTTTTTGTGATGCCACTATCGAGTTTCCACACATGCCCCTCATCGCGCTCACCCGTTTCGCTAAGAATCTGGAAGGAAGTCTCATTTATGGGTGGTGCGATGGATACAGTCGCATCGCTAGTCAACAGGCACTGGCACGACAGACGGTATCTTTCGCGAATTTCCTCTCCGCTCAACTGCGCGCGGTCGGCGACTGTGGGTTCGGGCAGGTTACCTTCAACCAGTTTGATGCGGCAACTTCGGCACCGGCCACGGCCACCGCATGTGGCCGTAATATCTACACCGTTTTGCTGCGCGAGTTGTAACAGGCTGTCACCTGTCGGACAGTCCAATGCCTCGGAAGCTTCAGAAAACCTGACAGTGGTGTGGTGTGTGCCCATCACGACCCTATGGGACAAGTTCCAGATTTAACCCGTCGCTGCGATATGCCTTGAGATATCCTTTACAGGCTTTGTCCTGGCCCAGTAATGTTCGGGCTGTGATAATGCTGGCCATCATACGCTTATCAAGCGGATCAATGATCGCCGCATCCAGCCCCCGGCCCATGGCCATCATCATATAGACCTGGTTGATCAATTTTCGTTCGGGCAGTCCAAACGAAATATTTGATAGGCCGCACACCATGTGTACGCCGGGGTATTGTTCTTTCAGTCGGCCCATGATGTTGAGTGAAACATTGCCAGCCTGTAATTCGGCGCTGACAGGAAAGATCAGTGGATCAATAAAAATATCATCCAGATCAATATCATTCTTAGTCAACAGTTCTATCAATTGGACGCCGAGATCAAACCGCTTGTCGGCGTCCTGAGTGACGCCGTTATCATCGATGGTCAGGCCGATCACCCTTGGTTTGTGCTCTCGAATGAGCGGAATGATAGACTCCATGCGCTCTTTTTCCATATTGATGGAATTTAGTAACGCGCGACCCTGATGTGCCTTGAACCCGGCTTCAACGGCTTCCGGGTTGGCGCTATCAATGGCAATCTGGGCTTCCGGAATTTCGTTCTGAATGAGCTCGATGACCCACGTCATGGCCTCAGGCTCACCAGCGCGCATCATGGCCGTGTTCACATCCAGGTATGCCGCACCGGTATCCCATTGCCGCCGGGCTTCATTCACGATGTGAGCTTCGTCATGAGCCTCCAGGGCCGCCGTGATCGGTTTTCTCGTGCTGTTGATCCGTTCTCCGACAATAATCATGTGGTTTACCCGGCACTGGCAATTGGTCGGTTAACCCCCATGAGTCCATCGAGCTTGAACACGGCATCCTGGGCATCGAAGCCGACGGCGTCAGCCCCAATCTCGTCAGCAAATTCCTGCGTGACAGGGCAACCCCCGACAATAACTTTAATGCTGTCGCGCATGCCGATTTCTTTCAGGCGTATAATGACTTTCTCCATTTCCATGAGCGGAAGTGTTAGCAGTGTGGACATACCGAGTGCATCGGCATCGTTGTCTTTAACCGCCTGAATGAATGCATCGATATCCACATCAATACCGATGTCGACAACATCATAGCCATTCGCCTGTAAAACGGCAGCGACCACGGATTTTCCGATATCGTGTATGTCACCCTTGATGGTGCCAATCACAATTTTGCCGTGAGACATCCGCTTTTCGCCCGCTTCCTTGATTTTGGCATCAAGAATGGCAGCCCCTTCTTTCATGACATCGGCTGCCATAGCGAGTTCCGGCAGGAAGATAACGCCAGCTCCGAAATCAACACCGACCTGATTGATGCCCTTTGCCAGCCCTCTCTCAACGGCTTCGAGAGGGTCCACACCAGCTTCCAGGCCTTCATTTACCAGCCTGACACATTCTTCATCTTCACCGTCGATAACGGTTTGTGCCAATTTCTCGAAGTATTCATCATCAATTACGATACCCATGAGTGAAGTCTCCTGTATCTGTATGTTCTTAACCGAGATCACGCTTCATGCAGTGTGCGAGATAATCATCCAGTTCCTGCTGGATTGCCGGATCGACCGGGGACTCGTGATTATCGAGAATATCGAGCGCTTTGGCTTTTGCCTTATCCTGCAACTCAACGTGCTCGCGCTCCCACGATTCAAAGAATTCCTTGTTGCTCAGTTCTGGAATGTAAAATTCCTTTCGAAACCACTGCCGGGTGTGCTTCTCTTTCATGTAACTGCCGGGAAGCGGGCCGACTTTCAGGATGGTATCTACGGCGAGACGTTCTTCATCAATCACGATCCCTTTAAGATACTCGCCGATATAGGCAGCCATTTCGTTTTCCAGAACCATTTCGGGCCAGGACACCAGATTAAACCCTGCTGTGCCGCCCAGATCTATGATCCAGCTCAATCCCGCAAGCGCATAATTGTAGCTTTTTAGTGCCTTTTCATAAGCCGATTGCTGATCAAAATCACAACTGTCACTCATACCGAAACCGACCACCGGGACGTTGTGATATTTGGCCATGGCCGCAATACCACCGCCATTAATGCCATATTCCGGTGTTCCGGTGGCCCATAGACCTGTGCGCATATCCATGGCTGGGTTGAATGAGCAAAATGCCAGCGGATGGCCGGGTTTATAGCTTTGCGCCTGAACCACAAGCGCATAGATTTCGACCATGCACTGAACCAGCATACCCGCGCGGGTCGCCGGACCCGTGGCACCGCCCATGAGTGCGCTCTCAATAGAAAGGGGCGTGCCCGAATCACAGAAGCCCATGAGCCAGTCTGTATAGTGAACATCAATAACGCGCGGTGGGTTGACCACAACGTGACCCAGCATATGGGGTTTGGCGCGCATTTCCTCTTCACCACCAGCCGCGATCTGCCACATTTTGATCAGATCGGATACTTCATGCTCGGCGCCTGTGTTATAGACCCAGGTGCCCGGCTTATTGGTGTGCTTCATCCATTCTGTGGTCAGGATCTGTGAGTTACAGATCATTTCTTCGTCATAAATCCACATGACGGGCTTATACAGACCATGCACATTTTCCAGTGCGTCTGCCATTAACGTGCCATCAATGGCATCCTGGCGGGTGACTTTGCGTCGCTCGCCGGTACGAACATCATCAATATAGCGGCCCGTCACCGTGCAGAAGTGCACCTCACCCGTGCCAATCGAACAGTCCTTGCTGGGGTCATTGCGACCGTGCAGTGTAAAATTGCTGGGGCAGGTTTCCAAAGCTGCCATAACAACTTTTTCGGAGATTTTGACCAGCTGGCGATCATTCTCGAGCGTACACCCGACAGCCTCAAACATCTTGGCCGCCCGCTCGTCATCGCACCTGACACCGCCCTCTTGAAGAACGCGAATGGCGGCATCATGCACCATTTTGCATTCGTCAGGGGTAATGGGATAGACAGAGCCCACTAGTTTTCCGTTAAATCCCTCCACGTCAGCACCTCGCTTTCACAGATTGGTCTACTTTTTTGGGTTCGTTTCGATTACTCTTGTCAATGTTGTGGTTATTCCAAATCAGAACTTGGCACGACATCTTGAATAATTAAATTTCCAATTTACTTTGTGTTGGATAGCGTTTGGCTATGCAGTCGTGACTATTGATCTTCCCCCTCAAATACCCCAACATTAATAATCATAATTTTTGTATGGTTATAAATGTTGGTGAAACTGCATGCCGGGTAACAACAATCCCCAAGGCCAATATAGCGACGCCGTAATTGCCGGTATTGAACTGGTGTATGGTGAAGGATTCCTGTCGCCAGGGGGCGAGGAATCAGTTCACCGAATAACCGAAGGTCTCGATCTAGAAGGCCGTGATGTTCTGGAAATTGGCTGTGGTCTTGGCGGCGGGGTTGTGGCGTTGGCGCGCAACCACGGTGCCCGGCGGGTGCACGGGATAGATCTGGAAGCCTCAGTATTGTCGCGCGCCCGCGAACGGGTTCGGGCAACGGGTCTGGAAGATCGAATTGAATTGGAGCAGGTTGAACCTGGCCCATTCCCCATTCCCGATGCCAGTTACGATGTGGTGGTATGCAAGGAAATGCTCTGTCATATCGAAGACAAGCCTCCGTTCTACGCGGAAATTTGTCGGGTTATACGACCCGGTGGATATCTCATAGGCAGCGACTGGTTGTATGACTGCGATGGTCCGGGCAGAGCGGCCTACACAAAATGGTGCGATCACTTATGTGCTGCGGGTTTGAATTTCTTCTTCGCCTCCGAAGAACAGACAACCAGGGAAATTGAAAACGCCGGGTTTGAAAACGTAGAGCTGAAAAACAACAGTGACTGGATTACCAATTTGAGCGCCCAATATCTGGAAAAATCTCGTGGTCCGTTACGAAGCGAACTAACACAGTCGCTCGGCGACGAGGGATATGAAGACATCGTTATCCGCGCCATAAACCGGCTGGAAGCCTTGCAGGGGGGCGCGCTGGTCCACTGCAACCTGCGCGCCCGTAAACCCCGTTAATCTGTTAGCAATGGCGCGACCTTCGTCGCAAATTTTTCCAACTGGTTCATGCCGAAGGCAACGGATTCCAATCCGTGGAACTGGAACTCAACCACAAAGTGATCAATCCCCGCATCGGAAAGCGCCATGATTTTCTCAGCACATTGTTCGGGTGATCCACTGATCGTCACATTGGAAGGCTCAATACTTGGGTCTTCAAATGCCACACAATTACGCAGAACTGGCATGTATTTCTCGAGGTCCTCATCACTGTCGGCGATATAGGCGAACGTAAAGGATGACAGTTTGGGTGTTGTGCCAAACCGGGCGGCCGCTTCCATCAACTTGGGCTTCCACAGGTCTCTGACGTCATCGGGTGATGGCCAGAAGGGCACAATGCATTCGCCGTATTTGGCCGCCCTATCGATAGATTTTACACCGCCGCCAATCCAGATAGGCGGCTTGGCCTGAACGGGTCGAGGTTGCATGGGAATATCATCAATCTGATAGTGCTCGCCTTCGAACGTAATCCGGTCTTCGGTCCATAGACGGGTAAGAATTTCAAGCTGCTCGTCAAACAGCTTGCCGCGTTTCTTGCTGTTGACGCCGACGGATCCGAAATCTTCATGCCACCACCCCATGGCGGCACCGATTATCACACGGCCCTCCGACATGACGTCGAGCGTGGAAAAATACTTGGCCCATTCGTAGGGCGGCAGCAGGGGCAGGAGTGCCGAGTTAGTGCCGAGCCTGAGCGTTTTGGTTCCCGCCGCTATGGCTGGTAAAACAACCATAGCATCGAGCACGTCCTGATTAGGAAACGTGGTAAACAGCCAGCCCGGCGGCATGGTCATGTGCATGGGCAGTGTTACGGAATAGAACCCCAACTCTTCAGCCAGTTGAGCGGCTTCAACGATTTCGCTCACCTTGGGTGTTTCCACACCCCAGGGGAACATCATAACGCTGACATCTGAAATTTTTACCATTAGGTCAATCCCCAATATTCGCAAATTGTCCAAGGCCCCAAGGTTACGTTAAATACAGAAATTTGACGGGCGCAACACAAAAAATAACATGATGAATATGTTACCCGGAAAGGTGATTTTTTCAGGTTTACGACAGGCGTATCACGATGTTGGATACACGCCTCAGCGTGTGAACGCTTCGAATGTTTTACAAACGGCTACACATACCGGAGTCGACTTAAGTTATGGAAAATATTGCATTTTTAGACGCTACGGCGCAGGCGGAACTGGTCCGTTCAAAGGACGTTACACCGCTTGAAATGGTCAATGCTGCGATTGATCGCATTGAGAAATTAAATCCGGACCTGAACGCCGTGATCATGCCTTTCTTCGATATGGCACGCGATGCAGCGACCAGGGCATTGGATCATTCAGATGCTCCCTTCTGCGGTGTTCCATTCTTGTTAAAAGATCTGGTGTCAGAATGTGAGGGCATGCCACGCACGGATGGCTCGGCCTATCTTGCCGGACAATACGTCTCAAAAGAAGATTGCGAACTTGTCCGCCGTTACAAGCAGGCAGGCCTGATCATCATGGGCAAAACCAATTCCTCAGAATACGGACTACTACCAACCACCGAGCCCGGCCACTATGGCCCGACCTGCAACCCGTGGGATTTAAGCCGGGGCACCGGCGGCTCCAGTGGCGGCTCATCCGCTGCCGTGGCGTCGGGCATGGTGGCGGCGGCGCATGCCAACGATGGCGGCGGCTCCATCCGTATTCCCGCTTCGGCATGTGGACTGGTGGGTCTTAAACCGACGCGTGGCCGTAACTCGCTGGCGCCAAACTATGGTGATATTCTGGGCGGTATTATCTGCGAACACGTGGTAACTCGCTCTGTCCGTGATAGTGCGGCGATCCTCGACGCCACCAACGGCTCTGTACCGGGTGAGCCTTATGCTCCTACACCACCCGCGTATCCCTATCTGGAACAGATCAAACAAACCCCGAAGCGCCTGCGCATTGCTCTGGGTACGGAACCTCTTACCGGTGCCGAAACCCATGCCGATTGTATTGCCGCAGCACACGCTACCGCGAAACTGTGTGAAGATCTGGGCCACGATGTGGAAATCGCCTCACCCCAGGTGGACAGCCGGGCGATGCTGAAATCCTTTGGCATCGCATTCACCAACTATCTGGTCTGGGCTATTCAGGGATGGCAGCAGATCACCGGGCGCGAGCCAGCCGAAGAGCACTTCGAGCCGGTAACCTGGAAAATGTACCAGCACGGCCTTGGCATGAGCGGCGGCAAGTACCTGCTCGCGATGCAACAGTTGCAAAAAATCAATCGCGACTTCGGCCTTTTCTTCGAAGATTATGACGTGTGGCTGACGCCCACTCTGGCCCAACCACCGGTGCCGCTGGGCTACTTCGAATACACACCGGAAACCCGGGACGAGCACTTTAAACGACTGGGCGATTTTACCGGCTTCACCCTGATCGCCAATGCCACGGGACAGCCGGGTATTTCATTGCCGCTGCACTGGAATGATGCCAACCTGCCCATTGGTACACACTTTACCGGGCGCTATGGGGACGAGGCCACGCTGCTGTCATTGGCTGCCCAGCTTGAGCAGGCAAAACCATGGGCGGATCGTCGCCCACCGGTAAGTGCTTAAAGGGATGGTTTCTGTATGACCAACTGGGTTGAAGCCGATCAGGTCGCTGAACTGCTAAAACCCGGCATGACGGTTTTTGTAGCGGGCGCCACGGCGGAACCCAGTGATATTCTCGATGCTTTGGGAAATTCAGGCGATGCCTGTGCCGGGGTTCATTTCATCTCGATTTCGGTGCCTGGCATGAATGGCGTGGACTTTTCAAGCTTTCATCCTGACGCGCGTTCAACCGCCTTTTTCGCAACACCGCAGAATCGCGACAGCATGGCGGCGGGTCGGGTCGATTATCTGCCCCTGCAATATCGTGCCATCTATGACTATCTGGAATGCGAACTGGATATCGATGCGGTTATCGTGCAACTGCCACCAGCAGACGAGGACGGCATGATCAGCCACGGTATCAGTGCGGATTTTCTACCCGCCGTTCTGGGCAAGGCCAAGCTGGTGATCGGTGAGATAAATGCCCGACAACCATTACCTGTTGACAGTCTCCGAATGCCAGCGGACCGACTAACCCATGCCGTAAAAACGGATCGTGCGATCCTTACGTTTCCCGTCGCGAAAGCGGGTGATGCGACGCGTGCCATTGGCGCGTCGGTGGCTCAGTTGATCAACGATGGCGACTGTCTCCAGATCGGGATTGGGGCCATTCCAGACGCCACGTTGGCCGCGCTCACAGACAAGAACGATCTGAAGTTTCATTCGGGTATGATTACCGACGGTGTGATGGCACTGGCCAATGCCGGTAACATCAAGGGCACGCTGACGACCGGTGCCACATTGGGCTCACAAAAGTTAATTGACTGGGTTGGCAAATCCGAGCGGCTAAGCTTCCGCCCGGTCAACCATACCCATGATCCGGGTACCTTGCGCCAGATTGACAATTTCGTTTCCATTAACTCGGCTCTGGAGATCGATCTGTTCGGACAGATCAACGCCGACGTGCTGGGTGGAAGCCAAGTCAGTGGTACCGGCGGCTCGGTGGATATGATGCGCGGTGCAGCACTCTCGAATGGTGGACGCTCCATCATCGCGCTCAACGCCACAGCCTCCGGTGGCACAGTTTCACGCATTGTGCCTGCACTGACTTCGAACACACCAGCCACGGCACTCCGCAGTGACATAGATTATGTGGTGACAGAGTTCGGCGCGCAGCGCATCAAGCATCTGCCTGTACAAGCCCGCGCCGAGGCACTGATAGAGTTGGCCGCCCCGGAATTCAGGCATGGGTTACGGACACAATGGAAAACGCTGACGTCAGTATGACTTGGGTAACCCCAGCGCCTTTTCGGCGATGTTGCATAGAATTAGTTGCGGGCTAATGGGGGCCAGGCGGGTAATCAAGACTTCGCGCAACAGTCGCTCCACATGAAATTCCTTGGCGTAACCCATGCCGCCGTGGGTCATAATGGCTTGTGTACAGGCCTTGAAGCCAGCCTCGCCGCCAAGATACTTGGCCGCATTGGCTTCGAGGCCACACGGCTGGTCCGTGTCATAGAGATATGCCGCTTTCATGGCCATGAGGAAAGCGGCCTCCAACTCAATCCAGTTCTCAGCCAGCGGGTGCTGAATGGATTGGTTCATGCCAATAGGGCGGTCGAACACAACGCGGTCTTTGGCGTACTGGGCGGCCCGCGCCAACGCATTCTGTCCAATGCCAATGCCTTCCATGGCAACCAGCACCCGTTCTGGATTAAGACTGTGCAGGATATACTTGAACCCCTTGCCTTCCTCACCGATGCGGTCCTCAGCCGGCACGGGCAAGCCGTCAATAAAGGTTTCACATGAGGGTACCGCCGCGCGACCCATCTTGGGGATTGCCCGCACGTCACAGTATTTACGGTCCAGATCCGTGTAAAACAGCGTCATGCCATCGGTGGGGCGTTCGCACTCTTCCTTGGGTGTGGTGCGGGTCAGCAGCATAATCTTGTCGGCCTGCAGACCCGTTGACGTCCACACCTTCTTGCCGAAAACCTTGTAGCTGTCGCCGTCACGCTCAGCGCGCGTCTTGATGGATGTGGTGTTAAGTCCAGCGTCGGGCTCGGTGATCCCGAAACAGGTCTTCACACGCCCTTCGATCAGATCAGGCAACCATTTCTTTTTTTGTTCTTCGCTACCAAAAACCACAATGGCGTGTGGGCCGAACACGTTGATGTGGATAGCCGATGCAGCCGCCATGGCCCCGGATGAACTTGCGACTTTATGCATCATCAGGGCCGCCTCGGTAACACCCAGTCCAGCACCACCGAATTCTTCAGGCATGGCAATGCCAAGCCAGCCGCCATTTGCCATGGCCATATGGAAGTCGTCGGGAAATTCGCCGGATTTATCGTGTTCCAGCCAGTAATCATCGTCGAAATCGTCACAGATTTTCTGGACCGTTTCACAAATCGCCTGCTGATCAGATGTGAGGGAAAAATCCACTATGCCTCTCCCGCTTGTTCAGCTTCAATTTTCTTGCACACTTGTTCTTGTAACACGTGGCGCTGGATCTTGCCTGCTGATGTCGTAGGAAATGCTTCGACTATTTCCAATCGTTCCGGCCACTTGGCCTTGGAAAGCCCCGATAGACCTGCGATTTCGATGAGGTCATCCAGACAGAAATTTTCACAACCCGGGGTCGGGATGATGCATGCGCAGACTTTTTCGCCCAATCGTTCGTCCGGGATACCAACCACCAGCACAGCGTGAATTCGCGCATCACTGGCCAGTTGTTCCTCAATTTCGGATGGAGACAGGTTGGCCCCACCGCGAATGATCAACTCCTTCTTGCGACCACGCAGTTTCAGATAACCATCTTCATCAATGGAGGCGACATCGCCTGTCCGGAACCAGCGACCGGTTGGATCGCCCGCAAGGAAGACGTCTGCATCCAACTCGGGTCGCTTGTAGTAACCCAGGAATAGCTGTGGCCCACGCATGACCAGATCTCCAATTTCGCCCGGTGCCGCGGCTTCATCGTTCTGGCGGACGATTTTCAGTTCCGTACCAAGAAACGGTCGACCGTCGGTTTCCACGAGCTTGTCCACGGGCGTGTCATAACGGCTGCACGTACCAATCCCTTCGGTCATGCCCCAGATCACAGATGTGAGTGTATTGGGCCAACGCTCCCTGGCTTCCCGCAGCAAGGGTGTGGGAACATACATACCACCGCACAGCATGAGTTTCAGGCAAATCTGCTCACTGAACTCATCGAACGCCGGGCTGCGGAAAATATCATGTAACAGTGTGGGCGTGGTCAGGGTGAACGTAGCCTTCTCCCGGGCCATGGTTTCAAGCGCCCGCTCTGAATTCCAGACTTCCTGCAGGATCAGCGTGCAGCCAAGCACCACGGCTAGGCGTAAACCATGGGCGAGGCCCGCCGAAAACCCCAGCGGTGCACCCATGAAAATGATTTCATCAGATCCAAAATCAAAGATTGGGTAAAGGGTTGTATTCAATGCCGTCAGGGAGTTGGAACTATGCACCACACCTTTGGGCGCGCCCGATGATCCAGACGTGAAGATCAGGGCTGTCACGTCCGATGCGTCCGGTCTGTGGCTGTGGTCCGGACCGCTTTCCTGGGCACCCGCCATCAGCTCATCAAAACCCAACCATTTAGAATCCTCAGGATCACCATCAACGGCAATGCACAGCTCCAGATTTTCCAGATCACTGGCAATGCTATTGATCATCTGCACATGATCGCTGCTGCCAAAGGAGCGCGGTACAACAATGCCTTTGGCTTCGGAAACGGATAAGACACCGGAGAACTCATGCGCACCGCCAGTCGCCGGCATGTGAACGCAGACCGCACCCAGATAGTTAAGAGCCAAAGCAAATACCGGCACGTGATACCAGTTTGGCAGGGCTACAACGAATTTGTCATCCCGTCCGATACCTTTTTCCTGCAAGGCCGCCGCCAGTTTTAGCACGATTGGCGACGTGTCCGCATAGCTAAAGGCACCGTGACGATCATCTTTCACAAAGACCTTGTCAGGAGTCGCTTTCACGGCAGCTTCAAAAAAATCCGTCAGAAGCTTGTCCGTCCAGTAACCCTCGGCGCGGTATGTTTCCGCCAGATCGCTCACGTTGTCTCCCTTCCAGTCTCTCGCCTTACATGGCGTAACCGCCGCTGACGCTTATGGTTTGGCCGGTGACATAGGACGTCTTATCCGAAGCCATCATCATCACCATGGGAACCAGATCTTCCGGCACGCCATGGCGACGAAGGGGATAGTGCTTCACCACCTTCTTCATGGTTTCCTCATCACGGAAAATCTTGCTTTGCGGGCTGTCCGGATGCCACAGGCTATCGATACCAGCATCGGCTGCGGGATTGTCGGGCAGGGTCAAGCCAGGACAAACACAATTCAAATTGAGGCCATGCTTGCCAAACTCGATAGCCAAAGTCTTGGTCAATGAAATCAGGCCAGCCTTGCAAGCGCCATAAACAGCCTCGTTATATTCACCCACCCGCCCGGCATCCGATCCAATATTGACGATCTTGCCGTATTTGCTTTCGATCATGGATGGCGCGATGGCATGAATGCAGTTGATGGGACCCCACAGGTTAATGGAGACTTCTTTTTCAAAGTCAGAGTATGGCTTGTTCAGAAACAGGTTGTTGGCTGTCCAGCCTGCATTATTGACCAGAATTTCAACGGAGCCGAACTTGGTCATGACAGCTTCGGCCATAGCGCCAACTTCTTCACGGTTGCCCACATCGGCCTTTACAAACATGGCTTCATTGCCGTCTGAATTGCCATTGAGGTCGGCGACAACTTTTTCGGCCTGCGCCACATCAAGATCAATGATGACAACATTGGCCCCTTCACCGAACAAACCGACAGCAATGGCCTTGCCAATGTTGGAAGCGGCGCCGGTTACAATGGCAGTCTTACCCTTTAATCCTAAATCCATAATCGGTGTTCCTATTTTTTCTTTGCCGCGTTCTGGAAAGCGTCCAGACGCTCCTTGATTTCATCAGCGGCATCAACACGGTTGCGAGCAAAGTAAATTTCTTCGAGCCACAATGCGTCGGCCAGCGAAGCATTGAGGCCCAGCAAGGCAACTTCCTTGGTCAGGCGCACAGCGGTTTTGCCATTGGCCGCGATGGCTTCGGCAATTTTCATGGCCTCGTCCAAAAGTTGGTCATCGGGAACAACTTTCTGCACCAGACGCAAACGGAATGCTTCTGCCGCATCAATGGGCTCACCCGTTAGCATCATCATCAAGGCATCGCCAAGTCCGATGAGGCGTGGCAACCACTGGGTTCCGCCACCGCCCGGCAGTGCGCCGAGTTTGACTTCTGACAGACCCACCTTGGCGCTTTCGGCCATGATCCGCATGTCACACCCGAGAGCCAGTTCCAGACCGCCGCCAATGGCAAAGCCGTTAATGGCTGCGATGGTTGGCTTGCTCAGCTTGATGGAATTCGGGGTGATCCATTTGGTGGTGCGTTCTTTAGGGTTAAGATACAGATAGTCAGGTGCTTTGCGAATATTGATGCCGGTGGAAAACGCTCGGCCTTCACCCGTGTAGATCAGAACCCGCAAGTCATCATCATCTTCAAATTCAGTTAGCAACCGGCGATGTTCGTCCATCATTTCCGGATCCCATGAATTCATGGCCTTGGGCCTGTTCAGGGTCAGAATCGCAACGTGGCCGCGCTTTTCCCAAATCAGGGGAGGGCCTTCTTCTGTTTTTTCTTCATCGCTCATGATCGTTCCAGCCTCACCTAATGTGTGTCGACAAATTCCTTGATCAGATTATTGGTGACGTCCGGCTCTTCCCAATGCAGGCAATGCCCCACAGCGGGGATCACGCACATTTCTGCACTGGGGATACCATCCGTAATCATTTCCGATGCTCTTGGCGGGCAAAAGGGATCAAGCTCGCCGGCAATGACCAGTGTGGGGTGTTGAATCGCACCCAGGTCCTGGATCATCGGCTCGGTATTAAGCCGCAGCATGGCACGCCCGGCATTCAGATAACCATTAACATCACGCACGGCTTCAGTCCGCAGTTTCTGGTACTCAGCGATCAGTGGTTCGTTGCTTTCCTTATCAGGCGCAAAACAGCCCCGGGCGTCACTGGTATTGGTGGCATTCAGTGTATCCAGGCCACCAGCCTCTACGTCACTCAAGCGTTGGGTGAAGAACTCAGCACCCGGGTGCCCAACCACACAGGAACTGGCGATAAGAATTAGCCCGCTGCACAGATCAGGAAAATCCAGCGCAAAGCGCTGGGAAATGACGCCACCCATGGAAAAACCACACAGATAAACCGACCCTGTCCCCCCATTGCTGCCATCTTGGGCGCTGACAATCTGGGCCAGATCGTCGGCCATCTGATGCACGGTACCGTTACCGGCCCCAACCGGGCTGGAACCGAACCCCCGCACATCATAGGCGACCACGTTCATGTGATCGCTAAGGAACGCAATCTGCCGTTTCCAGGCGCTGCGTTCTTCGGACAGTCCATGAATCAGGACAATGGTTTTGTCGCTACTCATCATGTTCTCTTACTTGAAGTGTTCAATGATTTCTCGGGACAGTTCTTCCATACGAGCCTGACGACCGCCGGCTCCGGCACGGAAGGCCAGCGTGACACCATGAAGACCGAGTGCCTTCAACTTGCTGATCTGGTCTCGGCATTCCTGTGGCCCGCCGGTGAAGGCGACCCAGTCAATGAATTCCGGTGACAGAACGCTCTTGTGGCTGGCATGAGAAGACATGTGCTCAAGACGATCATAGGCGTTACTGGCAGCGGTAAAGTCGTCGCGCCATTTTTCCAGAAAATCTGGTGTGTGTTTCCACTGGCTGAAGGTCTCGGCCTGGGATGCGGCCCAGTGACTGACATCTTCGCGGCCCTGTGCCTTGTCTTCATCCATTCCGATCGCCGCCCACAGATGCAGGGTAATCTCGTTGAAATCGCGCCCGACTTCTTCAGCGCCCTCTTTAACCAGATCAATTTGCCATTTTGTAAACTCTTCGTTGGCACCACCCATCATGATAACGCCATCGGCAACCCGGCCACACATACGCAGGATACGCGGCTGGTTAGCAGCCACATAGACGGATACACGACCATTATGGGTGGTCAATCGGTAATCCATCCCGTGCGGGCCGGTGATGTCCCCACCTTCCGTCAGCGTATGGATGTCGTTGATGGATCGCTCCAGGTTATCGATGGTCGACGGTTTCTTGCCAATAGAGAAAACGCCGGTCCAGCCGGTACCAATGCCACAAATCGCCCGCCCGTCACTGATTTCGTTGAGCGCCGTAAAGGAACACGCAAGGGTCGTTGGATCGCGGGTAATCGGGTTAGTAACGCCCGTGCCGATTTGAATTTTTGAGGTGGCCACGGCGCATAACGGCATGGCCGTATAGCAATCCTTCATGGAAAGCTGCACGTCGGCAATCCAGGCGCTGTCAAAACCAAGATTTTCTGCGCTTTTAACGACGTCTACTGTATGTGTGATCGGCTCGCGGGGGCTAATCCCCAAAGACGTTCCAATATGCACGTTGGTATCCTCCTCAAATGGTCTGTGGGGCAAACAAAGTGGATTTGCACCCCGAAATTTATCTTTTGGAGGAATAGGCAGGATTGAATTGAGCGTAAACTTGAAAAAGGATTGGGCTAACGTAACGTTTTCTTCATGTAAGATCGCCGGGGCGTTTTACGCTTCAACTTCACTCTTAACCCAGTCGAAGAACTTCTGCGCATTGGCACTCATTGGTTTGCCGCGCGGCACCACCAGATAGATGCCGTTACCCTTGCTGAATGCCTGTTCCAAAGGACGGACCAGGCGGCCTTTGGATAACTGGTCACCCAACAGGTTGGTAAACCCCAATGCGATTCCCTGGCTGTCCATGGCAGCCTGAATCACATTATCGTAACTATCGAATCCCAGCTTGCGAACATTGGCAGGCATTTCCATACCGAGGCTTTCCATCCACCAATCCCAGTTTTCGATCGCATGCATGCTCCCGTTCAGATAGAGCAAGGTATGGTTCTTCAAATCCTCCAAAGAGGAGATCGGATCAGTTTCTTCCAGATAACGCGGCGAACATATCGGAAAATTCTCCACATCAAAAAGATGCGTAGACTTGTAACCCGGCCATTTCCCCTTGCCGTAAAGAATACCCACGTCGCTGCCAGCGTCCATCATGTCGAGAGGCGTATCCGACGAACTGATACTGATATCCACCTGGGGATGGGTGTCGCTGAAGTGCGACAATCTGGGGGTTAGCCAGAATGTCGTAATGGCAATGGTCGCCGTAACAGAAATTTTGGTAGGTTGGTTGTCGTGTTGAAGAGACGTAGCGGTTCGCGCGATCCTGTCGAGGCTTTCTGAAACGACAACCTGCATTTCTTCGCCCGCCGGCGTCAGTTCCAGTGCCCGATACAACCGCACAAACAGCTTTATCCTCAGATAATCTTCAAGAATCCGGATTTGCCGGGAAACCGCTTCACGGCTAATCAACAGCTCTTGTCCGGCGCGGGTGAAACTCAAATGTCGGGCCGAAGCCTCGAAGGCAACCAGACTATTAACGGGAGGTAGATATTTTCTGAGGTTTTGCATGAAAATATTGTTACGTAATGCGAACCCTTTTTCAAGTTTACGATTTGAGGCCATCTGCATTAACTGACACGACATTAACGAAACGTTGTGTAAACCGCTTATGTTACCTGACTTTATCATTGAACCCGCTTCTTCTCTGCGCCCCAGTCACTTACCGGAAATTGCACTGCAATGCCCGACTGATCTGGCCGAGGTGTTCGAACACATGCATCAGGGAGCCAGCCTGATCGCCGGCGGCACGGATATCCTGTTAGTGGCGGCCCAACGTGGTGCGCCGCACCATCTGGTCTGGACCGGTGGGATTGAGGCCCTTAAGGAGTTTGAAGAATCGGGCGAGACAATTCGCATCGGCGCGGCAACGCCTCTGGCCCAACTAATTCGCTCTCAATCTTTCCGCCATAAGGCACCCGCCGTGGCCGACGGGGCGCAATTGGTCGGCTCCGTACAGTTGCGCAATCAGGCCACCATTGTTGGTAACGTCTGCACGGCTTCACCGGCCGCCGATACCGTACCCGGTCTACTCGTCCACGACTGCGTCGTTGAAACCGCTGACAGAAAAAACAACACCCGACGTATTGACCTGAAGAACTTCATGATAGGCCCCGGCAAAACGGCGCTGCGTGATGGAGAACTGGTTACAGGCCTGACCCTGACCAGGTTGGGTAAAAATCAAACCAGTGCCTATCAGCGGTTTACCCAGCGTGCTGCCCTGGATCTGGCCTTTGCCAGTGTGGCGGTCAAACTTGATTTCGATCAAGACGGCGTAGCCCTAAAATCTGTCATGCTGGTTCTTGGCGCTGTTGGGGAAACGGCTATTGATGCCAGCTCGGCAGCGGATGGTCTGATTGGATACCCGCTTTCAGAAGACAGATTGAGTCAGTGTGCCGATGCGGCCAGCCAAATGTGTGAACCGATTTCCGATCAGCGCGCCAGTGCCGGGTATCGACACCAATTGATCAGAGCGCTGGTTGTCGATGTGATCAAACAGGCTGCTGCGCGATATGGAGAGAGGTCATGATGGCCAATAAGTCAGTACGTGTAAATGGTCATAACCACGATATCCCCGACGTCTGGTACGCACGGCGATTGATCGATTTTCTGCGCACCAAACTTGGCCTGACCGGGGTAAAAGACGGTTGCAGCGAAGGTGACTGCGGTGCCTGTACGGTACTGGTGGATGGACAACCCATGTGTTCGTGCCTGCTGCTCAGTGGCGTGGTTGAGGGGCGCGAAATCACGACTGTTGAAGGATTACAAAAGGATCATCTCGAAAGATTTTCCTGCGCCTGTGAGAAGCACGGCGGCGTACAGTGTGGGTTTTGCACAGGCGGCATGGCCGTAATGAGTTCCTGGATCAAGGATGGCGGAACCGAAACGGGGGTCGAGCCGGTATCGAAACTGGTGGCGGGAAATATCTGCCGCTGCGGTGGATATCAGCAGCTGACCAAAGCTATTGTGGAAGTCGGATAATGTCATATATGCCCCCGCCGAAGATTGCGACTATCTCGGATCGTTGCTGCGGGCGGGCGCATTATACGGCTGATTTGATCCCGCCGGAAACAGCTGTAACCGGGTTGGCCCGTAGCCCTCACGCCCATGCCCGTGTTGTTCGCATCAATACAGAAAAAGCAATGAACATTCCTGGTGTGCTGGGCGTCCTGACGTCCGAAGATTTTGCGGATATTACCCTGGGCCATCACATTGCAGATGAACCGGTTTTAGCGTCGCACGTTCGTTATGTGGGTGAAGGCGTGGCTGCTGTGGCAGCCATCAATGACGCAGCCTTGATCGCCGGAATTGCCGCACTTGAAATTGATTATGAAATTCTGCCTCACGCCATCAGAGTGGATGATGCCCTTGCGCTTGAAGTACCGCTGCACGAAGCCTGTCCAGATAATGTTGCTGACCGGTTTTCTGCCAACCCCGGTGATTGGCATGACGCCGCCGCACGCGCCACCCATTGGGTGGAAGGCATCTTTGAAACAGCGGCTGTTCCTCATGCCTACCTGGAACCTCGCGCGTGTTTCGTTCGTGTAAGTGGCGACCATCTGGAACTGGTCAGTGCCTCCCATGCCCCCTCCGTGCTGGCCAGTCGTTATAGCGAAATCGCAAAGCACTGGGGTGCCACGGTTGATGTGGTAACACCTGACATGGGTGGATCGTTTGGTGCCAAGTGGGAACATCCCACGCATCTGGTTTGCCTCGCGTTTGCTCATAAACTGCAGCGTGACGTTGCCTTGGTACTATCACATCGCGATGACATGATGGCGGGCCGAACCCGTCTTGCTACACGTTTAAAGATGCGCATCGGTGCTACATCAGACGGCGAGCTTGTGGCCAAGGAAACTGAAGTTTGGGCCGACAATGGTGCCTATACCTTGCATGGGCCACCAGTCATGCTGGCATCGGCGGTGCGCGGTGACAATCTCTACAAGTACGCCGCCGTCAGGGCTCGGGGGCAATTGATTTATACTAACAATATGCCAACCGAATGCTTCCGCGGTTTCGGCATTCCGCAGTCAACATTTGCCCAGGAACAACTGGTCGATGAACTTGCCCGCAAGATTGGGCTCGATCCTGCGCATATGCGCCGCCGAAATACAGTTGGCGCTGGTGATACCAGCATCCATGGATGGGAAATCAGTAGCTGTGGATACGGTGATTGCCTCGATACAGTCGAGGAACAAATGCAGGCTCATCGCAATCAGGAGCGGTCTGGTTCCGGTGATCGTTTTAAATACGGTTATGGCCTCTCCACTGCCATCCATTGTGTCAGCAACTCTGGCTATGATGAGACCTCGGATATTTCCAATGTCACTATCGATGTCAATGCTGATGGCATGATTTGCGTCGCCTCGGGCGAGGTGGAACTGGGTTGTGGTACGGCAGAAGTTCTCCGGCATACCGTTGAACGGGAGCTGGGTGTTACGCGGGACTCGCTCAGAATTGTGCTTGGGCATACGGCAACGGGGCCTTTCGGGCGCGGAAGTTATGCCAGCCGAACTTCATATTTTGTCGCCCATGCCGCTATTATTGCGTGCCAGAAATTCATGGAAAACTGCATGAGCCTGGTAAAGGAACTCGGCATTTCAACCAATGCATCCATTGCCGAGATTGCCAAACTCGCCCTTGCAAAAAGTCGAGCAAACGAACTCCATGCAGCCGGACAGTACAAACCCAAGGGTGTGATCGCGGCTGACATACATGGTTTCGGCAATATCGCCTCGGCCTACACATTCGCTGTACACGGTTGTTGTGTGAAGGTTGATACCCTCACCGGCAAGTCTACCGTTGAAGAATACTGGGCAGCCCACGATGCGGGTACGATCATTAACCCCCTTGGGGCCATCGGCCAGGTCATTGGCGGCGTTGTACAAGGGCTTGGTATGGCACTATCTGAAACCACGTCCGTTTCAAAGAACGGCCAGTTGCTAAATCCCAGCTATCTGGATGACCGAGTACCCACCTTCCCTGATGTGCCCCAGGTAAATGTATATTTTTCACCAGTGTTTGAAGACAATGGCCCCGCAGGCGCCAAAACAATTGGGGAACCGCCGGTAATCCCCGTCGCGGGTTGCGTCGCTAATGCCATTTATGACGCTATCGGTGTGCGTCAGTATAATTTACCCATGACACCGGAACAGGTTTGGCGCACGCTGAATGATCACGAATCATCGAAGGCAGCACAATTCAAGGAGTGTCTTGCATGAATGAACTGATCAACGTTAATCATCAAGATGGCACACTTGTCCTGACCCTGAACAGGCCCGAGCGCAAGAATGCGTTGTCAAGGGCTCTGCTCGGTGAACTCCATCAAGCCCTGACCAGTGAAGTCAGAGATGACACAAGCGCAGTCATCCTGCACGGGTCGGGTGGATGCTTCAGCGCCGGCGGTGATTTGACGGAGTTAAACGGCACCATTGAGGACCTGGCCGTTGATGATGCTATTGAGGCTGTTACCACAGCCATTCGCGAGGCCCCAGTTCCGGTCATCGCCGCCATTGATGGCCCCTGCATGGGTGGCGCATTCGACGTAGCCGTTACCTGCGATGTACGGATTGCGGCGTCGAACGCCATATTTCAGGTCCCCGCCACGCGCCTAGGATTACTGTACAGTCCCAAATCAGTGATACGCTTGCGCAAATTGTTGGGCCGCGATGCGATTATGAGCTTGCTGGTCCTGGGCGAACGGTATGATGCTGATGCGGCACTTGATGCCGGTATTGTCTCATCCGTTGTCAAAAGTGATAGCTGCCTTGAGGCCGCGCTGGCAATTGCCAAATGGGCTGGCGACAATGTTCGAGGCGCGGTGGACGCAACCAAGCGGCTTTTGAACGCCATGGACAGCGACAGCTATGATCCTGAATTTTGGGAAAATGAGCGCAAAAAATTACTGTCTTCACCGGAACGTCAGGAAGCCGTTGCCAAAGCCCGGGCACGGGTGGTGAGGTAGGTCGATCATGAACCAAAACGAACCCCTATTTGGTATTTGGGCCGTTGTTCCGGTCAAACGATTTGATCTGGCAAAGCAGCGCCTGTCTCCCGTGTTGAATACCCGTGAACGCCAGCAATTATCGTATGCCATGCTCGGTGATGTGCTTGACGCTTTGTCGAAGGCTTCAAATATTGCCGGCACGCTGGTCGTTACCTGTGAGCGTGATGCCATGGAGTTGGCGAAGACATTTGACGCGGAAGTGCTGAGCGAGACAACAAGCTGCGGTTTGTGTGAGGCCGTGGCCACAGCCGGGCGATATCTTGATGCCCGGGGTTGCGCGGGTATGATCAGCATTCCGGGCGACGTACCACTGGTTTGTGCGGAAGAAATCGATCGAATTATCTTCAATCATGGCGCCGCCCCGGCTGTAACAGTGATTCCGGCATGGGATGGCGGCGGGACCAATGCCCTGTTGTGCACACCAGCGGATGTGATCACCCCCCAATTTGGCGAGAACAGCTTTTCAGCGCACAAGAGTGCGGCGATTCACATGGGCCTGGCGCCAACGGTGGTTCCTTCTTTGGGATTGGCGCTTGATCTTGATACACCAGATGACCTGCCCGCATTTATGGAGTGGAATTCTGACACGCGCACGGCGCGATATCTGGCAAACATCGGTGTTCTCGAGCGGTTTGATGAATATGCTCATATGAGTGAACTGAGGTCAGGATGAATGTTATCCGCCCCTATGCCGGGTCTGTAACGCCAGAACTGGACGCGCTGGTTTCATCCGATCTGAACGATCTGATGAGAACGGCGGCCCGATTGCGTGATCAGGGGCACGGCAACGTCGTAACGTATTCACGGAAAGTTTTTATCCCCCTTACCCAGTTATGCCGCAACGTTTGTCATTACTGCACATTTACCCAACCACCGAAGGCCGGGCAACGCGTCTATATGAGCGCTGACGAGGTGCTGGCGATCGCCGGACAGGGCCAAGCCACCGGATGCAAGGAAGCGCTGTTTACCCTGGGCGACAAACCGGAATTACGGTTCCGGCTGGCCCGGGAAGAATTGCAGCAGATGGGATTTGAGTCCACGCTGGAATACGTGGCCGCCATGGCCGACCTCGTTTTCAAGGAAACCGGATTGCTGCCACACATCAATCCCGGCTTGATGAACGCCCATGAAATACGGATGCTCAAAGGCGTTTCTGTTTCCATGGGGCTGATGCTGGAAAGCACGTCTGAGCGGTTGTGTGAAAAGGGTGGGCCCCACTACGGATCACCGGACAAGGTTCCGTCGCTGAGGCTCGAAACCTTGCGCCTTGCGGGTGAACTTTGTGTACCCATGACATCAGGCATTCTGATCGGGATCGGCGAAACCCGCGAAGAATGTATCCAGTCTCTGATTGCGTTGCGAGACCTGCACGATCGCTACGGCCATATTCAGGAAATTATTGTGCAGAATTTCCGTGCCAAATCTGGCACGAAAATGTCTGCTTCGCCGGAGCCAGATACAAAATACCTGTTGTGGGCCATCGCCACAGCACGCCACATATTTGGCCCGGATATGAGCATTCAGGCACCGCCAAACCTTAGCCCCGGTCTGGGGCAAGCGATGATTGGTGCTGGTATCAATGATTGGGGTGGCATCTCGCCGGTAACGCCGGACTTCGTTAACCCGGAAGCACCGTGGCCCGAAATCGATGCACTGGCAGTGGAAACAGCCAAGACTGGTAAAACCCTGTTGGAACGTCTGGCGGTTTACCCGGCATACATTTTCAATAACGAGGCATGGATTGAACCCAAGCTACGCTCAGCCGTATTTGAAAACATTGACTCGCATGGGTTCGCCCGTGGTGATGGCTGGATGACCGGATGCAAAACTCCACCACCTGAAATTCGGAGCCGTGCAACCGCGCCTCACGTCAGCGTCGGATTGGCCCGCCTGCTGTCGAAGGCGGCAGACGGGCACGACCTGAAACAGGGTGAAGTCGAGACATTATTTTCGGCACGGGGCGAAGATTTCACAACAGTCTGTGATGCCGCTGACAGCCTGCGCCGCGAGGTCAATGGCGATACGGTGACCTATGTGGTCAACCGCAACATCAACTATACCAACGTGTGTTATTTCAAATGTGGGTTCTGCGCCTTTTCCAAGGGCAAGAAAGCCGAAGCCCTGCGCGGGGCACCCTATGATCTGACCATGGACGAGATTCTTCGCCGGGTGAACGAGGCCCAGACGCGGGGCGCAACGGAAGTCTGTATGCAGGGTGGTATTCATCCTTCCTACACGGGTGAGACCTACGTTGATATCTGCCGCTCGGTGAAGAATGCCTTTCCTGACATTCATATGCATGCCTTTTCGCCGCTGGAGGTGTGGCACGGGGCTGAGACACTGGCCATGAGTCTCGCTGATTATCTGGTCATGCTGCGTGAGGCGGGCCTGGGATCGCTGCCCGGGACGGCGGCGGAAATTCTTGATGATGAAATTCGCGATGTGCTCTGCAAAGATAAGATCAATACAGCCCAATGGGGCGAGGTAATTATGGCCGCTCATGAAGCGGGGATCGGAACCACATCGACCATCATGTTTGGCCATATCGAACGCCCTGTTCACTGGGCCAGACACTTATTATTACTGCGCGATATTCAGAAAACCACGGGTGGTATTTCGGAGTTCGTTCCGCTGCCGTTTGTCCATATGGAGGCACCATTCTTCTTGAAAAGCGCTGTCCGCCGAGGCCCCACATTCCGCGAAGCGGTATTAATGCATGCGGTGGCCCGATTGGTCCTGCACCCACATATTACCAATATTCAAACGTCGTGGACCAAAATGGGCCCGGAAGGAGCAATTGCAGCCCTCAAAGCCGGGTGCAATGATCTGGGTGGCACTTTAATGAACGAGAGTATCAGTCGTGCAGCCGGAAGTTCTCACGGCCAGGAAATGCCACCAGAAGACATGGAAGCGTTGATTGCGGGGATGGACCGAACCCCTGAGCAACGAACAACGCTTTACCAACCTGTGCCGAAAACCATTCGGGAAACCTCATTTAATGCGGCACCATTGAGCCCCATCATCAACAATCCGCTCATTTACACCAAGTCTGCGTAAACCGGGAATTCTCAGACCATGGCCTCTGACTCCATTTGCCTGTTTGAAGTTGGTCCTCGCGACGGTTTACAAAACCAGTCAGCCAAGATCGCCACAGATCGGAAGGTGGCGTTGATTAATCTGCTTTCCCAATGCGGCCTCACGCGCATTGAAGCGACAGCCTTTGTCTCTCCCAAGTGGGTACCACAACTTGCCGATGCGGCCGAAGTGTTGGCCGGGATCAATCGCAAACCCGGTATCCGCTATGCGGCTTTGACGCCAAACCTGAAGGGTTATGAGCGTGCCCATAAGGCCGACGCCGACGAAGTGGCTGTGTTCGCTGCCGCCTCGGAAGGTTTTAGCCAGAAAAACATCAATTGCTCCATTGCCGAAAGCTTGGAACGGTTTGAACCCGTGATGGCGGCGGCCAATAAAGATGGTATTCCGGTTCGTGGCTATGTGTCCTGTGTGGTGGCGTGTCCTTACGATGGACCGGTCGCACCATCACAGGTCGCCCGCGTGGCCGAGAGCCTGCTCAATATGGGCTGCTATGAGATATCCCTCGGTGATACCATCGGTTCGGGCAACCCGGAGACGGTTGCGGCCATGCTGGAAGCCGTCGTCAGCGTCGTGCCACCAGATAAACTCGCCGGGCATTTCCATGACACAGGCGATAATGCCCTTGGGAATATCGAGGAAAGCCTGCGTTTTGATTTGCGCACTTTCGATACAGCGGTCGGTGGCCTCGGTGGTTGTCCTTACGCGCATGGTGCCAAAGGCAATGTGGATACACGCGCTGTGGCACAAAGATTGGCGGAACTTGGGTTCGATACGGGCGTGGACACCTTGAAACTCGCCGAAGCCGAACACCTCGTCATGGCCATAAAGCAGGAAGGGTAATCGTCATGAGTGCGTTTGAAACTATCCGGCTGGACGTTGATGGACGTGGTGTGGCCCGTCTGACGCTCAATCGTCCGGATAAACATAACAGCCTGAATGCCCAGATGATTGCCGATTTGCGCGCCGCCCTAATGCAAATTGATGGTGATGATAAAGTCCGCGTCGTGGTGTTGAGCGGTGAAGGCAAGAGCTTTTGCGCCGGTGGCGATTTGGGCTGGATGAAGGAGCAGGTTGAAAGCGATCGGGCCGGGCGTATTGCCCAGGCAACCGAACTGGCGACGATGCTCAAGGAACTGGACGAACTGACGAAACCGGTAATTGCGCGGGTTAATGGGCAGGCCTACGGCGGCGGCATCGGTATAATGGCAGTTTGCGACATCGTGATTGCTGTGCAAGATGCCCGCTTTGCCCTGACCGAGACCAAGCTGGGCCTGATCCCCGCTACTATTGGCCCGTTTATCGCGGCCCGCATGGGAGAGCGGGCTGTGCGTCAGGTCGCGCTCAATGCCAGCTCCTTTGACGGACACGAGGCACAGGGCCTTGGTCTGGTCAGCAAAGCCGTTCCGGCCAGTGAACTGGACGAAGCCACGGATAAACAGATCAATCTGTTCTTAGAATGCGCACCGGGCGCGGTTACCAATACCAAAGCGTGGATGATCGAACTGGCCCGAAATCCGGGTCACAACTACCAGAGCGCATCAGCCGAACGACTGGCCGACCGCTGGGAAGAATCCGAGACCGAAGAAGGCCTGGCCTGTTTCTTCGACCGCAGCAAACCCAGTTGGCAACGTGACTAAACCTTATTCAACGCCAACGAGTTCCAGCACCTTCTTCGCCAGCACCTTTTGATCGTCCACGGTCTTCATAATGGTCGGTGCGGTATGGGCGCGGATGCCGAGTGCTTCGATGCTTTCACACTCATGGGCATCGCTTTCATCAATCACCAACGCATCAATCAGATCACCATAGTGTTTAGCGATGGAGAGAGAACTTGGCTCGATTTTCAACTCAGCCATGATCTTGCCAAGCGGTCCTTTGAGGGCTGCACCACCGACTATGGGGGAAACAGCGATAACGGGCACGTTTGCGGCTCTGAGTTGATCCCTGATTTCTGATAAGCTGAAAATGGGATCAATGCTCAGGTATGGATTGGAGGGGCAGATGATGATGGCTTGCAGAGAACCGTCTTTGAGGGCCTGCATCAGTTCAGGATTGGCGCGCGCTTCGGTAGCTCCTTCATAAGAAAAGGCCTTCGCAACAGGTTCACAGTGTTCGCGCACGAAATAATCCTGCATGGGTAAGGTGCCACGATCCGACTCGATCATCGTCGCAACCGGGTCATCACTCATGGGCGCCAGTTTGAATGAGACCTTCATTGCCTGACAGAAACGGTCAGTAACCTCACTTAATGATTTCCCCTGGCGCAGCCAGTGGCTGCGCAGTACATGCATGGCCAGATCACTGTCACCAAGATTGAACCAGTCCTCACCGCCAAATTCCTTCAGAGCGGCCATAAAATTCCAGGTTTCACCCACACGTCCCCAACCGGTCTCGGTGTTGTTCAAATCAGTCACCGCATAGAAGATGGAATCGATATCCGGTGAAATGTGCAACCCCATATGAGTAAAGTCATCGCCGGTATTTGCTGCAACCAGCAAATTTCCCGGTGCCACAACACGCGACAGGCCCGAAGCCAGCTTGGCCCCGCCTACACCACCAGATAGGGCAACAACAGATATCGTCATCGAAACAGGTCCATGTCTTCTGGTCTGATCAAGGCCGTGGCCGGACTTTCGTCCTCATCCCAGCCAAAGTCGCCGCGTATGACGGCAACCGGCTGACCCTCGGCACCCTGCCCCTGAAGCAGGCCTCCGGTTGCGGCAAGTTCATCAGCAATGGCCTGGACACTGACTTTCAGTTCCCGCCCGAACAGGTCTGTGTCACCGCGCAAATCGACGAGAGCAGGCATACCCGCAACGCCGATTGCCACACCCGTTGTGCCCAGCCGCCACGGTCGACCCAGGCTGTCATTGATAATCACGGCCACATCTTTACCGCTGATCTCTCGGAATTGCTTGCATAATGCGCGGGCGCTGGCATCGGCATCCACGGGCAACAGCAACACGTTCTCCTGACCGGAATCAGAAGAAACATTGGAGCGGTCCACCCCGGCATTGGCAAGGATTGCGCCGTTACGGTGCTCGACGATCAGTAGATTTTCGCCGGTCCGCAAGATTTGTGTGGATTCAGACAGTATGACCTCCACTTCGCGGGGATCTTTTTCACATTTCGCGGCCACTTCCTCAGCCCTGGCAGACGGCGTGATGGTCCCGAGATCAACCGTACGCCCCTCGACCTTGGAAACGGCCTTTTGGGCAATCACGACAATATCACCGTCCACGAGCAAACGATCGCCCGCCTTCAGGCTTTCATAGATAATAGCCGCCAGATCATCGCCCGCTTTCAGCAGGGGAATACCGGGAACAGCAAAAGCTTCGATAGCGGTGGTCATAGGTTCCAGTCACACATGTAAGTTATGGCGTGAAGATTAGGTTACGCGAAAACAACCCTTTTTCAAGTTTACAGAAAGGCTGGTTAGACCGACTAATGGGCAAATTTGGCAGCATGTACAAGTTAATTTGAAAGATCGTACACAAATGACAGAACGTGTCCTTGATAAAAGTACCGCTGATGTGGATACGCGTTATCGCATGTTGATTAATGAAGGCGCAGATCCTAACGAATGGGCCTTTGCCTGGCGCACAGAAATCAATCGCGGCGGCTTCAAGGCCAATGATTTCATGATGAAACAGGTGGTTGAGCCAGGCAAGTGTATCGGCTGTGCGTCGTGTGTTAGTATTTGCCCGGTCGATGTATTTGACTATGTGAACGAAACACCCATCGATACCAGAGCCGATGCGTGCGTCTACTGCATCCTTTGCGCCGAAGTCTGCCCGGTCTTGCGTCCCACGGATAATGACCTGCCGGAAATACTGAATTTCAAAGAACCACCGGCGGGCGAAACGCATGAGCCGTCAAGCTACGGCGAGTACTCATACGGCCTCTATGCCCGTTCTACCGATCCTGATGTTCTCGCCAAATGCCAGGATGGCGGTGTGGTCTCGACCATGATTATCCATGGCCTTGATACGGGAACACTGAAAGGTGCTGTCACGGGTGACGTTTATCCGGACAACCGGCAGATCGGTCGTCACAAGCTGGCAAGAACCAGAGACGATGTACTGGGTTGTGCCGCGTCGCGCTATACCTACGCCCCCAACACGCTCGCCTTGCAGCAAGCCATGCGCGCGAACATTGGCCCCCTCGCGGTGGTTGGCGTGCCCTGTCAGGTGGACGGTGTTCGGTTGCAACAGAATTCCTCTATTCGCATGGATATGAGCAACTGGTATCGCGATAACATATCCCTGGTGTTCGGCCTGTTTTGTTCGGAAAGTTTCACCCATGAGAGCATCGAAAAATTGGGTGAAATCCTGGAAATCGATCCCAAGCGGATCGATAACATCAACATCAAGGGCAAAGTTGTGGTGCGGGTTGATGGCGAGGAAGAGATCAGGTCTGTATCACTGAAGAAGTATCGTGAATTCGCTCGCCCGGCCTGCCTCTATTGCCTCGATTACGGTGCCGAGAATGCCGATATCGGGTGCGGCGGCATTGGCCTTGATGGCTGGACCTACACCTTGATCAGAACCGAACGGGGCCACGAAGCTTTTCAAGCTGCGTTTGATGCCGGATTGCTGGAAACCCGACCTTTGAGCGACGAGCCGCGTGGTGAGTTTCTCATGGACAAGCTATCGGCGGATAAGAAAAAGAACCGCCCGCTGCCCGCTCAAATGCCAAATCTGGCAGAGCGTGTGGCGCTGGATTGTTTGTGCCCGAAGACGTTCTATCTGACCGGGCCGGGTGCACCCCAAATAGATGAAAAGCCAGATGAAGGTGAGGCCAAAACATGAATGTCATGACAAACCCCGGAAAATTTCAGGCTGAGCCCCGCTTGTGCGACGACCTGACAGTATGTGTCGCCGGTCAGGGCGGTGACGGCTCGCTGACCATCATTACGCTGCTGGCCGATGTGCTGGCCCATCATGGTCTGCATCTTTACCGGACCAGCAATATCGCGTCGCGGATCAAAGGTGGACATGCCTCGGCACTGGTCCGCGGATCGCATGAGCAGTTCGGCGGTTTGGGCAGTGCCATCAATATTCTGGTTGCCTTTGATGAAGAAGCCATTCGCATGCGGGGTCAGTATCTGACCAGTGATGCCATTGTTATTTATGACACCTCACGCGGGCCCATGCCGGAGGGGATTGTCCCTCATACAGCTACCGTTCTTCCCGTGCCATTCAGCCGTTTTTCTGTACGGGAATTACGCCGGGATTTGTTCAAGAACAGTTTCGGTTTTGGATTGTTGTCCCGTGTCATTGGACTGAACGACGACGACGCAGACGACTATCTGCGAAATCGGTTCAAGAAACTTTCGGCCCGCGCCCTGGACGGTAACCGCCAGGCCCTGAAACTGGGCTTTGGTGTTGCTGATGAACTGGGCTTAACGCCCGGGAAGAGCATGCTGCAACTGCCCGCTGGAGAAAAACAGAAACGCCTTTTTATCACCGGGAACGAAGCTGCGGCATTTGGATTTCTGGCTGCCGGCGGCCGGTTTTATGCGGGGTACCCCATCACACCCGCGACCGAGGTTATGGACTGGCTGGGGGCGAACCTGCCTCAGTTCGATGGCGTCATGGTTCAGGCCGAGGATGAGTTATCGGCCATAAATATGGCCATCGGTGCCGCCCTGACCGGTGCGCGCGCCATGACCGGGTCTTCCAGTCCCGGCATTGCCTTGATGGGCGAAAGTATCAGCCATTGTGGTTCAGCCGAAATTCCGATGGTGATTGTCAACTCTCAGCGTGCCGGGCCGTCAACCGGCATGCCGACGAAGATTGAGCAGGGCGATCTCGGCATGATGATCAGTGGCGGCAATGGCGACTTTCCACGCATCGTTTTGTCGCCGGGTGATGCCAGCGAATGCTTCGAAATAGGTGCCCTTGCAACAAATCTTGCGCAAATTGCCCAGTGCCCGGTGTTTATCGCCCTTGATCGCGCCCTGTCACAGGACAGCATGACGGTGCCGGTATTCGATCTCGACAGTGTTGAGATGAATACAGGCAAAATGCTGAGCGCGACTGAGGTTGCCGAGTTGGATGAGTACAAGCGCTACAGCGTAACCGAAGACGGTATTTCACCCTGGGCTGTGCCCGGCACGCCCGGCGGTATGAGCCTTGTGACAGGTAACGAGCGCAATGAGTGGGGTCAGGTTTCCGCTGAGCCGGGCAACCGCGTGACCATGATGGATAAACGCGCGCGCAAACTGGGAACCATAAAGCCGCTACTGCCAAGGGCTGTATCCTATGGTGACACATCGTCAAAGATTGGCATTATCGGTGTGGGCGTCGCAGCTGGTATCATTAGTGAAACCTACCGATTGTTGGAGAATGACGGCGTGCGCTTGAAGGTTCATCGCCCGCGCGTTCTGTTCCCCATGCTTGATGAGACCTTGGATTTTATCGCCGGATGTGATCGCGTCTATGTGGTCGAGCATTCAGAGAGCGGTCAGCTTGAACGTGTCTTGAGCGGGGCGGGCGCTAATCCAGACAAACTTCACGGTATCCGTAAATATGATGGAACGCCGTTCTGGACTGACGAACTGGCCGAACTGATCAAGGATGCGGAGGGTGCACAATGACAATAACCTATACCCCTACCAATCCGGTCTGGTGTTCCGGCTGCGGACACTACGGCGTCAAGGGTGCTCTGGAACGGGCGTTTGACGTGCTTGGCATTCAACCATGCGAGACCATGTTGCTAACGGGCATCGGGTGCTCAGGTTCCATACAGAACAACGTCAATGCTTATGGCTATCATTCCATGCACGGTCGTGTATTACCCACGGCGACGGGGGCATCCATTGCAAATCCTGATCTGACAGTTATTGCGGCGGGTGGTGATGGCGATGGTTACGCCATCGGTGCCGGGCACCTTGTTCATGCCTTCAAACGCAATGCCAACGTGCTTTACATCCTTATGAACAACGCAGTCTATGGTTTGACCAAGGGCCAGGACTCACCCACATCGGGCAGTTTCGGTCAGGCGATTGCCGATGCCCCGATTGATGGTATCGCTATGGGGTTGTCCATTCCCGGCACCACGTTCCTGGCACGCGGGTTTATCCGCCAGGCAGATCAGCTTAACAGCCTGATGGTCCAGGCGCTTGAGCATGTACGCGCCAAGAAGGGATTTGCCTTCCTGGAAGTATTGTCGCCATGTGTGACCTATCACGACACCTATCCCGACTGGAATGCCCGGTTTTATGACCTGGATGCTGATCGGGAATACACGGCGGAAGACCGTGGTGCTGCGTTCGTCAAAACCCTCGCGTTAAATGAAGAAGGCAAAATACCAACTGGCATGATTTACCACGAAGATCGCCCCTGTTTTGGTGCCGACTGGCTGGAGAACGATTCAAGCCCGGCGCAACTCAGCGCCCATGATCCCCATAATCATCGCGATGAACTGCAAGAACTGATGGGGCGGTATCTGATGTGAAGATGTCTATGGTCAATTACGGCCTGTGATTTCGAGTGTAGCCTGACGGCAATGCCAATAGCACAATATTGCAGGTGTCCCGCCAATGACCATCGCCCACGATAATGTCGTGCTCCATGAAGCCACGCGAGTGGCTCTGGAATACCTTGATGGCCTCGACGAGCGTCCGGTTGCGCCCAGCGCTACCGCAGATTCCATGTACGCGGCATTCTCCCAACCGCTGAGTGAACGTGGCGAAGATCCGTTGAACGTGATCCGTGACCTGGCACACAAAGCCGACCCGGGCCTAATGGCCATGCCTGGGCCGCGCGTGTTCGCCTGGGTTCAGGGTGGTACACTGCCGGTTTCCATCGCGGCGGACTGGTTGACCAGTGCGTGGGATCAGAACACGGCCTTTTATCAGACCACACCGGCATGCGCCGCCATGGAGGAAGTTGCTGCCAAGTGGGCGCTTGATTTGCTCAAATTGCCCTCCACATGCAGCGTCGGCATGGTGACTGGTGCGACGGTGGCTAATCTTGTTGGCCTGGCTGCTGCTCGGCATGCGGTTTTGGAAAAACATGGCTGGGATGTAGAAGAAGACGGTTTGCAGGGTGCTCCAAAAGTGACCGTCATCGCCGGTGAAGAAGGTCATCTGGCGATTTTCTCCGCTGTGCGTTATCTGGGCTTGGGGCAAAACGCTGTGCGAAAGATCGAGGCTGACGAGCAAGGCCGCATGATTCCCGGTGCTCTGGCTGCAACGCTTGCCGAAATTGACGGGCCGACCATTGTTTGCGCCCAGGCCGGACAGATCAATACCGGTGCATTCGATCCTTTCGTAGAAATCAGCGCACTGTGCCGCGAACACGGTGCGTGGTTGCATGTTGATGGTGCCTTTGGGTTGTGGGCGCAGGCCAGTGCCAATCTGTGCCATTTAAGTGACGGGGTGGAACTGGCCGATTCCTGGGCGGTGGACGCGCACAAATGGCTCAACGTGCCCTATGACAGCGCAATGGTCATCGTTCGTGATCCTGCGGCACACCGCGCCGCGACCTGTTCCATCGCCAGTTATCTGTCCGACAACGGCCCTGAACGGCAAGACCCCATGCACTTTGTGCCCGAGTTGTCGCGCCGTGCCCGCGGCGTCAGTGTTTATGCCGCCCTGCGTACTCTCGGGCGTAACGGCGTTCAGGAATTGATCGAGCGCTGCTGTGACCTGTCACAGCGTATGCGTGACCAGCTCATTAGCATGCCCGGTGTTGAGTTACTCAACCATGTTGTCCTAAATCAGGCGGTCTATCGCTTCCACCGGCTGATTGATGGGCAGATCGTCGATGACGACGAACAAACCGACGCCATGACCCGGGCCGTCATTGAGGCAGTACAGCACGATAGAACCTGTTATGTCGCTGGCGTGGAGTGGCACGGCCAATATGCCATGCGCATCGCCCTAAGCAACTGGCGGACAACGGCACGCGATATCGACCGCTCAAGCGCGGCGATTTTGGGGTGTTACAAGGCCTTACTTGAGCGAAAAGCATCACCAGTATCGACGTAGGAGGTTCTTATAAACAGCCAAAAGACCTATAAACGCATCGCCTGGTTTTACGATATTCTGGACCTGCCGTTCGAGGTCTGTCGTTACAGACATTTACGTCGGACACTATTTAGTGGACTGAGTGGTGCATTGCTCGATGCCGGGGTCGGCACCGGGCGCAATTTCCCATTCTACCCTGATGACTGCACGGTCACCGGTATAGACATCAGCCCGGCCATGCTTGATCGTGCCCGCCGTCGAAAAGACAAACTCGGCACGGTGGTCGAGCTTAGGGAAATGAATGTGACGGCGATGGATGTGGCCGATGACAGTTTTGATTCCATTGTCTCAACATTCCTGTTTTGCGTGCTCGAACCTGAACTTCAACGACCCGCCCTCGAAGAGCTTCGCCGGGTTTGCCGTCCCGATGGCACCATCTACATTCTGGAATATGCCATTTCAGAGAATCCCTTGCGACGGTTTATCATGAACCTTTGGGCACCATGGGTGCGTCTAGCCTACGGCGCCGCATTCGACCGCCATACAGAGCAGTATCTGGAAGCCGCAGGATTGAATTTGGTGAAAAAGAAATATCTCTATAAAGACATCATCAAACTTCTGCTGGTGCGTCCGAAGGCTCTGTGATGGGCCGATTTCGGGGCGAGGCCGTGCAACAACGTGATGCGTGATATTGTTTTTCCACCGTTCTGGAGAAGATTTCATAAAGCGTCTTATTGAAGGTGAAGACCGTAGCCAGCGCGCCTTATTCCTTGAGCGACTTGATGACAGTATCTGCGAAGACAACCCTGTCCGTGTGGTCAATATATTTGTTAACGAGCATGATCTGAGCGATCTGGGGTTTGAGCGCGTTGCGTCGAAGATGACCGACAGGCCAACTAAAGCTGTTTAGAATGTGACCATGATTGCATAAGATGTTTGAACCAAAAAATACTGTGTTAATGGCGTATACGTATGTCTGCCTTGGGGCGAAAGCAGGCGTAATCTGTGGCAATTTTGCCGTTTCCCAAACCTCCGCTTCTGGCTATTCTCGGAAATGTTTAATGGTCACAAAATATGCCTGTTATCGAGAGCTAAGCGGACATTCAATGTCTGCTATTGCCACTGCGCACAGACGTTTCTCTAGCGAACCACCACCCATACAATAACGCTGTGAGTCGTTTTAAGAGTCACTGAGTCGCATCACACACCGACAGGCACCAGACCCACCTAATCAACCGACGGCGCTGTATGGGCCGAAGACTGGACCACCACCAAACTTTACACGACCTAAAAACACCCTGCGGAGAGAGATGAAATCCTATATAGGCCCCCCGGTCATAATTCTCAGTCCAAGGGGGGCACGTCCAGCTTCTCAGCATCACTGCTAAGTGCAGCGCATCAAGACACAAGTGGCACAGCCACGACAGAACTGGGATTCGAACTGGCAACTGGTTAGGGGGCGTCTCTTACAGGCAGAGGCACATCAGATAAGGGAGAGACCAGCAGTTTATATCTACGCGTCTATTCTGTAAATATACCAACCCGGCCCAACATTCTTGAGTCGTTGAGCTATCTCGCGATAGCTCTATACTCGAATGAATGATGTTTCCAACATCAATCCGCTACTAGGGTGGCGAGGAAAGAAAGAACTTACAAAGTTCGTCAGGGTCTTAGTGAGGGAGGATATTATGGGAGTCATTGTGGGGATCATATGGGTTCTGGGGCTTATCCCCGCGTTCATCCACGCATGGGTCACTAACAAAGGACCTATAAATGGCTTAGTTGAATTTTGTTCTAAAATCTTGATTTGTTGGATGATCGCGATAGTTTGGCCTATCTACATAGGTTGGATGTTTCTTGGTTTTCTGATTTTGAAAATAAGGGAAAGATGAAAAACTTTACACGACCTAGAAACACCCTGTGGTTCAAGAGGCATATCTAATAAGGCCCCCCGGTCATAATTTCCAGTCCATGTGCCCCCCCCGTCGCCCTTTCCATACATCACTGTTAAGTTTGTAACACGAAGCCACAAGCCACTCAGCGACGACTGAACTGGGAATCGAACTGACGGGTGGCGAGAGGGTGGCTCTTACAGGCTGGGGCGCAGCGGGCGCGCAGTGCGAGAACAATACGGCCAAAGGGCGCTCACGATGTGGGGCTGCATGTGGGGCTAGAAATGAACTGACTAATTTAATAAACATTATCAGTAAGTTATTGCGTGACACGGCAGACGCTCCCTCCGCCACTTACCCCAAAACATTACAACCAATCACCCCGTCTCGACCGGCAATCCCGCGTCGCGCCAGGCGTTGAAGCCGCCGTCCAGCTCAAAAACGTTTTCCAGACCCATGTCTTGAAGCGTCTTGGTGGCGAGGGCTGAGCGCCAGCTGGACGCACAGAAAAGCACCAGGCGTTTGCCGGAGGCGAATTCCGTTTTGTGATAGGGGCTTGCCGGATCGACCCAGAATTCCAGCATGCCGCGCGGCGCGTGCATGGCACCGGGAATGCGGCCGTCACGGGCCAGTTCACGAACGTCCCGGATATCAACGAATAGTGTATTCGGGTCAGCATGGGCCGCTTCGGCGTCCGAAGCTGGTAGTGTGGCAATCTCTGACTTGGCCGCCGCGACCAAATCTTTTACGGGTGTGATGGGCATCCTGTATCTCCGGCCATTATTTCATTGAGCATGATCTGATCGTCAGCGGTTTCCGTCGATATAATCGGCGGTGACGCACAGCATCTCGAACATCAGGTTTGCCACGGTAATGCACGTGATACCGGTGGGATCGAAGCATGGTGATACTTCGCTGATGTCGGCGCCGACGATCTTTTTGCCGCGCAAGGAGCGCAGGATAACCTGTACATCACGGGGTATCAGGCCACCAATCTCCGGCACGCCCGTCCCCGGCAGGAAGGCCGGATCAAGGCCGTCAATATCCAGCGATATATACACCGGTCCATCACCCAGGACTTCGCCGATTTTCTCAATTGCCGCGGCGCGGCCCATGTCTTCGTAATCGTCCATGGTAATGATTTCGAATCCGGCATCGTAGCCATACTGGATATCTTCGGCGCCGGTGAAGCGGCTGCCGCGCAGGCCCAGCTGGATCACCCGATTTGGATCAATCAGGCCTTCTTCCACGCCCCGGCGCATGAACGTGGCGTGGTTGATCTTGTCACCACACAACTCGTCCAGGGTGTCTGCGTGGGCGTCGAAATGCAGGATGCCCACTTTTTCGTCCGCCGCCAGCGCCCGGATAATGGGGAGGGGGATGGTGTGATCCCCACCGATGGCAATAGGGGTAATACCCGCGGCCTTAAGGCGTTCAAAGAATGCCTGGATACCATCGATAGATTTGTCTTTGCTCATGGGGTTGATGGGGGTGTCGCCCAGATCAGCCACGTTACACACATCGAAGGGTCTGATGCCGCTTGTGGGGTGAACCCGTCGGATGATGCGGGACGCCTCACGCACGCCGGCGGGGCCCTGGCGGGCACCGGTGCGATAGTTCAGCCCCAAATCGAAAGGAACGCCTACGAAACCAATATCTACATTTTCGGTGATTTCATGGGTAACCGTGCGTAAAAATGTGGCAACACCAGCAAATCTGGGGGATTCAGCAGGATCAACCGGCTGGAACTTATCATTGTCTTTCATTACATATCCTTATTGCGAATGTGGAACGATTAGATTTATGCGTAACGAAGTGACTTTCATCACTGTTAATCCTTGATAGACGTGTAGAATACCCTCATATGACACGACGAATACTAAAGGAGCACCCTGGCAATGGACAATACGACAATTATACTTGGCACGATATGTGTATTTATCGCCATCTTTTTGGCGGTCAGGTTTGAGTATCGCCGTTCCAGTTGCCAGTACGGCGGGGCCGATACCGGACATAACAACTGGTTGCTGGGGATGATCAAAGAAAGAGTCAAAGCCATTGCCAAAAAACGGGCGCAAAAGGTTGTGGATGTTTGCGATTATTAATCGCCCCCCTTTTTAGTCGCCCCTCTTATGGAAGCGCTTGATCAAAGTATCTGTTGCCTCATACTTCCTTTCAGATCGTGACAGCATTTGAAGGGCTCCACATGGCAACCACCCCCAACTCAATTACCCCCGGCGCAATCAACATTCTGCAACATGTGACGACGGCCACCATTACAACGGTGTTGCTTAAAAAAGGGCTGCGCAATGTGTGGATGCGTGGCACGGCGCCCTTGTCAGCAGATCAACCTCGCGTGGTTGGCCCCGCTTTTACCCTACGATTCGTTCCTGCCCGCGAAGACCTGTCCACGCCGGCATCCTGGTCATCACCTATCTCAACCCGGGCAGCTATCGAAGCGATGCCCAGCGGTTGTGTTGTCGTGACAGACGCCATGGGGGTGACGGACGCGGGTATTTTCGGCGATATACTATGCGCGCGCATGGCAAAGCGTGCGGTATCCGGCCTGGTTACGGATGGGGTATTGCGCGATGTGGATGGTGTGCTCGGCACAGGCCTTTCCGTTTGGTGCCAGGGTGCCGCTGCGCCGCCCTCCGTGGCGGGCCTAACGTTCGTTAGCTGGCAGGAACCCATTGGGTGCGGCGGCGTTGCTGTTTTCCCGGACGATATTGTTGTGGCGGATGCGGACGGTGCGGTCATTATCCCGCAGGCTTTACTGGACCACGTCCTCGCCGAAGCGCCGGAACAGGAACGCGTGGAAGAATGGATTATGGAAGAGGTACAGAACGGCGCATCGTTGCCGGGGCTCTATCCTATGGACGAGGAAACCAAAGCCCGATATGAGGCATCAAAAAAGACCTGAAAGTTTTGTCAGTAGTCGATTATGCCTTCTGCGCGTGATTTAACGGCGGCGGCGTTCGTGGGTTTCGATGATTTTCCAGCGCACGACGGGGATATCTTTCAGGCCCTCGACCGAAATGGCGTAGACCTCGACATCTTCTTCAGCATGCATATGAAAAGAGGTTGGGACCTGAATGAAACTTGCTTCCTCGCCATAAAAATCCCCAAGCTCCAGAGTCTCGTATATTTCACCTTCAAGCATTCTGTTCAATCGACCCTTGGCCACAACATAAATGTGATCTTCATCGGTCAACGGCACATCTGTGCCCGCTTTGACGATTACTAGCCGTGCGTTGCGGGCCAGTGCTGAGAAAACAACCGGCGAGATGAATTCGCGGAAAAGCGAGCATTTTCCCAGTACGGATTTTCGCCCACGGGCCTCGCTGAGTGTACTTTGGAGATCATTAATACGAACGAATTCCTTGTATTGTACTGACGAGATTTGAAGGACCGTTACAAAACTTGACGTTCGGTAGGTACGGAATGAAGGCCTGTCGGTTAGGCACGATGTTTCACCGATCAGGGCCCCGGCGGTAATCTGTGCTTTGAAATCATCTTCAGCATTGAAGGATTCAACCGTACCGGAAATCAGCAGGTACACGCTTGAGGGGCTGTCGCCCTTTTCAAGGACATTTGCCTCCGGGTTGAAATTCAGGGTTCGGTTATTCAGCAACCCTCGAATTTCTTCCGGGTCGGATTCCGGGAAATAGCCCCGCAGGTAATGGAAAGCGTTCCGGCGTGAGAAATCCTGATGGGATTCGATCAGACGCTCGGCTGTTCCGAATGGCGCACCAGAGCCGATTTCCTTTTCGTGTTCGGAAAACGGCGCGGCGCGGTGTGAAAGAATAATTTTGCCGGATGGGTCATTGGCAAAATCTTCTGGCTCACCATGAATCATGCCGCCGCCCGCATCAATTTTCTTAACACAGACCTTGTTGAGATATTGTTTCTTTATTTTCTCACAGTGTTCTCTTGATATGCCCGGTGCGCTATCGTTCTCGGTAACCATGCCCTCAAGAACATCGAACGAGGTAATGTCGGCCAGGTGGGCATAGGTGCGATAACCATCCGGTCCCAAGGCTCGAAATTCCATGATACTGGTTTCAACCGGATGTGGTGAGTAAATAGGTTTAACGGAAAGTCCGCCAATCGGATTCCACTCATCAAATGTCAAATCGCGCACATTGAAGAAGTTTTCGAAATCTGACTCATCCCGACTCATCAGGGCAGACAACTTCTTGAACACGGACGCACGAACAAGTGGGGTAGCATAATAATCAAGTTTGCGACCCGTCCGGATAATAGATGTAATGCCGGCTAAATGATCGTCATGGGCATGGGTATGAAAGACGCCTTCGATTTCATTGACACCGATGCCCAGCGACTTGAGGCCGGCTTCAATGTTGGGCCCTGCATCAATCAGGAAAATACGACCCTGATAGATCAGGATCGAAGACATGGCCGGGCGGTTGATATCCCATCCATCGCCATTCCCGGAATGAACCACAGAAAAGTAATCGCGTTCAATCGTATGGAAACCAAGTGGGAATGGGGGCGGTACATTCTCTCCCTCTTTGAGGTTGAGGTCGATTTCAATTGTTTCCCCGTTATATGAGAATTCATACACGTTGAGCCGCAGTCGTTTGACGTATACCCCGTTTCTGATCTCGACGGGGTCCTTGTCCACAACACACGTGTCGAGAAAATCTTCCGTGGGTTTGATGCTGCCAAAGGCAAAGTGCAGTTTGATACGCATCATGTCACGGGCGACTTCGGGTGAAATACCAGTGGCGATAATCTCTTCCTCAGAGATCAGGCCGTAATTACCCCGGTAGATATAGTTCATCTGAGCATTGACCTGGTCTTCATGACCAATCAGTAGCGGTTTGATACCCGTGTTGTTGGGGTGACCGGGCAAGGCCATTCCCTGCCGGTACAACATTTGCAAGACCGGGAACTCTGCCAGATTACAAAAATTACCGTTTTGAACGGGCAGGTCAGACAGCAAAATTGCGTTGGGACCGGATTCTGTGCGAATCCCATCAATTTCGCGTGGCATAATATAGCCCTGGCGCATGAGGTGTTTGACGGAATCCGCCGGGGCACCACATAAAATGGTCAGATCAGCATCATAGAATTCAACCCACCAAATCCCATGCGTGATTTTTGCCGCGAATAACCCCGCCATTTTACTTGTTGTCCAAGTGTTAGTACGAAACGTTAATAAATTATCTGTATGGCAATGTGTGTGCTGACGGTACACATGGTGATCGCTGCGTGAACTTCAACATATTTCAACATATCGAGACTGTAAGAAAGTATACAGATGGATAGTTGACCTTAATGTGATGACGCGCACAGCACGTTCTTGGAATGTCTGAACGCCCACTGATACTCTATTATGATTACATCAAGCTGAAACCATAATGCCGCCGCGATCACGTTTTGTTTACGGGGGCAGAGGCAGTATCAGGCCAATTGACGTCACGGAAAGATTGAATTTCGATCTGATAGCCATCCGGATCTTTCAGGAAACAGTGATAGATATTGTAGGCCGGATTTTCGGATGGTGGTGTATCGAACATAACGCCTTTCGACCGCAGTGTATCGTACCATCCATCCACATCGTTTGATACCAGTGTCACAATGATACCATCCGGGTTAGATGGACGTTCTTCGCTGCATGTACATACGCCAATAAAGCTGTGGGGACTGGACTGGAATATCCGGCAGGCGCCCTGATCCAGGATCAGCGGGAGTTCCAGTGTCTGCTCATAAAATAATGCGCTGGCATCCAGGTCGCGGGTATAGAGGAATGTCACTTGTTGATCGAACATGATACTTACCCCATCGTAACGTCGTCAGTTTTCTGGTGAGAGAAGATGGATGTGTAACCATGTGTCCAGTCAGGCGGCATACGCATCTCAGTTGCTTCCTGATGGACACGCCCCGTACGAACGCCGCGCACGATTTCACCATAGTGAGTGCTCGGATAGGGCGCCGCTGTAAACGGCACCGCATCGGCGGCCGTATAGCCGATAACCAATGCAGGGCGCGATTGCGGGCTGTTATTCTGGCGTGATCCATGAACTGTGGCGCAGTGGTGCACACTGACCGTGCCTGCTGTGCCGGTTAACGTAAGGGCCTTGTCCAACCCCAGCTTGTCGTGTTGTTCATCCGGAATATAGCCGACCCAGTTTTCCTGATCATCATAGTGATCATAGACGGGGCCTTTGTGGCTTCCGGGAACGACTTGCAAGGGTCCCTGTTCAGGGCCCACATCATCAAGAAAGACCAAAAATTGAGCCGGTGACAAATTGGTGTGTGGATAAAAAGGAATGTCCTGGTGCCACTTTACTTCCTGTCCGCCGCCAGACCATTTGAAATTCACCATGAATTCCCGAAATGAAATGTTGGGCCCCATGATGTCGGCGGCAAGATCGGGTAGAATGGATTGAGTGGCAAATTCCCAGAACACGGCGTCTAAGTCATCCACGAAAGAAATTCGGCGCAGGCGCGGGTCATCATAGCAATGCCCGTCTTCCAGATCATAAGGCCCTTCGGACTCGGTCAACGTTCGGCTGTTTTCGATCTGTTTGGCGAGGGCTGCATTGATCTTTTCAATCCAGTCCGCACTGATTAACTGGGGCAGGCATATATAGCCATCATCGAAATAACCCTGGCGTTGTGCTTTGCTGATCACCGTTGGTTCGTGTTTTAGGATGTCTTCTTGTTTCATGGCTGTTTCATGACGGCGTCACCCTTTGAATGTGCTTAATAACGGGCAAGCCTCTTCCGCAAGAACACACGGCTTCGCCTACCTCGGTTTGATCACCAATTTCGTATCTGATCAAGGGCATAACGAAATTCTGTAGCGGGGTAACGACTACCCGCCCTGTCTGTCCCGGTTGGCAGGGCGTGTCGTTATTGTCGAGAACCTCAACCATCAGGGATTCCGCCATGGTGTGCAGGTGCTCATGGTCGGGGCATTGTGCAGCGATAATACCGGCTTCCTGGGTTGAATAGATATCCCACACAGGCAGGCTCCATTCCTCATCGCAAAGGGCGCGCGTATCGCCGCTCAATGGCTCACCCGTGCAGATTATATGCGACAAGGTTTCGAAGGAAATATTGCGGGCTTTGGACCTCGTGATCAAGTCCCTGAGACTGGATGGCGATGTCATGAGATAGGCCACTTTTGTTTTGAGCAACCAGTCTATCTTGTCATCAACGGGTCGGTTGGTGTCGCAATAATACATGGGGCCGGATACATGCCCTGCGGCCCATGGCACGGCTTTGTTCTGATCGGCCAGTTTTTTCGTGTGGGCATTCAGAACAGTGATGTTAGCCATGGGTTTAGAGAATTCGACTCCCGTCCATCGGTGGGCCCTCAAACGGTTGGCGTGAAAGAACAGTTGATCCACACTGCTTTTCTTGATTGTTACCGGATCACCAGTGGTGCCCGATGTGGATGCGCCCGTAATCGGATCGAACGATGATGGTACAGCCGTGGACTGTAATTTGGCACCCGCCTTCACCACCTCGTCCCGCTTCAGAATGGGTATCTGTCGCCACATGTCTATTGTGAGGCCCGTGGTGAGATTAGTGGCCTCGCTTGCCGTGCAAACACTAGTCAGCCGGTCCCGGTAAAACGGCACGGTGGCAAAGGCATGATCGATGAGGCCACTAAGCTGATTCAGTTGCAAAGCCTGGAGCCGCTCGGCGTCATAACTCTGGCTTTGGCTCAGTTGAATATCCATGACCAGAATACTGGCATCACCCGCACTGGGCATGCGCGGCCAAATAAGGGCTGTATCACAGGTTCTGAATACGTTCGGCTTCGCCATGGGCAAGGATTCCGGTTGCACTGGTTTCCAGCCATCGTAAGATACTCTCACGCAACGTTCAATTTCCTTCCGGTCAGGAGATCGTTAAATGAAAGCGGCTGTTTGCCACGAATTTGGAAAGCCTTTGGTTATCGAAGACGTGGACATTGCTGATCCACAATCTGGTGAGGTGAAAGTCCGACTCTCGGCCTGTGCTATTTGCCATAGTGACATCACCTATATGGAAGGAAAATGGGGCGGCGCGTTGCCGGCCATTTACGGGCATGAGGCCGCAGGCGTCGTAGAAAGCACCGGTGACGGGGTCACAAACACAAAGGTGGGCGATCACGTTCTGGTCACGCTGATCCGATCCTGCGGGACCTGTCATTATTGCGCGCAAGGTGCGCATACAAACTGTGAAGCCGTATTCTCATTGGGTGAAAAAAGTCCCCTGTCATTTTCTGACGGGCGTGGTGACATTGTGCAGGGGCTTGGAACATCCGCTTTTGCGGAACAGGTTGTTGTTCATGCATCGCAGGTGGCACCGATCCCGGATGATATCCCCATGGAAAGCGCTTCGCTGATATCATGCGGTGTGATTACGGGCCTGGGCGCTGTGACCAATACCGCCCAAGTCCCGGCGGGCAGCAACGTGGTTGTGATTGGCGTAGGTGGTGTGGGCCTAAACAGTGTACAGGGTGCCGCCCTGTCTGGTGCCAAGACGATCATTGCGCTTGATCTGAATGATGCCAAGACTGAAGCCGCCCTGGATTTCGGTGCAACGCATGGTCTAAACGCTGGTGCCAATGATGTGGTGGATCAGGTCAAGGCGCTGACCGATGGCCGTGGTGCGGATTACGCATTTGTGACCGTGGGGGCCACGGTCGCTGTTGAACAGGCCATATCAATGATCTCGCCCAGTGGTGCGGTGGTTATTGTTGGCATGCCACCAGTGGGTGCTACGGCGGCGTTCGCGCCATTGAACCTGGCCGACGCCACGCAAAGAATATTGGGCAGCAAGATGGGATCGACCAAGCTGGTCTCAGATATTCCGAAGCTCACATCGCTTTATAAACAAGGCCGTCTCAAACTGGATGAGCTGATAACCGGACGTTACACGCTGGACCAGGTAAACGAGGCGATTGAATCCGTGCGTCGGGGTGATGCTTTGCGAAATATTATTGTATTTGAGTAGCCTGACATCAAAGGAAGAGCCCATATGCCTGATAATTTTGAGCGCATTCAAGTCACGCCGGTTGCTGCCGCCCTTGGGGCGGAAATCAGCGGGGTGAACCTCGCCCAGATGGACGACGAGACATTTGCGGAAATTAAAGAGGCGTTCGGTCGCTATTCCGTCATTTTCTTCCACGATCAGGAAATAACTCCGGATCAGCACGTGGCCTTTGCCGAGCGGTGGAGCGATATTAATATCAATCGGTTTTTTAAACCGCTGGATACCCATCCCATGATCGCCCAGGTCATAAAGGAGCCAGACCAGAAGGACAATATTGGCGGCGGGTGGCACACGGATCATTCCTATGACCAGATACCCTCGCTGGGTTCTATTCTGTATGCCTGTGAAGTCCCTGCCATGGGCGGTGATACGCATTTTGCCAGCATGTACAAAGCCTATGAAGCCCTGTCACCAGGCATGCAGGAAACGCTGGAAGGCCTGCAGGCCTGGCATTCCAGCCGCCATAACTATGGTTATGTGAACGTTGATCTTGAGTCCCGCAAGGATGGTCGAATAGGAAATCCGGAACTGGCCACGCAGGATGCCTTGCACCCGGTTGTTATCACCCACCCGGATACAGGCCGCAAGGCGTTATATGTGAACGATAGTTTCACGGTCCGGTTTGATGGATGGACCCAGAAAGAATCACAACCTTTGTTGAATTATCTCTATGATCATGGTGTTCAGCCCGAATTTACCTGCCGTTTTCAATGGCAGAAAGGGTCCGTCGCCATGTGGGATAATCGCGCGACCTGGCACTATGCGACCAACGATTACGCGGGCCAGCGCCGGGTCATGCATCGGATCACACTGGAAGGTGTGGCATTGTCGGCCTAGATTCACTAATTTATCGAATAAATTGCGGAATCTTCCTTCTATATGGTAGGTTTTTGCATATCCTTCTTCACAGGGAGGAAAAACAGATAGTCCAGGGAGTTAATAATGATTAGAAAAGACCTTATAAAAACAATGCTTTCAGACGGCGTAGCTGACCGTGAAACAGCTCTTAAAATTGCTTCTCTACAGTCCGGCTTTGAATCAGGGTCGATTGATCGTCGCGGGTTTATGACCGGTGCCGCTGCACTCGGCGTAGGGTTGGTTGCGGCGACGAGTTTTGTGAGCGAAGTCCAGGCTGCGACACCGAAAAAGGGTGGCCGCATGCGGACCGCGCTGACCGGTGGCGCAACAAGTGATACGCTGGACCCGGGTCAAATCCTCGATCTCTATATGTTGGTCGTACAGTTTGGTCAGGCCAGAAACAACCTCACCGAGGTTGACGCCAATGGCGAGCTGGTTGGTGAACTGGCGGAAAGCTGGGAAGCTTCTGCTGACGCCAGCGAGTGGAATTTCAATATCCGCAAAGGTATTGAATTCACAAACGGCAAAACGCTTGATGCCAACGATGTTGCTGCATCACTCAATCATCATCTGGGTGAGGATTCCACATCTGCTGCCAAGGGCATTTTGAACGGCGTTGAATCCGTCAAAACTGATGGCAAGAACAACGTTGTTGTGAAGTTGTCCGGCGGCGATGCCGATTTCCCGTATATTTTGAGCGACTATCACCTTCTCATGTGTCCGGCGAATGACGACGGCACCATTGATTGGCAGTCCGGTATCGGTACCGGCAGTTATTCAATCACTGAGCATGACCCCGGTGTGCGTACGCTTTCCACACGCAACCCGAATTACTGGAAAGAAAATTCGGCGTATTTCGACGAAGTGGAAGTTTTCCAGGTCGCCGATGCCACCGCCCGTACCAGTGGTCTTCAGTCCGGTGAGTTCGATGCCATGAACAACGTGGCACACAAAACCGTTCACTTGCTTGATAAAGCGCCTGGTATCAATGTTCACTCCGTCACAGGTAACAAACAGATTACGTTGCCCATGCGTACCGACACGGCGCCATACGATAACAATGATGTTCGTATGGCCGTGAAACATATCGTGGATCGTGAACAGTGGTTGAAGCTGATCCTGCGTGGTAATGGTGAGTTGGGTAATGATAACCCTATTGGTCCAGCTAACTTCTATCGGGCCACCACAGATGAGTTGCCTCAGCGTGCATACGATCCTGAAAAAGCAAAACATCACCTGAAAAAGGCTGGCATGGATGGTCTGAAAATTCAGTTCCATGCAGCGGAAACCGGATTTGGCGGTGCCGTTGATGCGGGTCAGCTGATGCGTGAATCAGCCCGTGCAGCTGGCATCGACGTGGAAGTTATCCGCGAGCCTAACGATGGCTACTGGTCCAATGTTTGGATGAAAAAAGCTTTCAGTGCTTGTTACTGGAGTGGCCGTCCAACTGAAAACTGGATGTTCTCTCAGGTTTACGCCGCAGACGCCAGTTGGAACGATACCTATTGGAAACATGATCGGTTTAACGAACTTCTGATCATGGGGCGTGCTGAACTGGATCAAACCAAACGCCGTGATATCTATGTTGAGATGCAGCAGATCGTCAATATGGAAGGCGGCGTATGTTTGCCTCTGTTTGCGGCTGATCTTATGGCTGTTAGTGACAAAGTCGGCATGCAGGATAACATCGGCAACAACTGGGAACTGGATGGTGCGCACTTCGGTGAGCGCTGGTGGTTCGCTTAAGTCCACGATTGATTTGAAGAAAAGAAGGTCGGCTTTGCCGGCCTTCTTTTTTGCCTATATTGCTTGTCGCATATGATCAGCATACCAAAAGGCGAAGCTCGCTACATTCGGTTCCAGATCGGCACAATAGCAGCCCTGTTTGGCAAACGGTGACGCAAGTCCTTTGTGATACCGGGCAAGAGCCGGGATATCTTCGGCCAGCGCCGCATCCATGCGGTCGTAGTACACTTGAGAGCATTCCTCGAACTGATCCAGCGCCACGGTTTCCGGTGGGAAACACACCGTCATGACCACCCGACAACGCCCTGTTTCCAGTGGCGTTGCTTCATAAATCCAGATGGCTTCCGTGCTGGCCGCAAATGTCATGTTGGGGAATAGCCAGGTATAGCGGGTGCCGCTCTTGTTGCGGCCTTCCAACCATGGAATGGCGGGCAGCGCGTAGGCTTGCGTTGCCTCCAGCAATCCACCGGTCCCTTCGGTGACGCTGAACTGGCTGGCATACTTTCCAGTAACCGCATCGGCAGCTTCTGGTCGCGCATATACATTGGCAACGGTATCGGGGTGAACATAGGGCAGGTGATAGTACTCGTTAAAGACTTCAAGAAAGCCCTTCCAGTTACAATCCACCTCAAGTTCCAACCGACGGGTTGTAACCAATTCGCCCATCTTCCAAGGCGCGTGCAGTTCAGAAAAATCACCCAGCCATTCATCTAAGTCCGGGGTGGCATCATCGAAACAGATAAAGGCGAAACCGTCGCGCTCGGCAGCGCGGAACTGGACCAGGCCATGGTCACATTTATTGAAGGTTGCGCATTCAGGCATATCGGGCGCGCCACGTAATTCACCATCCAGACCATAAGTCCAGCGATGGAATGGGCAACTGATGGTCTGGGCATTACCGCTGCCTTCCAGCATCAACGATCCCCGGTGGCGACAGGAATTGGAATAGGCCTTTAGAACCTGGGATTTATCGCGCACCACAATAACCGGAATATCGGCAATGGTCAGGGCGCTGTAGTCGCCCACGTTTTTCCATTGATCCCATCGCCCGATGCCGACCCACGATGTACGGAACACCGCATCGCGTTCCAAGCCTGCAACGTCTGCATCCGCATAGCATGCTGGCGGCAGGCTGGCCGATGTTTCGATGGGCGCCGCAACACCGTTTAAATCAGTATGCAGCTGCTCAAACATGGCATAGACCTTTCAAAATCACGCCGCTTTTTTCCGCTGCGCGGCGACGGTATCATTGACCAACGGCTCACGAACGCCGCTACGCAACACATCAGGATCAAACGCTTTGCGGGCGAAAACTTCCAAAACCATGGGCCGGAAGAATTCCAGCGGCAGGTCATCATAGGCCGGATCAAAACTGTTCTGATCCCACAGCGCGCAAAAATCAGCACAATCATCAAAGCACGCATGATCGCGATATTTGTCGCGCACGTCCTTGTTGCCACCCACTTTGTCAGCGTAATAGTATTTTTGAAAATCCGCATGAACCTTCACGGTCCAGGTGCATTGTTCACGCACAAACGGAGCCAGAACAACGGCCGCATATTCATCGTGATTATAAGGCGCGTACACATCACCAATATCGTGCAGTAACGCGCTTACGACCCAGTCGATGTCGGCACCGTCCCGCCATGCGCGGGTGGCGGATTGAACAGAATGACCAAGGCGCGAAATCTGGAATCCTGAAAAGCTGGTATCCAGCGCATCCAGTGAGTCGAATACGCGCTGGCCCGTGCCACTGGCGTATTCGATTTCCAATGGCTCAAGAAAGGCATAATCCTCTACGTCGCCTTGTTGCATTTCTGTAAATTTGACCTGTTCCATACGAACTCCCTGTCGAATTAACGACTCAAAAATGATTCCAAAATGGCCCTGTTACCAAGGTGACACCGCTTGCGTGGCTGGACAATCGATAAAAACACTGTCAAAGCCATTAGTATTGCTTATGACTAGGTTGAGGCTTATGGCAAAATCACTTCCACCACTCACATGGTTTCGGGCATTTGAATGTGCGGCTCGACATCTTAGTTTTACAGGCGCTGCGCGGGAAATGAACATTACTCAATCCGCCGTTAGCCAGCAGGTACGCCTGCTGGAGAATCGGTTGGGTACCCAGATGTTCGTGCGCAAGGCCCGCGGTATTGCTCTAACGGAATCCGGGCGCCGGTTGATGCCTTATGTTTCCGGTGCTATGGCCGATCTGTCATTGGCCACAGAGATGTTTGATCCCCATCAGGGCGATGACATTCTGGTCATCGCCTGTAGCAGCAGCTTCGCCCGGCTGTGGCTTTGCGGCCATATTGGTAATTTTATGAATAACCAGTCTACGCGGGATGTACGGATCGTCAGCGCAAACTGGCCGGATGACTACACCAAGGTGGATAGCGATGTACAGATCAGATACGGATCGAGGGATCTGGTCGGCGATGGTGCCGAGCGCCTTATGCAGGACACCATGCTTCCCGTTTGCCACCCGGATATGGAATCTTTGTATTCTGGTGCGTTTCAGGGCCCTCTGATCCACACTATGGGGACGGCAAATACCTGGGGGCGGTGGTCCAGTGAAACCGGTGTGGATGTTGGTGCAATTGCCAGCCTGTCGGTTGATTCAGATGAACTGGCGCTTGAACTGGCTGAAAACAAGCAGGGCATTGCGCTGTGTGGAGAATTCTTGTGCCGTGACAAGCTGGAATCGGGGCAATTGTCCCAGCCTGTGCCGGGCGCCATTGTTTCTGATGAAAACTACTACGTGGCGATCGGTTCGGGCCGGGGCGCAGAGACTGCGGCGCAGGCATTCGTCACCTGGCTGTTTGAAGCCATATAACCAGTTATGGCTTAATCATTTCATCTGGAATTTCACAAACCGGAATGGGTTCCATTTTGTGCTGATTGGCCCGGTTCAAGCGGCGGTAAATGGCAAGCACTTCAGCCTCTCTGTCACTAAGGTTTTTCTCATCACCTGAAAATTCCATGGCCCATTCCAGTTCAGGATACGTGGCGCCCAGTTGGTCCTCGTCGGTTCTGTCATCGCCCCATAAACCATCTGTGGGCGGGGCCTGCATAATTTCGTCGCTGATACCCAGCCCCTTGGCCACGGCGTAGACCTGAGTCTTGGTCAGATCGGCGATGGGTGATATATCAACGCCGCCGTCACCGTATTTGGTGTAAAAGCCCACGCCGAAATCTTCAACTTTGTTGCCGGTGCCCAGCACCAGAAGCCCGCGGGCCGCGGCATGATAATAGAGCGTGGTCATACGCAGTCGCGCGCGTGAATTCACCAGGGCCATATCGTGACCGGCAAGGTTCTCTGGCGATGTTTCGGCCACTGATGTTTTAGATAGGGCCGCAACAAAATCGTCATAAACGCCGGTCAATGACACCTCGACAGACTGTACGTTGTCGTGGCTCTGTTCCAGCCATTCAATGTGCTGACGGGCACGGTTGACCTGATTTTCGGGCTGATGAATGGGCATTTCTACACACAACATGGGCAGGCCGGTGCGGGCGCCCAGTGTGGAGGTAATGGCCGAATCAATGCCTCCTGATACACCGACAACAAAGCCTTTAGTGCCTGATTTTTGCGCATAGTCGGACAGCCAGCCCGTAATGTGTTCGATTACTCTTGCCTCATCCATCAATCTGGCCTCATCATGAAAGTCGGGAATTTGAAACACACTAGTTGATGGTCACATGAAAAGAAACGAAGTTGTAGATTATGTCATTGTGGGCGCCGGGTCGGCGGGCTGTGTGCTGGCTAACCGCTTAAGCGAGGGCGGTCAGGACAAGATCGCTATCCTCGAAGCTGGCCCTGCGGACCGCGATCTGATGATCCATATTCCGGCCGGTGTGTACAAGGTCTACAAGGACAAACGCATCAACTGGAATTATGACACCGAGGCTGAACCCGATCTGTTTGAGCGTCAGGTTGAGATGCCCCGTGGCAAGGTTCTGGGTGGATCGTCGTCTATCAATTCCATGGTTTATATGCGCGGTCACCCTAAGGATTATGACCGCTGGGCCTCAGAATTCGGGTTGGAAAAATGGACCTATGACCAGTGCCTGCCTTATTTTCGGCGCTGCGAGTCCAATGAACGGGGTGAAAGCGAATGGCACGGGGGCGACGGGCCGCTGAGCGTCTCGCAAGCCAGCCTGAAGAACCCATTGTATGATGTGTTCCTTGAAGCCGGTGAACAGGCCGGGCAGGGCCGCACCGATGATCCCAACGGTTATAACCCGGAAGGCGTCAGCCGACTGGATAGCACCAAACGCAAAGGCCGGCGGTGCAGTGCGGCGGTGGCTCACCTAAAGCCAGCGCTGTCGCGGCCTAATTTGTATCTTGAAACTCATGCCATGGTTCAGCGTATCCTGTTTGAAGACAACCGTGCCGTGGGCGTGGAATACACGCGAAAAGGCAAGACATACACCGTGCACGCCCAAAAGGAGGTCATCCTGTCAGGCGGTGCGATCAATTCACCACAGTTACTGATGTTGTCGGGCGTTGGTCCGGCGGATCATTTGCGTGAACACGGTATTGATGTGGTGCTGGATTCGCCCGGTGTGGGGCAGAATTTGCAGGATCACGCCAACATCACCCTGAAGTACGAATGTACCAAGCCGGTAACCATCCACAAGGTGGCAAACCCCATCAATAAAGCTCTGGCCGGTGCACAGTGGTTGTTCAACCAAACCGGTATCGCGGCATCCAACATCTGGGAGGCCGGTGGCTGTGTGCGTGGTAACTCAGATGTAGATTATGCCAATCTGCAATATCACTTTGGACCCTTTGGGGTGGAATACGTGGGGGATGAAATCCGCATGGATCAGGCCTTTTCGATCCATGTCGATCAGCTGCGGCCCAAAAGCTCAGGCCGGATTGAGCTGAAATCTGCATCACCCGACGACAAACCAGCGATGCATTTCAATTACATGACCGAAGAACACGATCGGCGTGAGATGATTGAAGCTGTGCGCACGGCTCGCGACCTCGTGGCCCAACCTGCCTTTGATGATTATCGGGGCCGTGAGATTAATCCCGGCCCGGACAACGCATCTGACAAGGACGTCGAAGCCTGGATCCGTTCGGCGGTGAGTACGGATTTCCATCCGTGTGCCACCTGCCGGATGGGTAATGACGAAATGGCCGTTGTCGATGGTGAAATGAAGGTGCGCGGCATCGAAGGTCTTCGGGTGGTGGATGCATCTGTCATGCCACAGGTGGTCAGCGGGAATCTGAATGCGCCCACACAAATGATTGGCGAGCGTGCCGCTGATTTCATCCGCGGTGTGCCACAAATGAAACCGGAGCACGCGCGGTTTAAGTTTAATGAGGCCTGATCCATGCCATAATGGAACGGGGGTTTTACAAACGCGCTGAGTTACGCGTTCTTTTCAGGAGGTTATCGTTATGAAGAAGATTGTTATTGGGCTTTGTGTTGTTGTTGTGGCGGTTGCTGGCGGCATGTTTTTCCTGAGTCAGAATGCGCCGAAAATCATTAAGGCCGTTATTGAAGATCAAGGCTCTGCTGTTACGCAGGTATCCGTATCCGTATCAAATGTGGATTTGAGCCTGACTGATCTCAAGGCTGGTATTCGCGGTTTGGTCGTCGGCAATCCAGACGGCTTCAAAACGCCGCAAGCCATCAGTCTGGGTGAAGTCAGCGTGAAGATCAGCGATGATTGGACCATGGACACCATTGTTGTGGAAGAAGTGATGATTAGCGCGCCTGAAATCACTTATGAAATTGGATCGAACGGCTCAAACATCGATGCTATCCAAAGCAATGTGGAGAAGGTTGCCGGCGGATCAGGCTCATCCGATTCATCATCAAGTGGTGAAGATGGCCCCAAAGTGGTGATCAACGATCTGTACATCAAAGGCGGCAAGATCAACATTTCGGCATCGTTCATGGATGGATCATCGCTGAGCACCGATTTGCCGGACATTCATTTAACGGATATCGGTAAGGAATCTGGTGGTGCCAGCCCGGCTGAAGTCGCTGATGAGATTATCTCGGCCATCACCAAGTATTCCAGTTCAGCTGCCAGTGGCATTGACCTGTCGTCACTTGGTCTGGCGGATATCTCCGGCAAAGCGGCCGATGTGGCGGGTGAAGTTGGCGATACGGTCAAAGACGCCGCAGAAGAAGCCGGTGGATTGCTTGAAGGGTTGTTAGGTAACTAGGCCTGTTCCCAGGGCTCAACCACAATGCCTTGACTTAACTCAAGGACGGGCAGGCGCATCAATCGTATGATTTCATGAATACCAACAATACGTTAGGGATTCGTGATGATTAACATTGATGACGTCCGGTCTGGCCTGACGGCTCGGCTCGAGGAACTTAGCCAAAAAGCGAAGGAAATCGATAGCTCACTTCGCGAACCCGATAGCGCCGATTCGGAAGAGCGCGCTACGGAGAACGAAGACGACGAAGTCCTTGAAGATATCGGCCTCGCCGCCCTTGAAGAAATTGCGCAAATCAAAGCCGCGTTGGCGCGCATGGATGTTGGCACCTATGGGCAATGTACCCTGTGCAAATCGGCTATTGATGAAAAGCGGCTGGAAGCGCTACCTATTGCCGCACACTGTATGGACTGCGCGACCTAGCCAAATATACCGATGGCGAGAAACCCAAGGCTGACCAGTAATCCCAGTATGGGTACCGCCAGCGGATAACTCACGGTCTTAAATGACCTGCCGTCGCGTAACCGGATGCGGATCAGCGCACCATTTACCAACGCGAAGATAGCCAGCGTGATCAGTGATGTGGTCTGGGCTAGTCCAGCCAGTCCGAACCCCAGCGCCAGGACCAACACCACACCGACGACCATGCCGGTTGCATACACGGGCGTCCGTGTGCGGGCATTCACGGTGGCCAGGATGCCGGGTAACATGCGTTGCGATGCCAATCCATACAGGACGCGCGAAGCCATAATAATCTGAATCAGCGCGCCATTCAGCACAGCGATTATACCGATCATACTGAGGATATAAGCCGATTGCCCGGTCTTGCTTTCATAGATCAGGACCAATGGGGCTTCGTGAGACGTAAGTTGATCGAGCGGCACCGCAAGCACCGCGATCACACTGATCAGAACATAGATCACGGTGGTCACAACCAGTGTGATGACGATGGCCATTGGCAAAACCTTCGCCGGGTTTTTGGTTTCTTCAGCCACATTCACCAGATCCTCAAACCCGATGAAGGCGAAAAACGCCAGAACGGCCCCCGCCATAACGACTGAGAGCGATCCCCATTCCAGACTTGGCACCATCTGGGGCAGTACCTCGGGTAATCGCGTGAGTTCATCGCCGCCGGCCCAGATCACCATGCACAGGCCGCCAATTTCGATGATGGTAACAACACCCGCGGCGATCACGGACTCGCTAATCCCCCATGCGGCGACAATACCCAACAGGCCAATAATAAGAATAATCGCCGTCACCCGCGACACATCCAGAAATTCATGCAGGTATCCCACAAATGCATTTGCGATCGCGGCCGCCGAGACCACGCCTGCAAACACCACCATCAGGCCAATGACCAGAGACAGCCACTTGAGCTCAAATGCTTTTTGTATGTAAAAGGCCTCGCCCGCGCTGCGCGGGAATCGGCTGGCAAGTTCGGCGAAGCTAAAGGCCGTCAGGCTTGCCATGATTGCGGCCATCAGGAACGCAGCGGGTGCCTGCATGCCCGCTATGTTCGTCACTTCACCAATCAGGGAATATATGCCCGCACCAATGGTCGTGCCCAGACCGTATAGCGCCAGCATGGGCAACGACAGGCTGCGCTTTAATTCAGGCTTCTCAGGCATAGATCACGGCTCTCCGGTAGGCTCGTTATCTCAACCTACAATCAGAACTTATAGATGTACTTGATCTTCCTCAAGGTCGTGATTTGGGACCGGTGCTAGACTACCTCTATTGTTACTTGATCAAAAAGGAGATGATCATGTCTATCAAAACAGTTCTGGCCCCCGTAACGGGCAGCAATTGCGATATATCTGTGCTGGGCGCGGCTTTAGCCATTGCGCGTATGTCACGTGCGCATATTCAGGTCTTGTTTTTACACCGGAATCCGCAGGATGTGTTAGTCCCGCATGTGGGCTATGAGCTGAGTATGGGTGTTGTTGATTCGTTGGTTGAATCGGCCAAACAGCAAATTAACCATGACCGCACTACCGCCCGTGCCAGCTACGATGCATGGTGCGCTGACTCAGGCGTTGTTGAGGTGGATAATCCGGCATCCGACCATGATGCAGATACGACGGTCTCTTATAGCGAGGTTATTGGCGATCTGTTCACCAACTTGGCCGAGGCGGGGCGCATGGTGGATATGATCTGTCTGGCCCGCGCTAGCGACGATGCAACGGCTGACGAAGCTTCTCTGATTCAGGCCGCATTGATGGAAACTGGCAAGCCTGTTGTGCTGGTGCCCGGCGATTCAAAGCCGGAGGCGATCAAATCCATCGCCATTGCCTGGAATGGGTCACGGGAGTCCGCCCGCGCCGTGTCGCTGGCCATGCCTTTGCTGGAATCAGCAGAAATTGTATCCGTGATTGCGGCCACTAGCGATGATGTGAAGCCGGAAGATGTGACCGCGTTTGCAGATTCTCTAAAATGGCACGGTATTAACGCCCGTCCGAGCATGTTTGCCCTGAATGACGTCAATCTAACTCAACGGCTTCAGGATGAAGCCGCAAAAACCGATGCGCAACTATTGGTCATGGGGGCGTATAGCCACTCTCGCCTGAGAGAGTTCGTGCTGGGTGGTGTGACGGATGAGATTATCAATGATGGCCGCATGCCCGTGTTGATGGCGCACTAGTTATTGTGTATACAACTGTAGGTAAGAGTGACCAGTGATCGCTGACCCTGGCGCAGACACACAGCAATCCTCATTCCTATGGTGCCTATGTCAAAAAAATCTACGCCTGAGCAGACCGGTGATGCTGAAACAAAAAAGGCACTACGGATAGGCCACGCCGATCTTCCTGACGACTTGTACTCTTCTGGATCTCAGGGGGTTGCCGTTTGGGATCATGAGCAGAACCTGGTTTGCTGGAGCCACGAGTGTGTGGAATTCTGGTATAAGCCAGAGGCGATTCTTCAACCCGGCATGCCGATGATTGATCTGTTGCGTCACATCGCGAAAAAGGGCGGGCTTGGTGATGGCGATGCGGCTACGTTGGCGCAAACCGAGCTTGATCGTGTTCGCCAGGCCGGACCGGAGTCTGAAGATGACTTTAGAATGCTCGGTGGCCGACTTATTCATGTTCAGCGGAACGCATTGGCGGGCGGGGGGCATGCCTCTACCTACACAGATATTACTGATCGCCAGCGAGCCGTGGATGAATTGAAAGAGCAACTGGAGAACTTCCAGCAGGCGGAACGCATGGGCAATGTGGGGCATTGGTTGTGGGACAAAGTTGATGATCGACTTATTTCATGCTCCGAGGAATACGCCCGAATTTTTGGAATAACGGTCAAAGATTGTATTGAAGCGACAGACTCCTTTAAGCTCGACGTAGGTTGGGTTCACCCGGAAGACCAAGACCGCTATGCCAACACGGTCATGGGCGAGCCGGGCTTCGATATTGAATACAGAATTGTCACCTGTGACGGTGATATCTGCCACGTGCGGGGATTTGGCGAGCCGGTATTTGATGACAATGGTGTGGTGATTTGTACCCGTGGAACCTTGCAGGATATCTCCAGATACAGGATTGCCGAAGATGCGTTGGCTGTCAGTGAAGCCCACTATCAGGAAATTTTTGACGAGGCACCCGCCACCCTGTGTGTAGAGGACTGGTCACCAATTAAGCAGATGGTTGACCAACTTGCTGACGATGGCGTAACGGATTTTGCCGCATACATCGCCGCGCATCGGGATTGGGCTGTGGATGCATACAATGCTGCGACAGTACTGCAGACCAGTAAGGCCAGCCTGAAGCTCTATGGTGCTGCGAATACCATTGAATACAAGGAGATCACCCAAGGTGATTCGATATTACCTGAGGAAATAGATGCCTTCATTGAAGTCCTGCTTGGTTTAATCAAGGGAATCTGGACGTTCGATCTGGAGATGATGGATAAGAATGTGGCGGGTAGTAAATTCTTGGCCCGTACACGCGGCATTATTCCGCCGTCATACAGGCATGACTGGTCGCGGTTGATCTATTCCATGGAGGATATTACCGAGAAGAATGCATCCAAGCAGGCGCTGCGAATGGCAAAAGAGGAAGCCGAAGCGGCCAATCGTGCCAAATCAGAATTTCTCGCGCATATGAGCCACGAGTTACGGACGCCGCTAAATGCGATCACAGGTTTTGTCCAGATGATGATGAATGAAACCTTTGGTCCGCTTGGTGGTCCAAAATACCGGGAGTACGCGGGTGATATTTATGACTCCGGTTTGCATCTTCTCTCGTTGATCAACGATATTCTTGATCTGTCCAAGGTCGAGGCTGGTGAGATCGATGTTTCCCAAACGGAATTTCCGCTACGTCGCACAATCACCGAATGCATCACGCTGGTCAGCGCACAAGATATGAACCAGATGGGCCGAATCCATGTGGAACCTTCGGACAATGATATTAATCTATATGCTGATATTCGAATTTTCAGGCAGGTTCTTCTGAACCTGTTATCCAACGCCAGCAAGTTTACGCCCGCTGATGGAAAAATTGTGATCAGCTATAATAAAAATGCCGATGATAGTGTGGCCATCCGGATCGCAGACACAGGTGTCGGTATTGCGCTTGATGATATGGCAAAGGTGCTCGAGCCGTTTGGCCAGGCCCGACAGAGTATTTCAACCACGCACGAGGGTACGGGACTTGGACTACCGCTAAGTCATAAACTTATGCGGTTGCACGGCGGTTCGTTGGCGCTGGAAAGTGAGATTGGTGTTGGCACAACGGTAACGATTGTGTTTCCGTCTCAGGATTAAGGCATCACACACATCATTCGATTAACCTGTAGGAGAGGCTGTTATGGGCAATATGATTTCGTTTTCGAGACCGGGTGGTGGCTCATCGACCGGTTACCTGGCCACAGCTGAAAACCCAAAAGGGTCCATGGTGGTTTTGCAGGAATGGTGGGGGCTGAACGATCAAATCAAGGGTGTTGCTGATCGAGTTGCGGCGGCTGGCTATACAGCGTTATCACCCGATTTATATGCGGGCCGGGTAACCCAGGACCCGGACGAGGCCAACCATATGATGACGGGGCTGGATTGGGCTGGTGCCGCCAACGAAGACGTGCGTGGCGCACTGCAATTTCTCAAACAGGATGGCGGTAAGGCCGGTGTCATGGGCTATTGCATGGGTGGCGCGTTGACGGTGATCGCCGGTGTGCATGTACCGGAATGCGATGTGGCGGTGTGTTATTACGGCATTCCGCCGCTAGAGGTCGCTGACCCATCGGCCATGAAGGTACCGTTTCAGGGGCATTTTGCCACGCAGGATGATTGGTGTACGCCGGAAGCCGTCGCTGCGTTGGAAGTTGCGCTGAAGCCCTCAGGCGTTGTGCAAGAGGTCTATAGTTATGAAGGCGAACATGCGTTCTTTAACGAAGTGTCGCCTGCCTACAACGCAGATGCGGCGGCCCTGTCATGGGACCGTACACTGGCATTCCTGGCTGAGCACTTATAGGCTGACTAGTCTTTACGTGTGGCCCACAGATCGAACTCGTCGGCCTCGATAATCGTGGCCTTGACGATATCGCCGGGCTCAACATCGAAATCACCGTCCAAAAAGACGGACCCATCTACGTCGGGCGCATCACCTTTGGTGCGCCCGATGGCACCTTCGGAATCCAGCTCATCAATAATCACGTCCATGGTCTGACCTACTTTGGTGGCCAGCCTGCTTTCGCTAATTTGCCGTTGCAGTTCCATGACCTGTTCCCAGCGATCGGATTTCTCGTCTTCGTCCACCACGCCTGGTAATTCATTGGCGATCGCACCATCAACGGCTTCATATTTAAAGCAACCCACGCGGTCGATCTGGGCTTCATCCAGCCAATCCAGCAGCAATTCGAAATCTTCTTCGGTCTCACCGGGGAAGCCTACGATGAAGGTTGACCGGATAGTCAGGTCCGGACAGTCCCGTCGCCATGCGGCTAGCCGGTCCAGTGTTTTCTCACCGTGCGCTGGTCTGCGCATCGCTTTCAAAACGTCAGGGCTGGCGTGCTGAAACGGGATATCCAGATAAGGCAGGACCTTGCCTTCGGCCATCAACGGGATCACCTTGTCCACGCTGGGATAGGGATACACGTAATGCAACCGGATCCAGGCACCAAGCGAGCTCATGGCATCGACCATATCCACCATGCGGGCGGCAACCATTTGGTCATGCCATTTGCTTTCCGCATACTTGATATCCTGACCATAGGCGCTGGTATCCTGTGAGATGATCAGGAGTTCTTCAACACCCGCCCGTACAAGGCGTTCGGCCTCATACAGCACATCATTAGACTGTCGGCTGACCAGATCGCCCCGAATGTCGGGGATGATGCAGAACGTACACTTGTTGTGACAGCCTTCGGATATCTTGAGGTACGCATAATGCCGGGGGGTCAGGTGCAGGCCCTCTTCGGGGACCAAATCCATAAACGGATCATGCAGGGGTGGCACCACGTCATGTACGGCCTCAATCACGGCTTCGTATTGTTGCGGGCCGGATACGGCTAGCACCGCTGGATGTACATCGAGGATGGCGCTTTCGTCGCCGCCCATACAGCCGGTGACGATGACTTTGCCGTTTTCTTTGATTGCTTCACCAATGGCCTCAAGGCTTTCGGCCTTGGCCGAGTCCAGAAAACCACAGGTATTGACCACAACCACGTCGGATTCTTCGTAAGTTCCGACCAGGTCATAACCTTCCGAGCGTAATTTGGTGATGATCCGTTCAGAATCCACCAGCGCCTTGGGGCAACCAAGGCTGATAATGCCCACGCGCGGGGCGATATGTTGATCAGTGTTTTTTGTCATGCCTTCTAGTACCTACTATCTACTGTACCAGCAAACGCTATTTGAGCAGACGATTATAGGTTTCGTTTGCACATTCGTACGGTCGTGTGCTCGATTAGGCGAAACCGAAGGAGAGTCCCCATGGCTGACACAGAACCCATGAAAACACATACCCAGGTCGTCGTTATCGGCGGCGGTGTAACCGGGTGCAGTATCCTGTACCACTTAGCCTCAATGGGATGGACTGACTGCGTTCTGTTAGAGCGCCGAGAACTCACGTCCGGGTCCAGTTGGCATGCGGCGGGCAACCTGTTCGTTCTGACTGCGCCCAACAACGTATCGGTTCTGCAAAAGTACACCTTTGAGCTATATGACAAGCTGACGGAAGAAAGCGGTCAGGATTGTGGCTTCATTGCCGCCGGTGGCCTCAGCGTGGCCCGTACCGAAGATCAGTATACGTCCATGAAAATGGCCCGCAGTCGAGGCAAGCGTTTAGGCATCGAAGCCGAATTTATCTCATTCGACGAAGCCAAAAAACATGCACCCTTGCTGAACACCGATCCCCTGCATGCGGTGATGTATGAGCCCATGAAGGGGCAGGTTGATCCAGCCAGCGCCACGCAGGCCTATGCCAAGGCCGCGCGCAATATGGGGGCCAAAGTTTACCGTCATACCGAAGTCATGGAGACCAACCCACTGCCACAAGGCGGGTGGGAAGTGGTCACCCAGAACGGCACCATCGAGTGTGAGGTTCTGGTCAACGCCGCTGGTCTGTGGGGCCGTGAAGTTGCTGCCATGGCGGGTATACAGCTGCCGCTGATGCCGGTGGAACACCATTATCTGGTGACGGAAAGCATTCCTGAAATCGAAGCCATGGATAAACGCTTCCCCAATATATCGGATGCGGAATCGGGTTTGTATTTCAGGCAGGAAGGCCAGGGCCTGTTGCTGGGCGCGTACGAAAGTAAATGCGTCCATTGGGCCGTGGACGGCACCCCGCTGGATTTCGATCACGAATTGCTGGAAGACGATCTTTCCCGTATGGAATGGAACTTCGAGCGCGGCTGTGAGATTTTCCCTGTGCTGGAAACATCGGGTATTAAGACCGTGATCAACGGCCCTATGATTTTCTCACCTGATCTGGGCCCCTTGCTCGGACCCTACCCCGGCATGAAAGATTACTTCTGCGCCAACGGTGTGATGACCGGGTTTAATCAGGGCGGCGGCATTGGCCGCGAATTGGCACACTGGATCATTGATGGTGAACCCAGTTTGGATATCTTTGGCTGGGATGTGGCCCGCTTCGGCGATCACGTGGGGGCGGCTTATGCTCGCGAACGGACCCGGTATTTCTATGAGAATCGCTCATCACGGATTTATCCGGAACAGCATTTCCCGGCTGGTCGCCCGGTGCGAACCTTCCCCGTCTATGACAAACAATTGGCGGCGGGCGGTGTATTCGGTGAGAGCTTTGGTTGGGAATCACCATTGTGGTACGCCCGCGAGCAGGACGAACAGCACGATATTTACGGCTATAAGCGCGGTAACTGGCATGACGCGGTGGGCGAAGAATGTCGCGCCGTGCGTGATGGGGCCGGATTATTCGAGGTTTCCACCTTCGCCAAGTATCTGGTTATGGGTGAGGATGCCGAAGACTGGCTGAACTATCTGTTAGCAAACAGAGTCCCCACAGAAATCGGACGCTCGCGCCTGTCGCCTATGCTCAGCCCCGCGGGCCGGATTATCGGTGACTTCACCGTCACTAAACTGGACGAAACCGGCTTTATGTTACTGGGCGCCGGTGGCATGCAGCGCTATCACATGCGCCATTTCGAGACCATGCTGGACGAAAGTGACTTCGTCAGCAAAGACGTGGAGATGGAAAACCTGTCCTTGAACTGGGCCGGGTTAATGTTGGCCGGACCGAATGCCCGCACGATCCTCGCCAAGGTTGCCGAAGAAGATGTAAGCGGCAATGCATTTCCATTCCTCAGCGCCCAATCCATGAAGATTGGTAACGTGCCCGATTCCATTGCCTTCCGCGTGTCGTTCACGGGCGAGTTGGGATACGAGATATACTGTCCCATGGAATATCAGCGCACGCTGTTTGAGACGCTGATGACGGCTGGTGCTGACCTTGGGCTGAGGCTGGCCGGTGGTCGGGCGCTCATGTCGCTCAGGCTGGAGAAATCATTCCCTACATGGGGCACGGATTTGTCGCCGGACTACACGCCGTTTGAATGCGGTATGGAACGCTGGTTGAAGCTGGACAAAGGCGACTTTATTGGTCGTGATGCGGCGCTTGCTGCAAAAGAAGCCGGGCCGTCTGTTCAGCGTGTGACGCTGGTGGTGGACGCCGATAATTATGATTGCGTTGGCGGCGAAGCCGTCTTCGTGGATGGAAAATTTATCGGCTATGTATCATCGGGCGGCTATGGTCACACGGTTGGTGAGAGCCTTGCACTGGCTTATATCGATCCAACTGCCTTTAGCGAAGGATCAGCCTGTACGGTGGAGATTCTGGGCGATGAACGCCCGGCTATGATGACCATGATCCCGCGCGTGGACCCGGACGGCTCACGCATGCGTAGCTAGCCTGCTGTATTCATTTCCACCAAAGATAGACCACCGGTCGGATCGATCTTGCTGCCCTAAATTTGGTCATGCATAGATTTTAAAATCGGTGGCCTTTGCCACAGGTTGAACGGTGCGCCCCCGTTTTGACAATTCCACCAAGCCATATTTGCTCATGGTTTTTAGTGTTCGTGACAAGTTACTTTGATTGCGTCCGGTCAAGTGGGCGAGCTCACCGATAGAGTTTGGTTTTGACCGTTCCATTTCTTTTAACAAGGCTCGATTATCCTCACTCAAGACCTCAGAAAGTGACTTTATTGACGTGAACCAAATTTTCGGATCGCCGGGTTTTGGCTTTAAATCACCCTTGGCAATCGCCAGCACTCGCTTACGGATTCCTTCTTGCGACATGATTCCGATACTTACTCGTTTCATTGTCCAGCGGCCTCTTTAATTACGTTGTCAACGTCAGCGAAAAAATCTGACATTAATTGATAAGCGTCCTGGAACTTGTAAGTGACGCCTTTATCTATCGAACTCCGGTGTTTGTGATCATATGTAAATTTCACACCAGCATACTTGAACTTCCTAGGCGGCGGCGGGGCATGTGCATTGCCATGTGGAATGTTTTCGTCAGGCTCCACACGATGCGCTACTATTTTTACCCAGAAGCCACCAGCTTGCTCAATGATACTACCATCCAAATCAAGCAGTGTGCTGATGCTTTTGTCATCATACATATATTTAATATATCATCTGATGATATGTTTTGTCTACAAATTCCGACAAGATCGCCACATCGCATATATATATGCATGCGATCAAATAGTACTAAATCTGATCGCCCACATACGGGTTGGTGGCGCGTTCATGGCCGAATGTAGACGTGGGGCCGTGACCGGGAACAAACGTCACATCATTACCCAACGGCCACAGACGGGTACGGATGGCATTGAGCAGGTCTTCATGATTGCCGCGCGGGAAATCCGTGCGACCGATGGAGCCTTGAAACAAAACATCGCCCACAAAGGCCACATCGGCCTCGGGTTCATGAAACACCACATGACCCGGCGTGTGACCGGGGCAGTGATAAACGTCCAGCGTCAGATTACCCACCGTGACCTGATCTTCATTGACCAACCAACGTTCGGGTACAAAGGCGCGCGATTCCGGAAAGCCTGAATCGGCGCAATCCTGCGGCAGGCGATCAATCCAGTAGGTGTCGTCGATATGCGGCCCTTCGATGGGCACGCCCAGGCGATCTTTCAGGTCAGCCGTGCCGCCCGCGTGGTCCAGGTGGCCGTGGGTAATGAAAATTTTCTCAATGGTGACGCCATTGTTCTCGGCTTCGCCCATGATGGTATCCAGATCACCACCGGGATCAACCACGGCCCCCTTCATGGTCTCATCACACCACAGAACAGAGCAGTTCTGCTGGTATGGCGTCACGGGGATGATGGTGGCTTTTAGTGCCATGGGGATGTCCTCAAGTGAAGTTATAGCGTTGTCATATCATGGCAATTATCAGGCTACCACCGATCGTTTCCGGGACGCATATCACTGACATCCAACTTGATATCAAAACGCTCACGGATTGCCGCATCCAGTTCCGGCGCGATGTGACCGGGATAGTGTTCGGCCAGCGTCTCACGCACATAATCGCGGGCCCGTTCTTCCATGTTCTGCGCGCCATCTTCTTCCCACGCTTGCGGGGTGGCGCGGTCGGCCACGGATGGGTAGCGGTACTCACTTTCCATCAGTTCCAACGTCTGGCCGTGGCCCAGATAATGCCCCGGCCCATTCACGTTCACGTCCGCAATAACGTCCAGCGACAGGGTTTCATCAGTAACTTCGATACCACGAATAGCGCGCATCACATTGCCCAGCATGTCATCATCCACAACGAAGCTTTCCAGCGTACAGCCCAGCAAACTGGCATGCATACCAGCCGACTCGTGGACCATGTTGGCTCCGGCCATACCGGCCATAAGTGTCGTGTAAGCTTTCTCAAACCCGGCTTGCGCATCCGGAACTTTGGAATCCGCCATACCCGCAGGCACGCTGGTGGGCAGGTCATAGAACGTGCCCATTTGGGCAACGCCCGCCGATAACAGGGCCTGTTCCGCGCTGCCACCACTCATGGACCCGGTGCGCAGATCGGCCACAAACGGCCATGGTGCAAATGTCACGGGATGCCCCGGTGAAATTGCATGCACATAAACTAATCCAGCCAGGGCCTCGGCCACGACCTGAACAATGGTGCCAGCCAATGCGGCAGGTGCGGTGGCACCGGCCTGTGGCGCTGACGCAATCATCAGCGGCATGCCGGCGCGAATGTAAGCTTCCTTGATCAAGCAGCGATCTTCGGCGTAGCGTAATGGCGGCACACCGTCGCCCTGCACCGCGTGACAGATGGGGGCTTTCTTAAAGCGGCCTTCACCACCCAGCGCCATATCAAACATGGCCACCACACGTTCCACATTCTCCACACTACCTACCGTGATGCCCCATGGCTTGGTGGTGCCGGTCATCAGGGCATAAGCTGTGTTGATATCCAGATCGTCCAGGCTCGTCATATCTCGCGCGATGAGCGGGCGGTAACACCAGTGAATATTGGGTAAGGTGTCGATCAGGCGAACGACATCGTACAGATCACATAATGTGGGGTCGCGGTAGGTCTTGGACTGAAAGTCTCGAATACCAACCGCCCCGCCAGCGGTGCCATAGTGCACCTGTTTGGACGAAATTTCGATGGACCGATTTTCATCCAGACCATGCAGGGTCCACGATTTGCAGGTGCTGGCCAGCGTGTCTTCCACCATGGACCCTGGGATCAGGATACGACCTGCATCGCTTAGACTGGCACCTTGATCCAGCATGGCCTGACCGCCGGGTGGCATATTGCCAATCACGCCCATTCCCACGGTTTCCAGCGTGTGCAGGGCCGCTTCATGGATGCGGTTCACATCATGATCGGTCAGGGCGCGGTACTGACCACCCACAAATCCGGTGGTTACCACATCATGGGTTGCTGTTTCGGCATCCCGGTGGGCCAGACGGGCGTTGCGACCACCGCTGCGTCTTGTGGCCATGGATCAGATCTTCCGTGCGGCCATTTCGGCTTCATAAATGGCCTCTTCAGCAGACCGGGGACTGAGACAATCACCGACCAGGTGAACATCTGCGTCACACCCCATGAGTTCATGCTCCAGCGTGGTAACAGGTGCGTGCCCTTGCGCCACCACCAGCGTATCCACGCCTTCACAGATAATAGGCTCGCCACTGGTGGAATGCTGGAAATACACGGTGTCGCCATCGGCCCCGTACAACCTCGCGTAGGGAATAACCTCAACACCCACTTTGTGCAGTTCCCCCGTCCAATGCCAAGCCAGATATTTTTGCAGGTTTTGTGCGGCATGCATCCCGTCCACGCACAGCCGTACGTGTGATCCTTCCAGCGCCAGCTTCTGTGCCACGCCCACACCGACCCAGTCACAACGCCAGTCGGCAACGACCACTTCGGCACTCGGATTGACCTCACCCTTCAAGACCTGCCATACGTCAACCGCATGCACGTCTTCGGCAATATCGATATCCGGCTTAAAGGGTACGGCCCCGGTGGCAACAATCACGGTGTCTGGTTTTTCCTGATCGATCAGGGCGCGATTGATGGGTGAGTTCAATTTCACCTCAACCCCGGCCAAGTCCATTTCGCGCTTCAGGTTGTCCACCAGAACGCCGAATTCGGCCCGGCCCGGCAAGCTTTGTGCCAGAAGAACCTGTCCGCCCAGTTTGTTTGATGCCTCATGCAGAACCACGCGATGTCCACGTTCGGCGGCGACCGCTGCGGCTTTCATGCCAGCGGGGCCACCACCGGCCACGATGACGGTTTTCTTATCGGTGGCTTGTGATGTTACTTCAAGGCTGAGTTCACGGCCGGATTGTGGATTCTGAATGCACGATATGGGCACGCCCATATGATAGTGACCGATACAGGCTTGATTACAGCCGATACAGGCGCGGATATCGTCGAGCCGTCCCTCGCGGGCCTTGTTGGGCATTTCAGGATCGGAAATCATGGCCCGGGTCATGCCGCACATGTGGGCCTGACCGTCTGCCAGAACCTGCTCGGCGAGCTGTGGTTGGTTGATACGCCCCGCCACAAAGACGGATTTATCCACCACCGCATTGATGGCGCCGGCTTTGGGTGCCGTATAGGCATGTTCAATGGCCATGGGCGGCACCACATGGATGGAGCCGCCAAGTCCCATCATGGAACCTACGGTTACATTGATAAAATCAAGGCCGTCTTCGTCATTCAGGCGGCGACAGATATCCAGCCAGCCATCGGCATCAAGGCCATCGGGCTCGATTTCTTCGGCTGAGATGCGCATGCCGACGACCTTGTCTTCGCCCACAACCTTACGGGTGGCGGCGATCAGTTCGCCCACAAATCGGAAGCGGTTTTCAGGCGACCCGCCGTATTCGTCTTCACGGTGATTGGTCAGCGGGTTCAGGAACTGGGCCATGAGCATGCCGTGGCTTGCGGTTGACTCAACCCCGTCCAGTCCGGCCTCCATCATGCGGCCAGCGGCGGCGGCAAAGGCGTTAATGATGGTGTGTATGTATTCCACCGACATAACGCGCGGCATGCAATGAAAACGGTGATCCGGTACGGCGGATGGCGCATGAGAAACAAGGTTCATGCCATTGTGCATACGACTGATACGGCCACCGTGATTGATTTGTCCGAAGACCTTGGTGCCATGTTTGTGCACAGCGTCGGCGGCTTTTTTGTATCCGGGGATACAGGCGTCGGTGCTTGAATCAATAAAGTAACTTTCAGATACGTCATCCGCATAGGGCCGGGATGATTCCATGATAATCAGTCCGGCACCGCCACGGGCACGAGCCTCGTGATAAGCCGCCATTTCGTCGGTGGGCGAGCCGTTCTTGGCCAAAATGGTTTGGTGCGCGGTCGAGAAAATTCGATTACGGATTTCGTGACCGCGAATTTCATGTGGCGTGAAAAGATGCTTGAAGCTCATAGCTCTATATCCATCAGTTTGGTGGTTGCTGTGATTGAGCACTTAACGCGCGAGTTTGGCAACGTCTCAATTGTGACAGATGATTCCAGCAGGTTGTTGCGTTCCTCGCCAAATTAAATTCCCAAGCTGGGGTGCACATAGTCTTCGTAGATGCCATCTGGCTTGTCAGGGAGTTTGGCTTGAGGCACGGCATAGAAGCGCGGTGCTTCCCGGTCCTCCAGACCACCCTCGAAGGGCAGGCGCATAATCAGGCCAGCACGATTGCGTTCAGCTTCTCGCATGGCTTTTTGCAACTCTTCGGCCAGGTTCAGGCGCCACGGCAAAACATAGTAACGTGGCTCCACCACATCGGGCAGGCGCAGCCAGAGATATATCCCCCGGCCTTCCCTGAGGGCAGCACCAAGCACTTCGGCCTCATCGACGACGGCGCTACTGAATTCGAGGGCTGCGGGCTTGGGTCGGCTCAACAGATCGCTAAAGGCGCCATAGCCAACAGCAGCAACCAGCGCCAGCAGGGCTACACTTCCCACACGGAGCGTTACGTTACGGTGCGACCACACAGCAATCAGGGTCAGAGCAGCGGTGAGCACCACAAAAATGATGTAGAAGGCGGGTAATCCTGACATCGGTTCAGTCATTATTTGCTCCCGTAAACGCGCAGTGGCTTGTACAAACTGTTGACGCTACCCGCTTGAACAACGCCTTTCTCATCAAGCGTGAAACGAAACACGGTGATCTCCTGCCCGACGTAATCAAGGCGTGCCGTGGTGCCGAGAATAGGCACCACCATGGGGCCGTCCTTACCGTCCAGTTTGACGCTGATAATGCAGCGAACCTCCATGGGCGGTGGTTTACCGTGGTCACCCCGGTAGGCGTGGATATTGACAATATACTCACCGGGAATGATGCCACGTGTGTAGGCGACCTCGTGGTTGATCATGGTTGGATCCATGTACTGGCCCAGATCGTCGCGCAGCAGGTTAAAGAATACCGCACCCTTGTTCGAATACCCGACGGGTAAATCGTTAGGTGCCTGAATCCAGAGATCCACATCCGCGTTGAGTTCACTCGCCCAGGTTATTTCAACGATAACGTTGCCGGGCGGCGGTATGGTTGCTTCAGCCTGTTTGCCACGCGGATTGATGTAGGGCAACAGCAGCACGATGACCGCAAGGAAGCCCATCAGGGCGAGGCTGAGCACATCGCGAAACAGCACGCCTCCCGCTTCGTCGTGATTGTCAAAGGGATCAAGCATGGTCCGTTATCGCCATCGTGCCTGATAAATGATCAGGCGTCTCGGCGCGTTCGATGATGGCGTTAGCCAGATTTACCGTGCCCGTGGCCAACAGTTGGTAGTTGACCAAGAGCCAGACGTGAAGGACAGAGCCCACCAGAGTTGTGTAGAGCGCCACTGCCATGCCTTTGATCAATGTGGAGACCATGGGGCCGATGGCACCCACGTCGGCCACCGCATTGGCATCAACGCCTGAGAGCGCAATGATGAAGCCAATAACTGTACCGATTAGACCGAGGGTGATGAGGACATTGCCAATGGTGCGAACCACAGCAATTCGGGCATACAATCGAGACCGTAGGCAGTCGGCGATAGCACTTCGGGCTTCAGGCCGCGCTTGTTCAGCAAGATCACGGTACCACATGGCTCGCGATGGTGTTGTCGAGTCCGGATTTGTTGCAGCATTGAGTTCACGACTACACCGAAATATCCGGTGGGCGCTAATCAGCCAGCCCACGGTGAAAACAAGGGCGATACCCGACGTGATGCGCGTGACATCAGACTCAATAACGAGACTGATCCAGCCCTCAAACCAAGCCAGGATGAGTAATGCCAACGCAGCCACGTTAAATGCAGCAAAGCGTAGAACGAGTAGATAGGAACGCATAACCGTTCTCCTCAATAATCTCCCTTGATGGCCCAGCTGTTAGCGGGCGCTACACAGCTTGCCTGTTCGACATTGCTCAGGCAAGGGCCATGGAAACCACCATTTGTCCTCGACAGGATCACTGGATATATAGCACAACGGTCATGGAGAAAATTTACATTTGACCAGCACAATGATAACAGTAATCATAATCAGGCAGTGAGTATTAGACCTGATGACACTGCTTCAGCGAACAAAACGGGGCTTTAGGGAGATTTTTAGTGAGTGCCATAACGAACAGCAGGACTGCGCTGCCCATCACAATACGAGGCGTCACCAAGACATATGGGGATGTTTATGCCCTTGATGATGTGGATCTCGACGTCAGCAGTGGTGAATTCATTACCCTGTTGGGGCCGTCAGGATCAGGTAAAACCACCTTGCTGATGGTGCTTTCCGGGTTCAACCGGCCTGATTGCGGCAGCGTTATGTTCGGTGATAAAGAGGTTATCCGTATGTCACCGCACGTGCGCGACGTGGGCATGGTGTTCCAGAATTATGCCCTGTTCCCCCATATGGACGTTAACAACAACGTCGCATTCCCACTGAAGTTGCGTAAGGTAGGCAAAGCCGAGATCGCCGATCGGGTCAAGAAAGCTCTTGATCTGGTGAAGCTTGATGGACTGGGTGAGCGCCGCATTAGCCAACTTTCAGGTGGCCAGCGCCAGCGCGTTGCCCTCGCCCGTGCAATCGTCTTCGAGCCGCAAATTCTGCTTATGGATGAGCCTCTGTCGGCGCTCGACAAAAACTTACGCGAGCATATGCAGATCGAGTTGCGCCGCCTGCATGAAATGCTTGGCATGACCACGGTTTACGTCACCCATGACCAGCGTGAGGCGTTAACTATGTCGGATCGGGTCGTCGTGGTAAATCATGGCAAGCTCATACAAATCGATGAGCCCAAGCAACTCTATGAACGTCCCCTCAGTAAATTCGTCGCCTCATTTATCGGTGAGTCCACATTTCTGCCGGTAACCGTCGACAATGACCAGGCGATGCTCAACGGTCGGTCAATCAAACTCGCCGAAGCACCAGCCAGCAAGGATGGCGATCAGTTATTGCTGCTGCGCCCCGAGAAGCTGGAAATTTTACCCGGTGACGGCCAGGGCGGCGATTTCAACCGCTTCAAAGGCAAGGTCAAGGACCTGGTCTATCAGGGCGAAAGTTTTCTGCTCTACGTTGACTTGGATGACGGACCGGAAATCAGCCTGCGCAGTTCGACGAGGCGAGAGATTCTCGATGCGGTACCGGACAAGGGTGGTGAAGTCACCATCGGTCTGCACCCGGAAGATACCATCGTCGTTAGTGAGGATGGCTCATGACCGCAGTCACCCAAGAGACCATGAGCAAAGAGCTTAATGCAGACGGCCTGGCTTCGGACGAGACGCGCGAGCGATGGATGGTATTGGGCCTTTGTGGACCGGCACTGTTTCTCATTGGCATCGTCATGGTTGTACCAGTGGCCTGGTTGTTCTGGCTCTCCGCGGTCGGTGCCGATGGCACCTTGTCAATGGAGAACTACGAACGGCTATGGCAAAGCAAATCTTACGCCCGAATTTTCTTAACTACATTTCAGGTCGCGTTTGTCACGACCGGCATCTGCATGCTGATTGGCTACCCCCTGACCTATATGATGGCGCAGTTGCCAAGGCGTGCTGCAAATATTGCCATGATATGCGTATTGCTGCCCTTCTGGACGTCTCTGTTGGTCCGGACCTATGCCTGGCTGGTGCTGTTGCAGCGCAAGGGGCTGGTCAACACCTGGTTGATCGACGCCGGTATTATCGATACGCCGCTTAGGCTGGTTCACAATTTTACCGGTAATATTATTGGTATGTCGCAGATTATGTTGCCATTCCTGATATTGCCGCTGTACGCCTCCATGCGGGCTATCGACCAGGACTTTGTGAAAGCCGCCGCGAATTTGGGGGCCGGTCCTTTCAACGCGTTTTGGCGGGTATTCCTGCCCCTTTCGTTGCCCGGGCTGTTCGCCGGCATGTTGCTGGTCTTTGTGCTTTCGCTGGGCTTCTTCGTAACACCAGTGGTGTTGGGTGGTGGCCGAATTATCATGGTTGCCATGCGGATTGAGAAGAGTATCTCGCTCTATTCGAACTGGGGCGCGGCGAGTGCTTTGGCGGTGGTCCTGTTGATTATGACCCTGGCCTGTCTTGCTGTGGCCGCCAAGCTGCTCAAGCTCGACAAGAGTCAAAGTAGTAGTGGAGGGACTGAGGGATGAGTTGGTTTAGTGCACCCGCTTCGGAGACCCAGATCACGCATGGTGCGCGACTCTGGCTTTATATCATTTCCGGTCTGGTCATGTTTTTTCTGGTCGTGCCATCGTTAATTGTCATGCCGATGTCGTTTTCCGGGTCCACCTATCTGGAATTCCCACCTGAGGTATGGTCGACGCGCTGGTATGGTGCCTACTTCGAGTCGAAAGCCTGGATGAATGCCACGAAAACCTCGCTCACCGTGGCGGTGCTGACCATGTTGCTGGCCACACCCATGGGAACATTGGCGGCGTATGGTCTGCACGTGTCACGTTTCCGTTTTTCCATGTACATTTATGTGGTCCTGTCCCTACCGCTCATGGTGCCCGTCATTATGATCGCGATTGGTGTGTTTTTCCTCTATGCCAAGCTCGGCATGATCAACAGCATCAGCGGCCTGGTCCTGGCGCACAGTATGCTAGCGGTGCCACTGGTCGTCGTTTTGATTGCCTCCGGCCTTAAATCCTACGATATGAATCAGGAGATGGTAGCGCGCAGCCTCGGCGCTTCGCGGGCCCGCGCCTTTCTGACCATCACATTGCCGCAGATCAGGTTCTCTGTGATTACCGGCGCTTTGCTTGCCTTCCTCACGTCTCTTGACGAGGTGATTGTGGCCCTGTTCGTTTCCGGTGGCGAGAACGCAACAATTACCCGGCGCATGTTTAATGCTCTGCGTGACCAGATCGATCCGACAATCGCCTCGATCTCGACCTTGCTGATCGCCGTATCCATGCTCCTGCTGATCACGGCTCAGGTATTCGGTAAGGAGCGTGATTAACAAGGCCGTAGCGTAGACGCCGGTTCAGGAACCTGAATTGCCAATCTGAATTATCAGGCAATTATGACAAAATAAAACGCCGGCCGGGAGTTATCCCGGCCGGCGTCTTTTATTACACCAGTATAGTGGTGTTTATTCGGTCATCATTTCGTCAAACATTTCCTCGGCACGAGCACCGTTGATCCGCCACCATTCAGCGTCGTTAACGAACTGAATCTTGGCATTCGCGGGGCTAGACGGCAGCGATGCCGCAACCTCAGGTGTGATAACGCCAATTTCGAAGGCTTCCATATTGGTCGGGCCGTAGGCGATATACTTGGTGAGGTTTGCCTGATAGATGGGCTTGGTCATTTCACCGATTAACTTCATGGCCATGTCCTTGTTAGGCGCGCCTTTAGGCACGTAATAACAATCAAAGGCAATCTGGCCCTGGTTAAAGTTAAGAGCGGCATTAGCGCCATCATCGATGGCACCGGAGAAACGACCGTTCCAGCCGGTGCTCATATCCACTTCACCATCTTTCATGAGTTGGGCATGATGCGCACCTGATGACCACCAAACGGCTACATGGGGTACGATTTCCCGCATTTTATCAAGCGCGCGTTCAATGCCACCATCTGAGCTGAGCACGTCGTATACCTTATCCATTGGTACGCCGTCTGCAATCAGGGCAAATTCAAGGTTGCCAGCCGGACGTGCCCGCATGGAACGTGCACCTGGGAACTTATCAACATCCCAGAAGTCGGCCCATGTTTTTGGCCCATTGTTACCATAGGTGTCGGTGTTGTAGGCCATCATCGTGGAATAGGTCAGCATGCCGACGCAGTAGTCATTGCGCAGATTTTCCGGAACGTGAGTCACATCGATGACGCTGTAATCGATGGGCTCAACATTGCCATCGGCACCGCCACGCATGGCTTCACCCGCACCACCCTGGACGATATCCCAGGTCACCGCACCGGCTTCGACCTGAACTTTAATATCGGCGTAGCCGTTGGACAGCGTATCCTCGACGTAATCGATGCCCAGTGCTTCGGTAGCCGGGCCCCAATGCGCTTTGCGATTGGCTTCCTGCATTTTGCCGCCCCACGAGACGAGTGTCAGTGTTTCGGCTTGTACCAGCACCGCCGATATGCCGACAACGAGTGCAGCAGCAACAACTGCAGCACCTATGTGTGTTAGCTTAACCATGATCGAAATCCTCCTCGGTTTACTCTTCTTGTTCATTATCAGTAACTCATTTGAGTCCACTCTTTTAGTGAGCGCGTAAAACTGTAGCAGTTCGATTGAGAGTTTCAAGTGTGGCGTTCCAAATACGCATGCCCATTATTCATTGGGTGGGTAGTTGGAGCCCGCTATAGGAAATACCATGGGTGATAATTGTTCCGCCGTGCGCCCGTCCCAGTCGAGCTCAGGCGTATGTGATAGTGATCTTTTTTGCGCCTCTTCAAGCGCTTCGCTGGCAGCTTCATAGTCAATTGTCAGGACTTTGCCGTCTTCCACCACCAGGCGGCCATCCACATAAACATCGCGGACAGCCCGCTCGCAAGCTACGTATAACAGGCTCCTGATCGGCTCTCGCATGGGCCGCATGGAAGGGTGTTTCAGATCGATCGATACCAGATCGGCCTTACAGCCTGAGGCAAGTCTGCCGATATCGTCGCGGTGCAAGGCCCTGGCACCACCGATTGTCGCTACATTGAACACATCACTGGTATCCAAATCGGCGACAGTCTCGCCGATGACCCGTGCATACATCATGGCAGCGCGCATTTCCTCGAGAAAATTGTGCGGGTACGTATCCGTGCCGAGACAGACGTTGACGCCCTTTCGAATGTAGGAGCCCAGGGTACGAAGCGTGATGCCGCGCCGGGCAAAAACAGTGGGGCAGTGCGCGACGTTCACGCCTTTTTCGGCCAATGTGTCCAGGTCAGTACGGCTGCTCCAATGTAGCCATGGATGATGGTCAAGGAAGATAGCGTGCCCGATAATGGAACGATCACCCAGAACACCGAGCGAGTCCAAAAACTGCACCGCCGTTTTACCGTGGCGTTGTTGTAGCTCCTGAAACTCCGTAACGCTCTGGGCGGCGTGGATTTGCCAGGGCAAATTTTCCTGTTCTGCATAATCGAATGAATCACGAAGGATTTCAGGGGTGCATGTGTCGATCTGGGCTGGGTACACCATGCCGCTCAATCGCCCGCTCGGATGATTTTCGGCTCGCTCGATAACCTTTGTGGCGTTGTCGAATGCCTTGACCCCGGCATCCTCGTTCCACTCATACTGCAAACTGTGACCGTCGGGTGTGTACCAGCGTGCGCTACGGAAGCCGGGTGCTATGACACCGCGAATGCCACTATCCGCGACGATGTCCAACCATCCGTCATAGGGTGCGGAGAGATCAGTAAACGTGGTGCACCCGCTCATGAGCAGTTCGGCGATTGCCACCTTGACCGACGCCCTGCCGCCTTCGGCGTCATTGCGGAAAGTGCCCAGAAATTCGTAGAGCGAGCTGTGATGAAATCCCGGGCTGTGGGTTTCATCTGTGATGCCTTTTCTCAGTGCCTCGTCGGCTGGGTGAGCGTGAAGATTTACAAGGCCCGGGATGATCAAACGATCTCTGCCGTCAATCTCTGTATCGGCGGCACCATCATATGAGGCCCCAACGTGGACAATTTCCGTGTCGGTAAAAGCCACATCAATATCCCGATAATAGGCGTGGGCGCCCCGAGCCTCATCCCAGCCTACAACCCAGTCAGCATTTCGAATTACGGTGGTATTGTTCATTCTCGCTCCTCGCGCCCGCGCTTGAGGCAGTGGGGGAAGCCCAGGCCGATATTTAGCAACAACTCAATCTCTGACACCTAATGGAGAGGCTGGGCTGTAGACAGTAATAAAGCTTTCACAGACGACTGGATTGTCTTCATGCCACGGAACACCCCAACGTTCACACTGTCCCATGAAATATCTCCTGTGTCCAAAACTCCAGTTCTCATGGCTTGGGAGCAACCCTCTTTCTGGCCCCTCGGAAGCGGCGAATTCAGGCCCAACCTGATTGAAGGGTACAATGTTGATGCCAATGATTTTGACCACGCAGACCGGGGTGCCATCCAGTCTGACAACGATCCAGTAATCCCCAACCCGGCGCATTGGAACGTCATCCAGTTCAAACTGTATTTCCTGGTGGCAGGTTCCCCGTTTCAGGTTCTTTGCCGCCAACTCTCCAATGGCATTGATCCTTTTAACAACGGCCTCATCCGCTTCGTCACATTCTGCAAATGGGAGGGCGTAGTGGCGCGACTCCTCATCAATATTGATTGCCGTGCAGGCATCTTTCCAAAAGGCGGTAATTTCAGGGCTGTCATGAAAGATCATCAAATTTTCTCCACTTAACAATTGGTTTGTTGCGCAAGTTCTTTAGCGATGCTTGCAGATCAGTTGGCCAGCACGCCACCATCAACCATGATGATAGAGCCGACCATATAGCTGGCCCCGTCGGACGCCGTAAACCAGACAACCTCGGCTATTTCTTCAGGTTTTCCGAGCCGTTTCAAAATGGTCTGAGACGATGTCCGGGCATCATTGTCTTCAGGGATCTCTCCCAGGGTGGGAATGATCAGCTCTGTATCGATGGGTCCGGGGCAAACAGCATTGATACGAATGCCGTTTTTCGCTTCTTCAGCCGCGAGTGCCCGTGTAAACTGGACAACGGCTCCTTTGGAGGCGCAGTAGAGGGCACAGCCATTTGCCGATTTGAACGCCAATTCAGAGGCAATATTGACAATCACCCCTGAACCGTGTTTCCGCATGCCGGGCAATGCCTGTCTGCAACAGAGGTAGACACTTTTTACATTGGTATCAAAGATCGTATACCAATCATCCTCTACGGTTTCTGTTAATGAAAGTGGCCAACGTCCCATGGTTCCGGCATTGTTGACGAGGATATCGGTAGCGCCGTGTTCTTCTTCAATTCTCTCAAACAACGCTGTTACCGCATCATCAATCCGCAAATCACAAACGTACGATATTGCCTCACCGCCTTCTGCGATAATTTTCTCAACAGTCTCGGTCGGTTCGTTAATATCGACGGCAATGATCAAATGCCCATCCCGAGAGGCTCGCAATGCAATTGCTTGCCCGATTCCTGATGCTGCACCTGTTACGATCACATTTTTCTTCACGGAAGCCTCCTTCACCCCAAGTATGGGATGTTAATGGAAATATCCGTTGAGTAACGACATATCTGTAATGCAGCTGGTTTCAGCTCGATAGCGGGCATATTTGTGGAGCGTTAATCACCTCTGCTGATAGCCAGTAACGGAAGTTTTGGGGGACCGGAAATCCGGTCTGTTTTACACCTCTACGCCAATAAATTTAAGTGAATGTGATAAGGGTCACAGCTCGGTTACTTTATGGATTTTAGGATACAGACTTGTTTGGATGTCTGATGCCGGGTCAGATATTAATGAAGGGCGACCCAACATGAAGAAATTAATGGTTTGTATCGTCGCCGCATTGTTTGCCGGCAGCCTCGCTGCCTGTTCGCCAGAAGTAGGTTCTGATGAATGGTGTGGCGATTTAAAAGAAAAGCCGAAAGGCGAATGGACCGCCAATGAAGCCGGTGACTTTGCGAAACACTGCGTCTTGTAGCGTGAGCTCACCTCGATAGACATCAAGGCTTTTGCTCTGGATGCCTTCGGGCGGGAACCGGCCACGGTATCAAAAGCGGGCTAGGTAGCATAGAGCAATATGGCCTCAGGTTGCCCTTGAAAGTGCATATGATAGTGGTCATATGTGATTCATGAGCCTTCACTAAGGCAGCGGTGTACCACCATTATGAGAAATAGATAATCTTGAATAAAGATCCTTAGATCACAACTGGATAAACGAAGTGGCCCAAGAAACCATCCAGCAAAGCTCGGAGTATGGCCATCTTTTGCAATTAGCAAAGGAACGTTCCAGTGAGAGTAGAAACGAACTCGGTACTATAATCCAGGATTTACTCGAAGATCAAAGTTCTAGCGTGAGTGACCGTGAAAAGAACTTGATGTTCAAGATTCTCGAGTCCTTGGTCAAAGAGCTTGAAGCCTCTGTTCGAAGCGATGTGGCGAAGCTCCTGGCCCATCGGGGTGATGTTCCCCAGTCGATAATTACTCATCTCGCTAATGATGAATTTTCAGTTGCATCACCTATTTTGACCCACAGCGAGCTGCTACGTGAAGTCGACCTGATCCAGATTATCAAGGATCGAACTGTGGAATACCAGTTAGCCATTACCCTCCGACGCGAGATCAGTGAGGGGGTTTCCGAGGCCTTGGTGGCCACCGGTCATGAGGATGTCATTGTCAGTTTGCTTGAAAATCGGGATGCTCAACTTTCTGAATCCACAATGGAATATCTGGTTGAAGAATCCAAGCGCGTCGATACATTTCAAGAGCCACTGGTCCGTAGGCATGACCTACCAAACAATTTGGCGGGGAAATTATATGGCTGGGTTTCCGCAGCCTTGCGTGAAGAAATTGTCTCAAAATATGATCTACCGCAGGAAATCATCGACGACCTTCGCACAAAATTAACTGCTGCAAATTCTCGAGACGTTAAGGAAGAGTCAGAAACGTTACCGCAGGCTACGCTGGACCTAGTCGAACAGTTGAAAGCCAAGGATATGGTCAATGTCGATGTTCTGTTGGCCGCTCTTGAACAAGGTGAAGTTTCTCTGGTTCTGGGTGTGTTTGTTGAAATGACTGGACTTAAAGTCAGGTTCGCCAAGGACATCATTTTTGATGGCAATGGCGAGGAAATTGCCGTTGCTTGCAGAGCCATTAATCTTACTGAATTGCAGTTTCTAACATTGTTCAAGAAAACCCGTAAGCGAATTGCGTCTAATCGAACGGATATGACATCAGATCACATCAACAAAATTTTAGCATTCTTTCGAACCATGACACCTGAGGCCGCTCAAAATGCCATGAAAAACTGGAGAACTCTTTAGGTCACGTGAATATGAAGCCAAGGAACCCAACACAATGACGGACAGCCAAAGGAGACTCAGTCGCAGAAGTTGGCCATCTGTCATTGGGACAGATACGCAGCGAGCCGCACGGGGGCTATCGCGACTTGAAGATATCACTCGACTTATTTCTGAGTGGGTGTGGGAATCAGACCCACATGGTACGATCACTTTTACCTCAGGCAGAATTACAGAAAAACTTGGAATCCTTCCTGTACAAGTTGTCGGAAAACCATTTTCGAAACTTGGCATCTTTCTAAGTGACTCAGGCGAGAAGCTTGAAATTGATTGGAGCAAGCCTTTTCGCGACAAACTCTTCCAGGCGCAAGATAAATCAGGCGCTGAAAAACTGTTTTTGATCAGCGGCATTCCATTTTATGATCCAGAAACAGGGATATTTGAAGGTGCTTCAGGAATTGCCGAAGATATAACTGAAAGGATCAATTCGGAAAACGAACTAATCCAGGCCCAAAACAAACTAGAAGACCGGGTAGTAGAGCGTACGCATGCGCTGGAAATAGCGAAGAACGAAGCACAGTTTGCTAATCAAGCGAAATCCGATTTTCTGTCAACCATAAGCCATGAGCTGCGGACGCCGCTTAATGCGATTATCGGTTTCTCAGATTTAATTAAATATCAGATTCATGGTCCTGTCAGCCCGCCTAAATATCAGAGTTATGTTGACGATATCAATGAGAGCGGCAGCCACCTCCTCACGCTGATCAACGGAATCCTGGATATGTCAAAGATCGAGGCCGGTGAGTACACGGTCTTTGTTGAAGATTTTGCACCTTCGGAAGTTATTGCAGAAGTGCTCTCGATGTTGGAGGGGCAGGCAAACGAAAACCAACTATCCCTGAGTACTGAATTCCCCCAGGTAGCCCTGATGGTTAAGGCAGACCGGACCATGACGAAGCAAATTTTGATCAATCTTGTGACTAATGCCATTAAGTTTACGCTCGAAGGGGGGAATGTGGTGGTTAGGATGTCGCTGGTCGGAGAAAATGTCGTTGTTAATGTCACCGATAGCGGTATTGGCATGTCACCAGAAGAACTTGAACGTGCGCTTGAGCCCTTTGTGCAGATAGAGCGAGAAAAGGGCCGCTTTCATGAGGGGACAGGCTTAGGGCTTTCTTTATGCAACCACTTTGCCGAACTCCAAGGCGGCAGGTTTTCGCTGCAGAGCGAACCGGGCAAAGGCACGACAGCGACCTTTACTCTTCCGTCGCGTGATCCAGATGCTGTGGAAACAGTCGACGCCCCTTCATGGTTACCGTCAATGAGTATTGGTATCAAGAAGTGGGACTCGGATCATATAGCCCTACTTGATCTTATTGTAACGCTTCAAGATTCTGAGGAAGGAAATGATCCACCGGAGGCGAGAAAGATTATCTTGGAGACACTCATTCGATATGTAGATATCCATCTAGCCTCAGAAGAGTTTGTTATGAAGCGGTTGGATTATCCGAAATACGATGCACACAAATCACGGCATGATGAATTCCGCGCGTGGATGAAGAAGTTACAGGCCACGCCTCTCGATTCACCGGATGATTGGCAGAGAACGATAGTGGCTGATGCGCTTTTGGAATGGTGGTACAATCACATCTTAAAAGATGACATGGGTTACAAGACATTCTTCGATCCGAGGCGAGCGGATATCTCCGATCTTTTAGCGGATTATAAAGGCATCCAGCCGCCCCATCCACAGTGAGCATACTGAGTTGTTGGCGGCGTAGAGTAGTCGTTAGGATGTCTGCTTTGGGTCATGAACGGAAGTTTCCCGGAACCGGGAGCGTAGTCTGCTTTGCAGGCCTAAGCGGAGGTTCCGATGGCGGAGAATCATCAGGTTAAAACGCTAGTGGACCGCCAAGGTCAAGATATCAGCACCCGAAAGCAACGTGTGCAAATATCATATGCCATCGCTCATGAACGCAGCATATTGTTAAACCGTCTGTATTGCTGATAACCTCGCAGATCATCGGATGATCCAGGGACTAGCCTTTGCCATGAGCACGTCAGACACACCTCAATCTCTCGCGGTGGTGGATGTGGAGAAGGCCCGTGCGATCGGCATTGAGGCTGACGATTTTTTACGCGAAATGTTCAACGGGTTTCGCCATCATTATGCCGATGCGGCTGTCAGCATCCGAGCGCATCTGGATAACGGCGAACACAAGGATGCCAAAATGTTAGCCCATTCTATTGTGGGTATTGCGGGCACGCTGGGCGCTGAACAGGTTTGCGCTGCCGCAAGGGCGCTGGACCGTTCGTTGACAGGTGATGTGGATGTGGATGGGGCCGAACGCGCCCTTGACGATTTCGGCGCATCGCTCAGTCGTCTGATTGCGTACATCGACGAACATTACCCTACCCATACGGTGGTATAGACCGATCGCGCATATCGGGGAATGCTAGGGGAAGTTTTATTTTAGGGAGACGAGCCATGAGCGCGCGCAATTTTAACTACGACACCAAGGATATCTGGCAGAAGGATATCGACCATCACATCCACCCATGGACAGATTTTTCCACGTTCAAGGAAACCGGATCACTGGTGGTGGCGGAATCGGAAGGAAACTACATCTACGATTCTGATGGTAACAAGTTTCTGGATGGCATTGGTGGCCTGTGGTGCGTGAACATTGGTTACGGGCGCGATGAAATGGCCCAGGCCATGGCCGATCAGGCCCGCCGCATGACCTATTATTCATCATTCGGACACCACACGACGGTTCCGGCTGCCGAACTGGCGGCGAAACTGGCGGAATTGGCACCGGGCAACCTGAACCACGTCATGTTTGGGACCGGCGGTTCCATGGCCAATGATACGGCTGTTCGTATGATCCATTTCTATTTCAATCAGCTTGGCAAGAAGACCAAAAAGAAGATTATCACGCGGACGGACGGCTATCACGGCAGTACCTATCTTGCCATGACCCTCACCGGCATCGATTTCGATCACATCGGGTTTGATCTGGCACCGGACCTGGTTCACCGGGTCTCGAACCCCAACCCATACCGTCGCCCGGACGGCATGTCTGTGGACGATTTTCTGGAATTCCTGATCCAGGAACTGGAAGACAAGATTCTGGAACTGGGCCCTGACAATGTGGCGGCCTTCTTTGCGGAACCCGTCATGGGTGCCGGTGGCGTTATCGTGCCGCCGGAAGGTTATCATCAGCGTGCGCTGGACGTGTGTCACAAGTACGGCATGCTCTATGTGGCCGACGAAGTGGTGACCGCATTTGGCCGCCTTGGCCATTTCTTTGCGTCAGAATCAGTGTTCGGCATGGTGCCTGATATCATCACATCTGCCAAAGGCCTGACCTCTGCCTATGCGCCGTTGTCAGCCACCATCATTTCAGACGAAATCTATGACGTGATCAGTAAACCCCAGTGCGAGGGTGGCATGTTCACCCACGGCTTCACCTATTCCGGACATCCGGTCTGTTGTGCCGCTGCGCTCAAGAATATCGAAATCATCGAGCGGGAAAATATTTGCGGCCATATTCTTGACGTAGGCCCTTATCTGGAAGAGCAACTGAACACTTTGCGTGACTTGCCTATCGTGGGTGACGTTCGTGGCAAGTGCTTCATGATGTGCGTAGAAAACGTGGCAGACAAGGAAACCAAAGAACTGCTCCCGCCCGAGGCCGCGGTGGGGAATCGTATTGCGGATGCCTGCGAAAAGCGGGGCGTTATTGTCCGCCCCATCGCGCATCTGAACGTGTTGTCACCACCATTGACCCTGACCCGTGATCAAATCGATTTCATGGTTAAGACGTTGCGCGACGGCATTATCGAGGTCCAGGAAGGCTTAAAAAAAGACGGCTATTGGAATGGATAAGCTGGCCGGTTAGAGCATTTTATCGGCGGGCGAGGGGCGCGCCATTTTCGGCACAGATTGCAACCAGCCCACAACGGCATTCACCACTTTCGCTAAACCCACAATCGGGCAGGTGTGTCAGGTATTTTGAGAGAATATCAACAGCCTGACTCAGGTATCTGGTTCGGTTCTCCAGCGTGCGCCGGACAACAGATTCAAGGTAGCCAGCTTCACACGGTTTCGGCAGAAAATCAGACGCCCCGGACCGGAAGCTGGCGATAGCAACCTGCTGTGACGCATCCGATGTAAGCATGACAATAGGCATGAATAGATTATTGCTGCGCAACATGTTCAGCGCCATGATCCCATCAAGACCAGGAAGGTGGTAATCCAGCAGGACCATATCTGGCGCGGATTTCTGAATGCATTCCACAATACCATTAGCGGACGTCCTGCAGTCAACGACGTAACCAGCACTTTCAAGCACCGCTGAGATAAAGTTAGTAATATCCGTGTCGTCATCAACGACGAGTATTTTATCGCCCATAGTTTCTTCTGCTTTGCATCATAATCCCCCTCAAATGATATCGCGCACATATCTATATTAGGATCGCGCGATGAACTTTCAACAGCAAATCGCACAAAATATTGGCGCCGCAGTTACCCGTTTTCCGTACGGAAGTTAAATAACCGTCAGTGTCTTATCAAAGGGCGTCAGGTATTCAAAGCCGTCATCGGTGACCACTATGCTGTCACCGATGCGGGTGCCGTACTGGCCCTGTACCGTGATGCCACCATCAACAGCGAATGACATACCCTGTTGCAGAACGGTTCTGTCGCCTACTTTCAATTCCGGACTTTCAAGAAATGAATAGCCGATGGCACGACCTGTCCGGTATCCCGGTGCATGGCCCGCGTCGCGATATACTGCGTCAGCACAGGCGTGGACTTCTTCAGCGACCGCACCCGGGCGAATGGCATCCAACGCAGCTTTTTGGGCGGCAAGGGTGATTTCGTGGTTACGGGCCTGCTCGTCGGTGACTGATCCGATGAAGTAGTTGCGATCAAAGCCCAGCTTGTAATGCTTGAAGTTAACCATGCCACAGAAGCAAAAATAGACCGGATCACCCTTTTGCAATTTACGCACGTTGGAACGGCGGTGCACCATACAGGTGTCGTGGCCCGATTGCAGAACTTGCAGATTGTGAATCGTGGGTGAGTAAAAACGGTCTTTGTCGGGGTCCATAAACTCAGCGGCCTTGCGGGTGCCACCGGCAATAACGGCCAATGCCAGTTCGTACTCCGGCACACCTTCGCCGAGCGCATCGCGGCCACCTTCCAACATGGCGATGGCAACCTGCCCGGCCTGGCGCATGATGGCGATTTCATTTTCGTCCTTGATCACGCGGATTTCACCCACCATGCGGGCGATGTCTGTGATTTTGGCGGTTGGTACATTGGCGCCGATATAACCGGCGATGATGGCAGGCATTTTTGCCGCCTCGATACCGATCGTCATTTTGCCTGTGCCCAGTGTTGGCCGCATGGCATCACCCCAGGGTGCGCCATCGCCATCTTCCCACGGGATCACGCTGTCGATCCAGGTCATCGCCCGGCACATGTCTGATTCCATGAGTGGCGTGATAATAGAGGGCGCGTCACCTGCTGGCACAACCATGATGGTCGGGCGTCCGAACTCCAGCCCCAGATAGTTCCAGTAGCCACCGAAATAGGCGATGGAATCACCATCGGTCAGAACGGCAGCTGAAATACCCGCGTCGCGCAGGTGTTCCTGCAATACGGCTGTGCGTTGCTCACAAGTCTTGCTCATGTATTCAAATCCCTGAGTTTCTACCAATTAATGACATAGGGCTCTATCACGCCCGCTTCAAACCATTTCACGAACGCAGGCCAAGTATGTATGGCCTCCACATAATCAGCACAAACAGAATCCAAGTCCACGCCGTAGGTACGGAAACGCGACGCTATCGGCGCGAACATGGCGTCAGCAATGGTAAAATCACCAAATAGGAAAGGGCCATCGCCTGTGCCGCTGTGAGCAGCCCGGCACTCATTCCAGATTTCGCTGATGCGCATTATATCTGCATCCACGCCCGGTCCGGGTATGTGGTCGGGTGCGGAATGGCGCATATCCATAGACATATCACCACGCAAGGCTACAAAACCGGAATGCATCTCAGCCGAAATAGCGCGGGCCAGAGCCCGTTCGTTGGTATCCGTCGGCCACAGGCATGCCTCCGGGAACTGCTCGGCCAGATACTCACAAATAGCCAGGGAATCCCACACTGTCAGATCGCCATGTTTCAGGATCGGCACTTTGGCTGCGGGGCTATGAGCCAGCAGTTTGGTAACACTGCCAGCCTCATAAAGTGGGATAACTTCTTCGTCAAAGGCAACGCCCGTTTGCTTGAGCGCCAGCCAGCTTCGCAAAGACCACGACGAGTAGTTCTTGTTGCCCAAAATGATCGTGAAATCGTTCATGGTTGTAAGGCTTTCACATTGGTTGAATTAGCGGCATTCTGGATGGAGAATTTCACACTGTCTACTACATGTTTCTGGGAGATTGATCGTGCCGAAAAAATATTTTGCCTCATCAACAGAGGGTGCCGTAAACCTTGTTGCATTGGCGCCCGAAGATATGGCGGCGTGGAAGCGGACGCTTGATGCCGCTGGGCGGGCGTGGGTGAAATCATGCGAATTTTCAGGTGCCAGCGGCACACAGTGTTTGATGTCCAGTGCCAAAGGTAAGCTGGCCATGGTCGCGGTGGGGGCTGGTGCCGGGTCGATCTGGGATTGGGCCACCGTGGCGAAATCATTACCTGTGGGACGGTACCGCCTTCAGATTGGATCAGGCCGGGGAACAGACAGTGCGGAACCTGACGCCGAACAGGCCACCACTGCCGCATTGGGATGGGCATTGGCCGGGTATTCGTTCACGCACTTCAAACAATCATCCAGCTCTGAGCTGGCCCAACTGGTGTGGCCGAAAAAGGCCGACAAGACTTATGTGCTGGCCACATCCGGTGCCACGTATCTGGTGCGTGATCTAATCAACACACCGGCCAACCATATGGGTCCCGGTGAACTGGCCGACGTCGCCGCCAAGTTGGCTAAAACGCACAAGGCCAAATTCAAAGTGATTGTGGGTGATCGATTGCTGCGCGCCAATTATCCGGCGATCCATGCGGTGGGCCGCGCCAGTGACAGCGCGCCGCGCCTCATTGATATAATCTGGGGCAAGGCCAAACACCCCATGATCACCCTGGTCGGCAAGGGTGTGTGTTTTGATTCAGGCGGCCTTGATATCAAATCGGCGGCCGGTATGAAGATCATGAAAAAAGACATGGGTGGCGCTGCGCAGGTTCTGGGTCTGGCTTCCATGATTATGGCGCTTAAATTGCCGGTCCGCCTGCGCGTGCTGATACCCGCAGTGGAAAACAGTATTGCCGGTAATGCCATGCGTCCAGGCGACGTGGTGGCCACACGTAAGGGACTGACCATTGAAATCAGCAACACGGATGCGGAAGGCCGCGTTGTGTTGGCTGATGCACTGGCCGAAGCCACATCTGAAACCCCCGAAATGATCCTGGATTTTGCTACCCTCACAGGCGCCGCACGGGTGGCGCTGGGTACCGAGCTACCAGCATTGTTTTGTAATGATAACAAAATGGCAGACGGGCTATTGGCGCATAGCCACAAGGCCAGTGATCCCCTGTGGCGGATGCCGCTCTGGCAGGGTTACGCACCACAAGTGGCGGCCAAGGTGGGCGATTTGAACAACGCACCGGACGGTGGTTATGGCGGCGCTATCACGGCCGCGCTGTTGCTGGAACGGTTTGTTGAGCGCGAAAAAGGTCAACAGAAAAAAGGCCTACAAAAATGGGCCCATATTGACCTGATGGCCTGGAATTTGTCATCCCGACCCGGTCGCCCGGAAGGTGGCGAGGCCATGGGGATTAGAGCGGTGTACAGTTATCTGGCGGAACGTTTCGGAAAGTAATTGAAAGCAATGCTTGCTTCTTCGATATGAATTGAATTATGTTCGTTGTCGAAACGTAATGAAGAGGAGCCTATGGGCATGGATATTTCGGAACTTCAGGCACTGGACATGTGGCGTCGAGCCATTGTCAAGAGCGTTCGTATTGAAGCTCCCGATCTCAGTGCGCGACAAATGGCCATGTTGCTGACGGTTTATTTGACACCGCCACCACATACCGTGCGCGGGCTCTCCGCCGAACTGAACGTATCCAAACCGGCGGTAACGCGGGCCATCGATCGATTAACCGAACTTGGTATGGTTCGCCGCAAACCGGACGAAACCGATCGTCGCAGCGTGCTGATCCAGCGCACCGTCAAAGGCTCGGTTTTCTTGCGTGAATTTGGCGAAATTGTTGTTAAAGCGGCCCGCAACGAGGACGACAATGATTCCAGCGGCCTGCCTGGTCGCTACTAAGGCTGGTCGGTACTAAGTTCTTAGCCTTGAATGATGCGCTTATGGTTCCGCGTCCGGAACCTGTCCAGATAGGTGGGAACCACGGCTTCAACTGTATGGGCCTGAACCCCCAGATCACTGAGGCCCGGCAGATTACCTGACAGCACATTGTCGTTATGCATCAGCGCAACCTGGTCACGTGTTAACCAGGGCTTGGGCAGCTTTTCAATAAAGAAGCCCACCAGTTCGGCGACGGTAAAGCACACCGGCATCAAAATACGGCTGCGACCGGTAACCGACAGGATAATTTCCATCAGTGATTTGAAACTGTATTGGGCCGGGCCACCAAGCTCGTATGTCTGACCGGCGGTGCTGCCATCTTCCAGTGCATTGACCATGGCTTCGGCCACGTCGCCCACATAAACGGGTTGGAAAGCAGGGCCACCCTTGCCGAAGAAGTCGATGCTAATACCGTGCTCACCACCCAGCTCAATTTTTGGCATAATAGGGGCGCCAATCACCGGTAAGGTCACGGAGAATCGTGTCAGGCTGGCAAAGATATTGAAAAAGCGGTCTTCCGGCCCAAACACGACACTGGGACGCATAATGGTCGCCGATGGACAGGCGTCGGATACGGCAGTCTCGCCCATAGCCTTGGTCTGGGCGTAACGAGACTCAGACTCCAATGAAGCACCAAGGGCGGACATATGGATAAGCCGTTTGATGCCGAGCGCCGCGACCACAGTGGCCACATTTTTGGCCCCGTCTACGTGCACCCGGTCGAACGTCTGCTTGCTCCACGGCGACAAAATACCGACCAGATTGATAACCGCATATGATCCCTCAACCGCGGCCCGAACGGACGCCAGGTTTTTGACATCGGCTGGCCATGCGACCACCTGCCCGGCATCACCCATGGGTTTCAGATGCGCGGCGGCTTCCACGTCACGAACGGCGGCCCTGACGGCATAGCCTTTGGCGGCCAGTCGTCTGACCAGATGCCGTCCAATAAAACCGGAACCACCAAATACGGTAATAATTTTCCGAGCCATAGATGCTATCCTTTGTTCGCACGTGTTCGCATACGGTTACTGAAATGCATTATCGGCGTAACAGGCGGTGAGGTAAACCTGCTTTATGCACTTCCTGTACACTAGATGGTTGACAACATCGGTGTTGGGAAATAGGTACTAGGCCGTCGCTCAACAGCGACTGGTTCCTACGCTTAATGCCCAGGTGGCGGAATTGGTAGACGCGCTGGCTTCAGGTGCCAGTGGCCGCAAGGTCGTGGAAGTTCGAGTCTTCTCCTGGGCACCAATCTTACAAACCAAACCCAGTCTTGCAGACTGCCCCCCACTTGTTGGGGCGGTTTGGCGATTGGTGCATTTGTGATATTTACTACTCATGTCATCATCTGCACTGGTACTGAAACGCAAGTGAGCGTAAAACAGTGCTGAGCAATGATTTAGAGGTCACGTCAGATGAACGCGAAAAAACCCGCTAGCGAAATATTCTACCATCAGGGCGATCTGCCCGCCGATGTAAGCTTCGGCAACATGGTTGCCGTGGATACAGAAACCCAGGGGCTTAATTTGCAGCGGGATCGCTTGTGTGTGGTCCAGCTTTCAGCCGGTGACGGCACCGCGCATCTGGTTCACTTCCCCGAACGCAATTATGACGCGCCAAACCTGAAGCGGGTTTTGGCTGATACCGGTACCGTGAAGCTGTTTCACTATGCGCGGTTCGATGTGGCTGTGTTACGGCGAGATCTGAACATCATGTGCACGCCGGTTTTCTGTACCAAGATTGCGTCCAAACTGGTTCGCACTTATACGGATCGTCACGGCTTGAAAGAGTTATGCCGGGAATTACTTGGGATTGAGATTTCCAAGGAACAACAATCATCAGACTGGGCCGCGCCAACGCTCAGTCAGGCACAGCAGGAATATGCCGCGTCCGATGTTTTGTACCTGCATGCCTTGCATGATAATCTGGATGCCCATTTGGTGCGCGAGAACCGCCGCGAATTGGCGGCCGCCTGCTACGCTTTTCTGCCTGTTCGGGCTGAGCTTGATCTGGCGGGCTGGCCAGAGGAAGACATCTTCCACCACTAGCTTCACTCCCGGCATTGAATTTGGCCCGTTTCGGGCGTATCTAATGGCTACTAAATGTTAAATTTTACCCGCTAGGGTAGGATGAACGCTGTCACACCCAAATTGTACAGGACGCCATGAGCCTATCATCGAGCCAATCAAAGAATTCTGAGCACAAAGGCAGCCACGATATCGACTCGGGTCGTCGGGTGCTGGCCAATTACGCGTCCGCCCTTTTGGCGCTGGCGAACACGCTGGATGATTCATTTTCTGCGGCCCTCGATATTTTCGATAACGTTAAGGGCCGCGTGGTTGTTACCGGCATGGGCAAGGCTGGCCATGTGGGTGCCAAGATTACGGCGACCCTGGCATCAACCGGCACGCCCGCCATGTTTGTCCACCCGGCCGAGGCCAGCCACGGCGACCTGGGTATGATCACCAAAGACGACGCCCTGTTTATTTTATCCAATTCGGGGGAAACGTCAGAATTGGTGGATATTCTGAGCTATGCCGTCCGGTACGGTATTCCCACCGTGGCGTTGACCGGGCGTTTGGATAGTACGCTGGCACGTGCTGCCACGGTGACACTGACCTATCCGGTTCACGATGAAGCCTGCCCCATGGGGCTGGCGCCGACCACATCAACCACCATGATGGTGGGGTTGGGTGATGCTGTTGCTGTATCGTTACTGGAACGCAAAGGCTTTTCGCCGGACGATTTCCATAAATTTCATCCCGGCGGCCAGCTCGGCAAGCAATTGTTGAAGATCAGCGATCTCATGCATAAGGGCGACGCGCTGCCGTTGGTGACAGCCGACACCCCGCTGGGTGAGATGATTGTGATCATGACGGAAAAGAGCTTCGGTTGCGCCGGTATCGTTGACAGCGACGGCAGACTAAGCGGTATTTTCACTGATGGCGATTTGCGCCGGGCGTTTCTTAAGCCTGATTTGACGACACCGGCTGGCGAGTTGATGACAGCTGATCCCAAGCATGTTTCAGCCGACAGTATGGCCAGTGAAGCCATTCTCATCATGAATGAAAGCAACATCACCACCTTGTTTGTGACGGAAGATAGTCGCCCCATCGGTATCTTGCATTTGCATGATTGCCTTCGCGCCGGTATCGCCTGAGCCACGAAACAGAAGATATTGTGATGATCAGCCAGGCAGACACTCCGTCAAACCCGCCAAATCTGCATCAGCGATCAGATGACCAGCGCTCTGCGGGCCACGGGTTGCCCAATATCGGTGCCGCGCGGACGTTGAATCCGTTGTATAGCCATCTGGTCCGGTTTTTTAAATACCTGCTGCCATTTTTCGCCTTTGTTCTGGTGGTCGCCGTTATCGCCTGGCCATACTTACAAAAAGACAGCATTCAAATGTCCATCGGTTTTGCCACGGGTATTTTGGGCGAGTCTGAAGACCCCACAATGGTCAATCCGCGCTATACCGGTGTGGACAAGGACAACCAACCCTTCGCTGTGACGGCCGATCTCGCCCACAATCTGGTTATGGATACAGACCATGTGGAACTCCAAATGCCCAAGGCGGATATCGGGCTGAAGGACGGAAGCTGGATGGCGGTGACTGCAGAAACCGGTGTCTTTGACCGCTCGGCCAAGTCCCTTGATCTGGCCGGGTCGGTCAATCTGTTTCACGATCTGGGTTACGAGTTGAATACCGATGTGCTGCATATCAATATTCAGGCCCGTACCGCGGAAAGTGCTGTTACGGTGCGCGGCCAGGGTCCAATTGGTGATCTACTGTCGGAAGGTGTTCGTCTTAATAATGAAACGCGCGTCATTGTGTTTACGGGCAAAGCCCGTCTGATCCTTTATCCTGATGTCATGGGGGGCGCGCAATAATGGCTATAATGTTGAAGCGGTTACCGATATTTGTCTTTGCTCTTGCCGGGGCACTGATGTGCCTCAGCCCCGCTGCCGAAGCACAGAGTCTCGATATCACCAGCGCTGGCGATGGCGGGCCAATCGAGATACTGGCCGATGATGGTATTGAATGGCATCAGGAGGAAAAGGTTTTCGTGGCGCGTGGTAACGCGCGCGCTATCCGTGAAACGGTAACCGTGGATTCCGATGTGTTGCGCGCCTATTACCGCGAAACTGATGGCGGCACCGAAATCTGGCGTATGGACGCGAACGGCTCTGTTGAAATCCGCTCTCCAACCGAGACCATTTACGGCGACGAAGCCATTTACGATGTGATCAATGGCGTCCTCGTGGTCAAAGGCGAAGATATCCGGTTCGTGGCCGGTGATGATCTGATCACCGCTGAGCAGCAATTGGAGTATTGGGAAACCAAACAGATGGCCGTGGCCCGTGGTGATGCCATGATCAAGCGGCCGGACAGAACTGTCTACGGTGATGTGCTGGCGGCCCATTTCAGTCGCGACGCCAGCGGTACCACCAGCGTGAACCGCGTTGATGCATACGACAATGTGAAAATCGTGACCATCAGCGATACGGCCACATCAGACCGGGGTGTCTATAATGTGGTAACGGGCGTGGCCACGTTGACCGGTAATGTGAATATTATGCGCGGTAAGAATACGCTAAGCGGATGTAAGGCGGTTGTTGATCTGAACACCGGCATCAGCAAACTATTCGCCTGCGAAAATGGTACCGATACGCGGGTTCAGGGCACGTTTCAGAAAGAGTCAGAAACAACAGAAGACCCTGAATAATAGCGAATAATCGAGAATAATCAGAGCGTTACGATCATGAGTTGGCTAATTGGCTAAAATTTGGCATAATTGTTGCGTTAGAGTAGTACACTGTAAAATAATGATACTATCGGGCGCTTGTCATCATAAGCGAACGGGTGGAAAAGCTAGGGCATGAACGAAAACAACAACACAGGCGCCGAACCTGAACAGGCTGCACAACCGCAGCTGGTTCCCCATGCGGGTGAGCCCGGGTTGTTTGCTCACGATCTGGGTAAGCGGTTCAAGAAACGCCCCGTGGTTCGCGGTGTATCTCTTTCCGTGCGTCGGGGTGAGGTGGTCGGCTTGCTGGGTCCCAACGGGGCGGGCAAGACGACCTGTTTTTATATGATCACCGGTTTGATTCAGCCCGATCATGGCTCAATCATTATGGATGGTCAGGATATCAGCGCGTTGCCCATGTACCGCCGGGCTCGTTTGGGTATCGGATACCTGCCACAGGAAGCATCCATCTTTCGCGGACTGTCCGTCGAAAACAACATTCGCGCCGTGTTGGAAATTACAGAACCTCAGCGCGAACGTCGAGAAGCCGTGCTGGATGCCTTGCTGGCCGAGTTTTCCATTACCCATTTGCGGCGTACACCGTCGCTGGCGCTGTCGGGCGGTGAGCGCCGCCGGGTGGAGATTGCCCGTGCACTGGCCTCGAACCCGCACTTTGTTCTTCTGGATGAGCCGTTTGCCGGTATCGATCCCATCGCGGTGGGCGATATCCGTGAACTTGTCGCACACCTGAAGGATCGTGGCATTGGCGTTTTGATCACCGACCACAATGTGCGCGAGACGCTGGATGTGATCGACCGGGCCTATATCCTTCACGACGGAATGACTTTGATGGAGGGCGCGCCACGAGACATCGTTGGCAACGAGGATGTGAGGCGCGTGTATCTTGGTGATCGCTTCAGCTTGTAAGCATCCCGTATTAGATTGGTCGATTTGGGGAGCCAGACCATGGCGTTGACCCCTCGACTGGATTTACGGCAGTCCCAATCCCTTGTGATGACACCGCAATTGCAGCAGGCGATCAAGCTGCTGCAAATGTCGAACATGGAACTCTCAGAATATGTTGATACCGAGCTTGAGCAAAACCCGTTGCTGGAGCGCGATGAGGGTGACCAGCGCGATGATGCCATAACAACACAAGATGAGCCCGGTTCGGACCAGCTTGAAGGTGTCGATGTGGCGTTGGATGAGCAGGTCGCACCCGAGGTGGACAACCTGACGCCTGTGGATTTTGACTCACAGCCGGGTGACGTGGAAATCCAGACTGACGCTGCGTATGACGTGGACTACGACAATCACTATAACAACACCAGCGACCCGGAATCGGTCGAGGCCCCGGCTGCCAGCATGGAAATGGGAACCATCGGTGGTGCCACGGGCGGCGGCGGGTACGATGGCGATCTGCCTGGTCTGGAAGAAACCCTGTCGGATCAACCCACCTTGCGCGAGCACCTGCTTGATCAGCTCAACATGGATATGTTTGATCCGGTTGACCGGGCGATTGGGCAGAATTTAATCGGTATGCTGGATGAAGCGGGGTACCTGATTGCTGATTTGGATGCGCTGGCCGGCACGTTGGGTTGTCCGCTTGACCGTATTCACCACACATTGACCCGGCTTCAACAATTTGATCCCGTCGGGATCTTCGCTCGCGATCTGGGCGAGTGTCTGGCATTACAGTTGCGCGATGTGGACCGTTTCGATCCGGCCATGGAGCAACTGGTGGATAATCTGGACTTGGTGGCGAAACGGGAATTTACGGCACTGTGCAAAATATGCGAAGTGGATATGGAAGGTGTGGTCGACATGGTCGACGAGATCAGAAACCTGAATCCTAAACCCGCGGCCAGTTTTGTGCATGAAATTATCCAGTCCGTGACCCCTGACGTGATGATGCGCGCACAACCCGGTGGCGGCTGGTTTTTAGAACTGAATAGTGAAAATCTGCCCCGGGTGCTGGTCAACAATCACTACTACGCAAAAATTTCCAAGGAAGTGGATGACAAATCGGAACGTGATTACATCGCTGAACAGTTCCAGTCCGCGAACTGGTTGGTAAAGGCACTACACCAGCGTGCCACGACCATCCTGAAAGTGGCGACTGAGTTGGTTCGCCAGCAAGACGCATTCTTCCGCAAAGGGGTTCAGCATTTGCGACCTCTGGTGCTGCGCGATATTGCTGATGTGATCGAGATGCACGAAAGTACGGTTAGCCGGGTTACGTCCAACAAGTACATCTCCACGCCACGTGGTATCTATGAATTGAAGTATTTTTTCTCGTCTGCCATTGGCAATTCGTCGGGTGGTGAGGCGCATTCTGCCGAATCGGTGCGCCATCAGATCAAAGAATTGATCGATGCAGAAGATCCAAAGAAGATATTGTCGGACGATAAAATTGTTACCATATTAAATGACAGTGGTATGGACGTTGCGCGTCGGACAGTCGCCAAGTACCGGGAATCGTTGAGAATCGGCTCATCTGTCCAGCGCAGGCGAGAAAAATCGGCCCCTAAATAGGCTGTTTTGTGTCTGGCTCCAGCCTGTTCACAAATGATTGTGCGAAAATGGGCTGAAAGAAAGTGTAAACCGTGCTATTGACTTAATGGTGCCGTGAAACTAGTTTCCGGTCCGTCGCAGGTCGGAGGCTCCCCCGGAATAGCGGGCGATATACGCTTAAAAAGAGTTCTGATTGTACGGAAACCTGACATTGCGAACCATGAAACCTGAATTCAAAAATTATATGGTAAAATAACCCATGGAAGTATCCGTTGAGGGACATAACGTCGATGTTGGCGACGCTTTACGCAGCCACATCACCGATCATCTAACAAGTGGCGTATCCAAGTATTTTGACAAGGCTTTGAACGCTGGTGTGACCATTTCTCGGGAATCCAGTCATGGATTTCGAGCGGAGATTTCCGTTCATCCGTTCCGGGCCATGATTGTTCAGGCCAGCGGCACTGGTGGTGACGCCTATGGGGCATTTGACGGCGCGTTTGAACGCATCGCCAAACAGTTACGCCGATACAAAAGGCGCCTGAAAGATCATCATAAAACCCGGCCGGTTGATGAGTTTATCACGGCGCAGCAATACGTGCTACAGGCCGAACATGAAGATGAAGAAGTTTCAGAAGATGGCCAGCCAGCCATCATTGCCGAAATGGGCACTGAGATTTCCACACTGAGTGTGGGTGAAGCTGTTATGCGGATGGATCTGGCACACGCGCCTGTTCAAATGTTCCGTAACAGCAACAACGGAAACCTGAATGTGGTTTATCGCCGTGAAGACGGAAATATCGGTTGGATCGATCCGGTTCAGGCAGATTAATAGTTAACGATTAGGGGGGATGTGGCGACCGTAATCGCACCATCCGTTAAATACAGATTGAGGTGATATCATGGAGATCTCCGATCTCTTAACGCCGGAAAGCGTCATTCCAAGTCTGCGGGCCAGCAGCAAGAAGCAGGCGCTGCAGGACTTGGCAAAGAAAGCGTCAGAAATCACGGGCCAGCACGAACGGGCCGTATTTGATGTGTTGATGGAGCGTGAGCGCCTTGGCACCACGGGTGTGGGCAATGGCATCGCAATCCCGCATGGTAAGCTGCCCAGTCTGGAAAAACTGTATGGCGTATTTGCCCGCGTTGAGCAGCCTGTGGATTTCCAGGCTATTGATGACCAGCCCGTAGATCTCATATTCCTGCTGCTGGCACCGGAAACCGCTGGCGCAGATCATTTAAAGGCGCTGGCACGGGTATCACGTTTGTTGCGCGACAACCCTACTTGTGACAAGTTACGCGGCACTGATAGTGGCGATTCCCTGTTTGCCTTGCTGACAGATTCTGCCGAGGACCGAGCAGCCTGACCCCCCTGAAATTTGACCGAGTACCATCAAATGACATCATGTGACTTGATTGTGATCGGTAGTGGGCCTGCGGGTAAGCGGGCGGCTATACAAGCGGCCAAATGGGGAAAATCTGTTTATGTGATCGAAGAGCGCCAATCCGTGGGTGGCGTGACGGTTCATACAGGCACGATTCCAAGTAAGACCTTGCGCGAGACCGTATTGAACTTGTCCGGTTGGCGCGAACGCGCGTTCTATGGCCGCTCGTACAGGGTAAAAGACGACATCACGGCCGAAGATCTTAAGCAGCGGCTTGATATGACCCTGACCCACGAGGTCGACACGCTGGAGCACCAGTTCGCTCGGAACAATGTGAATATCGTGTGCGGTTATGCGTCATTTGTGGATGCCAACACGATTCAGGTTCAGATGGCTGATGGCAAGGAACAGACATTTGTTTCCAATCGTATTTTAATCGCAACGGGAACGCAGCCACACCGTGACGAGTCGATTCCCTTCGATGGTGAATACATTGTAGATAGTGATGAAATCCTGGGCCTTAAAAAAGTCCCCGGTTCACTGACGGTTATTGGGGCCGGTGTGATTGGCGTGGAATACGCCACCATATTTTCGACCCTTGATGTTAAAGTGACGTTGGTCGAGCCGCGTGACAGTATGCTGGACTTCATCGACCGAGAACTGATCGAAGATTTCACCCACCCAACCTTCTTAGCTTTTTCTTCATATGCAATTTCCTAAAAACAAGTATTACTCATTCTTCCTTTTTTAGTATCGCGAAGCAATGGCTCTGTCTTTGACGCAAGTCATAGCGGCAGAAGATCACCTATGGTAATGTTGTGTCAGAACGTGTGAGATCAAAGGTGGAGGTCCGTTATGTCTACTACTCGGATGAATACTATCATCGCCGTCGTTGCAGCAGCCCTCATGTCTGCGATATTCACTGTCAGTGGTGCCGCGCATGAATCTGATGATCGTGCTGATATCCCAACGACTAACCAACCTATGCCAGTATCGCATGAGCACATGGCGGGTTCTGGCATGAATATGGGCCGCCTGATCGTACCGGAAATGAGCCCGGAACGGGGTATGGAATTATTTGTTAGTACGGGTTGTGTCGCCTGCCACGCTATCAATGGTGTCGGTGGGCATGACGCGCCCGCTATGGATGCTCATGAAATGGATCAGATGATGAGTCCATTTGATTTCGCTGCCAAGATGTGGAATCACGCATCTGGTATGATCTATGCGCAAGAGGAGGCCTTTGGCGAACAGATTGAACTCACGGGGCAAGACCTCGCAGACATTATTGCTTTCGTCCATCATGACGAAGTTCAGCATGGATTTACCGAAGGCAACCTGACGCTGGAGGCCCGCAGTATGATGAATCATAATCATGGGGAGGAACCTGCCCATATGGAGCACTCCGAAGAACTTGGCCATGAACACATGATGAGTGACTAAAGGCAATCGCCACGAAAGGGCATTCAGATTGACGGCAGAAAGGTTCTCGACTTCGGATCAGGGTTTCGTGGCGCTGATTTCGTCTTGGCTGAGGTTGTTGATTTGACGTTAGTGGAGATGCTGACATGCCGGTTATCATCAGACGTGCTGAAACGCGCGACATACCTGATCTCTCTTATGCCTACTCGCAAGCTAGCGGGGATATTCTACTCATGACCAAGAAACTATGAATCTCCCCCATATCCATTTCTGAGCCAGCTAACGGCTCCCACTCCCTCATCTGGCCATAATTATGGTCCCGATGCCCCAAGCGATCAGAACAACGCCGGACGCACGGGGGACCCACAGGCCGACCCGGGTGATTTTCTCTGCAAGGACGAAAATTGAAATTGCGGCGATCCACAAAAAATTCATAACACCGCCAACGAGTAGTAAGGCCATCAAGGCCCAACAGCAACCGACGCAATAGGCGCCATGAGAAAACCCCATGCTGAAAGCTCCACCGACGCCATCCCGCCAACGGGTCATCAAAAAACTGAGTGGCGTCTGGCATTGTCGCAAGCAGGCGTTCTTGAATGGCGTCCATTGGTAAAGACCCACCGCGACGAGCACGAGGCCGCTATAAATAGCATTGGCGCTGGCCATCATGGGCGACACCAAGGCCGCGTCCTGCAGGCCCAACTGCAGCATCGTTGCGGCTAAACTAAAAGCTGACCATACGGCGATGTACCCGGCGACGAAAATCCCGGTATGGACAAATGGCTCGGCGTTGGATCGTTGGTTACGGTTTATCTTGGTGAACATCAGGATCATCGGCGTGGCGCTGGGCACCATCATACCCACCATCATCACTGCCCACATGACAAACATCAGGCCAAAGTCGACAGCGGTCCATGGCACCACCCGAATCTTCGTCGTGGCCGCCATATCGTTCATATCGACGGCCAAAAGGGTGAGGTAGAACCAAGCCAGCGCCGTGACGCTGAACAGGCTGAAACAAACGATCCAGCGGTCACGGCGTATCATGGATTTTACACTGATTGTCGTCATAGTCTGACGCTCAACCCACGTCCATGGGAAGCGTTTCGTCGTTACCCCATTCGGACAAGGATGCATCATAGATTGAGACGTTCTCGTAGCCCAACATGGTCAGCGCGAAAGCGTCATTTGTTGAACCAATTCCGGCGCCGCAATAGAGGATAATTCGTTTGGCATCGCCCACATCCACCGCATCGAAAATATCCTTGAGTTTGTCAATTGGCAGGTAGGCGTCAGTGTCCGGATCGTGCATAGCGCCGAACGGCACGTTGACGCTACCGGAGATATGACCCTTACGCCCGAAAGCACCACCGCCCTCACCGGTGTGCATCATGGCTGGTAGCGAATTGATGATGAGCGTATCTTTGTCATTGATCGCGGCCAGCACATCGTCTTTACCAACGAATGCTCCGGTCCGTATCCTGGCCTTGAACGTACCCGGTGTATAGGTGCATGCTTCGCTTGAGACAGGGCGTCCTTCCGCAACCCACTTGGGCAAGCCTCCGCTCAGGATAACGGCTTTATTAAAGCCAAATGAACGCAGCATCCACCATACCCGTGCGGCCCACTGGCCAGGCGTGCTATAAAGAACCACAAGGTCATCGTTGCTAATACCATATTTCTGCATAGCGGCGGCGAACTGTCGTTCGGATGGTGCCATCATAGGCAAACTGGATGATAGGTCAGATAGATCAGCCAGAACATCGATATAGCCCGCGCCCGGAATATGTTTGCTGCTGTAATTCGCACGATCATTTGCAAACACAAATGGCTGCGTTTTACCCTGTACCGGGTCGGGGTTCATTGAATTGTTCACGGTGCAATCGAATATCCGTAAGCTTGGTTGGTCAAGGTGTTGCTCTAGCCAATCCGTATCAACGAGATACTTTGGATGGTTTAGTCCTTCATTCGTCATAGTCTTTTCCTTGTGTTTTTATGATTGTTTTGAGATTAGGCGTTCCCGCTAAAGGAACGTCTGTGGGGTCTGATTGATCTTTTTTCTTCCATGTACACGGCTGGGTAATCATGGCCCGGTATAGTTGAAGGGTGAGAAGAAAGCGGTTTTTTCGCTAATTTCCCAATTGATATCGTGGTCGGTATACGTGAGGTGATTGGACCGGGCGACGACGGCGGTATGACCTGGCGAAACACACAATGGATGACCGCTTATCGTGACGTCTCCGTCACCCTGGCCGACAATAGCTGCGATTTCGACCTCTGCCACATCAGGGATGGAGACGGAGCGTTTCTTGCCGTCGGCCTTGAAAGTGATAGGTAGGCTGCGCACGCCCAGATCATTGATGATATGAGCGGCAAGCTTCGACGGGCTGCCGCCCACCTGCCCCGTATATATTTGCCTCAACGCTTCGCTCTGTTCTTCGCTCGCCGTATCATCCAGATAAAGCGCCCCGGTCCATTCGGTCTCGAGCATGTGGCCCGGCGTGTATATCGCCCTTAGGATATTGAGCCCGTCTAAAGAAATGCCCTCAAACGTGCCTTTTTCGATATGCCACCCAATCAACACCGTGCACTCCCCCGTCGTCGGGGAACTTAAAAACACGCAGGGGCACGCGGCATCGCAGTTGCAGGCCTCAAAGTATTGTCCCTCAAGTTTCCAGTTGGCAGTCATGTGATATTCCCTTCGTCGTTGGTTGTTTCGCCGGATCAGGTTGTGCTGAGGCTTGTTCTTGACGGCACGACACAAACTGAGCTAGATAACTAACATTCATATAAAGGGAAAAAACGTGGCGTTTCCATGGCACAATAAGCAATTTTCATGGCGCAACGTCCAGATTTACAGGATTATTCAACCATGGACGTGTTAAGCGATATTTTACACTCAGTGCATCTTTCCGGCACCATGCTGGGCCGTGCCGAATTCAGCGCGCCCTGGGGTGCGTCCTCAGAGGGGGTTAAGGGTCCTGTTTTTCATATGTTTCTGAGCGGTCATGGCTTTGTCACGTTGGAAGGCGGCAGCCCAATTCCAGTTTCTACAGGTGACTTTTTGATGATGCCACATGGACATATTCATAGCGTGCAGAGTGATCCGGGTGCCCCGATTTTAAAATTTACCGACATGATGGTTGGCAGTCCGTTGCGTAAACCCGAGGTCATGCGGAGTGGCGGTGGCGGCGCAATTACCACCTTCACCTGTGGTCGCCTGTCGTTTGATCAGGGTGAGATGCATCCGCTATTGGCACAGTTGCCTCCTCTCATTCATATTGAAGGCGACAGCGCCAGCGAATGGCTAAAGGCTACGTCTCAGTTGATCTCTGAAGAAATCCGCGCCGAACGCATTGGCTCTACGGCCCTGATGGACCGTTTAGGTGGTGTTTTGTTTATTCAGGTAATCCGCAGCTATGTGGAATCTCTCTCTGACGATCAGGCCGGATGGCTGGGCGCGCTTCGCGATCCGCGCATTGGTGGCGCACTTGAACTCATTCATGAGAAACCGGCGAAGGCTTGGAGCATTGGTGAATTAGCGGCTGAAGTGGGAATGTCGCGCTCGGCTTTCGCGGGGCGGTTTAAGGCGCTCGTGGATGAGACGCCCATGCAATATTTAACGCGATGGCGCATGCATCGAGCCGCGTATTATTTACGCACAGAGGGGCTAAACATCCCTCAGGTCGCCGACCGTGTCGGCTATGAATCCGATGCGACCTTCGCTAAGGCCTTTAAGCGTTATATCGGAACGTCACCAGCTGCCTATCGGCGTTCGGAAGATGGATCAACTATAAACCACGCAAATTGAGAGGTGCTATCAACGGTGACCGCATGGAAATATAAGAGGTCCACAGGAGGCCAGACTCTCATATTGTCACTCAAACCACCGTCATTTCTAAATCGGACCGGGTCTCATTTCCAGGTGTAATTCCTTGCCGTCGTATGGGTGTGCACGGGCCACATCTTCATCCAGTTCTACACCCAGACCCGGCTCGCTAGGCGGAATGACATAGCCGTCTTCCCACTGAATTGGCTTTTTGAGCAACTCAGCATAAAAACCATCCCAGCGATTTTCATGGCTTCTATAAGGCCGACTACAGCACGGCTGTTAACTGGTATATGAAGGCGACCGAACGTGATATGCTCGACGCGAAAATTCTCGATAGAAGGAACTAAGATGACTGGACAACCCATAGAGCGTGAAACCTCGAGCCCCCATCGTGTCCTCCAAAAATCACTGGATCTTCCTTGTGGCGCGGTCCTGAAAAATCGGCTCGCAAAGGCGCCAATGACGGATACGCTGGGGAACGGTGAAGGCGATTCCACCGAGGCGCAGGTTCGAGTTTACGAGAAATGGTCGGAAGGCGGAACCGCCCTGTCTATCATCGGTGAAGTGCAAGTGGACCCGCGCTTTCCGGAGAATCCGGGAAATCTGGTGCTGGGAGCGAATAGCGATCAACAGGCACTACAGTCATTGGTCAAACGAGCCTTGATTGAGGGCGTTCATCTGTGGCCGCAACTCGGTCATGCCGGTGCCCGTTCACACCAACCTGTTAGCGAGCCGAAGGGGCCATCTGCGCTGGAAATCGACGGTCTTCAGTGTGCGGGTATGTCTGTGGAGGACATCCAGGAACTCCCGGACATGTATGCAAGATCCGCAGTCTGCGCGAAGAACGCAGGATTTAGCGGCGTCCAGGTTCACGCTGGGCACGGGTGGTTACTCAGTCAGTTTCTATCTCCACTGTTCAACCGCCGGAGCGATGGGTATGGCGGCGCAATCGAAGCACGATGCCGCATCGTTCTTGAGGTGGTAGACAAAGTACGGCGTGCCGTTGGTCCATCCTATCCCGTCGGCATCAGGATCAACTCGACGGACAAGCTGGAAGGGGGATTGACCGAAGATGATGCTTTGGAGGTGGTGCGCCTTCTCGATCAAACCTCGGTCGATTTGATCGATATTAGTGGAGGGACCTATTTTCCCGGGGCGAAAGAAATTTCCGACAGTCCGAATCAAGGGCCCTATTTCCTCGACTTTGCTCGACGTGCAAAAGGTGTAACCAATGTGCCGCTGATGGCGACGGGTGGCTTCAAACGACGTGAGCAGGCAGTCGGTGCAGTGGCGAGTGGCGCAGTCGATATGGTGGGTATTGCGCGTGCAATGGCTCTCGATCCCCGGCTTGCGAAGGTCTGGTTGACTGAGGAAGGTGGAGATCCTGACTTTCCGATATTTGAGTCCGCACCGCCGGGTGGGATAACGGACTGGTACATCACGCGACTACTAGCGTTGGGCGATGATCAAGAGGATGAGTTCAAGCTGAGCCTGCCCTCTGCCATGCGACTCTATCGAGAACGTGCCGATCAACATAGTGTTCAATGGCGAGAGAAGTTCTCACGTCCAGCTGTTTCAGGCTAAATAATAGGGCTAAACGGGCGCTTGCTACCATGCTCGCGTTGTCGCCTCGTGTGCATCGTGGCGATATGGTGGTGCAATGAACCCCATCTTTTGGCTATCAGCAGAAGTTAATAACATGCTCAAAAAAGTCTGCTCTTGAGAGAAAACCGGACATGAACTTGGCTCGCCGAAAAGGTCTGCGAATGACCGTAGCGGAAGTTCAACTCATCAAAGACGGAATGTCTGCTAACAGTTAGAAACGGTAATTCCATAGACCATTGAGGTATTTCGGAGACTTCCTTTTTTATCCCACAGCCAGAAGTATGGTCAATTTTTCAAAGATGCTATTAATTCTGGTTGAGCAACCACTTTGCAAAATTAGCCACGCTTCGATTACTCATGGCCTCTGGTCTATAAGCCAGAAAGTATCCGTAGTTTTCCAACCGAATATCACTTAGCCGGACAAGCCTCCCATCTACCAGTTCCTGAATCATGAGGTCATCATTCAGCGCAATGCCTTGACCGTCTGCTACCGCCTGAACTCGAACATTCGGATCAGGGATTGTCAGCACGTTTGATTGCTCAGGGTACTCGATTCCAGCCGCCCTGTACCAATCAGCCCATGCATGACTACTCTCCCGATCATGCAGAAGCGACAGAGATGCGAACGCCCGTTCCAACCCTATTGCCTGAACTGTTGAAAGCACCTCTGGCGTACCCGTCGGGAATGCAGGGCACGAAAACAGTTGCTCAACAATCATGTCATCCCACAGCCCGTCACCCCACCGGATAGCTAAATCAATGCCTTCACCGTCCAGGTCCAAAAGATCGAGCATGGGTTGGATGCGTAGGCGGATATCAGTATGTGACTGTATAAAATCCATCAGTCTCGGCGATAGCCAACGTGACGCCAGGTAGGTGGACAGACCCACAGTAACCGTGCCGCTTTCTTCGGATCGTAAAGCATTGATACGACGTTCCATCTCCAGGAAAGATTGTTCCGTTGCATCAAGCAGGTTTTGCCCCTCTGTCGTTAGCACAACACCACGTGGCACACGCCGAAAGACCAGAAACCCAAGAGTCTCTTCCAGCATTCTGATCCGGTAGCTGATGGCACCCTTGGTCAGATTCAAATCTTTGGTCGCCGATGCGAAACTACCGTGGCGGGCAACCACATTGAAGACACGAAGATCATCGAAATTTTGAAAATGCATAAATATGAGTTTAAAAAATTTAAACGTAACGATCAAATCATTTGATTTGTCGGTGGCCATAATCGCGCTTACACAAAGTAATAAGGTGTTTCTACCTCGATTGACGATATTTAACCGGCAAAAATATTTAAACAATGATTCAACCAGAGTCAGCATTGAATGCCCCAAGGGACGCTAACCATGCGGTCAGACGTGGTGGTCGAGCAGCCCGTCGCACCAGTGGGAATGGTGCCAATGCTGCAATCTCGAATTCCATTCAGCGCATGATTCCTGCCTATCAGCTGTTGGATGAGGAAGCGCTGGTAGCCATCGAGCGACAAGCGGACTGGATTCTCAAAGAGGTGGGGGTGGAGTTCCGCGGCGATGACGTGGCGTTGGCACTGTTTCGGGATGCCGGTGCTGAGGTGAGTGGTAACCGTGTTCGGTTGGACGAAGGGCATGCGCGACACCTGTGCAGTACGGCGCCCGCCGAATACAAAATGCACGGCCGAGATCCCGCGACGTCATTTGTGCTGGGGGGCGATCATGTTGTTCTGATGCCAGGATACGGATCGCCGTTTGTGACGGATCTGGATCAAGGTAGGCGGTATGCATCGCTGGAGGATTTTCAGAACTTCGTGAAGATGACCTACATGTCCCCGTGGCTACACCATTCCGGCGGAACTGTGTGCGAGCCCGTGGACGTGCCCGTGAATAAGCGGCACTTGGATATGGTCTATGCTCACCTGCGCTATTCGACCAAACCTTTCATGGGCGGAGTAACCGCACCCGATCGAGCGGAAGATTCCGTGGCCATGGCACGGCTGGTGTTTGGTGAGGCGTTCATGGAAAAGAATGCAGTAATCCAGGCTAACATCAATGTGAATTCGCCGCTGATCTATGACGACACCATGTCCGGCGCATTGCGAATTTACGCCGCTGCCAACCAGAGCGTAGCGGTATCACCGGCAATATTCGGCGGCGCAATGGGCCCCGTTTCGCAAGCCGCCATTGTCGCCCAGACCCTGGCGGAAGGCATGATTGGCATAGCCCTGACACAGCTGGTGCGCAAAGGGTGTCCTGTCGTATTAGGCAGTTTTCATTCTACGATGAACCTCAAATCCGGTGCGCTCACATTTGGCTCTCCAGAGGCCAATCTGTCGTCGTTCGCCATGGCGCAGTTGGGTCGTCGATTGGGCGTCCCTGTGCGGTCCACCAATGGCGGGCAAATCACGGCGGCCAATTCAGCCGATGGTCAGGCCATGCAGGACAGTACCAGCAGCATGTGGGCGTCCATGTTGTCAGGCGCAAACCAGGTCTGGCACGCCGCCGGATGGTTGGAAGGTGGCTTGACCATGTCCTACGAGAAATTTGTCCTGGATTTGGATCATTGCGGCATGATGTTGCGCATGATCCAGGGGCTGAAGGTCAACGACGAAGAGCTTGCCCGTGATTCTTATCGGGAATCCGGACCGGGTGATAATTTCTTCTCTACCAGCCATACCATGGAACATTACAGCACCGCCAATTACCAAAGCGACCTGATCGAAGCTGGCCCTTATGAAACCTGGCTTGAAAACGGTAGCCAGACTGCGGAACAACGCGCCACGTCCAAATGGAAAGAAATGGTGAACGCCTATGAAGCGCCACCCATTGATCCGGGCGTGGACGAGGCGCTCAAAGACTTCATTCACCAACGAAAATCCGGTGTGCCAGACGCCTGGTATTGAAATTTGAACAGGGAGATAAACATGACCGAAGAACTTAGCCGAACCTCCGCACTTGCTGAACGCCACCGGGCCTTGGGCTCCGGCCTGGAAGACTGGAACGGCATGGGCACAGCATGGACCTACGATAGCAATCCCAACGATGAGCATGATGCCGTTCGTGAGGCGGTCGGCATGTTTGATATGTCACCGCTCAAAAAGGTTTTCCTTCGGGGGAGTGATGCTGCTGCTGTTCTGGACCACACGATCACCCGCGACGTGAGCCGGATTGCGGTCGGCCAATCGGCGTATACATCGGTTCTCACCGAAGAAGGCGGCGTGGCCGACGATGCAATTGTTTCCAGTATTGGTAACGGTGAATGGATGGTTGCACACGGTTCCGGTGATATGATGGCTTTGCTTGGGGCCTCGGCGACTGGGAAAGATGTGTTCATTGAATTCACCGACGATCTGCATGACATCTCTGTGCAGGGTCCAGGGGCGCTTGGCGTAATCGACGCCAATTGCTCCATTGATCTGGCACCCATGAAGTATTTCCATCATGCCACAGCAGAAATATTTGGCCACGCTTGCAGGTTGTCGCGTACCGGCTACACCGGCGAACGCGGTTATGAGATATTTGCCACGGCAGATGTGATTGTTGATATTTGGGATAATCTGGCTGGTGCTGGTGTTGCTCCCTGTTCCTTTACGGCATTGGACAAGGTTCGTATTGAAGCCGGGTTATTGTTCTATGGTTACGACATGTCCTCGAGCCAAACGCCGTGGGAGGTTGGCCTTGGATTTACAGTCAACCGCACGAAGAGCGATTTTCGCGGGAAAACGGCCCTCATGGCAGCGGAAGGTAGCGAACGCGTTCGCAATGTAGGGCTGGTCATTGATCACGGTGACATGGTCAATGGTGAAGAGGTGCTATCGGTCGATGGCCGCACCGTAGGCGTGGTTAACAGCCCGTGTTACTCTCATCGCTTGGGGAAATCCTTGGCCCTGGGGCATATTGAGGTATCAGTTCCCGACGGCACCATTCTTGCCTTGGCTGGTGGTGATATCTCGACCACCGCGACGGTTGTCAGCCTGCCCATCTACGATCCTCAGAAAGCAAAAACGCACGCAGGGTAATCAAAATAGATCAACATTTCTGTTGTGGGTCCAGGCTGTGCAAAAACGTGATGCATGATATGATTCTCCCATGGTGTTAGCGGGAGGATTTGATGAAGCGTTTTATTGAAGGTGAAGACCGTAGCCAAAGCACTTTGCTCCCCGAACGTCTTGATGACTATGTTGGCGAGGACAATCCCGTC
>JABJGO010000087.1 GCA_018662225.1 Rhodospirillales bacterium | reverse complement strand
ATGTTCCGTTCACCATGGCCGATGCCACCACCCTGACCGAAGCCGGTTATGTGGGGGAGGACGTGGAAAACATCATCCTGAAATTGCTTCAGGCCGCTGACTATAATGTAGAACGCGCCCAGCGCGGTATTGTCTACATCGATGAAGTGGACAAGATTTCCCGTAAATCTGACAATCCTTCCATCACCCGTGACGTATCGGGCGAGGGCGTACAGCAGGCCTTGCTGAAAATCATGGAAGGCACCGTGGCCAGTGTGCCGCCACAAGGTGGCCGTAAGCACCCACAGCAGGAATTCCTGCAAGTGGACACCACCAATATCCTGTTTATCTGTGGCGGGGCGTTCGCAGGATTGGAAAAGATTATTTCTGAACGCGGCAAAGGAACCAGTATCGGTTTTGGCGCGGATGTGCGATCCCCCGATGAACGCCAAACCGGTGATGTGTTGCGCGAAATCGAACCAGAAGATTTACTAAAATTTGGCCTTATCCCGGAATTCGTTGGTCGTTTGCCTGTTCTGGCAACGCTGAATGATCTGGATAAGGATGCCTTGATTGAGATCCTCACGGCACCCAAGAACGCACTGGTTAAGCAGTACCAGCGTCTTTTTGATATGGAAGATGTAAAGCTATCCTTCACCGATGGTGCATTGGATACCATCGCCGAACGAGCCGTTGAGCGTAAAACCGGTGCGCGTGGCCTGCGGTCCATTATGGAAACCATCCTGCTGGATTCCATGTATGAACTGCCTGGTATGGACTCAGTCGAGGAACTGGTCATCAATCGTGAAGTTGTGGATGATAGCGCCAAGCCGCTGTATATCTATTCCGAACGGATGGATGACGTAGAAAGCAGCGCTTAAGCTTTTTACGCTGTTTTTGCCCTAAAACTCATCATTTTCACGTATTTTCCACTATTTTGTGGAAAATTACGGTATTGGGCCTTGCATAAGAGGCCAAATGAACCCATTTTTTACCTAAGATTCGTTCATTACGGGCCATTCCGTATCATTTAATGGCCTGTTTTGGCCCATATTACAGACCTTTAAGGGATAAACATGCCCACAACAGCCTCCACATCCGTCTATCCTGTCCTTCCTTTACGCGATATCGTGGTTTTCCCCCACATGATCGTGCCGCTATTCGTGGGTCGGGCCAAATCAGTCCGTGCATTGGAAGACGTAATGAAAGACGACAAGCAAATCCTGCTTGTTGCGCAGAAGAATGCTACGCAGGACGACCCAGAGGTCGACGATATTTACGAGGTCGGCACCGTCTCCACTGTATTGCAGCTGCTTAAGCTGCCTGATGGCACTGTTAAGGTGCTGGTCGAAGGCACCCAGCGCGCCAAAGTGGTTCGTTACACCGATACAGACGACTTCTTCCAGGCCGAAGCCATTATCATGGATGAAGACAATGGCGATGATCAGGAACTGGAAGCGTTGTCACGTTCCGTGGTTAGCCAGTTCGAGCAGTACATCAAGCTCAACAAGAAAACACCGCCGGAAGCTTTGGTTTCCATTAACCAGATTGAAGAATCCAGCAAGTTGGCTGACACCATTGCGTCTCATCTGGCGCTCAAGATTGCCGAGAAACAGGAACTTCTGGAAACTGAAACCATTACGGAACGCCTGGAACGCGTGTATTCGTTCATGGAATCCGAGATTGGCGTGTTGCAGGTGGAAAAGAAGATCCGCAACCGTGTGAAACGCCAGATGGAGAAGACCCAGCGCGAGTACTATCTGAATGAGCAAATGAAGGCCATTCAGAAGGAACTGGGTGACAGCGAAGAAGGTAAGGACGAAATCGCCGAGTTGGAGGAAAAGATCGAGGCAACCAAATTCAGTAAGGAAGCCCGTGAAAAGTCCAATGCCGAGTTGAAGAAACTGAAATCCATGAGTCCCATGTCCGCTGAATCCACGGTAGTTCGGAATTATCTCGACTGGATGCTGGCTATTCCGTGGAAGAAACGCACACGCGTAAAACAGGATATTCACGAAGCCGAAGATATCTTGAACACTGATCACTATGGTCTGGAGAAGGTCAAAGAACGGATTCTTGAGTATTTGGCTGTCCAGCAGCGTAAAAAGAAGATGAAGGGGCCGATTTTGTGCCTCGTTGGCCCCCCTGGTGTGGGCAAGACATCGCTTGGTAAATCCATTGCACGCTCTACAGGTCGCAAGTTTGTGCGTATGTCCCTGGGCGGAGTGCGTGACGAATCCGAGATCCGAGGCCATAGGCGTACATATATCGGCTCCATGCCGGGCAAAATTCTGCAAGGTATGAAGAAAGCCGGCGCATCCAATCCGCTGTTCCTTTTGGATGAAGTCGACAAGATGGGTAATGATTATCGGGGTGATCCCGCCTCGGCGCTGCTCGAAGTATTAGATCCTGAGCAGAATTCTTCATTCAACGATCATTATCTGGAAGTGGATTACGACCTATCAGACGTCATGTTTGTGACCACGGCCAATACGCTCAACATGCCCGGACCGTTGCTCGATCGCATGGAGATCATCCGTATTGCTGGCTATACCGAAGATGAAAAGGTGGAAATCGCAAAGCGCCACCTGATCGACAAGCAAATTGAAGCCCATGGCCTCAAAGCTGACGAGTGGTCTATCTCGGACTCTGCCATTCGCGATATTATTCGATACTACACGCGCGAATCAGGTGTTCGTAACCTGGAACGGGAGCTGGCAAACCTGACGCGTAAGGCGATCAAGGAAATTGTCACAGGCGACGCCAAGACAATCCAGGTAACGCGCCGAAATCTTGAGAAGTATTCCGGAGTCAAAAAATATCGCTTTGGTGAAATTGAAGCCGATAGTCTCGTTGGTGTGACGACCGGATTGGCCTGGACCGAAGTCGGGGGCGAGTTGCTCTCTATCGAGGCCGTCATGGTCTCCGGCAAGGGTAAGATGACCATTACCGGTAAATTGGGCGATGTGATGACCGAATCGATCCAGGCTGCACGCTCGTATGTTCAGTCCAGAGCCACTGAATTCGGTATATTGCCACCATTGTTTAGCAAAAAAGATATCCACGTCCACGTACCGGAAGGGGCAACGCCCAAGGATGGCCCGTCGGCGGGTGTTGGCATGGCCACATCAATTGTATCGGTTCTGACCGGTATACCCGTTAAAAATGACATCGCCATGACCGGTGAGATCACCCTCAGGGGACGGGTTCTTCCTATCGGTGGCCTGAAAGAGAAACTTCTGGCGGCCCTTCGTGGGGGCATCAAGACCGTCCTGATCCCATCCGACAATGAAAAGGATCTGGCCGATATTCCTGACAATGTGAAGCGCGGTATGAAGATTATTCCGGTCACCAGTGTGGACGAGGTTCTGGCTGAAGCGCTTGTTCAACCGCTTACCCCCATCGAATGGGATGAGGATGAAGCAGCGGCAAATGAGGACCCATCGAGCGGTTCTGGCGACGATGAGGATGCTGAAAATGGTGTTGTTAGGCACTGAAACCCGCAGAGTTCTGCGAATCGCGAATCGATAGATTCCAAAAAAACGCCTCTCTGACCTGCGTCAGAGAGGTTTTTTACTGGATTTTAACCATCGATTTTATTGAAAAAACCGCAGAAAACCGCCACAAACCATCATATTACCCGGTTCCATCGTTGACGCGACTCTGAGCGGACACGTAGACTCTGTGCAGCCCGAATGAACGGGTTTAGTTTCCTTTTAAACCTCCTACTCACACAGCTAGAGGGGCGAGTACATTGAATAAAAATGATTTAGTAGCAGCGGTATCAGATAGTTCCGGATTGTCGAAAGCGGATTCAGCAAAAGCAGTTGATGCCGTATTTGATTCTATCACGGGTTCACTTTCAGGCGGGGGCGAAGTTCGTCTGGTTGGCTTTGGCACGTTCAGCGTTGCTGATCGTAAAGCAACCACCGGACGCAACCCGCGCACCGGAGAAGCCATTCAGATCCCGGCTTCCAAACAACCCAAGTTCAAAGCCGGCAAAGGGCTTAAGGAATCTGTGAACAAATAATCGATCACAGACAAAATTAAAGCCGACAGTCAGTTCGCTGACCGTCGGCTTTTTTTTGTGTCTGGTGGCCAATTACTTAAAATTCAAAATAACGCAAAAACAGGCAATTCTGGTCTTGTAATCCCGGAAGCTTTGAAGCAAGTTGTGCCACCCTTGATAAGGGCGATTAGCTCAGTTGGTAGAGCGCCTCGTTTACACCGAGGATGTCGGCAGTTCGAGCCTGTCATCGCCCACCATCCCCCCTAAAACTCTCTGCACTTTATTCTGTCATTTTCTGTAATCTGTGGCACTGTGGCATCAACGGATTGTGAGCAACAATGCTGTTATCCCGGTGAGGTTACAAAAGTTGAAATGATTGACGTGACAATGCTTGACACTCCTTCCAGCAGTGGTCTAAACCATCGCCACCCCATCGGGAACAAACGATCGCGATTAGGGGGTGTAGCTCAGTTGGTTAGAGCGCCGGCCTGTCACGCCGGAGGCCGCGGGTTCGAGTCCCGTCACTCCCGCCACGCACCTATCAATTCCCTTACCATCGGAGGGCGATAGCCGTGGACGATTTGCTCCTTGATTATCTACCGATCCTCATTTTTCTTGGTATCGCCATCGCCATCGCCGCCATTGCTGTGGTCGGCTCGATGATTGTTGCCCGCCAGCATCCAGATGGCGAAAAAATGTCCGCCTATGAATGTGGCTTCGATGCGTTCGTAGATGCGCGTAACAAGTTTGATGTGCGGTTCTATCTGGTGGCCATTCTTTTTATCATTTTTGATCTCGAAGTGGCCTTCCTTTTTCCCTGGGCCATTTCTCTTTCAAATGTCGGCATGCTTGGATTTTGGTCCATGATGGTTTTCCTAGGGATACTGACAATCGGATTTGTCTATGAGTGGCGCAAAGGAGCCTTGGAATGGGAGTAGAGACCAACCCCATGGCGGATAACATGACCCCGCTGCCACCCGGCACAGCACAGGACGAAATCCTGCGCCAGGTTACCGGTGAACTGACGGACCAGGGCTTTGTTATTGCCAACCTCGATAAATTGGTGAATTGGGCCCGGACCGGTTCTTTATGGCCCATGACTTTTGGCCTGGCCTGTTGCGCCGTGGAAATGATCCACGCCTATATGCCACGTTATGACCTGGACCGCTTCGGTGTGGTACCGCGCCCCAGCCCCAGACAATCAGATGTGTTAATCGTTGCCGGTACGCTGACCAACAAAATGGCGCCTGCTTTTCGCAAGGTTTACGACCAAATGTCCGAGCCACGGTACGTGATTTCTATGGGAAGCTGTGCCAATGGCGGCGGCTATTACCATTATTCTTATTCGGTTGTTCGCGGTTGTGACCGTATTGTGCCCGTTGACGTTTATGTGCCGGGCTGCCCGCCTACGGCTGAGGCGCTGGTTTACGGTATTATGCAATTGCAGAAAAAGATCCACCGCACCGGAACACTCTGGCGTTAAGACCAGATGTGGGTGACGGGAAAGAGTTAGGAAACGACTGTTAATGGAAGCTGCATTGAAAGATCTCGGAGAACTGATTTCTGCATCGCTGGGTGGAGCCGTTAGCGATGTTCATATTCAGAACGGCGAACTGGTTGTTCTGGCCCAGCGTGATTCTATTGCCAAAGTCCTCACATACCTGCGCGATGACGCGAACTGTCAGTTCAAGACCCTGATGGATGTGTGCGGTGTTGATTATCCGGGTGAAGAAGAACGTTTTGAGGTTGTCTACAATCTCCTGAGCCTTACCCATAACATGCGGGTGCGGGTGAAGATTACCACAGACGAAAACACGCCGGTTCCTTCCGTCATCAGCGTATTCAATTCAGCAAACTGGTTCGAGCGCGAAGCCTGGGACATGTATGGCATCTACTTCTCCGAACATCCCGACCTTCGCCGTCTCCTGACGGATTACGGGTTTGAAGGGCATCCGCTACGCAAGGACTTCCCGCTGACGGGGTATGTGGAAGTGCGCTACGACGATGAGCAAAAACGCGTGGTGTACGAACCCGTAAAATTGACCCAGGACTTCAGAAGCTTTGACTTCCTGAGCCCCTGGGAAGGCGTGCAGAGCCAGTTACCCGGTGATGAGAAGGCTGAGTCGGAAGATGGCGCCGATGGAGGTTCCAGCTAATGGCTGAAACAGAAATCAAGAATTTCAATATCAACTTCGGCCCGCAGCATCCGGCGGCACACGGCGTGCTGCGCATGGTGCTTGAGATGGACGGCGAGATCGTTGATCGGGCAGACCCGCACGTGGGGCTGCTGCATCGTGGTACCGAAAAGCTCATTGAATACAAAACCTATCTTCAGGCTGTACCGTATTTCGACCGCCTTGATTACGTGGCGCCGCAAAATCAGGAACACGCTTTCGCGCTGGCCGTCGAAAAATTGCTGAACATCGAAGTGCCGCCACGGGGACAGTACATCCGTGTGCTGTACGCCGAAATCGGTCGCATTTTGAATCACATCCTCAACATCGGCTCTTACGCCATGGACGTTGGTGCCATGACACCGATGCTGTGGTCGTTCGAGCATCGCGAAATATTGATGGAATTCTGCGAACGTGTATGTGGCGCTCGCCTGCATATGGCTTATTTCCGGCCCGGTGGTGTGGCTTTTGATATGCCCCCCGGATTGGCAGAAGACATTGGGAAATGGGCCGATACGTTCCCGGCCTTCATCGATGATCTTGAAACCCTGTTGACGGAAAACCGTATTTTCAAACAACGTACGGTGGATATCGCCGTCGTAACGGCAGAACAGTGCTATGACTGGGGCTTTACCGGACCGAACCTTCGCGCATCCGGAATCGCATGGGATCTGCGTAAAGCGCAGCCTTATGATGTCTACGACAAGATGGATTTCGATATTCCCACCGGGAAATTCGGTGATTGTTACGATCGCTATCTGGTTCGCATGTATGAAATGCGCGAAAGCATCAAAATCATTCACCAGTGTCTGGAGCAGATGCCGGCTGGAGCCTGCAAAGTGGATGATCAGAAAGTATCCCCACCGTCACGTGGTGATATGAAGAAATCCATGGAATCCCTGATCCATCACTTCAAACTGTATACCGAAGGGTATCACGTACCGGCCGGTGAGACCTACACGGCGGTTGAAGCGCCGAAAGGTGAGTTTGCCGTGTTCCTGGTATCTGATGGCACGAACAAGCCGTACCGTTGCAAAATTCGAGCACCTGGGTTTGCCCACCTGGCAGCAATGGAAATGATGTCAAAAGGCCATATGTTGGCCGATGTGGTGGCCGTTATCGGCTCTATCGATATTGTGTTTGGTGAGATTGACCGATGAGTACACCAGTAGATAACAAACCGGGCCCTTTTTCTTTTTCTGCTGAAAATGTGGAGCGAATTAAGGAAATCGTTGCCAAGTACCCGGCAGGTAAACAAGCCAGCGCCTGTATGCCACTGCTTGATATGGCCCAGCGCCAGAATGATGGTTGGATTTCTGTCCCCGTCATGGATCATATTGCTGAAGTCCTGGGTATGATCCCCATGCAGGTCTACGAGGTCGCGACTTTCTATACCATGTACAACCTGAAACCGGTGGGTAAGCACCATGTTCAGGTGTGTACCAACCTGCCATGTTGGTTGCGCGGATCGAACGAAATTGCAGCGGCGTGCAAACGGGTAACCGGCGCGGGCTTTGGCGCTACTTCGGAAGACGGCATGTTCACGATGACTGAAACCGAATGTCTGGGTGCTTGTGTCAATGCGCCGATGATGCAAATCGGCGATGATTTCTTTGAAGACCTCACAGCCGAAAACGTGGAAACTATTCTGACCACCTTGCGTAACGGTGGCACAGCGACCCCGGGCCCGCAAAATGGCCGTCACGGATCAGAGCCTGCCGGCGGTCTCACGTCCCTTAAGGGTGAAGGGGAGGATGCTTAAATGCTAAAAGATAAAGATCGCATCTTCACCAATATCTACGGCCTGAATGAGCGAACGCTTAGCGGTGCCAAATCCCGTGGCGATTGGGATGGCACGAAGGCGATCATGGAAAAAGGTCGCGAGCAGATCATTGAAGACGTTAAAGGCTCCGGTCTTCGGGGTCGCGGTGGTGCCGGGTTCTCAACCGGGATGAAGTGGTCCTTCATGCCTAAAGAGATCGGTGACCGTCCGCATTATCTGGTGATTAACGCCGATGAAGGCGAGCCCGGAACCTGCAAAGACCGTGAGATCCTGCGCAATGAGCCGCACAAGCTTATCGAGGGCTGTCTGATTGCCAGTTTCGCCATGCAGGCTCACGCCTGTTATGTCTACATTCGTGGTGAATTCTACCGCGAAGGTGAAGCTCTGCAACGGGCTGTGGATGAAGCCTACGCCGATGGCCTGATCGGCAAGAACGCTTGTGGTTCCGGCTGGGACTTCGATTTCTATATCCACATGGGCGCTGGTGCCTACATTTGCGGTGAAGAAACGGCCCTGCTCGAAAGTCTGGAAGGCAAAAAAGGCCAGCCGCGTCTTAAGCCACCATTCCCCGCCAACGTTGGCGCATGGGGTTGCCCCACGACGGTGAACAACGTGGAGTCCGTCGCCGTTGTGCCTGAAATTCTGCGCCGCGGCCCCGAATGGTTTGCAGCCCTTGGTCGTCCCAACAACACCGGCAGTAAATTATTTAATATTTCCGGCCATGTGAACAACCCGTGCACGGTCGAAGAAGAAATGGGTGTCCCGCTTAAAGAAATTATCGAAAAACACGCCGGTGGCGTGACCGGTGGCTGGGACAACCTGTTGGCAATTATTCCCGGCGGTGCCTCTGTACCCATGTTGCCGAAATCTATCTGCGACACGGTATTGATGGATTTCGACTCGCTGCGTGAAGTTCAATCAGGCCTTGGCACAGCGGCCATCATGGTTATGGACAAATCCACGGACCCCATCATGGCAATCACCCGTCTGTCACGGTTCTACAAACACGAAAGCTGTGGCCAGTGTACACCCTGTCGTGAGGGAACCGGCTGGATGTGGCGCATGATGGAACGCATGGCGACGGGTAATGCACGAATTGATGAAATTGACCTGCTTGAAGAAGTTACACGTCAGGTAGAAGGCCACACGATCTGCGCCCTTGGTGATGCAGCGGCGTGGCCAATCCAGGGTCTGATCAGACATTTCCGTCCCCGGATCGAAGAACGTATCGCCGAGTATCAGGCCACTACGGCCCATGCAGCGGAGTGAAAGTGAACCATGCCGAAGCTAACAATTGATGGTCAGGAAATTGAGGTTGAAGCCGGTTTAACGGTGCTGCAAGCCTGTGAGCAGGCTGGTGCCGAAGTGCCGCGTTTCTGTTTCCATGAACGCCTTTCCATTGCTGGTAACTGCCGCATGTGTTTGGTTGAAATGGAACGGGCCCCCAAACCGGTCGCATCCTGTGCCATGCCGGTGGGCGAGGGCATGGTGATTACCACCAATTCTCCGGCTGTTCAGAAAATGCGCAAAGGGGTTATGGAATTCCTGCTCATTAATCACCCACTTGATTGCCCGATTTGTGATCAAGGCGGCGAATGCGATTTGCAGGATCAGGCTGTAGCGTTCGGCGCTGACCGCTCGCGCTATGAAGAAAACAAACGCGCCGTCAAAGACAAATACATGGGCCCATTAATCAGCACCATTATGACCCGCTGCATTCATTGCACGCGTTGTGTCCGATTTGCCCAGGAAATTGCCGGCGTGCCTGAACTGGGTGCGACGGGACGTGGTGAACATACTGAAGTGGGGACTTACGTTGAGAAGGCGCTTACGTCCGAGCTTTCCGGTAACCTGATTGATCTGTGCCCGGTTGGCGCATTGACCTCGGCACCTTATGCGTATCACGCGCGGTCTTGGGAGCTGAAAAAGACCGAATCCATTGATGTGATGGACGCCCTTGGGGCCGCAATCCGTGTGGATAGTCGTGGTCCTGAAGTCATGCGGATCATGCCGCGTCTCAATGAAGACGTGAATGAAGAGTGGATTTCCGACAAAAGCCGCTTTGCCTGTGACGGCCTGATGAAACGCCGCCTTGATCGTCCGTATGTTCGCCTTGATGGCAAACTACAGGAAGCCTCATGGCAGGACGCCTTTAACGCCATTGCCGCGCAAGTCAGTGGTAAAGCCGGCTCAAAGATCGCCGCTATCGCCGGTGACCAGGTTGACGTAGAAACCATGGCCGCCATGAAAGATCTGATGGCCGCTTTCGGCTCTACGAACATGGACTGTCGTCAAGACGGTGCTGCGCTTGACGCCAGTAACCGTGCCTCGTACCTGTTCAACACGACCGTTGCCGGGATTGAGCAAGCTGATGCCTGTCTGATCATTGGCTCAAACCCGCGCATTGAATCGCCGGTGCTAAACGCCCGCATTCGCAAACGCTATGTGGCGGGATCATTCCCCATCGGTGTTATTGGCGAACAAGCGGACCTGACCTATGCCCACACTAATCTGGGTGCTGGTGCGGAAACGCTCAGCGATTTAGCAGACGGCAAAGGCGCATTTGCCGAAGTGCTCAACAACGCCGAACGGCCCATGCTTATTCTGGGCGCTGGTGCACTGGCCCGCAGCGATAGTGCGGCCATTCTGGCGCTCGCACACGCCGTCGCCGACAAATACGGCATGGTAACGGGTGACTGGAACGGCTTTAACGTGCTTCACACCGCCGCCAGCCGTGTGGGTGGTATGGATATCGGCTTCGTAGCAGGTGAGGGCGGTCTCAATACAGCCGGTATTCTCGCAGGTGCTGCCAGTGGCGCGATCGAGACACTGTTCCTGCTGGGCGCAGACGAAGTTGACGTTTCCAAAGCGGGCAAGACTTTCGTTATTTATCAGGGCCACCACGGTGACCGCGGCGCGCATAACGCCGATGTGATCCTGCCAGGTGCCGCCTATACGGAGAAATCCGCCACCTACGTGAACCTGGAAGGTCGCGTCCAACAGACAACACAGGCCATTTTCCCACCCGGCGACGCCCGCGAAGACTGGACCATTATTCGCGCCCTGTCTGATGTTGTGGGTAAAACCCTGCCATATAACAATATCGAAGACCTGCGTGCCCGTATGATTGCAGGCAATGCCGTATTTGGCGATCTGAACACGGTTAGTGCGGCAAGCTGGGGGGCATTCGGCACCAGTGGTGCAACAGATGCAGCGCCATTTACATCGGGCGTGGACAACTTCTTCATGACGGACCCCATTTCACGGGCCTCTGAGACAATGGCCAAGTGCACAGAAACGCTGAGTAACGGCGCAGAAGGAAAGACCGGTACTGATGGTTGATTTCTGGTTTAACTACATCTGGCCTGTTGCCTGGATTGTCATCAAGATTGTGGCGATTGTTATTCCTGTGATGCTGTCCGTTGCCTATCTGACGCTGGCTGAACGCAAGATTATTGGCGGTATGCAATTGCGCAAAGGGCCCAACATTGTTGGCCCGTTTGGATTACTGCAACCTATTGCGGATGGTTTGAAACTGTTCCTGAAGGAAACCATCATTCCATCGGGCGCCAGCCGCGGTGTCTTCATTCTGGCGCCGTGTGTGACATTCGTTCTGGCACTGGTAGCGTGGTCCGTCATCCCATTCGGTGATGGTATGGTACTGGCCGATATCAACGTGGGTATTCTGTTCCTGTTCGCCATTTCATCGCTTGGTGTGTATGGCATTCTCATGGCTGGTTGGGCATCTAACTCCATGTACGCTTTCTTAGGCGCACTGCGGTCTGCGGCACAGATGGTATCCTATGAGTTAGCCATGGGCTTCATTATCATCACGGTTCTCATGTGCGTAGGTTCGTTGAACCTGACCGATATTGTCATGGCCCAAAAGGGCGAGTACGGCATGCTCAACTGGTTCGGTGTCTTGATGTTCCCCATGGCGGTGATCTTCTTTATCTCCACGCTGGCCGAGACCAACCGCCATCCGTTTGATATGCCAGAAGCTGAGGCCGAACTGGTCGCCGGTTACAACGTGGAATATTCCGCCATGGCGTTTGCCCTGTTTTTCCTGGGCGAATACGCCAACATGATTTTGATGTCGGGTATGACGTCGGTACTTTTCCTGGGCGGTTGGTTGCCACCCGTGGACATTGCACCCTTTAACATGATCCCGGGACCGATCTGGTTCGCTGCCAAGATTGCTTTCTGTCTGTTCATCTTTATCTGGGTTCGCGCCACATTCCCGCGCTACCGGTATGATCAGCTGATGCGTCTGGGCTGGAAAGTATTTTTGCCGCTGTCATTGGCGGCTGTCGTGATTGTTGCCAGTGTTCTGGTGGCTTTCGATTTGGCCCCGCAGGTATAGGAAAGGAGTTAGAACCATGAGCTTTATCCGCCGCAGTGTTGGCTCCGTATTCCTCAAGGAACTGGTGATCGGTATGTCACTGACACTCCGTTACCTGTTCAGACCAAAAGTGACCATAAACTACCCGTATGAGAAGGGGCCATTGAGCCCGCGTTTCCGGGGTGAGCACGCGCTGCGCCGTTATCCCAATGGTGAAGAGCGCTGCATTGCGTGCAAACTGTGCGAAGCCATTTGCCCGGCACAGGCCATCACCATCGAAGCAGAGCCCCGTGAAGACGGCAGCCGCCGCACCACGCGTTATGATATCGACATGGTGAAATGCATCTATTGTGGTTTCTGTCAGGAAGCATGCCCGGTTGACGCCATCGTCGAAGGCCCGAACTTCGAGTTCGCAACTGAGTCCCGTGAAGAGCTGATGTACGACAAGGACAAACTGCTTTCCAATGGCGATCGTTGGGAAACGGAATTGGGCCAGCGCATCGCTGCTGATACCCCATATCGTTAAGGAAAACAGAGATGATGATGAACAGTTTTGATTGGCATAAAGGTTTGAGGGCATGATTCAGGCACTGGCCTTCTATATGTTCGCGTTCATGACAATTGCGTCGGCAATACTGGTCATTTCGTCGCGTAATCCAGTTCATTCCGTGCTGTTCCTGATCCTGGCATTCTTTAATGCGGCCGGATTATTTGTTCTGTTGGGCGCCGAATTCCTGGCCATGATTTTGGTTGTGGTCTATGTGGGCGCCGTGGCTGTTCTGTTTATGTTTGTGGTCATGATGCTGGACATCAACTTTGTCGAAATGCGCCAGGGCTTTCTGCAATACCTGCCCATCGGTGGGCTGGTCGGCCTGATTTTGGCGAGTGAATTGCTCACCTTGGCCGGCAGCTGGATTATTTCACCCGACGCAAGCCGTGTGGGGGCCGCACCGATACCAGATGGGGTCACCAACACCCATGCCCTGGGGCAAGTGCTGTACACGGATTATCTATACCTGTTTGAAGCCGCCGGTATGATATTGCTGGTCGCCATGATTGGTGCCATCGTTTTGACCCACCGCCGGCGTACTGGTGTACGTAAACAGGTCATCGCCGATCAATTGGCCCGTCACCCAGCCGATACTATTGAGCTTCGCAAGGTCGATTCCGGGAGGGGAATTTGATGTTTGAAATCGGTCTTTCCCATTATTTGAGCGTTGCTGGCATTCTGTTCGCCATCGGCATTTTCGGTATTTTCATTAACCGGAAAAATGTCATCGTCATTATGATGTCCATTGAGCTGATGCTGCTTGCTGTGAACATCAATCTGGTCGCGTTTTCCACGCACCTGAATGATTTGGTCGGGCAGGTATTTGCCATCTTTGTGCTGACAGTCGCCGCCGCCGAAGCCGCCGTTGGGTTGGCCATTCTGGTGGTTTACTTCCGTAATCGCGGCTCAATCGCCGTCGAAGATATCAACATGATGAAGGGCTGAGCCAAAGCATGATTACCGCCGTTGTCTTTTTGCCCCTCATAGCCGCGATTATCGCCGGTATTATGGCCTTTATGCGCCATGGTGCCGACGAACACCGCAGCCATTCCATTGATCGCTTATCGCAATGGGTTACCTGTGGCGCTTTGTTGCTGTCTGCCGCCGGTTCCATATCCATCTTCTTTGACGTGGCCCTCGGCGGGAACAGCTATACCTATGAGCTTATGACCTGGATTGATTCGGGTACATTCGAGGTCTCATGGGCTCTGAAAGTAGACTCTTTGACGGCCGTCATGCTGATCGTTGTCACCGGCGTTTCCAGCATGGTGCACATCTACTCCATCGGATACATGCATCACGATAGGCACGTACCGCGCTTTATGGCGTACCTCAGCCTGTTCACATTCTTTATGCTGATGCTGATCACCGCCGACAACCTGATCCAGATGTTCTTCGGCTGGGAAGGTGTGGGCCTTGCCTCATACCTGTTGATCGGTTTCTGGTATCACAAACCGACGGCAAACGCGGCTGCGATCAAGGCCTTTGTGGTCAACCGTGTGGGCGATTTCGGGTTTGCGCTGGGTATCTTCTGCGTGTTCGTAATATTCCAGTCCGTTGACCTGGACACTATCTTTGCTGCGGCCCCCGGTCATGCCAATGACACGTTAGAAGTCTTCAGCGTTGAATTTGATGCCCTGACCATTGCGTGTCTGCTGTTGTTTGTTGGTGCTATGGGTAAATCGGCCCAGCTAGGCCTGCACACCTGGTTGCCAGATGCTATGGAAGGCCCCACACCAGTGTCGGCCTTGATCCACGCTGCCACCATGGTGACCGCCGGCGTCTTTATGGTCGCGCGCCTGTCGCCCGTGTTTGAATTTTCAGACGTAGCATTGGCCGTGGTTACCATCGTTGGCGCATCCACCTGTATTTTTGCCGCCACGATCGCGTGTACCCAAAACGACATCAAACGCGTGATCGCGTATTCCACCTGCTCGCAACTGGGTTACATGTTTTTTGCCTGCGGTGTTTCGGCCTATTCAGCCGGCATTTTTCACCTGACGACGCATGCCTTCTTCAAGGCGCTTTTGTTCCTTGGTGCGGGCGCGGTCATTCACGCTATGTCTGATGAACAGGACATGCGCAAGATGGGCGGTATCTGGAAGTTGATCCCGGTCACTTATGCCCTGATGTGGATTGGTAATCTGGCCCTGGCCGGTATTCCACCGTTCGCCGGATTCTATTCAAAAGATATCGTTCTGGAAGCCGCCTATGCCGCCAATACAGGCGTTGGTACCTATGCATTCTATATGGGCCTGCTGGCCGCGTTCCTGACCGCGTTCTATTCATGGCGTTTGTTGTTTATGACATTCCATGGCGCGCCGCGCGCCGATGAGAAAACCATGGCCCATGTCCACGAAAGCCCCATGGTGATGATTGGACCGCTATTGGTTCTAGCCACAGGCGCCGTACTGGCCGGTTGGGTTATGTACGACAACTTTGTCGGCGGCTCCGTTGTTCAGTTCTGGGGCAATGCCATTCTGGTGCTTGAAAACCATCCAGCCCTTGAGAACGCCCGTTACGTTCCAACCTGGGTTAAGCTCTCGCCATTGGTCGTGGGTGGTGTTGGTATCGTGCTGGCGTACATCATGTACATCGCCAAACCGGACCTGCCCGCACGCATGGCAGAAACCTTCCGCCCGATCTATCTCATGTCTTTCAACAAGTGGTATGTGGACGAGCTGTACGACAAGATTTTTGTCCGCCCCGCATTTTATCTGGGGCGACAGTTGTGGAAAGTGGGTGATGGTACGTTGATCGACGGTGTAGGCCCTGACGGGATTGCCCGTGCCGTGCGCATGCTGGCGCGCCGGGTCTCGGCCCTACAATCGGGTTATGTTTATCATTATGCCTTCGGGATGATGATTGGTGTGGTGACGTTAATCACCTGGTATCTGTTTACGAGCGCGGGGTGATCGCACATGCTTAGCTGGCCATTACTATCGCTCTTGATTGCGATTCCCATGTTCGGGGCGTTCATCATTCTTGTGATGATTCGCGGCGACGAAGAAATAGTAGCGCGGAACTCCCGCTGGGTTGCGCTGTGGACATCCGCCGCCGTATTCGTGTTATCGCTGTTCTTATGGACCAATTTTGACGGCTCTACCGCTGACTTCCAGTTTGTCGAACGTTATCAGTGGATGACGGGCCTTGATATTGCCTACCACGTGGGCGTGGATGGCATATCGGTGCTGTTCGTTATCCTGACCACGCTGCTGACCCCGCTTTGTATTATGGCCAGTTGGAATGCCATCAAGGACCGAGTTAAAGAATACATGATCGCGTTCCTGATCCTGGAAACCATGATGATCGGGATGTTCAGTGCACTGGATCTGGTTATTTTCTATGTGTTCTTTGAAGCCGTGCTGATCCCCATGTTCTTGATTATTGGTGTGTGGGGCGGCCCACGCCGGGTCTATGCGGCCTACAAGCTGTTTCTATACACGCTTTTGGGTTCTGTGTTGATGCTGGTGGCTGTCATCGCCATGTACCATGAAGCCGGTACCACAGATATTCCCACACTGCTGAGCTATTCATTCCCGGCTGGCATGCAGCCATGGTTGTGGCTGGCGTTCTTTGCATCATTCGCGGTTAAAGTTCCCATGTGGCCCGTTCACACCTGGCTGCCCGATGCCCACGTGGAAGCGCCCACGGCCGGTTCCGTTATTCTGGCTGGTGTGCTGTTAAAATTCGGCGGTTATGGTTTCTTGCGATTCTCGCTGCCTATGTTCCCGCTGGCTTCCGCTGATTTCGCCCCGTTGATCTTTGCGCTGAGCATGATCGCCGTGGTGTACACCTCGCTGGTGGCGTTGGCCCAGGAAGACATGAAAAAGCTGATCGCCTATTCATCTGTCGCCCATATGGGGTTCGTCACCGTTGGTACATTTACCATGAACGTGCAGGGCATCGAAGGCGCTATCTATCAGATGTTGAGCCATGGTGTGGTTTCAGCCGCCCTGTTCCTGATCGTCGGTGTGGTTTATGACCGCATTCATTCCCGTGAGATCGATGTATATGGTGGTTTGGTGGAGCGAATGCCGATCTATGCGATCACCTTCATGCTGTTCATGCTGGCCTCGGTCGGTATGCCCGGCACAGGCGGGTTCGTTGGCGAGATTTTGGTATTGCTGGGTATCTTCCAGGTGAACACCTGGGTTGCCGCCTTTACGGCGCTGGGTGTGATTTTAGGGGCGGCGTACATGCTGTATCTGTACCGCCGGGTGATCTTTGGCCAATTGACCAAGGAAAACCTCATGCAGATTACCGATTTGAGTCCCCGTGAGATTGCTATTTTTGCACCACTCGTGGTGATCACGATCTGGATGGGTGTCTACCCGTCTTCGTTTTTGGATTTCATGCACGTATCTGTGCAGAATTTAGTTGTACAGGTGGAAGCCGCACAGGCCGCCGCCAACATATTAGCTGGCGTTGCCCAATAAGGGTTGCGCGTTCGTTGCTGAGTAGAGGTTTGTAATGCCATTGAGCGAGATGCCAAATTTAGTACCGGCTTTACCCGAGCTGTTTCTAGCTGTCGCCATTTTGGCGTTGCTGATGATCGGGGTATTTCTGAAATCCGATACGGCCGACAATGCCATGCGTACCAGCCGCCAAATCTGGATGCTTAGCATTCTGACACTGGTCCTCACCGCCTTGTTGGTACTGACGGTGTCGGGTGAGCGCCTCTATACATTCAATGGCATGTTCGTGACCGATCAGTTTGCGGTGTTTATGAAAATCCTGATCCTGGGTGGTGCTGGCCTGACCCTGCTGATTTCCCGCGATTATCTCGAAATGAACAGCATGGGCCGATTTGAATATGGCATCCTGTGCATCTTTGCCACACTCGGCATGCTGATGATGGTTTCGGCCAATGACCTGATCTCGCTTTATGTCGGTCTGGAAATGCAGAGCCTCTCGCTCTACGTGCTGGCGGCGTTCCGGCGTGATGAACAGCGTTCGACCGAAGCCGGGCTTAAGTATTTTGTTCTGGGCGCGCTGGCGTCGGGCATGCTGCTTTACGGTAGCTCGTTGATTTATGGCTTTAGCGGCACGACAAACTTCACTGTTATGGCTGAAATGTTTGCCCACGGTGGCGATTACGCACCGTCCCTCGGCGTTATTATCGGCATCGTGTTCATTCTGGCTGGTCTGGCTTTCAAAGTCTCCGCCGTTCCGTTTCATATGTGGACACCCGATGTATACGAAGGTGCGCCAACCCCCGTTACCGCGTTCTTTGCTGTTGCGCCAAAGATTGCCGGTCTCGCCTTGTTCCTGCGGGTTATGACGGGACCGTTCGGTGATCTGGTTGATCAGTGGCAACAGATTATCGTGTTTGTGTCCATCGCCTCCATGGTTCTGGGCGCTTTTGCGGCCATCAACCAAACCAATATCAAACGCATGATGGCCTACAGCTCCATTGGGCATGTGGGTTACGCTCTCATTGGTCTGGCTGTTGGTACGGAAACCGGCGTTTACGGCGTGTTGGTGTATCTGGGCATTTATATGTTCATGACCGTTGGCACTTTTGCCTGCATCCTGTGCATGCGCCGGGGTGAACGGATGGTTGAAGATATTTCCGATTTGGCGGGACTTTCCAAGAGCCAACCTCTGTTAGCCATGGCCCTGACAATCTTCATGTTCTCCATGGCCGGCATTCCACCTCTGGCCGGATTCTTTGGCAAGTTTTACGTCTTTATGGCTGCGGTGGAAGCACAGCTCTATGGCCTCGCGGTTATCGGCCTGGTGACCAGTGTGGTTGGCGCGTTCTATTATCTTCGTATTATTCGTGTGGTGTATTTTGACGAAGCAGGCGACCCGTTTGATAAAGCCGTTTCGCGCCCCATCGCCTTCGTGGTTACGTTGAGTGCTGCGATCATGGTGTTCTTCATCCTCTATCCAGCGCTTTTGCTGGACCCGGCAGCGGCGGCGGCATCTGCTCTCTTCGGGGGATGACCACCCAACTTCCAGGCGGCTATACCCTGATTTCACGGGACTGTATCGACAGCACCAACGTTGAGGCTGCGCGCCTTGCGCACGCTAACGATCCGTCCGTATCAGGCAATTCCGTCATTTGGGCAAAGCAGCAAACCGGCGGCCGGGGCAGGCGAGGGCGTGCCTGGGCGTCGCCTGTTGGAAATCTTTATTGTTCTATTATCGTCCGACCACCAGTGTCTTTGACTGAAGCCGCCCAAACCGGTTATGTGGCCGCACTGGCGGTTTATGATCTCATGGCTGCTTGTTGTGACGATACTGCCAGCATCCATACCAAGTGGCCCAATGATGTTCTGGTCAATGGTAAGAAGGCATCCGGTATATTGCTTGAATCAAATGCTGAGCCGGGCGGTAGTGATGTTGACTGGTTGATTGTGGGCATCGGTATCAATATTGATCATTTCCCGGACGATACGCCGTATCCGGCCACATCAATCAATGCGGAAAGGGCCGATAGTACCCGTGCCACCACCGTTGAGGATGCCTTGTCACAATTGGTGGCAGCCTTTGATCGCTGGTATCAGGTATGGCTGGAACAGGGATTTTCCACGATCCGCCTTGCCTGGAAAGAAAAAGCGCGTGGAATCGGCGAAGACATCATAGTTCGGCTGGAAAAACAGGAACTTTCCGGTATCTTTGCCGACATCGATCATCAAGGCGCACTAATTCTGCGCCACGAAGCAGGTGATCAGCTGATCACTGCCGGTGATATTTTCTTCCCGGCTAGTTAATGGGTATCACATGTTACTAGCGATCAACGTAAACAATACAAATGTGAAGTTTGCCATTGCCGATGGTGAAAGCGTTGTTGCCCAGTGGCGGATAGCCACCGACCCGGCACGCACAGCGGATGAGTACGCCGTCTGGCTAACGCATCTCATGGCGCTGAAGAACCTGGCACCCGATGACGTGACAGATTCTATCGTGAGTATTGTGGTTCCGCAGGCCTTGTTTGAAATCAAAGTTCTGTGCCGTAATTACTTCGGCTGTGATCCATGGGTCATTGGTGAGGGCCAAGTTGATCTGGGCATCGAAGTTTTGATTAATACCCCGGAAGAAGCCGGTGCAGATCGTTTGGTCAATGCAGTGGCGGGACATACGCATTATGGTGGGCCATTGATCATCGTAGATTTTGGCACCGCGACCACCTTTGATATCGTTGATGAAGCTGGCAGTTATGTCGGTGGCATTATCGCACCGGGAATTAACCTCAGTGTTGAGGCCCTGCACCTGGCCGCCGCGAAATTACCGCGTATCACGGTCGAGCGCCCAACCAATGTGGTGGGTAAGAGCACCGTGGAAGCCATGAAGTCCGGTGTGTATTGGGGCTATACGGGGCTTATTGAAGGTCTGGTCCGGCGTATCCGCGAAGAACACCACTGTCCGGACATGAAGGTCATTGTGACCGGCGGGTTAGCGCCGTTGTTTGCTGATGCTTCCGAAATTTTTGATACCATTGATTCAGACCTGACCATGAAGGGCCTGTTGGCGATACATCGCCGCAATGTGCGTCTCAGCAAGCCCGATGGAGAAAATAATTAAGCACGACTGACGTTAACGACTTGCTGTTTTTGCCTTTGGGCGGCGCAGGCGAGATCGGTATGAATTTGAACCTCTATGGTTATGGCCAGCCCGATGATGCCCAGTGGATCATGGTTGATCTGGGGGTTACTTTTGCGGACCCGTCCATGCCGGGCGTGGATGTGATGATGCCGGACCCGGCATTCATTGAAGAACACCGAGACTCATTGCTCGGTATCGTGCTGACACACGCCCATGAAGACCATTTGGGTGCGGTACAGTATCTGTGGCCGCGGTTTGGATGTCCTGTTTATGCTACGCCGTTTACCGCTGCTGTTTTGCGCCGGAAACTAGGCGAAGTAGACTGGGGCAGGGATGTGCCGATTATTGAGGTGCCATTGGGCGCTACGTTCAGCATGGGTCCGTTTGATCTGGAATTAATTACGCTCACCCATTCCATCCCGGAACCCAATGCCATTGCCATCCGTACCGAGCACGGCACGGTGTTGCATACTGGTGATTGGAAGTTTGATGCCGCACCTGTTGTAGGCGATACCCCCGATATTAAGCGCCTGCGTGAATTAGGGGATGAGGGTGTGCTGGCCATGGTGTGCGATTCAACCAATGTCTTCTCGCCAGGCGATTCAGGGTCAGAAGGTGATTTGAAAGACTCGCTCTCCAAAGTTATTGCCGGGTGCACTGGGCGCGTTGCCGTTGCCTGTTTTGCATCGAACATCGCACGCCTGCATACGGTGGCAGAAGCCGCGCACGAAAACGGACGAGATGTAGTGCTGGCGGGACGATCGTTGTACCGCATGGTCGCTGCGGCCAAGGAAACCGGATACCTTCCCGAAGATATGGTGTTTGTAGACGAGAGCGAGGCTGGTTATATCCCGCGTGATAAGTGCCTGTTGATCTGTACAGGATCGCAAGGTGAACCACGGGCAGCATTGTCACGCATCGCATCGGGTGACCACCCACGGGTGTCTATGGACGATGGCGATACGGTTATCTTTTCCTCGCGGGTTATTCCGGGGAACGAAGTTTCAATTTCCCAACTTCAGAACCAACTAGCCAGTCGCAATATCAATATCATTACATGGCAGGACGCCTTTGTTCATGTATCGGGTCATCCGGCGCGTGACGAATTAACAGAAATGTACCACCTGGCCAAGCCACAGATTGCCGTACCCGTTCATGGTGAAGCACGTCATATGATCGAGCACGCCAAGTTGGCCCGTGAGTGCCAGGTACAACAGGCTATCGTCTCAGAGAATGGTTCCATGATTTCGCTAACGCCCGGTAAAGTGGGAGTCGTGGATCAGGTCCCATCGGGCCGATTAGCGCTTGAAGGCAACCGTCTTGTTCCGCTGAACGGTGAACTTGTTCGCCGCCGCCGACAGGCTTTATTCAATGGCTTTGTGGTGGCCACTGTGGTGCTTGACGAAGACGGTGAATTATTTGAAGACCCCCAGATCTCCGCTTCCGGTTTACTGGAAGTCGGTGAACACGATCTGGAAGAAGCAGCGCTCGCCGCGATCGAAGATTGTGTGGAAAACATGCCAGCAAAAGCTAAAGACCAGGATGCAGTTGCAGAAGAAACTATCCGTATCGCACTGCGCCGTTTGTTTCGCAGCATGCTCGACAAAAAACCAATTACCATTATTCATCTGGTTCGCGTATAAGCGGGCTATGAACCTGAGAGAGACAAAAATATGATTGGCCGTTTGAACCACGTTGCCATTGCTGTCCCCGACCTGGACGCCGCTATATCCACATATCGTGACATGTTGGGTGGTACAGTATCTGAAGCCACGGACGAACCTGATCACGGGGTAACCGTTGTGTTCGTGGAATTACCCAATACAAAGATCGAGCTATTGCACCCACTGGGTGACAACTCGCCGATTGCGGCTTTCTTGGAAAAAAACCCATCGGGCGGCATGCATCATGTATGTTACGAGGTCGATGATATTGTAAAGGCGCGTGATCATTTGGTTGCCGAAGGAGCGCGGGTTCTAGGTGATGGAGAGCCGAAAATCGGTGCCCATGGAAAACCTGTCCTGTTTTTGCACCCCAAGGATATGTGCGGCACACTCGTAGAACTGGAACAGGCTTAATCAACATGTCAGCATTTAACGCATTCGCTATCTACATCATTTTCTGGTGGCTTGTTCTGTTCATGGTTCTGCCTATCGGGGCGGCTAAGAAAATCGAAGCCTCCGGTGTGGGAGAGGGCCATGATGCCGGTGCTCCGGCCAAGCCCATGCTCGCGATAAAGATCCTGCTGACCACGGCTATTTCCATGGCGCTTTTTGCCATATTCTATTTTCTGTACGTGGGTGAGTACATCAGCATACGTCCAGAGTAATGATATGAGCAGCTATTGCGACTTTGCCCCCGGCAATCCCATTCACGCCATTTATCACGACACCGAATACGGCTTTCCCGTCACGGGTGAAAACGTCCTGCTGGAACGGTTGGCTCTGGAAATATTCCAGGCCGGGTTATCGTGGGAGATCGTGCTGAAAAAGCGGGAAACCACATTCGAGGCCTTTAAAGGCTTTGATGTGGATACCGTTGCCGCCTTCAATAAACGTGATGTGGAACGGTTGTTAAAGAACGCCGGGATTATTCGTAACCGTTTGAAGGTTGAGTCCATCATCGACAATGCCAAAACCATTCAAGGCATGCGCGACAGTGGAGGATTCAAGGGGTGGTTGGACAGCCACCATCCCATGAACCGGCAGGACTGGACCAAATTGTTCAAGAAAATGTTCCGCTTTACCGGCGGCGAGATCGTCAACGAAATGCTGATGAGTACAGGCTACCTTCCGGGTACCCATCATGAGGACTGCCCGGTTTTCAAGCGTATCGCGAAAAAGAAACCAGCATGGATGCAGGTGGATCCGAAAATTTTCGAGCCCACCTGATCCGAACCGCCTGTGTTATTTGCGTTTGTGCAGTGGCATGAATTCGCGCTGCGTCTCACCCTTATAGAGCTGACGAGGACGACCGATCTTTTGTGATGGGTCTTCAATCATTTCATTCCACTGGGCAACCCAGCCCACGGTACGCGCGACCGCAAACAGCACGGTGAACATGCTTGTGGGAATACCAATGGCCCGGAAAATGATACCAGAATAGAAATCCACGTTAGGGTAGAGTTTTTTCTCGATGAAGTAATCGTCTTCCAGCGCAATGCGTTCCAACTCCATAGCGATTTCCAGAAGTGGCTCGTCACGGACACCAAGCGCGTCCAGTACTTCGTGACAAGTACGGCGCATCACTTGTGCGCGTGGATCGAAGTTCTTGTAGACCCGGTGACCAAATCCCATAAGGCGGAAGGGGTCGCTCTTGTCTTTGGCTTTCTTGATGTATTCCGGAATACGGTCCGTGGTACCAATTTCTTCCAGCATGTTCAGCACAGCTTCGTTGGCACCGCCATGTGCGGGGCCCCACAAGGACGCAATACCGGCCGAAATACAGGCAAACGGATTGGCGCCTGATGATCCAGCCAGACGGACCGTTGAGGTGGATGCGTTCTGTTCATGATCAGCATGAAGAATCAAAATCCGGTCCATGGCGCGCGCCACAATAGGATCAACCCGGTAAGTTTCACACGGTGTGCCGAACATCATGTAGAGGAAGTTCTCGGCATACCGCAGATCATTTCGCGGATACATGAAGGGTTGGCCCACATGGAATTTGTACGCCATGGCTGCGATGGTCGGCATTTTCGCGATCAGGCGATAGGATGCCAGCATGCGGTGCTTGGGATCTGTGATATCGGTGCTGTCGTGATAGAACGCGGACAGCGCACCAACAACACCACACATAACCGCCATAGGATGGGCATCACGACGGAAACCACGGTAGAAGTAGTTGATCTGCTCATGGAGCATGGTGTGATAGGTGATATCGGTCTCAAACTTCTGCTTCTGCTCTTTGGTTGGCAACTCGCCATACATCAACAAATAAGAAGTTTCCATATGATCTGACTGTTCCGCAAGGGCATCAATTGGATAGCCACGATACAGCAAAACACCATTGTCACCGTCAATGTAGGTGATTTTGGACTCGCAACTGCCTGTTGAGGTGAAACCAGGATCGTAGGTAAAACAATTGGTTTCCGCATACAATGTCCGAACATCAATGACGTCTGGCCCTGTTGTGCCGTTCATAACACCCAGGTCGTAGGTATTACCTGACCGATTGTCGGTCAGTGTAAATCCACTGTCATTTGCTGCTTTATCTTTGCTCATTGCCGTATCTCCTCATCTCAAGCGCTCGTTCAATTGAATCGTGCGGATTTCAGAAATTTGTAGCCAAGATCGCGTCATTGATCCGGGCCAGGGTTTCCTGTTTTCCCAGTATAACCATTACATCGAAGATCGGGGGGGAAACTGTCGTCCCCGATAATGCTGCGCGTAGTGGCTGTGCCACCTTACCCAGTTTCACCGCTGGGTCAGTTGCGTCCACATAATCCCTTACATGTTGCTCCAACTTCTCGGCTTCCCAATCCGCCATCTGATCGAAATCTGATGCTAATACCCGCAAATGTGCGGCCGCATCTTCATCCAACTGATTGCGGGCTTTCTCAGTATAATTTAACGGACGTTTGGCGACATAAAATGATGCAGAATCAGATAGTTCTACGATATTTTTAGCGCGCTCCTTTAGCCCTGGCATCGCCGTGCATAGGAGAGCTTTTTCAGCCTCATCCAGCGCGCTGCCCCGGGTTTCTTCCAATAATGGTGCAATGGCATCAACCAGCATTTGATCATCGCCGCTCCGTACATAGTGACCATTCAGGTTGGACAGCTTGGCGAAATCAAACCGTGAAGCCGCACGACCAACATTGCTCAGATCAAACCATTCAATAGCCTGTTTGGTGGAAATAATTTCCTCATCCCCGTGGGCCCAACCCAAACGCAGCAGATAATTACGCATGGCCTCGGGCAGATATCCTTCGTCTCGATAGGCATCGACGCCCAGCGCCCCATGGCGTTTGGACATTTTAGCACCATCAGGACCGTGGATTAGCGGTATATGGGCAAATTCAGGCACATCCCAGCCCAGTGCCACATACAACTGGTACTGCCGGAACGCATTGGTCAGGTGATCATCACCGCGAATAACGTGGGTGACGCCCATATCATGATCGTCCACAACAACGGCCAGCATATAGGTGGGTGATCCATCACCACGTAACAACACCATGTCATCGAGGGTTTCATTAGCAACGCGAACCTCGCCCTGAACCAGATCGTTGATCACGACCTCGCCATCCAGTGGGGCTTTGATGCGGATGACCGGATCGACACCCTCTGGTGCTTCAGACGGATCCCGGTCCCGCCAAATACCGCTATACTTCCAGGGTAGGCCTTCAGCTTTAGCCGTTTCGCGCATCTGGGTGAGTTCTTCGGGCGTGCAATAGCACCGATAGGCCTTACCCGCATCAAGCAATGCCTGCACGGCTTCGCGGTGACGGTCTGCGCGCTCGAACTGTGAGGTGGCGTCGCCATCCCAATTCAGTCCTAACCACTCCAGGCCTTCATAAATAGCGTCGACGGCTTCCTGGGTGGATCGCTTTCGATCCGTATCCTCAATGCGCAGCAGGAATTTGCCGCCGTGGTGACGGGCATATAGCCAGTTAAACAGGGCAGTTCTGGCACCGCCAATATGCAGGAAACCGGTTGGGGAGGGGGCGAATCTGGTTACGACCGTCATTTTTACCTATTATGTTTTTTTTGTATCCGCAGAGCGTGGACACATCTACCATATTAGTCGGGGAAAGCCAGCATAGAGAGCGGAAATGGGCCAAAAATGGGACAGGGCGCACACGATAAATATCTGAAAACACTTGCTTTCCTCCGTTTATATGGGGATCGTCCAGGTGATTTTCCAGTCCAAAATGCAGGCATCCATTATTTGTTGGATGATTACCATCGCTGGATACTCTGGATACCGGTTTTTCTGGGAACAGGTGTTGGGTGCTACTTTGGCCTGACGTTTGAGCCCGCATGGTATGTGGGCCCGTCTTTCCTGGTGACTTGTGGATGCATGGGATGGATACTGCGTCACAATCAAGTTGGTATCCTTGTTGTTCTTGCCATTGCCATCATAGCCACCGGATTTTCAGCGGCCAAATTCAGAACTATTGATGTGGCCCATACGGTGCTCGAAAAAGAAATTGGTCCAACACGCATAACCGGGTTGGTTGTGGCAACTGAAACCCGACCAGCGGGCCTTCGGATTATGATGGAGGACCCTGAAGTCAGGTGGCTGGAGCCCTTTGATACGCCCGAGCGCATACGCATCAACATCAACACGAACAAGGGGCCGAAGATCGTGGCGGGCGATTGGGTACAGGTTTATGCGGTGCTGCGGCCCCCGCAGACACCAGCAACCCCGCGTTCGTTTGATTTCCAACGCTATGCTTATTTCAAAGAAATTGGTGCCACAGGGTTCAGTTATGGTGCCGCCGAAGTGGTTCATCACACAGAAAGCCTGTCCGCCGCATCCACACTTGACTCTGTCCGCGCCCGGATTGGCAATCGCATCCGCTCAGTCGTCCCCGGCACCACCGGTGCCGTCGCTAGCGCCCTGATCACCGGGGACCGGGGTGCCATTCCTCAAACGACAGTGGATGCCATGCGTGACGCCGGTCTCGCACACCTTTTAGCCATATCCGGTTTGCACATCGGTCTGGTGGGCGGTTTTGTATTTTTTTGTGCACGAGCGGGCCTGGCGCTTATCCCGGCGCTTGCTGTGCGTTATCCCATCAAGGCTTGGGCAGCGATTATCGCATTAGCCGCTGCCCTCGGTTACACTCTCATTTCAGGGGCCACGATCCCAACGCTTCGCGCTTTCACCATGATGGCCCTGGTCCTGGGTGCCGTTATAATCGGCAGGCGAGGCATTTCCATGCGCCTGGTGGCATGGGCCGCCATGGTGATTTTGTTGTTTCGGCCCGAAAGCCTGTTCGGGGCCAGCTTCCAGCTATCATTTGCAGCGGTGATCGGGCTTGTTGCCGCCTATGAGTACACAGGACGCCGGTTTAATCGCATGTGGCATGGCTCAGGCTTTTTACGGCGAATGGTGCTCTATACCGGCGGGGTCGGGTTCTCCACCATTATCGCGTCGTTGTCCACTGCACCGTTTGCCGCTTATCACTTTCATCAATTGGCCGGCTACGGGCTATTGTCTAACCTGCTGGCCGTTCCGTTGACCGCCCTGTGGATTATGCCGTCCGCATTATTAGGCATGAGCCTGATGCCGTTTGGTTTGGACGGTTTGGGGTTGATTCCCATGGGGTGGGGAATTGATGCAGTGGTCAGTATCGCCGAACGGGTCGGCCCCATGCCCGGCAATGTGACACTGATTCCCCAAATACCGTTCGCAGCCCTCATGCTTTTCGTGAGCGGCGGGTTGTGGCTGTGCCTATGGTGGCAGGGGTGGCGGATACTGGGCATGGTGGGGATCGCCGCAGGCCTTGTCGTATCAATCAACGCCCAGCAACCATTGATTGTCGCCGCGGCCAATGGTGAGCTGTTTAGTGTTCGCTATGCCGACACCATGGTGTTCGTCGGCCCCAAAGCGACCGGCAACCGTTTCACCCGGAAGGTCTGGCTGGAACAGGCCGGATTGCCCGTTACCGCCACCATATCAGCAGAAATCAAAGACGGTCTGCGGTGCGATGAGCAGGGCTGCATACTTGGCGCCCCGGACAATAGCATCGCCATGGTCTGGCACGAAGCGGCCCTTATGGAGGATTGCTGGCGGGCCGCCATTGTATTGAGTGCCGTGCCCGTTCGTTCACGTTGTTCGGCCCCCCATCTGGTGATCGATCGCTTTGATCTGTGGCGGAACGGTGCCCATGCTATTTATTTGGATGGCACCCGTATTCGCATGGAGTCCACATTTCAGGTACGGGGCACCCGACCATGGACCGGTAAACGACAACCAGATTTTGGTGATGCTGAAAGCTAGATAGGTGTTTAGTACTGGCGCATAAGACCAACAAGTTCGCCCTGAACCCGAACCTGATCAGGGCCGCAAATACGGGTCTTGTAGGCTGCATTTGCTGGCTCCAACGCAATGGAATCGCCACGTTTACGCAATCGTTTCAGGGTAACCTCGGACTCGTCCACCATGGCCACAACAATGGTGCCATTATCCGCATTGGCGCAACGCCGGATAATCACCGTGTCACCATCCTGAATACCGGCCTCAATCATGGAATCACCTTCTACTTCGAGAGCATAGTGATCACCGGGACCAATCATGGATGGCGGCACGTCAATATGGTGTGCGTTATCCCGCAATGCTTCAATCGGTGTACCAGCCGCAATCTTGCCATAAAGGGGAAGCTGAACGCCGTCCGTCGCTGGTGGTGCATCGAACGCCGAATCGCGTCGACCAAAGTGACCTTCGATCACATTGGGTTTGAAGTTGGTGTCCACGTCACTTGAAGCGTCCGGTCTGGGTGCATTTCGTTGTAGTTCAGCTGGTAATTTGAGGATCTCGAGTGCCCGGGCCCGGTGGGGCAGGCGGCGGATAAAGCCGCGTTCTTCCAGACCGGAAATCAAACGGTGAATGCCTGATTTGGACTTAAGACCAAGGGCCTCCTTCATTTCATCGAAGGAGGGCGACACACTGGATTCAGACAAACGGCGTTCAATAAACTTCAGGAGTTCATATTGCTTTTTGGTCAACATTGGCGATTTTCTCCGCTCATCTGTCAGGGCTCACGGGTTTGGATGCGAACCACAAAATATAGAACAAAAACGAAACATTCGCATATGTTCTACTTTGGTTCTCATTCCACGTCAACATATAGTTGCAAGGAATGCCTCTGGAATGGAGATTCCGCCTTAGAAAGCGCCGTTAGCCATACCAAAGCGCACAATTTCTACCGGATCGCCCGCATTGGCAGGCGCTGCATGGGGGCTGCGGATGATCAAACAGTCCGAATCGGCCAGCAATGACATCATGGCGCTATCCTGTCGCCCATACGGCATAACCACGGTGTTTCCATCGCTATTCAATGAAAGCGATGCGCGGATATAGTCCTGACGTTGATCATTACCCGCCATATCCTGCCCCAATACAGCGGTCCCGGTATCCACCACGCCTTCCGGCATACCGGACAAAATATCCATGGCGGGTTTTAGGAATAACAGTGATGTGACCGTAGCCGATACGGGATTACCGGGCAATCCCAGCATGGGAACACCTTTGATTCGACCAAAGATCAAAGGCTTTCCGGGTCGCATGGCGACTTTGTAAAACCCCAGCTCTAAACCTTCATCCCCCAATACGGACTGTACCAGATCATAATCTCCCACCGATGCACCGCCGATGGTGACCAGCATATCCACATCGTCCATGGCACTTAGGGCCGCCCGCAGTGAGTCCGGGGTATCTTTCGCGATGCCGAGCGATACCGGTTCCCCGCCAAACGCCCGAATACAGGCATCAATAGCGATAGAGTTGGAGCTGATAATCTGATCAGGGCCAATCGTCTGGCCCGGCATGACCAATTCGTCACCCGTGGCCAGATAGGCGATCCGCGGCTTCCGGTAAACCGGCAGCTCAGCCAGGTTTGCCGATGCCAACAATCCCAGATCACGCGCCGTCAGCCGGTGGCCAGCTTTGCGCAGGACGTGACCTTCGGTGATATCCAAACCGCGCGGGCGCACGAATGTCCCGGCTTCAACGCTGCCCAACATGGTGATCGCTTGATCATCGCTTTCGGTGTTTTCCTGAATAACGATGGCATCTGCACCAGTTGGAATCGGCGCTCCAGTGAAAATCCTGACTGTTTCGCCTGAATTCACGGTGCCGGAAAAACCGTGACCGGCTTGTGATTCACCAATCTGTTGCAGAATCGCAGGCGCCTCTGTGGCATCAGTGGTGTCTGCTGCAATAACAGCGTAACCATCCATGGCCGAAATATCGGTGGGCGGGTAGGTCAGCCTGGCAGCCACGTCTTCGGCCAGGACCCGGCCTAACCCCTGCATAACCGGGATGCGTTCATGGGGCGCAGGCTTCAGTGACGATGTAACCCGTTCCAATGCCTCGGCAACAGAAATCATTACGCCGCCTCAAATGTGCCGGATTTTCCACCCGATTTATGAACCAGCCGTACGTCGCCGATGCGCATGCCGCGATCAATAGCCTTGCACATATCGTAAACGGTAAGGGCGGCGATACTGACGGCGCTCAGGGCTTCCATCTCCACACCTGTCTGCCCGCTCAACTTGCACATGGCTTCGATATCCACAGCGTTACGGTCCGGATCGCATGTAAGGTCGACTTTGACTGATGTGAGATTAAGCGGATGACACAAGGGGATGATATCCGGCGTGCGCTTGGCCCCCATAATCCCGGCAAGCTGGGCTATCCCCAGAACGTCGCCTTTCTTGATGCCGCCATCCATGATGCGAGCCAGTGTTTCAGGCTGCATGGTGATGCTGCCGCGGGCAATGGCGACCCGTTCGGTATCATCCTTGTTTGATACGTCCACCATGACGGCGTTACCGTCAGCATCAATATGAGTCAGATCAGACATTCCGGTTCCTTTCAGGCCACGGCTAACAGAGAGCGAGTTGCAGCTTCCACATCATCATGGCGCATGAGAGATTCCCCCACCAGAAAACAATGTGCGCCTGCATCCGACATGCGCTTGAGATCATCCGGCGAATAAATCCCGCTCTCACTTACCGCCAACCGGTCATCCGGGAAATGGGCCAGCATTTCTTCGGACCGGGCGATATCGACGCTCAGGTCTTTCAAATTTCGGTTATTCACACCGATCAGAACGGACTCCAATTGTAAGGCGCGATCCAGTTCCGCTTGATCATGTACTTCAATCAAGACGTCCAACCCTTGCTCTACCGCAGCCGCTTCCAATTCATAGGCCTGCGCATCGGAAAGGGCGGCCATAATCAGCAGAATGCAATCAGCGCCCAACGCTCGGGATTCGATAACCTGATAAGGATCAATCATAAAATCCTTACGCAGGACGGGCAGGGCAACCGCATTCCGTGCTTCTGCCAAATAGGCATCCTGACCCTGGAAATAGGGTGTATCGGTCAAAACGGACAGACACGACGCACCGCCACGCTCATAAGCCGCAGCCAATGTGGCCGGATCGAAATCTTCCCGGATCAGACCCTTGGAGGGTGAGGCTTTCTTTAATTCAGCAATAAGGCCATATCCGCCGCTATCCACCGTGTGGCGAAGGGCCTTGATAAACCCCCGCGTGGGACCAACGGCGCGCGCGCGGCCTTCCATTTCGGATAAAGACACTTCCTCCATGCACGCGTCCACGTGGGCACGCTTGACCTCGCAGATTTCGGTCAGAACATCAGCCATACAAAAGCCCTCAGGAACGGTTGGTGATTTCGACGAATTTGGCGAGGGTTTCCTTCGCCTTCCCATCATCGATCGACGCTGCCGCCATGGCGACACCTGCTTTTAGATCACTGACTTTCTCCGCCACCAGCAAAGCCGCAGCAGCATTCAGCAACACGATATCGCGGTACGGACCGGTTTCGCCATCAAACAACGCACGCACAGCGGCCGCATTGTATTCAGGATCGCCGCCTTTCAAGTCATCCAAAGATGCCAACGGCAGACCCGCGTCTCCGGGCGAAACTTCGAACGTCGTAACCTTGCCGTCTTTCAATTCAGCCACATAGCTGATGCCCGTGGTGGTCAGCTCGTCCATACCGTCAGAGCCGTGTACAACCCAGGCCCGCTTAGACCCCAGACGGCCCAGCACTTCTGCCATGGGCTCAATCCATTGACGCGAGAACGCGCCCGTTAATTGGCGTTTCACATCAGCCGGGTTGGACAGAGGGCCAAGCAGGTTAAATATGGTCCGGGTTCCCATTTCCACACGACTGGGCCCCACATGGCGCATAGCGCTGTGGTGACGCATGGCGAACATGAAACCGATGTTGGCTTCGCGCAGGGCCTCTTCAATAACCGGGAAGTCCACATCCAGATTAACGCCAAGGCAGGCTTGGGTGTCTGCGGTGCCGGACTTGGACGACATAGCCTTGTTACCGTGTTTTGCCACCGGCACGCCACAACCCGCTACCACAAAGGCGCAAGCCGTTGATACGCTGTAGGTTGCCATGCCCGTACCGCCGGTACCCACGATATCCATGGCACCATCGGGGGCGGTAATGTGCGTGGCTTTCTCACGCATGACTTGGGCGGCACCGGTGATCTCGTCGGTGGTCTCGCCATTACGGCGCAACCCCATCAATAGCGCGCCGATCTGGGTGGGCGTGGCCTCACCCGACATCATGATTTCAAAAGCCTGTTCAGCCTCATCCTGACTAAGGGACTGACCATCGGCCACTTTGCCAATAAGGGGTTTCATGGCATCGCTCATGCTGCGGCTCTTTCGCTGGTCATGTTGATGAAGTTTCTCAGAATGGCATGACCATGTTCAGAGACGATGCTTTCCGGGTGAAACTGCACGCCATAAATGGGCAGTTCTTTGTGGGCGATGCCCTGAATCACGCCGTCTTCGCTACGCGCGGTCACGTCGAGGCAATCCGGCATGCTGTCGGGCTCGATGGTCAGTGAATGGTAGCGGGTTGCTGTAAAATCATCCGGAATACCGGCAAAAACACCGGTGCCAGTGTGCGATATGGTGCTGGTTTTGCCGTGCATACAAGCAGGTGCGCGAACAATCTTGCCGCCAAAGGCCTGGCCAATGGCCTGATGGCCAAGGCAAACACCAAACAATGGAATCTTTCCAGCAGCCTTTTCGACCAGTTCCAGACAGATACCAGCCTGATCCGGATCACAGGGGCCAGGGGAAATGACAATACCTTGTGGGTTTAACGCGATCGCTTCATCAGCGTTCAAAGCGTCATTGCGGCGCACTTCTACGCTCGCACCCACCTCACCCAGGTAGTGCCACAGGTTGTAGGTAAAGCTATCGTAATTATCAATTAATAAAATCATTTCAACTACTTGCAATGTCTTTTTAATGTTACAAAAAAACAATTCTGATACACGCGTCTGAGAGGCCACACAATGCCGCCACACAGCGAAGCCGTCAAGTATGCTGAGACCATATTCCCCTTGACCTTCCAAAGCCTATAGTACAAACATTACTGTATACTAGAAGGTTGACATGAACGTCGTTTCAAATCATCAATCGAACACCCCCGAAGTCCTCGATTTGGCCAATTCGGTTCGAATTAAGTTACGGAAGCCTGATCAATAGGAGCGTGCTATGAACATCAGCCAAGCATCAAAACGGTCCAGCATTTCAGCCAAGGCCATTCGATACTACGAGAGCATCAGCCTGATACCGCCGGCCAACCGTCTGGCAAACGGCTACCGCGACTATGCCGAAAACGATGTGTCCACGTTGCAGTTCATACAGCGCGCCCGCAATTTAGGGTTTGCCATTAAGGATGTGGAAAGCCTTGTGGCCCTGTGGCAAGACCGTAACCGGGCCAGTGCAGATGTGAAAAAACTGGCCACCGATCATATTGCCCAGATCGAAGACCGTATCTCTGAATTACAGTCCGTGCGCGATGTGCTGGCAAATTTGAGCGAGAACTGTCATGGCGATGACCGGCCGGAATGCCCTATTCTGAAAGGCCTGGAACAAAGCTAACAACGCTTGAACATCCGAAGGGCGAGGGGTAACAACACAGTCACAGACTCTCATAATGTGCGCAGGCAGTTTCGTGACAAACCAGCCACCCAATGACAATCAGGAAGCGGCGGTAAAACCCGACGTAAAAAAGGCGCGTCTGGCGCGCGAACATCCCTTGGGTATAATTATCCCCGGATGGTGGCGGAACCGAGTGCTTTTTGGGTTGGGAGCTGTGGCACTGGTATCCGTGGCTTTTTCCATGATGACCATGTACGACGTGAAAGATCGCGTACCTGAACCAGCAATAGAAACTGTTTCTGAGCCTGAGGGAGCGGTATTGCCGGAACCCGGTAATGACATCGTCAATGAAGTCCGGGCCTATGAAGAAGCCTTACCGGTTGATACGATTGAACACGCACCGGTGATCTATCCTGATGCCACCGGACCACGCGTGGTTGTGCCGGAAGAACTCATCCCCGAGCCGTTCAAGATTGATGCCCCCGAAACACCACCGAATGCCCCACCGAATACACCGAATGAAGTCGTTGTCGTTGCAGCGGCGACAGCCGAACCAGCACTGTGGCAGCAGAACGCCATTTCATTTGATCTGAGCACGATTGCAGACAAGCCGATGATCGCTATTGTTATCGATGATATGGGCGTCGATATCCGACGATCCGGATTGATGGCCGCCCTGCCGGGCCCATTGACCCTGTCATATCTGACCTATGCCAGGGATTTACGCGCACAAACATCCCGTGCTGCCGCCTTTGGTCACGAGCTGATGTTGCACGTTCCCATGCAACCGGAAAGCGACACCGTGGACCCCGGCCCGGAAGTCCTGCGCACCGGTGACGGTGCCGGAGAGATTCTCAGACGTCTACGATGGGGAATGGATCAGTTCGACGGCTATGTGGGCATCAACAATCATATGGGCAGCCGCTTTACTGGTGATCTGAATGGCATGCGGGTGGTGTTGGCCGAAATCAAATCACGGGGACTGTTGTTCCTTGATTCGCGCACTTCGGGAGGCTCCGTCGCCACCGAGGCCGCCCATGAATTCGACGTACCATACGCAACCCGAAACGTCTTTCTGGACCACGTGGTTGAGGAAGCCAACATTCGTAATCAATTGATGGAAACCGAAAGACTCGCCCGTAAAAATGGATCGGTTATTGCCATTGGACACCCACGGGATGCCACCTTGAAAATGATTTCAGAATGGCTGCCTACGCTAGAGGGTAAAGGCTTCGTGCTGGCCCCCATGAGCGCCATTGTTCGGCACAACTGGAAACCTACTTCCGGCCGTAATCTGGTTACTTCGGGCCAATAACGTTTTGCGCATTTGAGCGCTGAAACCGCACGGCTTCCTCGGCTGCACGCCTGAGGGCCTTGGCCTTGTTACAGCTTTCCTGGAATTCAAACTCAGGATCACTATCAACCACAACGCCGCCACCGGCTTGCACGTACATGGTCTTGTCCTTGATGACGGCGGTGCGGAGCGCGATACAGGTATCCATCTCGCCATCAGCACCAAAATACCCGATACAACCGCCGTATATACCGCGCCGGTCAGGTTCCATCTCGTCGATAATTTCCATGGCCCGGACTTTGGGTGCACCTGAAACCGTGCCTGCCGGGAACCCGGCCAACAGGGCATCAATAGCGTCACAACCATCACGTAACCGGCCCTCCACGTTGGAGACAATATGCATCACGTGAGAATAGTATTCGATAATATTCCGCTCGGTCACTGTGACGCTGCCGACCTCAGATACGCGCCCCACATCATTGCGACCTAAATCCAACAACATGAGGTGCTCGGACAGTTCTTTGGGATCACTCAATAGATCTTCGGCCAGCGCTTTATCCTCGGCCGGTGTCTTGCCGCGCGGGCGGGTGCCCGCGATGGGACGGATGGTCACCACACCGTCACGCACGCGCACCAGAATTTCCGGGCTGGACCCCACTACGGCAAATTTGCCGAAATTCAGAAAAAACAGAAACGGCGACGGGTTCAACCGGCGTAACGAGCGATAAAGCGAGAATGGTGGCAAATCGAACTGGAACTCAAACCGTTGAGACGGCACCACCTGAAAGATGTCACCAGCCAGAATGTACTCTTTGGCCTTTTCCACCATGGCATGATAACCCGCCTGACCAATATTGGACGTGGGTTCCGGCAATTCCGGCACGATCCCGTCTGTATTGTGGACTTGGCCTTCAATGTTACCGTTCAGCGCATCCACCGCATCCGACAGTCTGGATACGGCGTTCCTGTAGGCTGTTTCCGCATCGACGGCATTGTCGCCCCCCCAGAGGGGGGTAATCACGGTGATGGTGTCTTTGATATTATCGAACACGGCCATGATCGTCGGGCGCACAAACAAACCATCGGGCACGCCCAGCGTATCAGGATTGTCATCGGGGATACTTTCCACCAGACGCACCGTGTCGTAGCCCATATAGCCAACCAGACCGGCGGCCATGGGTGGCATGTCATCAGGTAAATCAATACGGCTTTCCGCCAGTACGGCCCGCAACGAGTCCAGCGTACCGGATGCACCTGAAACGGGGCAGGGCGCAAATGTATCCGCATCTTCAAGCGCATTGCGATTGATCTCGGCCAAATTGCCGGAACATCGCCAGATCAGATCAGGGCGCAGGCCGATAAACGAATACCGCCCCCGAATGGCGCCGCCCGTTACAGATTCCAACAGAAAGCTATTGGGCTCATTCCCGGCCAGTTTCATCATGGCTGAAACAGGCGTCTCCAGATCAGCGACCAATTGCGACCACACGACCTGCGGTTTTCCCGCATCATAGGCTTCGCGAAACTGATCGAACGCTGGGGTGCAGGAAATACTCATATCTCTGTACCGTTAAAAGCTACCCTGAATTTGAGTCAAGGCACTCTGGTTTACCGATACTGGATGCCGTATTTCCAGCGCGACGGACAATTGATCAACGATATCACCCCGCAATTTTTGCGCCAGTTCATCCCGCAACGTAGCAAAGGCCGGATCGCTGTGATTGATCGCTGCTCCGGATATTGATTTCAGGTGACCAACCACATAGCCATCCCCCCGGCGCACAACGGCACCATCGCCTACGTTTTTACCAAACAAGGCCTCGGCGATCTGTGGTGGAATATTCTGAGGCAAGTTTGAGCCATCACGCTTGAAACCTTCACCATTGACCAAATCACCACCATAATCGGCGGCCAAGGATAGCAGGTCAGCACTGGAATTCAGATCGTCGGCAATGGCATTAGCGGCTTCTTTGGCCATGGCATCCTGCGCGTCGGCCACCATGGCTTCGATCACATCGCTGCGAACGGTATCAAGGGGCCGCAGGGCAGGGTCCGTCACACCGTTCACGCGGGTGATGAAATAGGCATCGTTACCACTTTCCACCAAAGGTGATTCCTGGCCTTCTTCGGTCGCAAAAACGGTTTCCAGAAACCCTTGGCCAGGCAGGTTATCAAGCATGGCACCGCTTGAGTCGCTACCGGATTGATCCAGTGCCATCACGGTGGTCACAGCTAGGTCCAATGTGGCGCCGACTTCTTCCAGCGTATTACCGGACGCCAGCAAATCTTCCACCTGGTTAGCCATACCAAACAGATCATCCAGCGCGCGGTCCAAAGCCACATCATGACGCAGGGTGTCGGCGACGTCGGCCAGTGACTTGACTGTTTCCTCAACACCATCGACCACATTAAATACGTGCCAGCCCAACATGGATTTAACTGGTCCGGCCAGATTGCCGGGCGCTGTTGAGAACACAGCTTCGGCTGCATCTTCGCCCAGCAATTGATCGGGCGTCACCCAACCCAAAGACAGCGTACCGGCATCAGCCCCGGTCAACGCCAATGCGACCTGGGCAAATGCCTGACCACCATTCATCATGGCCATGGCCGTATTGGCGTGTTCTTCGGTATCGAAAATAGCCTGTTCCACGTTACGGCGGGCCTGCGTCACAAACTCGGCTTCGCGTGCACCATAGGCGTCTTCCAGGTCTTCATCGCTCACATCAATACCGTCGATCAGGTCTTCGGCGCGCAGATGAATAAACGTCACATCGCGGTATGCTGGTGCCATGAACTTGGATTGCTGGTCCTGATGATAGGCGGCAATGGCGGCATCATCTGGTGTTGCCACGTCGAAACCGGCATCCAGAATGGTCGTGAACTGGGCGTCGCGCACCTCGTTGCGATACGCGTAAATCTGCTCAACCAATACCGACGGTGCTGCCACACCTGATTGCAGGCTGCCCAGCACGTGCTGTTGTTTGGTTTCATCACGGATCAGCTCAACAAAGCCGTTTTCCGAATACCCGGCATTGGCAATGGTCTGGCGAAATACGTCGCGATCAAAACTGCCGGTGATACCTTTGAAGGCCTGCATGCCCTGTATTTGCGCGCGCACGTCGGCGTCGCTGACCACCAGGCCATGAGACTGCGCGGCCAGCGAGTATAGCTGCGCCTGTACCAACCGCCCTATGACCTGCTGATCCAAACCAAAAGATCGCACCGTTTCCATGGTCGCCGCATCGCCCAGATACTGGCGCAAGCGGTTCACTTCACGTTGTAATTCCCGCGACACCACTTGTGCCGGGATTTCCCGTTCGCCCACGGTAGCAACCGCTGAGCCGCCAACATTGCCATTCAGATAATCACCAATACCCCACGCCCCGAAACTCAGAACGAGCAGGCCGAGCAGTAGTTTAACAACGATTGATCCGGTGCGTTTGCGGATGGCGTCTAGCATGATGATTCAGGTCCTGATAATCAGCGGAAACGGAAGGGACCCAAGGCGAAGCCCCAAGCCATAAAAAGCGCGGCATCATAGGTCGCGAAAGGCATCGCCGCAATACAGATTACGGCGGTGACGGTATTTGTGCCGGGATTAATGGGGCGGTTTGAAGTGGCAAAGGCGTAACATTTTTAAGGTGTTGAAAATAAAGGATAAAATTGGTGTGCTGTAGACATTCGACTACGTTTGATCACATTTTCGAAGCGTCCAAGTCTACATTTCTTGTAATATCAAAGACTTAGGGCCTTTCATTTTCCATAACACTGTAGACATTTGGCTATTTTTGTAACGCGTGGAGCTTTTTAGCGCGTGTTGAACGCGTGTAATTCCTTCCGCGACAATAATTGGTGTGGCGCATCAATTATCATATAATAGGAATGTAGACATATTTTTGAGAAAATGTCAAGACTTTTAGAAAGCACGTAATCCATGTGAGAATAATTTCTAATCAACCTGTTTATTCACCACAGAGAAGACGAGACACAGAGGAGCTTATTCCAGCAGATGATTTCAACTTCTCTGTGGTTCAATCTTACTTTTTATGAATAACCACCATCCCGGCAATATATGCCTCGGGTCTTAAGGCAGCTTAAACCCATCCGCTAGTCCCGTTAACTCCCGCCTGAACGGAATCTCGTCCACCTCTTCGCCCAGTTCCCGAGCGAACCGGTGGCCTTCGTAGACAGCCGCCGCGATAGTGGCCGGGCCGTGGCAGTCACCGATACGTTTCAGGGTCTCGATCCCCGCCGCGGCCAACCGGTCCGGGTCCGACGCAAGGTCCTGATACAGATCGTCTACGGGCAAACGAGCAACAACCATGACCAGAGCAGCCGCGGATACCTTTTTGGTTACACCGGAAAAACCACATTCCAGTGTCACGCTATCGGTTGTGATTTCCCGCAACAGATGACTGGCGATAATTTCAACGCCCTGTTCCAGCAGTTGCGCCTGAATGCGGACTTGTTCCATGGTTAAACTGGTCCACGCCGCCGCTACAGATTCAGGCGTCACGTATATGACCCTACAGCCGTCCGCCACCAGTTGCTCGGCCATCACAGACGCCATATAATAATGGTCGTCATCGTAAACAATGACCGTGCCACCTAAAGAAACTATGGAATTGGTGCCATCCATGACGTCATCAGGGGTAAAGACGTTTGCGCCATCCGTGCCCGGAATGGGGAACTGGTGATTGCGACCATATCCATCGCGTCGCCACCGGGAGCCGGTGGCAATAGCCACATGCCTGGCCCCGAATTCCAACACCTGTTCCGTGGTTAGTTCACTTTCTTTGTAGACCTCAACATTGGCCATTTGTGATATCTGATAGGTGCGGTAATCGCGCACCCGCGCCCACGCGTTCAGGCCCGGCAACTTGCTTTCGCGGGTGACACGACCGCCCAACTCGTCGCTGGCTTCGGCCAGGATCACATCATGGCCACGACGTCCGGTGGCCAGTGCCGCTTCCAGCCCGGATGGGCCAGCGCCCACGATCAGCACCGTGCCATCGTCTTTTTTGGGATCAATACGTTCCGGGTGCCAGCCTTTGCGCCATTCTTCACCCTTGGTGGGGTTCTGGGTGCAGCGCATGGGGGCTTTCATCATGTCCCAGGCGACACAGATGTTACAGCCGATGCATTCGCGAATGTCTTCGATACGGCCTTCCTCGATCTTCTTGGGCAGGAACGGATCAGCGATTGAGGGGCGCGCCGCGCCAATCATATCCATGACGCCCTTGTTGATGTTGGACACCATACGATCGGGCGACGTATAGCGGCCCACGGCAACCACCGGCTTGGTGGTGACTTTTTTCACGAAATCAATAAACGGTTCCTGATGGCCTTCTTCCGAAAAGCGACTGGTAATACTGTCGTTATGCCATTCGGCCACGTTCACGTCCCACAGATCGGGCAACTCGGCCAGCATTTCAACGATCTCGCGGCCTTCCTTATGGCACTCCAGCCCCTCGGCACCGCGTAACTCATCCACGGCAAAGCGCACAGAAACGCCCATGGTATCACCCACGGCATCTTTGGTTTCTTCGATGATTTCGCGGAACAGGCGCACGCGGTTTTCAAGACTGCCGCCGTACTCATCAGTTCGGAAATTATAACGCGGTAGCATGAACATACCGGACAGCGATAAATTATGACCGGCGTAACAGCAGATGATATCAAAGCCCGCTTTCTTGGCTCGCTTGACCGCGTCCAGGTGCCAACGCCGGTAGGCCTTGATATCGGCCTTGTCCATAGCCCGGCACTGCACCGGGATATTGTTATCGCCTGATGGCATGTGGCTGGGGAACAAGGGGACTTCACGGCTATACAGATTGGACGCCCATTTGCCATTGTGCACGGGTTCGATCAGGGCAAGTGAGCCGTGTTCGTGGACCGCATCACACATACGGGCCAGATAAGGAATGTCCTCATCAGACCACAACCGGCCTTCCGTGGCCGGCGTAATATCGGCCGTGGGGTGGATGTCGATTTGTTCGGTGGAGACCACGGCCCAGCCGCCTTCGGCTTTGACGCCCCGCATAGCTGCCATGCTGGACGGGAACGTGCGGCCCATGCCGTTACAATGGGGGGCTTGATAGAAACGGTTTTTTGCCGTGACCGGACCAATTTTTACAGGCTCAAACAAAACATCGTAGCGCGGGTCACGAGACATAGCGGGGCTCCGTTAACTATTGTAACTGTTGATTGGCGGCATTATCGGGAATCGCGTCCCAACGCACCATATCTATTGTGGGGTATCTTTCGTGTATTTGATAACGCAGGTTTCCGGATCATCATTAAAGATAATAACATCTGCTTTTTCCAACGGGTGAGATGATGCTCGGTATAGGCGTTCGCCGGGGAAATATCGTTCCAGATACTTTTTACCAACAATCATTTGATCTTCATCGTTACCGGCGTCGCGCGGAACGCCCCGCACGAACCCTGTTTCATAACGGGCGTCCACGTAGATGCGGTAATGCCAGTAATCATTGATTTCCGCGCGAAACAGCATGACTCCGTCAAACAGCATGATGGTACCTGTTTGGAAATTGGCGTACCGGTTCTTCACCTTGCTGTCTTTACGATAATCGTAGGCGGCGATGGGCAATTCCTGAGGGGCGGTGGTCATATCCGAAACAGGGCGCAGCAGCGTCTTTACCAGAGCGTCATAGTTAAACGAGTCATCGTAGTAGCCTTGCGGGGAGTCCTTGCCTTGCTTGTAACGAACCTCGGCCGGGTTGTGGTATCCGTCGATAGAAGCCCGCACCACCGGGCGGCCCAGTGCTTCAATCATGGGCGCGAGTTTGTCAGCCAGCGTTGTTTTACCAGATGCCGGAATACCATCGATCCCCACCAGCAATGGCCCGTCATGGCCCTGGTTAACGATCGTCTGGGCCAGCTTTTCAAACTGGCGCTGAATGATGGCTTTTTTATCCATAGCCAAAGTTATGCCAGCACCAAAACCCTTGCGCCAGCTTAAGAATCTGCTTAATCCAGAGCAGACTTTACACACACAGGAGAAAACCATGTCACAGCGCCGCCCTCTGATCGCCGGAAACTGGAAAATGAACGGCACGTCTTCGGGCGGTGCCGCCCTGGCGCAAGGTCTGGTGGATCGGTTAGGTAAGGGTACGCATGGTTTTGATATGCTGGTGTGCCCACCGGCAACATTGTGCGCACCGATCTGTGATATTGCCGGAGGCAGTAGCCTCTATGTGGGTGGCCAAGATTGCCACGCGGCAGAAAAAGGCGCTCATACCGGCGATATCAGTGCCGCCATGCTGCGTGATTTGGGCTGTGCCCATGTTATTCTCGGCCATTCGGAACGACGCGCCGATCATGGCGAAAGCGATGCCACGGTAAACGCCAAAACCAAAGCCGCATGGGCCGCCGGGCTGATCGCTATTGTTTGTGTGGGCGAAACGGAAACCGAGCGCGACGGCGGCAAGACGCTGGATGTGGTGGGTGGACAAGTGGCGGGGTCTGTGCCGGATGGTGCCACCGGTGCCAACACGGTCATCGCGTATGAGCCCGTATGGGCCATCGGAACCGGGCGTACCGCCAGCCCCGATGAAGCGCAGGCGGTCCACGCCTTTATCCGCTCAAAGCTGGTTGAACGGTTCGGCGGGGAAGGTGATACATTCCGTATTTTGTATGGTGGTTCCATGAAGCCTGGCAATGCCGCTGAGTTGCTGGCCCTGAAAGACGTGGACGGCGGCCTGATCGGTGGAGCCAGCCTTGTGGCAGATGATTTCTGGGCCATTGCGGCTGCGAGCAGGTGAATAATTTAAGATTACCCCAAATTTTTTATTGAATTGACAGCCCTCTATAACCACATGCTGTATTATCTTCAGCTCGTTTCCAAAGCTACACGGCTCACAGCTAACTTAGTTGAACGTGGATTGCCGTTTACTCACATAAATAATGTGGATATCTTGCCCTAAATGTCGGTTAAATAAAAATCAAGGAAAGTAACGTGAAAAATTTAAACATCAATCAACGCCTTATTGGCGGTTTTATTATTGTTATTTTATTAATGGGCGTAGCCGTCGGCACCACGATCTGGGAAGTAAGCATTATCAAGAAAGACACTGACCGCATTGTCGAACTGCGCATTCCAACTTCGCAAGCCAGCTCCGGCATGCTAACCCAAATCCAGGGCTCGCTTGCCAATCTGCGTGGCTGGATGCTGACCGGTAACGAGAATTTCAAGACAGGCCGGGCCGAAGTTTGGGACAATATCGACGGCATTCAATCCGATATGGATACTCTGTCTTCGACCTGGACCAACCCGAAAAACGTTGAAGTATGGTCAACGTTCAAGGAAATTCTCGCCGAGTTCCGCGCCGCACAGGCGCGGGTAGAGGCCATCGCCAAGTCACCCGACGAACAACCAGCCACCAAGATGCTGGTCACCGAAGCGGCGCCACTGGCCGGCGTTATGGTCTCGGCTATCACCGACATCATCAATCTGGAAATGGAAATTGCACCGACGCCACAGCGCCGCCAGTTATTGGGTGCTATGGCCGATACACGGGGCACCCTTGGCCTCGGGTTGGCCAATATTCGCGCCTATCTGCTGACCGGTAATGCGAAGTTTACCGCAAAGTTCGATAAATTGTGGGCCAAGAATGAGAAACGGTTCGGCGATCTGACCGGTATGTCACATCTTATGACCGCTGAACAAAGCGCCATATTCCAGACATTTTCGGAAAACCGGGCAAAGTTCGTCGCATTACCACCCAAGATGTTCGCCATTCGCGGCTCCGAAAAGTGGAATATGGCAAACTACATGCTGATAACGGAAGCGGCCCCCCGGGCTGGAAAGCTTCTGAATATCCTGCTGGGTGAGAAAGATGCCGATGGTGTCCGTCAGGGCGGCATGGTCAAAAACCAGAAAGCACTGCTGCAAAAAGATGCGGACAACGGTACGGCAGAAACCAATAAATTGCTGATGATTGAATGGGTGCTCCTCGCACTGGGAATCCTGATCGGTGGCGCTATCGCACTTCTGACCGCACGCTCCATTGTTAAGCCGGTCAATGAAATGACCACCGCCATGGGCAGCCTCGCATCCGGTAATCTACAGATCGAGATTCCAGCCCAGGACAAAACGGATGAAATTGGTCAAATGGCCAAAGCCGTCCAGGTCTTTAAAGAAGCCGGTATCGCCAACGAGAAGATGAGCAAAGAGGCTGAAAAAAGCCGGGAAGAAACCGAGGCTCGCGAAGCTCGCGAACGTGAAGAGGCCGATGCCAAGCTCAAGTTCCTGACCGACGTTACCGGTGATTTCGAAAAACGGATCAGTTCCATCGTCCAGGCCGTTGCCGGGGCGTCAACCGAGTTGCTGTCATCATCCAATGCCATGGCAAGTACGGCCGATTCAGCGAACCACAAATCGCTGGCTGTTGCCGCCGCAGCGGAAGAAGCATCAAGCAATGTTCAGACCGTGGCCTCGGCCGCTGAAGAGCTTAGCGCTTCGATCGGTGAAATCAGCCGCCAGGTTGCGGAGTCATCATCCATGGCCGGTAATGCGGTGACGGAGGCTAAATCCAGCCACGATACAATTGAAGGCCTGGTTCATTCCGCCAAGCAGATCGGTGACGTGGTTTCGATGATCACCGATATCGCCGAGCAGACGAACCTGCTGGCGCTTAATGCCACCATCGAAGCGGCCCGCGCGGGCGAGTCCGGTAAAGGGTTCGCCGTGGTGGCCGCAGAGGTGAAAAACCTGGCAAATCAGACCGCCAGGGCAACTGAGCAGATCGGTGGCCAGATCAGCGATATTCAGCAAGCAACAGAGAATGCGGCCAGTTCTATCGAGGGTATCGGCGCAACCATCGGCAAGGTGGATGAAATTGCCACCAATATTGCGTCGGCTGTTGAACAACAAACCGCCGCCACCCGTGAAATCGCGCAGAATGTGGAACAGGCAGCCGGCGGAACCGGTGAAGTTTCCAGCAACATCACCGGTGTTACACAAGCGGTTGCGGAAACAGGTACAGCTGCTACCGAAATTCAGGGTGCGGCTGAAGAGCTTTCGCGGCAATCTGAAACCCTTCGGACCGAGGTTGACGGCTTCCTCGATAGCATCAGAAAAGGGTTGTAGTTCGAAACCACGACCCTTCCCCGAAATACCCATACGCCCGGCATTAAGTTGTCGGGCGTATGTCTTTTATAGATGCGTGATATCACGCAAGAAGGTGCTGGATATTTCTGTGAGGAGGCAGTACAAACCTGCCCGAACGCGGTAAAAGACAGCGCGCAACGCCTTAACCGGAAATACCAATTATGACCACTGTACTTCTCGTCATCCATTTGTTGATCGCCATTGGCTTGGTGGGCACCATATTGCTACAGCGTAGCGAAGGCGGTGGCCTTGGTATGGGCGGCGGCGGTGGTGGTGGTGGTGGTGGCATGGGCGGTTTCATGACCGGTCGAGCCGCCGCTGATCTACTTACACGCACCACCGGCATTCTGGCCGCCTTGTTCTTTGGTACCAGCCTGACGCTGGCTATTTTAGCTGACTCAGGACGCTCAACGGGCTCGATTCTCGACGAATTGCAGAACGAGAGCATTCTACCCATCACATCCGACGAGCCAAGTGCCCCCCTCGACAATTAATTCTTGAGGCCCAATGCCTTCTAAACAAAGACTTTTCCGGAGAGCTCAAAAAAAACGCTCTCCCGGTCCCTCTTGTGTGTTTGCATCATGACCAGTTGCTTTAAAGTACTATTCCCATGACCCGGTATATCTTTATCACCGGCGGCGTGGTTTCTTCACTTGGCAAGGGACTGGCATCCGCAGCATTGGCAGCGCTTCTGCAAGCGCGTGGATTCAAGGTCCGTCTGCGCAAACTCGATCCCTATATCAATGTAGACCCGGGCACCATGAGCCCCTATCAGCACGGTGAGGTTTTCGTCACCGATGACGGGGCCGAAACCGATCTGGATCTCGGTCACTACGAGCGGTTTTCCGGGGTGCCGGGCAAACAAAGCGACAACGTGACCACCGGACGCATTTATTCCAACGTGATTGCGCGTGAGCGCCGTGGCGACTATCTGGGCGCCACCATTCAGGTTATCCCGCACATCACCGATGCCATCAAAGAGTTCGTGACCAGCAATCTGGATGATGAGGACTTCATCCTGTGCGAGATCGGCGGCACGGTGGGCGATATCGAGGGTCTGCCGTTTCTGGAAGCCATTCGTCAGCTCAGAAACGAGCTTGGCCGCGAAAACACCATGTATCTGCACTTAACCTTGCTGCCGTACATTCCAACGGCGGGGGAACTTAAAACCAAACCCACCCAGCACTCGGTGAAAGAGCTGCTCAACGTGGGTATTCAGCCCGATGTACTGTTATGCCGGGCGGATCGGGACATCCCTGACACCGAGCGCAAGAAAATTGCGCTGTTCTGTAACGTGCAGGAAAGCGCCGTTATCTCCGCACTGGACGTGGATTCCATTTACCGCGTGCCGATCAGCTATCACCAAGAAGGCCTCGACCGTGAAGTGTGCCGTTACTTCGGCATTGAAGGCCAAGAGCCTGACCTGAGCGTCTGGGAAGAGATCGTCGAGCGATCTGTGCGCCCGGAAGGCGAGGTTACCATTGCCGTGGTGGGTAAATACACCGGCCTGCTGGACGCGTATAAATCCTTGAGCGAAGCCTTGGCCCATGGCGGTATCGCCAACAACGTCAAAGTGAACCTCAAATGGATTGAGTCCGAGATTTTCGACACCGAAGACCCCATGGAACATCTGGAAGGGGTGCACGGCATTCTGGTACCGGGTGGCTTTGGCGAACGCGGTGCCGAAGGCAAGATCGCGGCCGCCACCTTTGCCCGTGAACGGGGTATTCCATACTTCGGCATTTGCTTCGGGATGCAAATGGCTGTGGTGGAAGCAGCCCGAAATCTGGCCGGTATCGAGAACGCCAATTCCACCGAATTTGGCCCCTGCGCCGAACCACTTGTGGGGTTGATGACCGAATGGATGCAAGACAATCATAAACAGATGCGCGATCAAGAAGGCGATCTGGGCGGCACCATGCGATTGGGCGCGTATGCCTGTACACTTACCCCTAAGTCCCGCGTGCGCGAAATCTATGGCGTCGAGGCTATTTCCGAACGCCACCGCCACCGCTATGAGGTCAACACCGGTTATAAAGACCGGCTCGAAGCCGCTGGCCTCAGGTTTTCCGGCATGTCACCAGATGGTTTGTTACCTGAAATCGTTGAAATACCGGACCATCCCTGGTTTATCGGCGTACAGTTTCACCCCGAGTTGAAATCAAAACCGTTCGATCCGCATCCACTGTTCACCTCTTTCATTGAAGCAGCGATTGTGGAATCCCGGCTCGTATAGGTCCCTGCTTGCATAAGGGCCCGATTAAATTAGGCCCCAGCTTGCAAAGGGCCCGATTAAATAGGGTATAGTCCAACCATGTCTACCAAAGCCCACACCGTCCAAGTGCGCGAGTTGAGCGTTTCCAACGACAAGCCCTTTACCTTGTTGGCGGGGCCTTGCCAGATGGAAAGCCGGGCGCATGCGCTGGAAACGGCGCAATCGCTCAAGGAAATGACCGACAGGCTGGGCATTGGGCTGGTGTACAAAAGCTCGTTCGATAAAGCCAACCGCACCAGCGTGGATGGAGTGCGCGGACTGGGCATGGCGGAATCGCTTGATGTATTCGCCGAGGTCCGCGAGGCCGTTGGATGTCCCGTCGTCACCGACGTGCATGAGCCGCACCAGTGCGACCCTGTGTCCAGGGCCGTGGATATCCTGCAAATCCCGGCTTACCTGTGTCGTCAGACTGATCTGTTGGTCGCCGCCGGTAACACAGGTGCCGCCATCAACGTCAAAAAAGGCCAGTTTCTGGCGCCCTGGGACATGACCAACGTGGTCACCAAGATCGAAAGCACCGGCAACAAGAACATCATGGTTTGTGAGCGCGGTGCCAGCTTTGGCTATAACACGCTGGTATCTGACATGCGCTCCTTACCCATCCTGGCCGAAACCGGCTATCCGGTTGTGTATGACGCGACGCACTCCGTACAGCAACCGGGCGGGCAGGGCGGTCGTTCCGGCGGCCAACGCGAATTCGCCCCCGTTCTGGCCCGCGCGGCTTTGGCGGTGGGTGTGGCTGCGGTCTTTATCGAAACTCATCAGGACCCGGACAGCGCGCCCAGCGACGGCCCCAACATGATCCGCCTGTCCCAACTTGAAGGTGTGCTAAAAACCCTGAAAGCATTTGATGATCTGTCCAAGTCCGATCCCGTTGATCTGGACGCGCTTAAGTAACACCCAATCTGAAAGTATTCAGCCATGTCTGCCATAGTCGATATCATTGCTCGTGAAATTCTGGACAGCCGGGGTAACCCCACGGTCGAAGTAGACGTTGTGCTGGAAACCGGCGCGGTTGGTCGGGCTGGCGTGCCAAGCGGTGCCTCAACCGGTGCCCACGAAGCCGTTGAGCTGCGTGATGGTGACAAGGGTCGTTATGGTGGCAAGGGTGTGCAGGCCGCTGTTGATGCCGTGAACATTGAAATCTTTGATGCCATCGGCGGTATGGAATCCGAAGAGCAACTGCTGATCGATACCACCATGATCCAGCTGGACGGCACCGACAACAAAAGCCGTTTGGGGGCCAATGCCATTCTGGGCGTCAGCCTGGCTATCTCGAAAGCATCAGCCATTGAGCTGGATATGCCGCTCTACCGTTACATGGGCGGCGTCTTTGCCCACACGTTACCGGTGCCTATGATGAACATCATCAATGGCGGCGAACACGCTGATAACCCCATCGACATTCAAGAGTTCATGGTCATGCCCGTAGGCGGGGCCAGCTGTTCCGATGCCATTCGCATGGGATCAGAAATCTTTCACGCCCTCAAAAAAGGCCTCAGCGACGCCGGCCACAACACCAACGTGGGCGATGAAGGCGGCTTTGCGCCCAATATCGGCAGCGCATCCGAGGCCCTTGAATTTATCATGAAATCCATTGAATCCGCCGGATACAAACCCGGCGACGATGTGATGCTGGCGCTCGATTCCGCCTCCAGTGAATTCTACTCGGGTGGCAAGTACGAGTTGAAAGGCGAGGGCAAGTCGCTGGATTCGGACGGCATGGTCAAATACTACGAGGACCTGTGCGCCCGTTTCCCCATTATCTCCATCGAAGACGGCATGGACGAAGACGACTGGGATGGTTGGGCAGCACTCACGGCAGCGATTGGTGATAAAGTTCAGCTGGTCGGCGACGACCTGTTCGTCACCAACCCCAAACGCCTGGCCGACGGTATTGAAAAAGGCGTCGCCAATTCGATTCTAATCAAAGTCAATCAGATCGGCACGCTTAGTGAAACCCTGGAAGCCGTGGATATGGCCCACCGGGCCAACTACACCTCGGTCATTTCTCACCGCTCGGGCGAGACAGAAGATTCAACCATCGCCGATATCGCGGTTGCCACGAATTCAGGTCAGATCAAAACCGGATCACTGTCCCGCTCAGACCGCTTGGCCAAATACAACCAGCTTATCCGCATCGAAGAAGACCTCGGCCCAACGGCTGTTTATGCGGGGCGATCTATTCTGCGATAGGTGGTCGATAAATCCCGTCATTGCACGTTAAATTGACAACAGTAGAGAAACCTCCCATACAGTGACCATGAATGAGTAAAAAATAATATCCGCCATCTTGTTGACATATTTACGGGGCATTTAGTGTGACCGGTAAGGGCAACCAATCATGGCTGATCTGGTACCACATGTTTATCCATGCATGAATTGACAATGCGTTTCGACCTACTTACTTACAAGACCTTGTGTGATTGAATGACGAACGTTACCCGAAAGAAGACAGGCCGTATGAAGAGAAAGATCAGTCTATTCCTCTCTTTGATGGCTATCGTCTCATTGGTTCTTATGTCTTCTGGCCATAGCATGGCTAAAGGTGCTCTGATGGACAATGCCGTTCAGAGTTCTACCTGCATGCATGTAGAACCGGGTGATCATGAGAATGAACACCTGTCATTTCAGGGTGGATGTAAACTACAGTCCTGTTCGTACTGTTATCCATTATCCGAAGAATTAGGTGCAGCAGTATTGATTGCTAACACACTTGAGTTCACTCAACTCATTAAGCTCTGGCAGCCGCTTGTACCGGGCTTACGAGACCGACCGCCACGTTTGGCCGTCTGATTATCTGAGCGTTCAGTGAAGCGGATAACCGACCGCTCGCGATCTGGGCCTCATACCCTACCAACAAATAACTAAAAAAAACACGCACCTCATATGCGCGGGCGCTCTGGCGCATCGCGCTTGATCAGGTGCACCCAAAATATTGGAAGTAACAAAATGAAAAATATCTACACCTTTACAAAAATGACACTGGCTGCCGTTGTTGTTGCCACAATCTCTATTGGCTCGACAACTGCATGGTCCGCTGGAACTCATGAGGATGGGCATGATGCGCCGAAAATCGGCGAGCCCGGAATAGCCGATGACGTTACCCGCACGATCGAGATTAGCCTTATGGACAACTATTTTGAACCTGAAGAAATCAAAGTAGCGTTGGGCGAGACAGTTCGGTTCGTCCTGACCAATGAAGGCGAGTTTGTGCACGAATTTAATATTGGCACCCCACCGATGCATGCGAAGCATCAGGAAGAAATGGCCATGATGGTTGAGCACGGTGTTCTCGGACCAGATAAAATCAATCGTGATATGATGGCAATGGATATGGGCGACGGACAGATGATGAAACACGATGATCCGAACAGCAAATTGCTGGAGCCGGGCGAGACGATGGAAATCATCTGGACGTTTAATAAAGAAGCGGCTCTTGAATTCGCCTGTAACATACCAGGGCACTACGACTCAGGTATGGTTGGAGAGTTTGAGTTCAGCACGGAAATTGAACCAATGAGTTAATTCTGGCAATATCCTCACGCTCCATGCCCATGGAGCGTGAGGTGTTGCACTATTGTCCAAAGGTGAGACGAAAATGAATGACAAAATAAGCAATCTCAAAGCAATGTTCTCAGCCGCCGTTCTCGGCACCGTTACCATGCTTTCGACGGTTGGTGCGCATGCCGCAACATACGACATAACTGTCGATCCCGTAACCATCGATACCGGCACTTTTGTAAAGTCGGGCATTGGCTACAATGGTGCGTCACCGGGTCCGGTTCTTCGCTTCAAGGAGGGCGAGGACGTCATTATTAATGTTACCAATAACCTGAAGGAAACCACCTCTGTCCATTGGCATGGATTGATTTTGCCCTTCCAGATGGATGGTGTCCCAACCATCAGCTATGACGGGATCGAACCGGGTGAGACCTTCACGTACAGTTTCCCGATCTCACAATCAGGAACATACTGGTTTCACAGCCATTCAGGTTTTCAAGAACCGGACGGCGCATATGGTGCCATCATTATCGAGCCCGAAAAGCGCGATCCATTTCGTTATGACCGCGAGTACGTGGTCCAGCTTACGGACGCGCATCCTCACGCGGGTTCCCGCATCATGCGTAATCTCAAAATGATGCCGGACTACTACAATCGCCAACAGCAAACGTTTGGGGACTTCCTGGATGATGCTGAAAAGAATGGCATGGATGCCACCATCGATGATCGTATGGCTTGGGGTGATATGCGGATGATGGCGACGGACATTGAAGACGTTCAGGGTTTCACAGCGTTGATCAATGGCAAAAGCACAGACCAAAACTGGACTGGTATTTTTGAGCCCGGCGAACGTATACGACTGCGGTTTATCAATTCCTCTGCCATGGCTTACTACGACATTCGCATTCCCGGCTTGCAGATGACGGTGGTCAGTGCCGATGGCAACAACGTACAACCCGTCAAGGTCGACGAGTTCCGTATTGCCGTTGCTGAAACCTATGATGTGATTGTTCGGCCGAAGGATAACAAGGCTTTCACTATCTTTGCTGAATCTATGGGGCGTTCGGCCTCAGTGCGGGGCACGCTTTCCCCACAGGATGGCATGACGGCGGAAGTCCCCGAGGCAAGAGAACCGGCACTTCTTACCATGGCCGATATGGGCATGAACATGGAAGGCATGGATCATTCAAACATGGCCGGTATGATGAATATGGACCAATCCAGCATGGATGAAGACACTCCTGCCATGATGGATATGGAACAGTCCGAGACGATGGAACAGTCCGAGACGATGGAAATGGCGGAAAATTCCTGTCCTATGCAGATCTCAAGGCGCAAAAACCGCTTTATGAATACCGTGAGGCAACGCGTGAAATCGAATTGCGCCTGACCGGTAACATGGAACGCTACATTTGGTCCATCAACGGCAAAAAGTATGAGGACGAAGAAGAAATTCGTCTGACGTACGGTGAACGTGTACGATTCAAATTCGTCAACGAAACCATGATGACGCATCCCATGCACCTGCACGGTATGTGGTCCATCCTTGATACGGGCGCCGAGAAATGGAACCCCATCAAGCACGTGGTGAGCGTCTCGCCCGGCACAACGGTCTACATGGAAACGGAAGTGGATGCGCCAGGCCAGTGGGCTTTCCATTGCCACCTGTCCTATCACGCAGCCGCCGGCATGTTCCGTAAGATTGTCGTCGTCGGTGGACCTGAAGAAACCGCGCAGTTAGGAGACGTTCAATGACTAATATCAACACGTCACGTATCTACCGATCCAGTATTCTTGGATTAGCTGTGATAACGGCTGCTCTTCTTGCTCCCGCACCATCATCAGCCGAGGAACTGGGCATGACATTCTATGGCATTCAACTGGAGGAGTTTGAGTATCGAAAGGGTGACGAGAACGAAAACCTGGCTGTGTGGGATGGTGATGCATTCTATGGCACGGACGAATTCAAACTCCGGTGGATCAGTGAAGGAGAGTATGACACTGACGCCAGCTCTTTTGAAACGTTAGAAAATCAACTGGTTGGGCAAGTGCCGATCTCCGATTTTTTTGATGCCAAGGCCGGGGTTCGTGCCGATACACCGAAGAGTGTGGATCGTTGGTACGGTGTTCTCGGCATCGCGGGGCTTGCTCCCCAGTGGTTCGAAGTGGATGCCAGTTTGTTCATCAGCGAGGAGGGCGATGCATCGGCAAGGTTAGATGTAGAGTACGAATTGTTGCTAACCAACAGACTAATCCTGACGCCATCTGCTGAACTAAACGTCGCTTTTTCTGAGGATACCGAGATTGGCGTCGGTTCTGGTGTAAGTAGTGGAGAAGTTGGGCTGCGGCTAAGCTACGACGTGATTGACCGCTTGTTCTCGCCATACGTCGGGATTGTTCACGAACAAACATTTGGGAATACGAAAGACCTCGCCGAGAGTGAGGGTGAAGATACGAGTTCCTGGTTGGCTGTTATCGGAACGAAGGTCGTCTTCTAACCTCTAGAATCTGGTGATCCGTGTTGAGTCATCCAGCCGGTGAAGAAAAGAAATTTTTCTTCACCGGCACAGGAACCCCTGTGTCAAATTCTGTAGAAAATTTCAAACCATAGGACGTCATAAAGTGCGCCTTTTAGATACCCTTCATCTGGGCATTGATAGTTTCGCGCAGTACGCGATGGATGACACGACCCATTGGTGGCACCATTCAGTCCACAAGGTCGTGACCTATGTCATGCCAAGCATACTTGTTGTTATATGCGTGTATTGGCTCGCCAGAACCGCAGGTAAGGCAATTCGCGAGAACCGTATCAATCGCATTGACCGGATGTCGTCAATTGAAGATGATAACTCTCCGTTTACCGTCGGCCTGTTTCGCTTTCTCCACAAATACACTTGGCGTCAGCAATCCTGGCTGGTCGCCGGTGCAGCGTTGTCACTCCCCGCGCTCTATGCTTCGCTGGAACTCCCAAAAAACATCATCAACTACGCAATCAATTCGGGGCATTTCCCGATCACTGTCTCTGGCTTCTCCATTGAACAGGTTCCGTTCTTGTTCGTCCTTTGCAGTGCATTTTTGGTCATTATTGTGATCAGTGGTGGGTTGAAATTTGCGATCAATCTCTTCAAGGGAAAAGTCGCAGAAAATCTTTTGCGCAGATTTAGGATTCTATTACACCGCGAATGGAGAAGGTCTGGGTGTCCAGGTGGCAATGCGCAATTGATTCCCGTTCTTATTCAGGAAATTGAGCCAATTGGTGGTTTCGCTGGCGATATTGCAGTGACGCCCCTGTTTCAGGGCGGAACATTCTTGACGATTTTGCTCTTCATGTTTGTCCAGGACCCGGTGTTGGGTGCCGCGGCGATCGCTCTCTTGCCTGTTCAATTGGCAATAATCCCCCGGCTACAGAAAAAAATTAATGTCCTGAGTAGAGACCGCGTGAAACAAGTTCGAAAACTTGGAGCATCACTGGATGAACCGAACGTTTATGGAAACAGAAGATATGTCAAAAACGTTCACGATTCTTTTCGGGTGTTGCAGGTGATTCGAATTGATATTTACCGGCGCAAATTTTTGATGAAGGGACTGAACAATTTTCTAAATCATCTATCGCCGTTTTTCTTCTATACGATTGGCGGTTATCTCGTGATTGACGGAAACTTGTCATTTGGCGCTCTTGTCGCTGTTCTTGGCGCACACAAAGATTTTGCCTCACCGTTGAAAGAACTGTTCCGATACTATCAGACCATGGAAGACGTCAAAGTTCGCTACGATGAGATCCAGAAGTTTCTCATCAATACGGCAGCCGGTGGGGAATTTGAGCCGATCGCTCTAACCAAGGATGAGCCCATACCGTCAAGTGTGTGAGATTACTCGGTAGTTGTCGAAGTTTAAAACGTAGGGCCATATGACATGATTTGCACTCTACGGTCCTCTGGGGAGTGTGATCGTTGCGACGAGGCCCCCCTGATCGCCGTTTCGAAGGGCAATTTCACCACCATGCTCATTGGCGATGGACTGAACAATACTCAACCCGAGTCCGGCACCACCCGTTTTTCGATTTCTGGATTGTTCAACGCGATAGAACGGAAGAAACACCTTTTCCAGTTCCTGTTCGGGGATACCGGGCCCGTTGTCAGCCACACTAATCTCCACACCCTGTTCAGTCTTCAACATATTAACGGACGCTGCGTCAGCAAACTTTACAGCGTTTTCGATCACATTTGTCACGGCGCGCTGCAATGCGATTGGTTTACCCCGAAATATCAGCGAGTCGGTTAGGCTGCTCGTTATGGAATACCCGGCATCCTGAATGTCGTCGCAAATGCTGCCAACCAGTGCAGATAGATCAATATCCTGACTTTCTTCTACTTCATATCCTTCACGTGCGAACGTGAGCGTTGACGCAATCATTGCTTCCATATCATTGAGCGTAGACTGCATCTTCTCTCGCCCCACTTCGTCTTCGACAAATTCCGTTCGAAGCCGAAGGAGTGTAATGGGCGTGCGAAGATCGTGGGCAATCGCGGCCAACATTTCCGTTCGGTTATCTATCAGGCGTTTTAACTGCTGTTGCATACGATTGAACGCATTCGTGGCATGGCGTAGTTCCAGTGGCCCGGCAACAATCAGGGGAGGCGCACTAACATCTCGACCCAATCGTTCAGCGGCTGCCGTAAAGATGCGCAGGGGTGCCGTGACCTTGCGGATCACCCAAAGAGAAAGCAGAACCACACCAACGGCCATCAATGAAATCGACAGGACTGCACGGCCCCCCCATACTTTCCTCGTGCCGGTAACGTGTGTGCGAAAATTTAACCAAGCGCCATCACTGAGTCGGACTGATGCTCTCAATTGTCGCCCTTCAGTATTGAATAGAATGTTTTCCAACCATGACGGTTCATCTGCTGTAGAAGGAGTGCCATTCTCATTCGTCCCTTCTTGGGAGGCCTTGCGAACAATCTGGACAATCACATCGCCTGCCTCAGTGCGGTCAAGAAGGACTTGTATGTGTTCCTTGACTAGCGTTGCCTGAGCGTTATCACCGAGTGCCCCAATGTATTGCCTTTCGGGTGTGACGGACATTCCTAAACTTGGTTCCGTCATGGTCTGCAACATGCGTTGGTGCCAGGCTGGCGGTGTTCCATCGATCATCCGCACGACCGAGGCTATTTGTTGTGAGAAGTGCGCACCGGCGGACTCCACGGACATTTCAATACGGTCAGCAGTATAGATCGCCATACTGAAGAAATGGGATGCCGTTAGCCCGATCAGTAGAACCGCGATCATTCTTCCGGCAAGACTGTCAGGAACCAGCCGCATTAGGCCGTCCTCACCGACGGGGTGAACACGTATCCGCCACCCCATACAGTCTTGATTAATTCTGGGTTTTTTGGGTCCACCTCGAGCTTCTTTCGAAGGCGACTGACCTGGGTATCAATGCTGCGATCAAACGGTGCTATATCTCGGCCCTGTGCCAAGTCCAGTAATTGATCCCGTGATAGCACGTGGCCCGGATGTTGTATGAAGACAAGTAACAGCTTGAACTCGCCTGTACTGAGAGGAACAACGACCCCACCATCTGTAACAAGCTGGCGCTTTGCGATGCTGAACGTCCAAAGATCGAATTCGACGGTGGTTTCCTTCGGCAGACGTCGGTTTTCCGGCAAACTTTCCGTCCGCCGAAGTACGGACTTTATCCGCGCTAGAAGTTCCCGGGGATTAAAAGGTTTTGCCAAATAGTCATCGGCCCCCATTTCAAGACCGATGATCCGGTCTGTTTCGTCCCCCAATGCGGTCAACATGATGATTGGAACTGTAGACTTACCACGCAGATATCTGCATAGCGCTAACCCGTCATCTCCGGGCAACATGATATCGAGCACGACCAGATCAATCTGGTGCTCAGCCATCACCCGTTTCATGGCATCACCATCTTCGGCGTAACTTGTGCGAAAGCCGTGCTGGCGAAGAAACCGGCCAACCAGCTCACAAAGCTCGTCATTGTCATCAACGACGAGGATATGCGCAGAATTTTTCATACCGCCAGTATATGTCATTGCCCACGAAGCTCACCGAAAAACTTGTGACAAAGTTTGCCGCAATGTCACAGAGACAAACTTTGGCACAACAAACCCCATTTTTGACGAACTTCAGAAAAACTTCTCTGTTCTAATCACATCATCGGAAAGCAGTTACATGAACCACATTAAATAAGGAGAGAATTCCAAGGGGCGTGTTCGAATTCGGGGTTTGCTTCCCTTTCCCCGAGGCGAATGATCTTTCAAAAAAGGTCACACCGTCTTGAAACGTTCCCAGGAGAGGCGCAGCCGTGCAAGAGGTTCATCATGGCCTCCATATCTTTCAGCAATTTTCTCTACTCCAATTGTTGCGGAAAGAATGATGAAGCTGACTGCACGAGTTGCGCCGCAGATCACTATCGGACGATGAGCACCCAACGAGGCGAATAGATTCGCGATTAGGTAGGACACCATGGAAACACTTCTATATTTCATAATTTGGGCAGGCATGATTTTCGTCATGATGCGCTTTGGATGCGGGTCGCACGTCATGGGCCACAAGCATTCGACCAAACGCGACCACAATCAAACTGCCGCCACATGTGCTTCCGAAGTTCTCTGGGAACCACCCGCGAAGGACCGAGACCTGGTTTGTCAAAAAACGGTTCATACCAATACTGCCAAGCCAAGCGTCCATGGCGGTCGGGTATACTATTTCTGCTCACGTGACTGCCGTGAAGCATTTGAGGCTGCGCCAGATATCTACATCGGTGATGCGCAGAAAACGCTGCCCGGTCGTGACCATGAGGTAACCGTCCATGGCTGATGTATCTCAACGTTTTTCAGGCGATACTGAGCATGGTGTTGCCTTACCAGTACGGGCTTATCCTCAGATTCCAGTTCTTGTATTGGGGATGAGCCTCAGTAGCTTCCTGGCCATTTCTTACCTCATATGCGTCGTTTTTGACCTGTGGTTTCCCGAGTTTGCCATGCGGTCTGCATGGGAGGTGCTCCTGCCGGGTTTTGTGTGGTTGACGTGGAAAGGGTTCCTGATCGGCCTGATTGATGCACTTGGTTATGGCTGGTTTATTGCCCTTATTTTTGGGCCGTTGTTCAACTATTTCTCCGAACGAATGGCAAGATGAATAGAGTGCCGGGATAAGAACAATGAACACACCTCTCAAGTTTGATTTCAGGAAATTTCTACATTCTCCCATCGGTCTCGTATCCATCGTTGGAGCTACAGTCCTTGGATACTATCTCTTGCGGGAAAGTCAGATCAGTTTCGATGCACTTCTGCCATTCCTTTTAGTTGGAGGCTGCATACTGATGCACCTTTTCATGCCACATGGCCACGGCCATTCGAAGGGTGGTGAAAACGACGCACGACAGGAACCTGATAACACTCGTCCGCATTCCACCAAGGATGAATCTAAAACTCATCGCCTGAATCGGGAATGAGATCAGAGATAATCGATATGACAATCTCTACGACAAACGAAGATAAATATGTTCCCCACGGAAGACTCCTGTTTTTTGTGCCCGTTGTGGCATTTGCAGGAATTGCCGTCGCATTCGCCATCGGCTTGACGTTGAATCCACAGGAAATTCCCTCTGCTTTGATTGGAAAGGAAGTTCCAGAATTCGCGTTACCGCCCGTAAAAGGGCGGGCGCTTTCATTGTCATCAACGGATCTGAAGGGTGAAATCTTGCTCGTCAATGTTTTTGCATCATGGTGCGTCGAATGCCGCGCTGAGCATCCGTTGTTGATGAAGCTGTCGAGAGAAGGAACTGTGCCTATCCACGGCCTGAACTACAAAGACCAACCGGACGATGCTGCTAATTGGCTCGACACGCTGGGAGATCCTTATACCCGGACTGGTGCGGATCTTTCAGGGCGAGTTGCCATTGACTGGGGTGTCTATGGCGTACCCGAAACCTTTGTTGTGGACCGGAATGGAACGATTATCCACAAGCACATTGGGGCGTTAACGCAACAGAGTTTTGATGCTGAAATCCGTTCTCTTATTGACCAGTTAGAAAGTGCGGAGTGATGTTGGATGGCCGATATCTCAGGAATCAGCGTTGCCATGGCATTCCTGGCTGGCATGGTTTCGTTTCTGTCGCCCTGCGTTCTTCCACTTGTGCCAGGCTACATATCCTATGTGGCGGGGCATTCAACCGGGGAACAACGGGAAGAAACGCCAATCAACACGAGGATTTCAACCCTGCTTCTCAGCGGCAATTTTGTCCTCGGGTTCTCAGCGGTGTTTATCACTCTTGGTGCCAGCGCCACTGCGCTCGAACAGTTGCTTCAGTCCTATCGAGGGGTGGCCGATACCGTTGCCGGCGCAATTATAACAATCTTCGGATTGCATTTGACGGGAATTCTGAAGCTCTCGTACCTGAATCGGGATATACGCCCCCTAAACCCGAGGAATGGCGGGCCTGTATTCGGGCCATTCTTGCTCGGAACCGCTTTCGCCTTTGGCTGGACGCCCTGTATAGGTCCCATTCTTGGTGCGGTGCTGACAATGAGCGCAATGGAGACGTCAGTCAGTGGCGGTGTTGTCCTGCTTTCCTTCTATTCGCTGGGACTCGCCATACCATTTCTGCTGGTCGCCGCATTCACGGGAGAAATCACCCGGTGGATACGAAAGTTCGGCCACATCAGCCGATTAATTCAATTCGCTTCCGGGCTAATTCTCGCTGTTGCGGGGATCGCGATGATGACCGGGTATCTTTCAATGTTGGGGACGTGGCTCTTGATCACGTTTCCGTTTTTCCAAACCATCTTGCTCTGATAGATTCAGAGACAAATGGTAAAAATTCAAGATCAAGGAACAGAAGATGAAAAAATTTCTAATGCTGTTTGGATTAGCTGTAACCATTATTTCCGCGCCAGCACTGGCACAACCTCTTGTCTATGTTGCCGCCGGGTCGGCCAACAAAATTATCGTCATTGATGCGGCAACGGACGAAGTCGTTGGGCAGTATGACGGGATTGACAATCCTCACTCAATTGTCTCGACGCCGGATGGTGAGTACATCCTTTCCGGCAGCCTGAAAGAGAATCAGGATGCAGGCGAAAGTACAGCGCATAGTACGATTTACCTGGTCCATCCCGAACATGGCCACGTTATGTTGACCATGAGAGCAGAAGGAATAATCCACCACCAAACGATCACACCAAATGGCCGCTTTGTAATCTCCACACACCCGACACGAGGGAATATCAGCGTTGTCGATCTACGTGAAAACCGTGTCATGAATACAGTGTCAACTGGCCCAGGCCCCAATTACGCACTGGTCTCATCTGATGGCAGCAAGGCGTTTGTCAGCAATAGTGGCAACGGTACAATCAGTGAAATCGATGTAGAAACCTGGTCGATCACGCGATCTCTCGAGGGTGGCCCTGGCCCGGAACACATGGTTCTTTCCAAGGATGGTGATACAATCTATGTCATTAATCCCCGTGCTGGCTCGGTATCCGCCGTATCTGTCGCCAGTGGAAAGATCACCAAGACGTTTGATTTCGGCGGTAAGTTACATGGGCTGGATATTGTCCGTCGTCATATAAATTGGAACACAGAGCGGTCTGATCTAAAGGAGGATCTGGTTCATCTGGTTTGTTACTTTAAGCGGCGTATTTGCGGTATTGCAAGCGCCGGGCCTCCAT
>JABJGO010000086.1 GCA_018662225.1 Rhodospirillales bacterium | reverse complement strand
GGCTATGGCCTTTGCCTGCAACACGGGTGGTGCGCGCCTGAACATCCGACAGGCGTTTCTGATGACCACGCTGGCGTGGGTATTGCTGGCTATTTTTGCCTCTATTCCATTCCGCTTTTCGTCTCTGGGACTGAGCTTCACGGATGCTTTTTTTGAAGCCATGTCCGGTCTGACCACCACCGGTTCAACCGTGATCACCGGGCTTGATTTCGCGCCGCCCGGTATTTTGTTGTGGCGGTCTTTGCTGCAATGGTTTGGTGGTATCGGTATCATCGTGATGGCGATCGCTATTTTACCCCTGTTACGGGTTGGTGGTATGCAGTTGTTCCGGATGGAATCGTCTGAGCAGGGCGATAAAGCGCTGCCCCGCGCCGCAGAAATCGCCATGGTCATTGGCGTGATTTATCTACTTCTCACCATCGTGTGGTCGGCTGCCTACTGGTTTGCCGGCATGAGTGGCTTTGATGCGATCACCCATGCCATGACCACCATTGCCACCGGTGGATTCTCCACCCATGACGATTCGCTCGGCTACTTTGACAATCCATATATAGATATTATCGCCACGGTGGGCATGATTATGGGCGCGCTGCCGTTTCTGTTGTACCTGAAAACCATTCAGGGTGACTGGCGCGCGTTATTCAATGACAGCCAGGTCCAGTGGTTTCTGATTGCCGTAGGTGCGGCCATTCTGGTGGCCACCGCGTGGCTGTGGCTAGATGATGGGCGCGCCATTTCAAGCGCAGTGCGCCATGCCGCATTCAACGTGGTTTCCATCATCACCGGCACCGGCTATGCGACGGAGGATTACACCCTGTGGGGTGCGTTCGCGACGCCGTTGTTCTTCTTTATCATGTTTATTGGCGGTTGCGCCGGGTCTACCACATGCGGCATCAAAGTCTTTCGGTTTCAGGTTCTGTACGCTGCCGCCAGCACCCAAATGCATCATCTGATGCAGCCGAGCGGTATCTTTATCCCGCACTATAATCGTCGCCCGATCTCGGATGAGGTTATTGTTTCTGTGCTCAGTTTCTTTTTCGTGTTCGGTGTTTGTTATGCGTTGTTGGCGCTGGGCCTTGGCATGTTGGGTCTCGATTTTCTGAGCGCTATTTCCAGTGCCGCCACCGCCATCTCAAACGTTGGGCCCGCATTGGGCCCCATCGTCGGACCCGCAGGTAACTTCTCGTCCCTGCCCGACGGTGCCAAATGGCTTCTGGCCTGGGGTATGCTGTTGGGCCGGTTGGAACTGTTCACAGTTCTGGTCTTGTTTACGCGCGCGTTCTGGCGTGGCTAGCGGGTGTAACGGTCGATGATCGAAGTTGCTGGATTAGTACTGCCGTTTTTTGGTCTGATTTTGATTGGGTATATTACGGCCCGGCTTTCCAATCAATCCAAAGAGGCCATGGGTTGGCTCAGCACTTTCATTATCTATTTGGCGCTGCCCGCATTATTTTTTAAATTGCTATCGAAAACACCGGTGGAAAAGTTGGCCAGTTGGGATTTTGTGCTGGGCAGTACATCGGCGACTTTCGCGGTCTTCGTGCTGACCTTTGGACTGGCAAAGCTTGTTCGCCGCGCCAGCGTTCAGGATTCCACAATTCAGGGACTGGCCGGGGCCTATGGTAACATCGGTTATATGGCGCCGGGTCTAGCGATCCTCACATTTGGCGAAAAAGCGGCGGTACCCGTGGCGTTGATATTCTGTTTCGACAACGTGATGCACTTTACCGTGGCACCGACCATGATGGCGCTGGCCGGTACAGAAAAACGGAGTCCTGTGCAGCTTATGTTGAAAATCGCCCGCAGCATCCTGTTTCATCCCTTCATCATTGCCACGATTCTCGGTGTTGGCGCGGCCATTATTCATTTCGTGCCGCCCGTACCGGTGGAACGCCTGATTGATTATCTGGCGCAGGCGGCGGCACCAAGCGCCCTGTTCGCCATGGGTGTGACGTTGGCGTTGAATCCGTTGAAACGGGTGCCGGTAGAACTTTCTTTCATTGTACCGATCAAGCTGATTGTGCACCCGATCATCGTGTATGTGGTTTTAAGCTGGGTTGGCCATTTCGACGCCACATGGGTGTTTACCGCTGTGCTGCTGGCATCATTACCAACAGCAACCAATGTGTTCGTGCTGGCGCAACAGTACGATTTTTGGGTGGAACGGGCATCAGCCTGTATTTTGATCACGACCCTGTTTTCTGTGTTCAGCGTTTCAGCCCTGCTGTATGCCATCACCACGGGCCTGATCCCTGTTGATCTATTCCCATAGGGGTTACTGGCGATTGTAACCGAAGTGTGATTCGCGAATTATTTGGTTTGATGTCATGCTAGAGCCATGAAATTAATCAGCTTTATCCTTCTGCTCATATTGGCATTACCGGTTCACGCGGATGACCGGAATGGTGCCGAGGCCTTCGCTGACGGGCTTGAGGCCTATGATGGTGGCGACTATGAAACGGCGCTGATGATGTGGCACGAGGCCGCCGGAAAAGGGCACCCGGATGCCATCACCTCGCTAGCCGATATGCTGTACCGGGGAATCGGCACACCAGTTGATGTACCGGGCGCTGTGTGGTGGTACACGATTGCCGCCCGTTCAGGCGACGCGGTGGCGCGCATGACGCTGGCGGAATTTGCAGCCCGTGGTATTGGCGGAACGAAGGACCGGGTGCGGGCCTACAGGTGGGTCGGGTTAGCCGCTGAACCGGGTTACAACTGGGCCATTCAACAACGCCACGTGTACGCGCGCGGCATGGACGACAAAGCATTAAGGACCGCTGACCAGCTTATATCGCGCGGGATATTACCGACGAATTAGGGTAGAGTTCTCGCTCGATTGCATAATCCCGCCAGACCGGAGTCCGCATTTGCGTTTTTCCATACCCGATCAGTATCGCGGTATCGCCTGCACCTTGCTTGCCGGCTTTCTGTTCGTGGCACAGGACGCGGTTATCAAATGGATGACCGGGGCATACCCCACTGGCGAGATCATGACCATCCGCGGTATTATCGCCTTGCTGTTCACGGGCGTCTTGATATGGCGGCAGGGTGGTATCGGTGTGCTGCGTGTAACCAACGGGCGGTTGCAGTTACTGCGGGCGCTGACGGTGGTCTGCACCACGGTAGCATTCATCTCGGCTTTGAAGTACCTGCCTTTGGCAACGGCTATGTCTGTGAGCTTTGCCGGACCGCTGATCGTTACCGCCATGGCACCCCGGTTTCTAGGCGAGCATGTGGGTTGGCGCCGCTGGTCTGCCGTCACCGTCGGGTTCATCGGTGTCATTGTAATTTTCCGGCCCGGCTTCGGGGCCATGCAGTGGGTGTTGTTGTTACCTCTTGGCTCGGCCTTGCTAAGCGCTGTACGCGATATAACCACGCGCACGCTGGCCGGTCAGGATCATCCCACAGGCATTCTGTTTTACGCCCTGGTGGCGGTAACGATATCCGGTACTGCCACCATACCCTTTGGTTGGGTAATGCCTGATTTGGGGGACTGGTATCTGTTCGCGATAACCGGCGTTATGGTCAGTCTGGCGCAGTTGTTTACGATCATCGCATACCGCCATGCCCAGGTCACCACACTGGCACCATTCAAATACTTTAGTCTGATTTGGGGTATCGGCATTGGTTTCGCGGTCTGGGGCGATATCCCCGATAGCTGGACCCTGGCGGGCAGTAGCCTGATCATTGGCAGCGGGCTGTACATTCTGCACCGGGAACGTGGACGACCTTCTGCATAGGTGGCATAGATTTTTTCATCCTTGTAGCCCGTATTCGATATATACGCAGGGGTGGCCCTTGTTCTAAAATTCCTGAATTCAAGGGAGTTCCAGCCATGACTCGCGACCCGCGCTACGATATTCTGTTTGAGCCCATAAAAATCGGCCCAGTAACCGCCAAAAACCGGTTCTATCAGGTGCCGCATTGTACCGGTATGGGCTACACGCGCCCCAATACCGTGAACAAAATGCGCGAAATGACCGCCGAGGGCGGTTGGGGTGTGGTGAATACGGAATACTGTTCCATCCACCCCTCCGCCAACGAAGACCCGTATCCGCAATGTACCTTGTGGGATGAGGGTGACGTGAACAACATGAGCAAAATGGTCGAAGGCGTGCATCGTCATGGTGCACTGGCCGGGGTTCAACTGTGGTATGGCGGGTTCGCATCCGGCAACCAGCTGACCCGTGAGAACTCCCTGGCCCCCACCAGCATGCCTGCGTGGCACGGCGTGGGACAGACCCAGGCCATGGATAAAACGGATATCGCCAACTTGAGAAAATGGCACCGGGATGCAGCGCTCAGGGCCAAACGGTCAGGCTACGATATTGTCTATGTGTATGCGGCGCACGGCTACCTTCCCGCCCAGTTCCTGTCGCGTGTGGAAAATACCCGCACCGATGAATATGGCGGCAGTTTTGAGAACCGCGCACGCCTGATCCGTGAATTACTGATCGATACCAAAGAAGCCATTGGCGATAGTTGCGCGGTGGCTTTTCGGTTTGCGGTGGATAATCTGGATCGTGATCTGGGCATTACCTTTGATGGTGAGGGCCGCGAACTGGTGGAATACCTCGCCGATGTACCTGATTTGTGGGATGTCAATTTGGCTAATTTTGAAGCCGACGCTCGAACATCTCGTTTCGCCCCCGAAGCTGCCCAGGAACAATACGTCAGCTTTGTTAAGCAGGTTACCGACAAGCCCGTTGTGGGTGTGGGCCGGTTTACCAGCCCCGATACCATGGTCGGTCAGGTTAAACGCGGCGTGCTTGATTTGATTGGTGCTGCGCGACCATCTATTGCTGATCCGTTTATCCCCACCAAGATCGACGAAGGCCGCACGGACGATATTCGCGAATGCATTGGCTGCAATATCTGTATCTGGGGTAACGGCAATTCGGTGCCGTTGCGTTGTACACAGAATCCCACCCGTGGTGAGGAATGGCGTCGTGGATGGCATCCGGAAAAAGTCAGCCCGCGCCATGCCGAAGAAAAAATTCTGGTCGTGGGCGCTGGTCCGGCCGGGTTGGAAGCGGCACGTATACTGGGTCATCGTGGCTACGACGTGGTGCTGGCCGAAGCTACATCAGAGCTGGGCGGTCGGGTCAATGCGGAAAGCAGCCTGCCGGGATTGAGCGAATGGTCTCGGGTGCGCGATTACCGGGTACAGCAATTGATTCAAATGCCCAACGTGGACATCTACCGGGAAAGTAAACTGGACGCCGAACAGGTGCTGGAATTCGGGTTTGAGCACGTGTGCATCGCCACCGGTGCCCATTGGCGACGTGACGGCCGGGGTCGCTATACCCCCGCCGCCATGGACGGGTGTGATCTGGACGGCGTGATGAGCGTTGATGATGTGATGGCGGGCGCAGATGCTACCGGACCTGTGGTGGTCTATGACGATGATCATTTCTATATGGGTGGCGTGATTGCTGAGAAATTGAAAGCGGCGGGTCATGACGTGCTGCTGGTAACCAGTTCAGCCAACCTGTCGCCGTCCACCGATGCCACCCTTGAACAGGGCCGCATTCAGACCCAGGTCATGGAAATGGGCATTGATTTGATAACGTCTCACAGTGTGATCAAGTTTGATGGCGATCAGGTGACGATTATCTGTGGTTATACAGGTCGCGAGCAGACGCGCGCCTGCAAGACATTCGTGCCGGTCACATCACGCGAGCCGAACGAGGATCTCTATCTTGATCTCACGTCCGATCTGGACCGGTTACGGGACGCTGGTATTGTCTCGGTAGAACGCATTGGCGACTGCGCGGCGCCCCATATCATCGCTCAAGCCGTCTTCGCCGGTCATCGTTATGCCCGCGAGATGGGGGCCAATGAGATAGAAGCTGATCGGGACCGGGTGGTTATCTAGGGTAGCCACGCACCCAAATACTTGCGGATTTCCTGTTCCATTTGAACGTCGAATTCTCGTGTCAGGGCAGCGGTCAAATCAAATAGAATTTTGTCTCGTTCGTTCAGCGAAGCATTTTCCGGCACGGTGACGGAGCGTTTCACCCGTGCACGGACTTTGCCATGGGTGTTGCCGTCATTACTGGATATCTGGAACATGGCCTCGGCCGTTGCTTCGTAACGTAAGGCCTGTTCATCGGTGAAATAGGCCGTGAAGTTACCGTCGATGTCCAGTCCATATTCCTTAACGCTGGCATCCATGATGATGAATTTAGCGCGTGCTTCCCCACCTGTCTGGGAAATCCGATCACCGGGCCAGCGGGTCATGACTGTTTGTGGGCTAAGGGGGATACGATGATCGGCATATTCTGCCGTCATGGGCGATTTGTATCGCTGCTCGATGGTTATGTCGCTAACCGCCATCTGAATACCGGGTAGATGCGTAAACGTCACATCGGGAAAGAGTTGACGGGATTCACTGACGCAGGCGGTGAGGCCGCTCAACATGATCACGACCATAAATGTCTTCAGAATTTTCTTAAGCATGTATCAGGTATCCGTTTCGGCAAACAGGGTGTCCAGGGCGGCACCATCAAAGACGTAATCTACCATACAGAATTCACAGGTGACCGTCACCACACCATCCTCATGCATTGCGTCAATTTCATGGCGGGGAAAGGATTTCAGCGTGCCGCGCACCTTTTGTTCGGAACACCGGCACTGGTTACGGATGTGGTTTGCATCGAACAGGCGCACGCCATCTTCATGGAATAGGCGAAATAGCAGATCAGATGGTGGCAGGGTGTCATCCAATAGCTCGGATGATTTCAGGCTGCTCATCAGGATCACCGCCCGGCGCCATTCTTCAGATTCTTCCACCTCTTCACCCAAATCCACAGGCCGCTCGTTTTCTTCGGGCAATTGTTGCAGCATGATCGCGCCAGCGGACCGCACGTCCGGGTCACACATAACAACCATGGCGGTTTGTAGCTGTTCGGACTGGCGGAAATAATGGTGGGCGCAATCAGCAAGGGTGCTGCCGGTTAACTCCGTAATGCCTTGATATCGTTCAGTGTCTGCGCCCTGATCAACGGTAAATGCCAAATGGCCAGCCCCCATGAGACGGGGTAGAGATGGGTCGGCATCATTTTTTAAAACCTCATCCAATTTGTCGTCATCGAACCGGGCATAACAGCGGAACGCGCCATCGCTGGTGATATCGGCCATTAGAGTCTGAACCGCGCCGTCTCCGATAGCTTGCAAGGTAAAGACACCATCGTATTTAAGCGCACTGGCCAGCGCGACCGTAACCGCCACCGTTTCGCCCAATAGCCGTGCTACGGCATCCGGATAACCATGAGCGTCCAGCGCCTGTCCAAGGGCCGGTCCGATCCGAACCATTCTGCCACGCAAGCCGGGGCCTTCGACCTGAAAGTGCTGAACGCTATCGGTGAATGTGGGGGTTTGGGTCACAGTCTCGGTCATTGAAATTCTCGTCAGTTGAACAGCGTTCGGTAATGGTAGCCGTAGGCGGTGGTAAACCCGCGCGCGGCATAGAATGATTGGGCGATGGTGTTGTCCTGTTCTACTTGCAGGTACAGATTTGTGCCACCCTGCTGTTCGGTCCAGTCCACCAACAACGCTAAAACCCGGTCGGCCAGCCCGCGTCGACGGTACAAGGACAGGGTATGCATGCAAAATATTCCGCACCATCCGCCCTCGAACACACCAAGCCCTATGGCGGCTGCTTGACCATCCTGCTCTACCAGCATCAGGGCTTTTTTTGCGGTGATGCGATCAATGATGGCGTTACGGGCGGATAAATCTTCGTCGCTGATCGATGCATCCCGGTGCACGGTATTCCAGCCCGTTGACCGGGTATCCACGTTGTGAAGATCGCCTGCCTCGGGTGTGGCGTTTTGAACATCGGTACTTTTGGCCCACTGAACAAGGGTCGGGGCTTCCAACGTATAGCCGCGTGCCTCAAGCCTAGCATCCAGATCAGATGGTTCTACGGCGGGTGAAATCTGAAACCGGGGCAGTAGATTGTGTAGGCGGTAGAACGCCTCGACCTGGATGATCAGATCATCAACATCGTATCCATCCGACAATGCATTGGCGCAGACGGAATTTGTGCGCCGGGTTCGGGCGCCGGGGGTGCGGCGCTGAACCCAGCCACCCAAGCCTACACATGCCTCGGCTGGCCAAGCCTTGAAGGCATGACTTTCAGCAGCCTTGATTTCGGCCCCAATGTCGACGGGGGTTGGATCGTTGGTCACGCTTAGCCGATCAGGCTCCAGGCCAGAATGCCTTTTTGAGCATGCAGCCTGTTTTCCGCTTCATCAAAGACCACGGATTGTGGGCCATCGATCACGCCGGTGGTAACCTCTTCTTCGCGGTGCGCTGGCAGACAGTGCATGAAAATGGCTTCTTTGTCGGCTTCGGCCATCAATGCCTCGTTGACCTGATAAGGCATGAACAGATTGTGCACGTTGGCTTCCTCATCGCCCATGGAAATCCATGTGTCGGCAATGACAGCATCGGCTCCACTGACGGCGACTACGGGGTCGTTCGTTTCCACGATATCGGCACCCTGCGCGCGAGCCCAGGCGATGATGGCGGGATCAACCCGGCGGCTGTCGGGTGTGGCAATGCGCAAGGTAAAATGAAACTGTGCGGCGGCATGAACCCAGCTGGCGGTTACATTGTTACCGTCACCGCACCAGGCCACGGTTTTACCGGTAATGTCGCCCCTGTGTTCTTCAAAGGTCATAATATCAGCCATGATCTGACAGGGGTGCGTGTCATCGGTCAGGCCGTTGATCACTGGCACTGTCGCGTATTCTGCCAGTTCATGCAGCTTGGTCTGATCATCTGTTCGCACCATGATAGCGTCCACGTATCGTGACAGAACCCGTGCCGTATCGGCCACCGATTCCCGGCGCCCAAACTGGGTTTCATTGTCGGGTAGCATAATTGCTTCGCCGCCCAATTGACGAATACCAACCTCAAACGACACGCGTGTACGCATGGATGGTTTATCGAAGATCATGGCCAGGATTTCGCCGTGCAACGGCTGGTAATCCTTGTTGCCGATTTTGTATTCATGAGCGGTGTTGAGGATCCCGCGCAAGGTAGCGGTGTCCAGCCTGTCCAAGTCAAGGAAGTGCCGGATATCGCTTGGTTCACTGGTCTGTTCACTGGTCTGTTCAGTGGCCAGTTCAGTGGCCTGTTCTGGTTGAGTTACCATGGTTCAGTCTCCGCCCTGAATGGCCTGGCATGCTTCGCGCAGGAATACCATGGCTTCGTCCACGTGGGATTCTTCAATGATCAGCGGTGGCACCAGGCGCAGAACGTTGTCACCAGCCAGCACCGTCAGCATGCCGAGTTCGGTTAGCTTGGCGCAAATAGCGGCGTTCTGGCCGTCTTTGACGCACTTCAAACCCACCATAAGGCCCTGGCCGCGAATTTCTTCGAACAGTTCAGGAAACTCACTGACAAGTCCGGTCATGGATTTTGCCAAATATTGAGCGATACGCGTGACGTGATCCATAAAGCCATCGGCCAGCATCACGTCCAGAACAGCATTAGCCGCAGCCATAGCCAGTGGATTGCCGCCGAACGTTGTGCCATGAGTACCAGCCACCAAACAGGAAGCCACTTTTTCAACAGCCAATGAAGCACCGACCGGGAAACCGCTTCCCAGGCCTTTGGCAACGGCCATCACATCGGGCGTAACACCAGACCACTCATGGGCAAAAAACTTGCCGGTACGTCCCGCGCCACATTGAACTTCATCAAACATCAACAGGATGCCAAATTCATCGGCCACATCGCGAAGACCCTTCAGGTAACCGTCGGGTGCCGGGCGAATACCGCCTTCACCCTGTACGGGTTCGACCAGAATACCAGCCGTCTCAGGTGTAATGGACGCGCGCAGCTCGTTCAGATTACCAAACGCCACATGGTCAAAACCATCGACGACGGGACCGAACCCAGCCAGGTGTTTCTCCTGACCACCAGCGGCAATCGTTGCCAGTGTTCGGCCATGAAACGCGCCGGTGCAACAGATCACGCGATAGCGCTCAGGTGCACCATTATCATGGTGATAACGCCGCATCATCTTGATGCCCGTTTCAATGGCTTCAGCGCCTGAGTTATTGAAAAACACAGAATCAGCAAACGTGTTGGCGACCAAGCGGTCAGCCAGTTTCTCCTGACCCGGAATTCGGAACAGGTTGGAGGTGTGCCACAGCTTGCCAGCCTGTTCGGTCAGCGCCGAAACAAGGTGAGGGTGACAATGGCCAAGTGAGTCCACCGCGATACCGGCTGCAAAGTCCAGATATCGTCGCCCGGCGTCGTCGAACAAGTAAACTCCTTCACCGCGCTCAAAGGCGATGTCTGTTCTGGCGTACGTGGGCATAAGGTTAGAAATCACAATCGTCTCCTCTAACAACAAACCCCGGATGACGCCATGCACCGTGCATGGGGCCAGTATCCGGGAGAGCCGGGGATTATCGTGATTGCCCCCTTACGTGTCAACGGGCATGTGCGGACTCGTCGCCTAAAATCAGGATTTTAGCTTATAGCCGGTCGCAAACATGCGGTGACACATCATCCAAAGAACCGCATTCACACCGCAAAGCACCAAGACCCCCGTCATTGGGTTGGCGTCTGACTGACCGATGAAACCATACCGAAATCCGTCAATCATATAGAAAAACGGATTGAGGTGGGCCAGGGTTTGTGCGGCTTCGGGCAGGCTATCGATGGAATAGAACGTTCCGGACAAGAACGACAGTGGCATGATCACGAAATTTGTGACGCCTGAGATATGGTCGAATTTTTCCGACCAAATACCGGCCATAATGCCGATCAATGCCATCATCAGGGAGGCTGCGGCCCCGAAGAACACAATGAAGTACAGCTGATGAATTTGCATATTTACAAACAGGCTCATGGCCAGGCCAGCGGTCGCACCGACCATAATACCGCGTGTGGTCCCACCAAGTGCAATACCCATGGTCAGCTCATTGGCTGTAAAGGGCGGCATGAGGATGTCTACAATGTTGCCCTGGATCTTGGCACCCACGATGGATGATGATGTATTGGCGAAGGCATTCTGGGCGACGGTCATGATGACCAGGCCGGGGGCCAGAAATTCCACAAAAGGCATGCCCATTACCTGGCGGTCCAACCCGCCCAGCGCCAATGCAAACACGGCCAGAAACAACAGTGTGGTGACACAGGGTGCCGCCAGCGTCTGGGTGTAAACTTTCATGAACCGGCGGACCTCGCGACAATAAAGCGTCCAAAGTCCGATCCAGTTGTGGGTGGGGAGTGGTGTCATGCGGGCCGTTACTGATATATAGGGTTGATGGTTTGTACCCGATGCCGTGGAAATTGCAAAGTCAGGAAGCGCGTTGAGTCCGGAATACGACGATATTAAGGAACAAGCTGTGTCTGTGTCTGGGCCCGCTAAGAAAAAAAAGCGCGAGCCCCGCAAGATATCCATGACCTATCTGCAAAATGCAGCACTTTATCACCTGCAACGATATGCTAGTTCTTCAGAGAATCTTCGCCGGGTGCTGGTCCGGAAAGTGCTGAGATCAGCCCATCATCACGAAACGGATGAGCAGGAGGGCATTACCTGGGTTGATGAAATTGTCGAACGGTACCTGCAATCAGGGCTTTTGGATGATAACGCGTATGCGGAGACCAAAGTCCGGGCTTTGCGCGCGCGCGGCAACAGCAATCGAATGGTTATGGCGAAGCTTTCTGCAAAAGGGGTTCCGACACAGGTGATTCAGGGCGCATTGACCAGTACCGGCGAACAGGACGGTAATGCGGAAACAGAAGCGGCCATTCAATTTGCCCGCAGGCGGCGGTTCGGGCCGTTCGCTGAACCGGGCAAACGCGATGCCAAGCGCGAAAAATCGCTCGCCGCCATGGCTCGGGCGGGTTTCCGATATGACCTTGCACAACGTATCATTGATGCAGAAACGCCAGAGGATGTGTTGGCGAATATGCGTTATGAAGAAATTTGACCCATCGCCCGCAAGGCCATAAAGTTCGGTACGTATCCACTATTTCCCCACAGCTTCCCAACCCAACGATCAAGGTGACCATATGAGTGTGACAATCCTTCACAATCCCCGGTGTTCGAAATCTCGGCAAACACTAGAGCTGCTTGAAGACCGTGGTGGCGAGATCAATATTGTGACGTATCTGGACACGCCACCGGATGAAGAAGGATTGCGGGATATATTGTCCAAGCTGGACATGAGTCCGCGGCAATTGATGCGAAAAAAAGAAGCCGCGGAAGCAGGCCTTGATGATCCGGCGTTATCTGATGCGGAATTGATCCGGGCCATGGTGAAGAACCCAAGCGTTATTGAGCGACCTATTGTTCTGGCAAATGACAAGGCCCGGATCGGTCGTCCGCCTGAAAGCGTACTGGATATATTGTAATATCCAGTCCCCGCAACCATAATGGCTGGTGCACGCTAAATAGTGGGGTAATCCGTGGCTCGAAAACCAAAAATTGTTTCGCCTAGAAAACCTGTGATCAGGAAGCCCACTGTGACAGCTACTGTCGCTGGGGCAACGGACGCAGAAACGCCACCGGCGGATCCATCCTCAGAAACGCCCTTAAGTGAACGTCCGGAAAGCGGGCCTTCGTTACGTGATCGGGAAGCCGCACGGGTCTTCGCTCTGGCCATTGATCTGCACCGTCGGGGTGAATTTGATCAAGCTGTATCGGCGTACTCCCGTGCGCTGAACCTGAATCCTGCGAATGCGGACATATACAACAATTTGGGTGTGTGTTTGCGTGCGCAAGGCAAACTGGCTGCCGCAATCACGTGTTATCGCCGGGCTTTGGTGTTGAAACCCAATGACGCTGGTGTGCTTTCCAATCTGGGCAATACGCTACGGGTCATGAGCCATTTCAATCAGGCAATTGTATCGTTGTCCAAGGCGGTTCGTATGGCCCCGAAATCACCCGAAGCTGTTTATAATCTGGGCCTGGCCCTGCGTGACGCCGGTGACAGTGAGAAGGCGCAGACCTGTTTTGAAAGCGCTCTGACACTACGCAATGACTATGCTGCTTGCCACATGGATCTGGGCACGACCCTGATGATGAAGGGAGAATTGACCAAAGGGTTCGAGGAGTTCGAATGGCGGCACCGTCTGCCGCAGGTGCCTCCTGTCGATGATTCCGAAAAACCCCGCTGGGATGGCTCTGCGCTGGATGGCAAGACCATTCTAATCCGTCAGGAAGGCGGCCTGGGTGATCTTTTACAGTTCGCTCGCTACATCCCGTTGGTGAAAGAGCGTAAAGCCAACATCGTGGTTGAGTGCCACGCCAAGGTATCAAGGTTAATCGCTGCCATGCCGGGCGTGGACAAGGTGGTGATGTTGGGTGGCCAGCTGCCGCCTTACGACGTACAGATCCCGATCATGAGCTTGCCGCACGTCCTGGCACCGGGTGATGATACCCTTGCCAGCACGGTGCCTTACCTCAAGCCACCAGAACAGAGCACGATTCAACTGCCGCCGTCGCATGGGCGACAAATGCGGACCGGCTTGTGCTGGTCACCGGGGGTACCATCGAAAGGCGCGGTGGACCGTTCATGTCCGTTGAGCAGGCTGATCGAGGTTTTAGCCATTCCGGGCGTGACAGCCTTCAGTTTGCAAACTGGGGAGCGGGCAGCAGACCGTGAGGCCGAGGCGTGCGATGCATTGTTGTCCGATGTGGGGTCGCGATTGACTGATCTGGCCGATCTAGCGGCGGCAATTGAGTAGTTGGACCTGATTATATGTGTGGATTCCGCCACGGCACACGTGGCGGGGGCGTTGGGCAAGGAAACCTGGGTTTTATTGCCCTACACATCTGATTGGCGCTGGCATTCAGCGGATGATGACCAACCAGCGTCCGTGTGGTATCCGTCTATGCGGTTATTCAGGCAGGTCACACCGGGCAATTGGGATTCAGTATTTTCGGCGCTTCATGATGCTTTGTATGAGCGTGCCATCTCGTAATCAGGCTGGATAAGTTCCTTAAAAAACAACCATTTATTTACCACTCTGTGGGTAAAGTTAACCATACAGGTTAACTTTGTGCGGAGCTTATTCGGCTCTGTGCGGCGGAGCATTACGTGGCGCGAAACAAGAAATCTTTTGAAGACGGTGAGATCATCTTCCATGAAGGTGATCCCGGTCGTGATGGATATGTCATATTGAAAGGCAGGGTGGCCCTTTCAAAGGATACGGCGCATGGCAATGTTGAAATCGAAGTGCTTGAGAAATCGGATCGTTTTGGTGAAGTAGGCGTTATGAATGGCGGCCTACGCACACTAAGTGCCACAGCTGTCGGCAAGGTCACCGTGGAATTGGTTGATCAGGATGCGCCCGGGAGCCCGATGTTACCCGCCGTAAATGTTCATGGGCCCGCAGTGCCAGCAGTTCCCGTAAAGCCGCCACTCGGTCAGGGTTGGCTTGATCGTATCCTCAACTTCGTTGGCAACAAATCCAGCTTTATTGAGGTTCGTATCGTACCTTTCCACGGCCCTAGTGGACCGGCCTTTACGCGCTCTGTGGCTACGGTGTTGGGACAATGTGACGGTATTCGGGTTAAAATGCTCAGTCGCAGTGGTACGTTTGCGCAGAAAACGATCGCCAAGGCCAATATTGGGGCCTGCATTGGTGAGGGCCGTCAGTTGCTGCATGCATCCAGTGGCGATCTGTTGATCTGGGGTGTCATGTCATCGAATAGTGAGACCGCCAATTTGCATCTGGTTTCAGCTATTCCGCATGACGAAGATATGCCGGGCTCCTTCAACGGCTATAATGAACTTCCCTTGCCCATCAATCTTGATGATTCATGGATTGCGCTCCTGAATACGGTGGTATTGGCGGGTGTGGTAACCAACACAACGGACAAGACCAACGTGGTTCAGGCCAATCTGGAAGCCGCCATCGAGGAAGGTGCGCCGCCAGCGCAACGTCCACCACGCGACATGTCACAAGAGGACCGGGCCAACCTGTTGGTATGTCTGGCGAACGCGGTATCGATGGTTTGCCTTCGTCTGGATGAGGCCGAACTGCTCACGTTTTCTACCGATCTTTATAAACGCGCCATTGAACTTATCTCTGAAGAAGATCATGCCATGCTGTGGGGTATGACGCACAAGCAACTGGGTAGTATCCTTTATTTGGCCGCCGAACGTAATCACGACAATGATGCGATGCGGCAAGCCGCAGATGCTTTCGAGGCCGCCACCAAGGCTATATCGCGCCGTCACCTGCCGCGCGAATGGGCTATCGCGCAGAACAAGTTTGGCCTGTCGCTGTACAAACTGGATTTGGCCGATGCGCTGGCTGATACCGACATGCTCAAATCATCCATTACGGCATACTGTGCCGCCATGCAGGTCTATACCCGCTTCGACACGCCGGACCGTTGGGCCGATGTGATGAATAACTACGCATTGACGGCCCAGGTGCTGGGCGAACATCGGCGTGAACCCAGAATTTTGGAAAAAGCCGTCACCGCCTGCCGCAATGCTTTGACGGTTCGTCGCCGTCATCGCATGCCTCATCAATGGGCCTCAACCCAGAATACTCTGGGATCGGCATTGTTCCTGTTGGGTAAATTGACCACGCGTGAGGACTATCTGGATTCGGCTACTGACGCATTCCGTGCAGCGTTCGAGGTTTATATGAAAACCGGCGCCAGACGGAATGCCAACATTGTACAGCGAAACCTGATACGGGTGGATGACCTGCGAAAACTGTATCATACCAAAGCACAGCGTAAAGAACGCTGGGCCGACGTGGTGATGGATGATGATTCCAATGATGCAAATGATGCGGACTGGTGGCGCGACAACGTCGTTCGCGAGCCTGAGGTCGACGAAAGCCAGAAAGAGCGTTACTCGATCTAACTTCCCACGCTCAGCGCTTTCTTTCCCCCATAGAGACACGAATACGCGAAAACCGTGCCGGGAACCTGGCACGCGTTCCCCGCCGCGTTTCCCGGTGCAGGATATACAAACCGGTTGAGACCAGAATACCTGCGCCCAGATACGTATAGAACGACGGAAAAATTTGCCAGATCACAATATCGAACCCAACGGCCCATAACAGGGCGGTATATTCAAACGGTGCCAGAATGGCGATGGGTGCTGCCTTGATAGAACTGGTCACCAGAATCTGGGCAATGCCGCCGATGATGCCGATGGAAATGAGCAGCATCAGATCGGTGAAATTTGGTGTGATCCAGAACCAGGGCATAAGCGCCCCAGACAAAACAACACCCATCAGGGTGAAGTAAAAGATAATCGACGATGAAGTTTCTGTGGCGCTGAGACGGCGAACGACAATCATGGCCAGTGAAAAGAACACGGTGCCAAATAGCATGACCAGTGTTGCGGGTTCCATGTGCGCAGATGGCCTGACCATAATCAGTACACCAACAAAGCCCACGATAACCGCTAACCAACGCCGGATGCCTACTTGTTCGTCCAACATGGGAACGCTTAAAGCGGTCATAAACAACGGTGCCGCAAAAGATATGGAAATGGCCTCGCTCAACGGTAGCGTCCGGTACCCGTAAAAGAACGATCCCATGGCGGTCAATCCGATCAGGGATCGAATCAAATGTGCCATGGGTTTTTTGGTGGCCAATGATGATAATCCGCCCTGGCGGTGAATCAGAATGCTCAGGGGAATGAAGGCAAACAGGTTTCGGAAAAACAGAATTTGTGGGGTGGTGTAACCGGCCTGTGCCACGTGTTTGATGATCGCGTCCATGCACGTGAAGACCGCTACAGACAGCACCATCAGGGCAATCCCCAGGCCAATGCGGTCGGTGCTTCTACTTGGCTCGCTCATAAAGAAATCCCATTGTCAGCGGCGTTCTTGCAGTGTGCCTCGTAGCGCGTAAACTATCCATACAGTTTATGACCGGCGGTATTTGAGGGAGCAACCTACCATGGATGATTTCGATATCGAGCAAGCCAAGAAGGAAATGCAGCCCTGGAACTGGTGGGGGATTCCGACATTTTTCAAATGCCCATGGGATGAGGACCCCAACAACTGTGATATTGCGTTGGTGGGCGTGCCGCACAGCTCCGGCAATGGCTCGACGGAACGTGACCAGCACCTGGCACCACGCGCTATTCGCAATGTGTCGGGTTGGTACCGCCGGGCGCATCAGCATTACGACATCATTCCGTGGGAAATTTCTCGTATCCATGATCTGGGTGACACGCCTTTGCCCGAAGCCATGGTCAACGATATATCGGTGCAGCATATCGAGGCCTACTATAAAACCGTAGACGCGGCGGGTGCACGACCGGTTTCGGTCGGCGGCGATCACGCCATCACGGGGCCAATTCTGAAAGCCATTGCGGGTAAAGGGGCGAAGACGACGAATGGCGAGAAAACGGCTCTGCTGCACTTCGATGCCCACCGGGATGATTATCAGCATATCCCGCATTGGTTGGGCAGCAAACGATCAGCGGCCCACTGGGCGCATTATACCGTGGTCGAGGAACACGTGGACCCGGAAAAAAGTATCCAGTTGGGCATGCGCGGCAATCCCATCAAACCCCGAGAGGACGTGAATCATTCCATTCTGGGTTACAAGCTGATCACGGCGGATGATTTCTTCCGCATCGGGACCCAGGAAACCATTCGCATCATTCGTGAGCGCGTCGGCGACTCACCGCTGTATATCACCTTCGATCTGGATGTGTTGGACCCGACCGAAGCACCGGCGGTGTCCAACCTGGAGCCCCTGCACCGGGGTTTGCGGGCGTGGGAATGCCTTGAAATTTTTCACGGCCTGCGCGGTATGAACATCATTGGCGCAGACATCGTGTGCATGATTCCATCCAAGGATACCCAAGCCAAAATTACAGGCATGACGGCACAGGCTATCATGTTCGAATTCATCGCCCTGATTAGCGATTATTTGAACAGCAAGTAAGTGAGGCAGCGGCGCTTCTTACGGGAAAAACGCGCAGTAAACTTTGGTGACGGGTTCGTCATTCTGCCATTTGTACTGAGCACCTTTGGGTACGAAGATGCCGTCGCCGGGTTTAACCACATGCCGGTTGTCGGCACCATCGGAAACCGTGGCCACACCTTTGACAATGCACATGAGATCATGGTGATCAAATTCAAAAACCGGACGCTCAAACGGATCACTATGCCAGATGCCCACGCTGAATTTGCCTGAAGCATCTTTGTAATAGATGTGGTTCTGTTGCTCAGGTATCGCACCGATGATGCGGCTGGGGTCCTGATTGATGATAGGTTCCGTCGGGTCGGTAATCTTGGGGCACATGATTCCGAACTCGGCTGGATTGTTGTGTACGGGGCCATCTTCGTTCGTTGAAATCACGAAGAATTTTTTCATGTATTCTGTCTGAACCCACTTGCACACAAGGCCTTTGGGAATAATGAAGCTCTCACCAGCCGAAATGGTTGTTGATGTGCCGCCTTCCAGTTCCATGGTGACGGAACCTTCCAGAACATACATGAATTCGTCTACTGCATAGGCTTCTATTTTTCCAACAAATGGGGTGCAGTCCCAGACCCCGGCCATAAAACCTGAGGCCTCATCATTGTAATAAAAGTACCCGCGCTGCACAGGCTCACCTGATTCCAGATCCGCTGGGTTCATGGCGTCCCATTCCACAAGGCCTTCACGAGCGGGGCCATTGACTTCAAATTGGGTAACTTTATCTACGTTCATGGCGGGCTCCAGAATTAAGCGTTATAGGTTGTGTCACGTTCTATTATCTTCTGACTGACCAGTCAATATTTGTCCAGCGAACACGGCCCTTCACCACCATGTGATTTGGGTCGGAAACGGTTCCGGTTTATGGTCTGGCATGAATAATACTCTGCCACCGGTAATTCTGGTTATGATACTCGCTGTATTGGGTGTGTTCTGGTTCGACTCGGCTGCGGCTGTTTCATTGCCTGAGAGCCCCGATCCGTCCCGTCCCGTCACCGTTATCGAGCTGTTTACCTCAGAAGGGTGCTCGTCATGTCCACCCGCCGAGGCGAAGCTGAGCACGCTGGTTGACCGCGACGATATTCTCGCGCTGGCCTATCATGTGGATTACTGGGATTACATCGGTTGGGCTGATCCTTTTGCTCGGCCTGAGAATACCAAGCGCCAGCGGGCCTATGGCGTCAGTTTGAAAAATCGCACCATCTATACCCCGCAAATGGTCTTTCAGGGGGTATTCGACACCCCCGGTTCCCGCGACGGACAAATCAATGATGGCTATACCGCAGCACTAGAAGTCCCTCGCATTCCTGTGTCTATTGTGATGGATAATACCCGCATTGCGAACATCCAGATTGGTGCCAGTGCCAGTGCCAGTGAAGGTGTGGTGGGTGATGCTGATGCTGATGTGTTGATGGTCACCTATATGCGTCGGGCCGCCTCAGAAGTAACCCGCGGTGAGAACGCCGGGCGATCCCTGGAGCACCGCAACGTCGTCCGGTCTTTCGAACGGATCGGGCGCTGGAACAATATGGCGAAGAGCCTTGTGTACAAGGTACCCGAAGCGGTAACCGGCGAACCACTGGGCTACGCTATTTTGGTGCAGGAGGTATCGGGCGGCCGCATTATTGGTGCCGCCGCCCTGAATTTAGAGAATTAAAGCAAAACCCGAGCAAATTGACTCAATTTGTGAAGGTGGCTTTGCGTAATATCAACGGCTTAGAGCATTTTTGTGAACTCATGTGAACAGGCAATGTTCAAGACCTCGTTAAAGACTAAGTCCCTTTTCCATAATCTGTGATACCCGCCGGGCAAATGCAGTGGGGTCAAGCGGGCTCTCGCCTTCCAGAATCCGAGCCTGATCCAGCAGCATGTGCGCAGCATCATCAATAACCGGGTTGGCTTCGGTTGACTCAGCCGCCGCATCGGCCAGTTTGGAGACTAGTGGATGTTTGGGGTTGAGTTCCAGAATGCGAGGTGTGGCACTTTCGAAACCGGCTTGTTTATGCTGTTTCAAAATGCGCTCCAGATTCATATCCATGTCGCCATCATCGGCGACCAGACACACCGCGCTGTCAGTCAGGCGGGATGATGAACGCACATCCTTGACCGCATCACCAAGTGCCACTTTGATACGTGCCACCAGACCGTCCATGCCGGGGGTATCGTCTTTCTTGTCCGCACCGTCGCCACCCTCTTTGGCATCTTTGCCCATACTATCCAGATCGCCACCAGCGCGGGTTACGGATTTGAAGGACTTTTCCTGAAATTCAGTTACAGACTGCATCCAGAAATCGTCGATAGGATCGGTTAACAACAGGACTTCGATACCCTTGGCGCGGAAGCCTTCCAGCTGTGGGCTGCGGGCTACGGATTCTTCATTTTCACCTGTGATGAAATAGATGGAATCCTGACCATCTTTCATGCGTTCCGCATAGTCGGCCAGCGTAGAAAGTCCGTCATTTTCTGTGGTACGAAACCGGCAGATTTCCAGAATCTTGTCTCGGTTTTCGAAGTCTTCGTATAAGCCTTCTTTGATCACGGGCCCAAAAGATGCCCAGAACGTGGCGAATTCCTCAGGCTTTTTGTCGGCCTTCTTTTTCAGCTCACCCAGTACCCGTTTGATCACACCCTTGCGGATTTTTGCCAGCATGGGATCGCGCTGTAACATTTCGCGACTGATGTTCAGGCTGATATCTTCGGAATCGATAACACCGCGCAGGAACCGCATGTATGAGGGCACCAGTTCATCGCAATCGTCGGTGATGAACACTCTGTTCACATACAGTTTGATATTGGCTTTGCGTTCCGGATTGAACAGATCAAACGGTTGCATGGTGGGGATGAACAGTAGGCTCTTGTATGACAGCACACCTTCCACAGAATTATGCATGGTCAACCATGGCTCATCAAAGGCGTGGGCCACGTGATGATAGAATTCCTTGTACTGATCGGCGGTGATGTCTTTTTTATCACGTACCCAAAGAGCCGAAGCGGAATTCAGGGTTTCAATGTCATCGCCATTGACCATGTTCACCGGCACGCCAACGTGATCTGAATAGGTTTTTACCACATTGCGAATACGCTCAGGTTCCAGAAACTCTTTTTCCTTGGCCGACAGGTGCATGATGATATCGGTGCCGCAGGTGGCGCGGTCCGACTCTTCGATGGTATAGGTGCCTTTACCGTCGGATTCCCACAGCCATGATTTGTCTTCACCGGCGCGGCGGGTGCGTACTTCCACTTTATCGGCGACCATGAAGGCCGAATAGAAACCCACTCCAAACTGACCAATCAGTGACATGTCGGCATCCTTGTCGCCGCTCAGCTGTTCGGCAAAGGCCTGGGTGCCGGATTTGGCGATGGTGCCGAGTAACTCGTTCAGATCATCCCGACTCATGCCAATGCCATTGTCGGAAACCGTCAGGGTTTTCTTCTTTTTCTCGATCGTCAGATCAATCTGATAGGTTTCGCCTGCGATGGCAGCCATTTTCTTGTCGGTCAGCGCCGCATAGCGCAGCTTGTCACAAGCGTCTGATCCGTTTGAAATCAGCTCTCGCAGAAAAACCTCTTTGTGGCTGTATAGGGAACGGGCCACAATATTGAGAAGCTTCCCGACCTCTGCCTGAAATGTAAACGTTTCTTGTGTCATGGTCACAAATACTCTCTGTTTTCAGTCTGCACGTAAGTGCGTAATAATGCGCCGAAGATATGGGCGGAAATCTCTCTTGATGCAAGACCCGAAGCGGAAAAAGTGACCATGGATAACCTGATGACCAGTGGGCCAGCCGATGCCTCAACCACCGTTGTCTTAGGCCATGGGGCAGGCGCACCCATGGATAGCCCGTTCATGGAGTTCTTCGCTGGTGGTATAGCGGCCGCCGGATTGAGCTGTGTGCGGTTTGAATTTCCCTATATGGCGGAACGTCGCGAAACCGGTAAGAAGCGCCCCCCAAACACCATGGCGGTTCTGCTCGAAACATGGCAGGGCGTCATTGACCATGTGCATCAACGGAATTCGGATGCCACAGTCATCATCGGTGGCAAGTCCATGGGTGGCCGTGTGGCGAGCATGCTGGCGTCGGAATCAAAAATGGACGGCCTTGTGTGCCTTGGGTATCCGTTTCATCCCGCTGGACGCCCCGAGAAGTTGCGCGTGGATCATTTGCTCACCATACCCACACCAACGCTGATCATTCAGGGCACGCGTGATACGCTGGGCAATGTGGACGATGTGGCTGGCTACACCTTGTCCGAAACCATCCAACTCCATTGGTTGGAAGATGGCGATCATAACTTTAAGCCCCGTAAGGCATCGGGCCGCACCGAGGAACAGAACTGGCAGGAAGGTGTCGATGCGTTAGTGAGTTTTGCCAAAGATTGTAGACAGGGGTTGTCGACATGATTGATGATACATTGATTAAAAAGCGGTCGGTTCAAATCGCCGGTCATGGCACCAGTGTATCGGTGGAAAGTGCGTTTTGGGATCGGTTGAAGCAGATCGCTGGTGACCGACGAATATCGCTTAATCAACTGATTACAGATATCGACGAAACGCGAACCGGAAACCTGTCCAGCGCCATCCGCGTATATGTGCTGAAAAATTCTAGAACTGAAGAAGCTGATTGAGAAGATCGGCCGGTTTTAACTTCTGAGGCTCAGGTGCCGGCTGCTGTTGCGGTTCAGGCAAACCGTCATCGTTTGTTGAAGGCTGTGCCGGTGCTTCGTTCGATCCACCGCCGAGGATGCCTTGCAGGACGTTGCCAAGACCGGGTAACTTTTCATCCAGTTTATCAAGACCGGGGATAAGCGAACCATCACCGCCACCCGTTAGCAGAGAACCGGTTTCCAAAGTAACGTCAGGATTGTCCAGCGGCCCTGTAATACTGAATGGCAGGGTCTCCAACGCGCCGGTGGATTTTGCCAGTAATGCAGTCAGCAGATTCTGGGTCAGCTTAACCGAGCCGTTCACATCCATGATCCAGCGCCCCAAATCCACGGACCCGGTGGCTGTGCCATTACCAAAACCCGATAGCAGGTCGAATTTCTGAATTTTCGCCACGCCATCATTCATGGCAAATGATCCCGACACATCAGCTAGACCATCCACGTCCTGACCTGCTCCGATTCGACCAAAGTTCAGGAACAGTTCCATAAACCCGGCGAGCGGTGTGCCTGCGGCGCTATTTTTCACATCCAATTTCTGGATAGCGAATGATCCACTGCCATCCAGCGCAGAGACCATCTCAGCCACGCTACGGCCATTGGCCGCGAACGTATTGTCCAGACTGATGGTGCCTGTGGCGGATTTTTCGCCGGTCAGGGTCGCCAGCAAGGTGCCCACTTGGCCGTTGTTGAATTTGATGTTGGTATCGAACGTGGGTACGTTTCGGGCATCCAGCACACCGGTGATGCCGACGGCACCACCAAACAGGCCCCCGGATATGGTCTCAATTTTAAGCACGCCACCTGCCAACGTCGCATTGACAATCGCATCTGTTACTGTGATGGCATCATATTTCATTGCCGATGATTGCAGTTGGATTTGCGCGTCCAGTTCGTTCAATGCGCCAAGATCAATTGGATCGTTTGGCCACGGTGCACCGGAAGAACCAGATCCTGAACCTGTACCTGATCCCGAACTGGATGTGCCACTGCTGCTTTGCGTCGTGATCGGGGCGGTCCCGGCTGGCAGGTAAGAATCAATGATTATATCACCTGTGCGGATGGTGGCTGTCAGCACAGGGCGTGCGCCCTTGAGGTTGATACCTGCCGAACCTGTCGCACGGACAGCTCCTTGTTCAAAGTTCAGGTTGGTCACCTCAATGCCAGCGAGGCCGCCGTTGATATGCCCAGCGAAATCGAGGGCACCAACCTTGCCGCTGGGCGTGTAGTCCACACCCAATGCCTGCAGTAATTTGATCGTGCTGCCGTGTTTTAAGGTCACATCCGCGTTGATCAACGGTTTAATGGGTAGAACCGAGAACTGACCGTTCACACTGGCTGTTGCACCAAGGCCGCTAACCTTGCCTGCGACAGATGGCAAAAGTGCTGTGCCGTTTATGGTCACATCGCTGGCAACCTTACCGATGCTCTTGGCTGGTACGGGTAAATCCACGTCCATCATTTCAGCCAGCTTGGCAATTGATTTAGCACTGAACGTCAGATTGAAATCTTCAAAGCGAGGGTTGCCACCCAGGTCTGAGATTTTGCCGCTGGCTTCTACCTGGGCTCCGGCAATGTCCTTTACACTCGCGTTCTTGATCGTCAGCGCGCCTTTGTACAGGCTGCCATCAATGTTCGCCCCCTTGATGGATACGCCCTCATGCACGATTTCACCGACCTTTACGCGCACATTGGCATCGAAGGTGGTCAAAGCCGCCAGGGCCGCTAGTGGATCATTTGGGCTAGTGGTGGCCGTGTTTGAATCGCTAGTCGTGCCTTCCGTACCGGATACACTCGTGGTGCTACTACCTCCGCCATCGCCATTGTCGGCTTTTGGCAGGTAGCCATCCAGATCAATCCGGTCCAGTACAAAGCTGGCCCCAAAGGCGAGCCGTTTGCGCAGAGCAAGCGTAATGCCACCTTCCAGATTGGATCGATCAAAAGATGCCTTGATGTCAGAAACCCTGATGTCTTTCTGGTTAGCGCGGATGTTGGCGGTCGCGCGGACATGTCGTAACCGTCCATTGGGAATTTGTGAGATATCTGCATCCAGCCACCGGGCCAGCCCTCGGGTATTACCGATAGCAATTTCGCTTTCGCCGTCAAACACCAACTCGCCGTCCTGAACACTGGCAAAACCAAACAACGCCAATTCAGTGGTCCCCGGTAGTTGAGCAGAAAACTGACTGATGATTATTTCACTATTGGACAGATCTGCGTTTAGTCGAACAGGGCCCGCTTTCTTCTCTCGGTAGGTAAGGGCCTCTATCACAAGCGACACAGAGCCGGCCACATTGGATGGGAGTTCGAGAGCAGTCTCTGCCCCAGCTTCTGACCCTGCTTCTGGCCCGGGCTCTTGTGCTTCAGCGACAACCTCGGCAGTGGTTTCAGTACTTGTGATGGTAGTCGGCACAAAAGATGACAAACCGACGATCTTGTCCACATTCACGTGCTTTACGGATAGCTCCACATGGGCGGACATGATGTCTGCCAGTTCAGCCTGAACACCACCCATCAAGCTCGTGTCGCCCAGCTTGATTTCGAGCGCGGTTAAATCAACGGCGGTGGCCGTCGCATTGAGATCACTGGTGAGTGAGAAGTTCTGGTTCGCCACGCCGGGCAGATCACGGACTCCGGCAACAGCATGCAACAGAGCGGCAAGGGACCCGCCCTTTGCTTTCATCGTACCAGTGAATTTGGGATCTTCGGACAGGTTAAACACATTACCGGAGATCTGAGCTTCGGCATTGGCTTCCTCGGATCTGATCAGGGCCGTGACGGGCACGGTTCGGCCCTGAAAGACGCCATCGATTGCCACTTCATAGGATACCGGGATACCACGCACGACCATGTTGCCGACGCTCTCGAATGGTCCCAGCAGGGATGCCGCCTTGAATGATGCGGTTAGCTGATCAATACGTTCATCAATGCCGGATTTGGCATCGCGGTAGATGATTGTCGCATTAACCAGTTCCACGTTGTCCAACTGGATGTTGGAACCGCTATCGTCGCTCGCCGGTGCATTACCCGTGTTTAAGTCAACGGTGGCTGACGGTGTGCCACCTGACGATCCCGTTGATATTTCCACGGCCCAGTTCGGTTGCCCATCCGGTAAAATTTCCAACAAAACCACCGGATCGACGATCCTGACCTTCTGAACCTGAATGTCGCCACTCAATAGCGGGCCGAGGGCGATGCGGACTTCAAGAGATTTAAGGCGCACCATATGCGGCACATCCGCGCCCGCCGCGTTGGCGAAGCTCACATCATTCACGGTGATGGCCGGCGCAGGTAGCACCGTCATCTCAATATTACCGTCAATGGTTAGCTGTCGCCCCGTAAGGGATGCGACCTGGTTTGTGATGTCGTTCTTGTATGTGTTCCAGTCAATGAAACCGGGAACAATCAGTACCGCCGCGAAAGCAAGTATGATAAGGCCGACAAATCCGATCAGTACTTTGCGCACTGACATCTCCCTGTGTTCGAAGTGTTTTTATTCGTTATTCAATCAGGATAACACGAAAGTCATTCACGTTGGTAAAAGTGGGGCCACAAACAACCAGATCACCAATTTGTTCAAAAAACCCGTAAGAATCATTCTTTTCCAGTGCACTTTCCGGCGACTGCCCAGCTTGGGCTGCGCGCCTTAAGGTCGTCGGCGTGATCAGCGCGCCCGCATTGTCTTCGGTGCCATCAATGCCGTCCGTATCGCATGCCATGGCACAGATGCCCTCTGTGCCATCCAGGGCTTGGGCCATGGCCAGCATATACTCGCTGTTCCGCCCACCGCGACCCGGTCCGCGTACGATAACCGTGGTCTCGCCGCCGGAAATAATGGCGCATGGCGTGGAGCTGGAGTCGCCGGATTGTTTGATTTTCAGGGCCAGCGCCGCGTGCTCACGGGCCACTTCCTTGGCTTCACCTTCCAGGTCATCACCCAGCATAAGGGTCGTATATCCAGCCTCTTCAGCAATGACGCGCGCGGCTTCAAGGCTGGCTTTGGGCAGGGCCACAAGCTCGGTTTCATTGCCTGCCAGTCGGGGGTCGCCTGTCTTCGGCGTCTCGTCAGCCGCAGCCATCAGAATATCGGCCACGTTGTTGTTGGGCATGATGCCGTGTTTCTCCAAAATATCCATGGCATCCGAATAGGTGGTGTCGTCGGGTACCGTCGGGCCGGACGCGATGACGGATGGATCATCGCCCGGTACATCCGATATGAGCAACGAGACCAGCCTTGCCGGGTGTGCTGCAACAGCCAGACGCCCACCTTTGATGCCGGACAGGTGTTTGCGGACGCAATTCATTTCAGAAATGGTCGCGCCGGATTTCAGCAACGCATTGTTGACGTTTTGTTTGTCTTCCAGCGTCATGCCGTCGGCGGGCATGGTCAGCAACGCCGATCCGCCACCGGATATAAGGCATAACATTACATCATCTTCACCCAAACCGCGCGCGATCTCCATAATTCGGGCGGCGGCATCTAACCCCGCGTTGTCGGGTACCGGATGGGCGGCTTCAACAATTTCGATGTGTTCACAGGCCACACCATAGTCATACCGCGTCACAACCAGGCCCTCCAAAGGGCCGTCCCAGTTCTCTTCCACGGCTTTGGCCATGGCAGCGGAAGCCTTGCCAGCACCCACAACCACAAGTTTGCCGCCCGCTGGAGGTGTCGGCAGGTAAGGCGGTACACAGGTGCGGGGCATGGCCGCTTCTACAGCAGCCCCAAACATTTTGTTCATGAGGGCGATTTGGATGTCGGACATCAAGTTTTCCGTAAAATTAGTGGCCTAAGCGCGGCATTTGGCTGAATCGCTGGTGCAAAGTCAATGTTGTTTAATTGTATTGTTTAGTTGCCGGGGATCATTTTCCCCGGATTCATGATGCCTTGTGGATCAAGGGCATTTTTTACGGCCCGCATGACCGAAACCCCGTCACCGTGTTCAGCGGTGAGAAATGCGGTCTTGCCGTATCCAACCCCGTGTTCGCCGGTGCAGGTTCCATCCATGGCAATGGCGCGGAGTACAAGCCGCTCATTCAAGGCCATGGCGCGTTCGATCTCGGCGGTATCATCCGGATCGACCAGAATACACAGATGAAAATTGCCGTCACCCACATGGCCAACGATGGGCGCCAGAAGGCCGGTATCCTGAATGTCTTTCTGGGTTTCCAGAATGCTTTCAGCCAGCCGGGAAATTGGCACACACACATCGGTCACCATCCCCTTGGTTCCGGGCCGGAGCGCCAGACAGGCGTAATAGGCATCATGCCGGGCCTGCCACAGGTGCAGGCGTTGCTGTTCATCGGTCGCCCATTGGAAATCACCGCCGCCGTTGCCATCGGCCAAATCGCGTACAGTTTCTGTTTGTTCCTGAACACCCGCTTCCGAGCCATGAAATTCAAAAAACAATGTGGGTGCCAAAGGATAATCCAGATCGGAGTACCGATTGATGGCATCCATCTGGACCTCATCCAGTAATTCAATGCGCGCGATCGGTACGCCGCATTGAATGGTTTCAATGACCGTATTCACGGCCCCTTCCATGGAATCAAACGAACATACCGCCGCCGACATGGCCTCAGGGATACCGTGCAGGCGCAAGGTTATCTCGGCAATAACGCCCAGCGTGCCTTCCGATCCCACAAACAGACGGGTCAGATCATACCCGGCGGCTGATTTCCGTGACCGGCTGCTGGTTCGTACAATACGGCCATCGGCCATGACCACGGTCATCGACAGCACGTTTTCGCGCATGGTCCCATACCGCACGGCATTAGTGCCCGATGCGCGGGTTGCGGTCATGCCGCCAATGGATGCGTCCGCACCCGGATCAACAGGGAAAAACAACCCTGTGTCGCGCAGGTAAGTGTTGAGTTGTTTACGAGTCACACCGGGCTGGACCCGTACATCCATATCGGCCTGATTGACGGCGAGGACTTCGTTCATCTGGGTTACATCAATGCACACGCCACCTTTCAGGGCCGCCACGTGGCCCTCCAGCGATGTGCCTGTACCAAAGGCAATGATGGGCACGACGTGTTCGGCACACAGCATGACCACAGCGCTGATCTCTTCGGTGCTGTGGGCAAAGACCACGGCATCAGGAGGTGAGGCTGCGTGATAGCTTTGGTCCTGACCATGGTGTTCCCGCACGGAATCAGATCTGGAAACTCGCTCACCGACGATTGCGGATAGCGCTTCGATGAACGTATCATCAACCGCATGATGTATGGACGGAAGCGCCATCAGTATACCTCTTTATAAATCCTAGAACCGTTCGGCGGATGGTCGTAAATCCAGCTCCAGCGTCCAGGCATTGTTCGGTTGATCGTGCAGCATCAGATAGTTCTTTGCAATGGCTTCGGGGTGCAGCAGAGCATCGGCATTTCCGTCTTTCTCATCAACGCTGTGTTTATCTCCAAGAATAAGCCCATCAATAACCACATGGCCGATGTGAATGCCCTGAGGGCCCAATTCACGTGCCATGCTCTGCGACAGGGCACGCAAGGAGAACTTGGGTACGGCCAGGTTATGGAACATAGCCCCGCCCCGGTGGGCGGCTGTGGCACCGGTGAAAAGAATGGTGCCGCTACCATTCGGGACCATGCGGGTGGCTGCGGCTCTCGCCACATGAAAACCACCCAGACAGCCCACACGCCAACAGTTCTGAAATTCTTCGGACGACGTATCAAGGATGCTATTGCGCACAAAGGAACCAGCATTAAAAATCGCCACATTTGGCGCACCCATATCGCTGTCCACCTGGGTGAACACATCATTGACCTGATTTTCATCCGCCGCGTCGCAAGCATAGGCTTTGGCTTCACCACCATTGTCATTAATCTCGTCAATCAAGTCAGTTAGTTTGTCTGCGCTCCGCGCGCAGGCCGCGACCCGCATGCCAGCATCCGCAAATGTGCGGACCAATGCGGCGCCCAGACCGGGGCCAACGCCGACAACGATGGCTGTTTCTTTATTTGGCATCAAATTTCACTTTCACCAATGATGGATTTTAACTGATTAATGCGCCGCTCGAGCGACGGCAGGAAGGGATTGACCGCAAGGGCTTCTTCAAACGCCTGAATGGCAAGAGAATAGTCGCCGGTTTCGATGTATAGCAACCCGCGCCCCGATAGCGCCCCGAAGTGCCGGGGTTCCAGCGCCAGAGTATGTTCTACGTCTTCCAGCGATTCCGGCACTTTGCCCATCAGGTAATAGACGGTGGCTCGTTTATTCCAGCCTTCAGCAAAGCCCGGGTCTGCATTGATGATCGTGCTGAATACGCCTAAAGCCGTTACCAGCCGGTTCATCGACATGGCTGCCTGACCAATGGTCATTTGTTCGTTCAGTTCGGGATCGCCATGCTGGGTCCAGATCCGCCATATCTGATCGGTATAGCCGGTGGCCTCGCTCTGTGATGTGGTTCGTTGCAGATGGCCGAACAGGGTGTCCAGACGTGGATCATTCTGGTCCGCCTGCGCGGGCATTGTTACGATAAGAACCGTCGCAAATAAAAAACGTCGTATCATGGCAACAGGATAGGTAACCTTTACGCTTAGGCCAACGATGAATGATGATTTTGTCTACACAATTGCGCGAGGGGGGCTCAGGCTCACATGAACGACGATAATCATATATCGGACCCCAAGTCTCCGGATGACGTGCCTATATCGGACCTGAGCTACTTGTACGATGAGCCGGATTCCCGTGCCTACTATCAATCGCTGGGTGCGTTGGATTACCGAACACCGGAACATGTTCAGCAACTGGCCCGGTGGTGTTTTGGACATTTTTGCGGGGGAGAGCCCTGGATCCTTGATGTTGGCTGCGGGTTCGGGGTCAATGGGGCCGGGTTGCTGTACGGCGTTGCGGTGCAGGATTTGCTGACGCGCTATGATTCCGACCACATGCGCCAAATGTCGCCCGAGTCCGTGATTGAATTGGATATGCAGTATTTCTCCGAACACCCCCGACAACCCTGTCACATGGCAGGATTGGACGTATCCCGCTCATCGCTTGATTATGGGTTGCGCACGGGTCTGTTGGATGTGGCGTTTGATGACAATTTAATGCAAGCGCCCGTGCCGGACGATCTGATCCGTATTGTGGCCTCCGGTGCCCTGATCATTGAAAGCGGCGTGCCGATTTTCATTGCCCCCCACGTGATTGATGCACTTTTGGCGGCGGCTGGTTCTGACTCGAGACCGTGGGTGATTACGGCACCGCCGCGCTATACCAATGTGTCGGTGTACAGCGATGTTTTTGAGAAGCATGGTTACGTGATGGAACAAGTCTCGCCTGATCCGTTACCGCACCGCCAGTTCCATTCTCCCGAAGAAGCCGACCGTATTATCGACCAACAGATTGCCATGGGGATTGATAGCACCGCCGAGAAGCAAACAGGGTATATCTACACAACGTTGTTTCTTGCTCGTCCGGCTGGCGAGGCAAACAAGCCTGTGGATTTCAGCCCAGTTGTGCGGGCTTTGGTCCACCCGTAGCCCAATCCAGCAATTCCACGGTATGAACGACGGGAAGATTGCCATAGAGATCAATTTGCATCTGACAGCCAATATTGCCCGCCGCGACCACGTCTGCGCCGGTGGCGTCAAGATGGCCTGCCTTGCGGCGACCCAAAGTCGCGGCCAGCTCTGGCTGGGTCATGTTGTAGGTGCCGGCTGATCCACAACACAAATGCCCTTCGGCGGGTGACAGCACCTGGAACCCAGCTTGGTTCAGCAGATCTTTCGGTATTTGGGTGATCTTTTGCCCATGCTGCATGGAGCAGGCCGAATGATAGGCAACCGTGATGTTCGGTTTCTGAACGGGTTGGTTCAAGCTCAGATCATGCAAAATTTCGGTAACGTCCTGGCACAGGGCCGAAATGCGTTTAGCGCGATCGGCCCAGTCCGGATCATCCTTAAACATGTGGCTGTAATCTTTAACCGTGGTGCCACAACCCGATGCATTGATGATCACGGCGTCCAGATCATCGACCCGTTCCCATGCCTCAATATTACGTTTTGCCGCCGCGTGTGATCCATCCACCTTGCCCATATGATGTTCCAGCGCCCCGCAACACCCCGCACCTTCGGCAACCACCACGTCACAGCCATGACGGGTCAGAATCCGCACCGTGGCCTCGTTAATGGACGGTGCCAGTACCTGTTGCGCACAACCTGTCATCAGGGCAACGCGCTTGCGGCGTGTGCCTTGCGCCCGGAACGTTTGCGCCCCATCGATAGGCGATGGGCCATTGATAGAGGGCGGTGCCAGCGACAGCATGGCACCAAGCGAGCCGGGCAAAAGGTTGCGAAATGGCCTGGCAAACCACGCACCCACCAACGCCAGCCTGAATATGGCAGGCCGTGGGATAACAAAGGCCAGAAGGCTGCGGAACAGTTTGTCCTGAATGGGTCGGTCAAAGCTGTCCTCAATACGCGCGCGTGCCATGTCTACCAGATGCATATAGTCCACCCCTGACGGGCAGGTTGTTGTGCATGACAGGCATGACAGGCACCGGTCCACGTGTTTCACCACATCCTCAGATGGGGTGGCACCACCTTCCAGCATGTCCTTGATAAGATAAATGCGGCCACGCGGACTATCCAGCTCGTCACCCAACACAACAAAGGTCGGGCAAGTGGCCGTGCAAAATCCGCAGTGAACACAATGGCGCAAAATATCGTCCGCTTCGCGGATCAAAGGGTCTTGCAGTTGAGTTTCAGAGAAATTTGTTTGCATGGATCAGGCTACCGGATAAAGACGGCCGGGATTAAGAATCCCGTATGGGTCAAACGCTGTTTTCACGCGAGTAGACAACGCCGCCAAGGGTGCCGGTTGCGGCTGAAAGACGTTTGCTGATTGCCGCGTGGCCTCAACCCCGCGAACCAGTGTGGCGTGTCCATCCACGCCGCTCAGTGCTGAACGAATGGCATCCTGATGACCGTCTTCTACCGCTAACCAGATCAGCCCGCCACCCCAGTCAAATAACGCCTCACCACCACACTGTTGCATGATGGTGGATGCAATATCGGCACCCCGTGATGGCGGCACCGACAGGCGCCAGATGGAAACATCTGTAGACGACCAATAGCCTGCGTCCCGAACTTCGGCCCAAAATTGGGTGCTGCGTTGGCTGTGCAGTTCTTCCAACGTACCAAACGGGCTGAGTGATTTCTGCAAGGATGCGCAGCGGGCCTCTACAGACGGCCCCGGTCCCTCAACCCGAATGGCGGTAACGCCACTACCGGCACCGGCGACTAAATCAACACCAGATCGTGCTGCGATGGCGGCTGGCAGGTGGGCCGCCGATGAAACTTCGTGTGGGCTGTTGACCGCCAACCGCATGGCTGCAACCGCGTCTTCATCGGATAGCCCGTACACCAGAACCGTTCGTGATTTTTCCGGCACCGGCAGAACCTTGATGGAAACTTCGCTCATGATAGCCAGCGTGCCCATGGACCCGGTCATCAGTTTGGATAAATCAAAACCGGTGACATTCTTCATGACTTTGCCGCCCGATTTGAACAGCTCCCCCCGACCACTGATCGCACGGAAACCCAGCATATGGTCGCGCACCGATCCTTGCCGAATGCGACGGGGACCGGCAAAACCACCGGCGATCAAACCACCGATAGAACCTTTAGCTGTTTCGTCGTTGCTTAGCACAGCACCCAGATTGACCGGCTCAAACGCCATTTCCTGATTGTTCTCGGCCAGAGCCTGCTGGATGTGGTTTAGCGGTGTGCCAGCCCGTGCCGTCAAGACCAGTTCCGATGGCTCGTAATGCAAAATGCCTGAAAGCGCAGACAGATCGAGGGCTTGTTCGATCTGAACAGACTGGCCCAATGTGGCCTTGCTGCCCAAACCGATCACATTCAACGGCGCCCTAGCGGATACGGCCCATTTCAGGGCGTCCAGCAATTGGTCTTCATTTTCAGGGTGCAGGGTTTCGGTCATGGGCACATCAGAACCGGGGCAGATCAGGGAACGGCAACTCGCCATTGTGCACATGCATTTTGCCAAGCTCGGCGCAACGGTGCAGGGTGGGGTACACCTTGCCAGGGTTCAGAAGCTGATCGGGGTCAAACGCGCACTTGAGGCGTTGTTGTTGTTTCAAATCATCTTCGGTGAACATCTCACCCATGAGGTCACGTTTTTCAACACCGACCCCGTGTTCACCCGTGAGAACACCACCGACCTCTACACACAATTTCAGGATTTCGGCACCAAAGGCCTCTGCCTTTTCAAGCTCGTCGGCCAAATTGGCATCGAATAGAATCAGCGGGTGCAGGTTACCGTCACCGGCATGAAAGACGTTGGCCACGCGCAGGCCATAGTGGGTCGACATCTCGCTCATGCGTTTCAGAACATAGGGCAGCTTGGACCGGGGAATAGTGCCGTCCATGCACATGTAATCGGGCGAAATACGGCCCATGGCGGGAAATGCGTTCTTGCGCCCGGCCCAGAAGCGTTCGCGTTCTTCCTCGGATTCCGATGCCCTGTTATAGGTCGCACCGCAATCGGACGCGATTTTTCCAACCCGCTCGATCAGCAAGTCTACCTCAACCTGCGGGCCATCCAGCTCGACGATCAGCAGGGCTTCCACATCCATGGGGTAGCCCGCATGGACGAAATCTTCGGTGGCGTGAATGGCGTGTTTGTCCATCATTTCCAAACCGCCCGGAATAATGCCGTGGTCGATAATACCGGCTACACATTCGCCTGCCTGTACACTGGTCCCGAAGCCCAGCAACAGGGCGCGGGCCGTGGTGGGTTTTTGCAGCACGCGTACAGTGACCTCGGTAATAACGCCAAGTAACCCTTCTGACCCGGTGACGACCCCCAATAAATCATAGCCGCCAGCATCCAGATGACGACCACCCAAACGGATGATTTCACCATCCATCATGATCATTTCCACACCCAGCACGTTATTGGTGGTCAGGCCATATTTAAGGCAATGCACCCCGCCTGAATTCTCGGCCACGTTACCACCGATAGAGCACGCAATCTGGCTGGACGGGTCAGGCGCATAGTAAAAACCGGCATGTTCCACGGCGGCGGTAATGCCTAAATTGGTGACTCCCGGCTGTGCCACCACGCAACGGTTATCCAAATCCACTTCCAGGATTTTGTTGAACTTGCCAAGACCCAGCGTGACACCGTCGGCCAGCGGCAAAGCGCCACCTGACAACCCGGTTCCCGCACCTCGCGGCACAACTTTAATGCCGCCCGCATGGCAGTACTTCAGAACCTGAGCCACCTGCGCCTTTGTTTCGGGCAGGACCACGACCATGGGGCGTTGCCGATAGGCCGATAACCCGTCGCATTCATAGGCGCTGAGTTCATTTTCGTCGGCGATAACACCTTCACCGGAGACTATTTGTCGGAGAGCGGTGACAATATGGTCGCGCTGGGCGATGATCTCGGCGTCGGGTTCGGGCATGCGCATGGTGGTGGGATCTCTTTAACAATACCAAAGCGTGATCGTTTCAAACAGAGTGACACGGTGTCAATCACGAAACCACCGGCGCTTGTTTAATCACAATGTAATAAATCCGTCAAATATCTATAAAACCACAATAAACGCCTTGCTGTGCTATACGTAGTCATCTTGCGAACAGAAGCGTTGATTGCTAATGTATGTATGGGTTCGAGAATTCTCTGGAATAGGTATCGTATGTCGACAGACAAAAGCTCTATACAAATCGGTAATGAGAAAGGGCTGGCGGCACTCAGTGAGAGTGTGCCGCCTGAGCTGATGGCATCCTTGTTGAGCAAGGCGGAAAGCACGCTCGAAAAACGCATGAAAGAACTGCACCAGGGTTTAGCCGCGTCCAATTCACATCAAATTTATGAAGCCGCCCACTCTATCAAAGGGTCCAGCGGGTCCCTGTTTGCCGACCGTATTTCAGCGTTGGGCGCTCTTATGGAAGAGGCATCTGCAGATATGGACGCCGTTGGCGTACTTTTACCCGCCATGGATAAGGCTGCGGCAGAGACCATCAGCTGGTGGCGTAGCAAACAATAGAGAATGACTACAATTGTGTGTATGCTCATGTGTGGCACCTGAAATCACATAGCTATATGACGTGCTGTGCGACATGGGGCCCGGGAGCGGGATTATCTAAGGAGGATGTATATCGTCATGACCACTTCTATTGATGACCGCGTTCAAAAATCTCTAGTCTTTGTGGTTGGTGGCTCCCTCCTACAACGCGAAGAAATTGCACAGAATCTTAAATCCTTTTATTTGTTCGAGCTGTTCGAAAGCGAATCGGCGGTTTCTGAGCGTCTTGAAACAGCGGTACCGACCGCCATTATTATTGATGAAATTCTACCACCTATGGGCGGTGCGGGGCTCATAGCGAAAGTTCGCGGTCGAGACGACACGAACAACATTCCCATTGTATTTACAGCGGAGCCGAAGAGTGCCGAAATGATCGCCGAGGCCACGTCTTATGACCGCGTGTTTCTGGTCGAGCGACCATTCAAACGAGGCACCTTCGTTGGCGCACTCTCCAGCGGTGTTAATGCTTCTGTTGAGGCCCAATGGGAGGGCTTCGAACCAATCCAGAAAAAAGCCCTGAAGAATACGTTGAGTTCGTTTAATTCAATCGCCAATCTTATTCAGGAAGGTGAGCCCATTCCCTATGAGGATGTGCGTGATAGCTGCGCTCCACTGGTCGAAGCCGTTCAAAATAATAATTTTAAAGACATTCTTTCGGGCGTGTCTGAGCATGACAACTACACCTATGTGCACTCGCTCAGGGTCGCCACATTCCTCAGCCTGTTCGGTAATGTGCTGGGCATGAAGGGTGAAGACCTGATGACACTTTCGACCGGTGGTTTGCTGCACGACGTGGGTAAGATGCATATCCCCCACGAAGTGCTGAACAAGCCCGGCAAGCTAACGGAAGATGAGTATGTGATCATGCAATCGCATGTGAACTGCACAGTGGATTTTCTTGAAGAAACGTCAGAGCTGCCCAAGGGTGTGTTAATTATTGCGGGTCAGCATCACGAAAAAATTGATGGTACAGGCTATCCATATGGGCTTAAGGGCGGAAAGCTGAACGAACTGGCGCGCATAGCATCCATCATCGATATATTCAGCGCTATCACAGACCGGCGGGTCTACAAGGAACCTGTACCGCCTGAACAGGCCCTGAAGATCATGGGAAACATGAACAAGCAGCTTGATCAGAATTTTTTAGGCGTTTTTCGCGAAATGCTGCTTGATGGCGCAACATAATAGACCTAAACGACAAAACCGCGCATAAAGCGCGGTCATGTACAGATCGTTCACCCAAAAATGGGCGCGTCAGATTACCCTTGGCGAACTTTAAACCGAGGATTCTTCTTGTTGATAACGTAAACACGGCCTTTGCGGCGAACAATACGACAGTTGCGATCGCGCGTTTTGGCAGATTTCAGAGAATTTCTGACTTTCATAGTACATATCCTTTGGGTGTAACCCGTTCAGGGCGCGGAACATAGGGGGTGTGTGGGGGTCTGTCAACGGTGGTTTCCCGCTTTTTTCCCATATTCAGCCCATAACCTCAATCATCGTCGGAATATCGCGGCCATGGGCGGTTTTTAAGGCTTCGCTCAGGGCTTCGGGGCTGTCCACACGGGTGGCTTCACAACCGAAGCCCTTGGCAATAGTGAGGAAATCCGGGGTGTATTCCAGACAACCAACCGGGGCAATCTGGTCGGCGATCATATAGTCCGATATCGTTTTGTAACCAGAATTATTCCACAGCAAAATGGCGATCCCGGCGCGGGCTTCTACAGCCGACGCCAGCTCACCAATCGTGAATAGAATGCCACCGTCGCCGCTGATGCACACCACGGGCCGGTCTGGTGCCGCTATTTTTGCCCCAATGGCGGCGGGCAGGCCATACCCCAGCGTGCCGTACCCGGTGGCCGAATTGAACCATGACCGGGGACTGGCAGATTCGTAGATATGGTTGCCTGTGTATACGGGTTGGGTTGAATCGCCCACAACGACCGGGTCATCAAACGCCGCCTGAATAGCGTTCAGCCAGGGTTCGTGTTCGACTGTCCACTCTCCAATCTCCGCTTCGCTGTCTGTGCGGATTTGTTTGGCGACTTCTGCCCCGGCGGCCATATCGCTGCGAACACCGCGTTCTTCCAGTGCGGTATTCAGCGCAGCCATAGCAAGGCCTGCGTCACTGGTGATTGCCAGATCAGCCCGGTAATTGCGAGCGGTCTGGTCCGGTTCAATATCAATGCGGATCAACTTGCCACCGATGGGGTTGGCCCCTTTACGGTACATGTCGTAATCCGTTTCGCCCATTTCGGTGCCCACCGCTAGCACCACATCGGCTTTTGCCATCAAGGCCCGCATGGGGGCATAGGGAATGAATGAGCTGCACGATAACGCGTGACCGCGCGGTAAAACGCCCTTGGCATTGATGGTAAGCGCCGTTGGTGCGCCGAGCCGTTCGGCCAGGGCCAGGGCCTCGGGGGCGGCCTCAACCGTACCGCCGCCCAAAAAGATGAGCGGCTGTTTGGCACCGGCCAGCCAGTCGGCGGCCTCGTTAATGGCATCCGGCGAGGGGCCGGGTCGCGAAGCATGCACCGGCACGCCTCGATTGATGCCTTCTGTGGGCTGCGAAAACACATCGATCGGAATTTCAATATGAACCGGACGCGGGCGCGCGCCACCAAACACGGCAAAGGCACGGGCCAGAACACCGGGCAGGTCCTTGGGGCGTAGTACGGTTTGGCTGAACGCCGAGACGCCAGCCACCAGATCGCGCTGATTTCGAAGCTCGTGCAGGTGGCCTTCCTGTAATCCTGCCTCGCCCGATGAATTGGTGCTGGAGATTACCAGCATGGGGATAGAATCGCCATACGCCTGGCCCATGGCCGTGGTGATGTTAGTCATGCCGGGGCCGGTGATGATCAGGCAAACACCGGGTTTACCTGTGACACGGGCATAGCCATCGGCCATGAAGCCGGCGCCCTGTTCATGGCGTGGCGTTACATGACGCATATCGGCGCGTTGCAAGCCTCGGTACAGTTCCAGCGTATGCACGCCCGGAATGCCAAACACGGTATCGACCCCGTAGGATTCGAGAATTTCCATCAACATTTCGCCGCAGGTGGTCATTGTTTCTTGCTCCCGGAGTTTCGCTAACTATAAATCAAAAATCTTGCC
>JABJGO010000085.1 GCA_018662225.1 Rhodospirillales bacterium | reverse complement strand
TTGAAGGTAATCGGAATTTCTGTACCAAAATCTGGAATGCAGCGCGGTTCTGTGAAATGAACGGCTGCCATCCTGTGGCGGGTTTCGATCCTGCGTTACCCAAGCTGGCTGTGAATCGCTGGATCATCGGTAAACTGAAAGAGGCCACCGATGGCACGGCGCAGGCCATTGAATCGTACCGCTACAACGATGTGGCTGACGTGCTCTATCATTTCACGTGGGGTACGTTCTGCGACTGGTACCTGGAACTGACCAAACCCATCCTGCAAAACGACGAGGATGGTGATGACAGTGAAGCAAAAATTGAAACCCGCGCCACAACCGCGTGGGTGCTGGATCAGCTTTTGCACCTGTTGCACCCGGTCATGCCCTATATGACGGAAGAACTTTGGCAGCAGTTGGATTCGGATCGCGATTACAGCCTCATCCTTGGTAACTGGCCGGAACTGGGTGATGAGTTGGTTGATACGGATGCCAATGCCCAGATGGACTGGTTGGTCCGTCTGATCACGGCCATTCGCACCGCACGTGCCGAAATGAATGTGCCTGCGGGTGCCAAGCTGCCACTGCACTACCACGGCGCATCAGACGTTACGGTTGCCAACATGGGTAAGCATTCAGACCTGATCATGCGTCTGGCACGGATCGAGTCTATTGAGGCTGTCACCGAGATTACCGAAGGTGCCGTTCAGATGGTGGTGGACGAAGCCACGTTTGTGCTACCCATCGCAGAAGTGATTGATCTGTCTGCGGAACAAGCCCGTCTGGAGAAAGAAATCGCCAAACTGGATTCCGACATCGACAAGTTCACAAAAAAGCTCGGCAACGAAAAGTTTGTCGCCAAGGCACCGCCAGAAGTTGTTGAAACCGAACGCGAACGCCTGAACGAAGCCAATGCCACACGCGAGAAAGTGGCCGAGGCTCTGGGCCGCATTCAAGCCGCCATGTAATAAATCGGAGAGCCTAAGCCATGGAATTCAATACGGAAGTCATCGAAAAGGCACTGCCCATTGTCACCGAATACGGCCTGGATATTCTGGGTGCCGTGGTCACGCTGATCGTGGGTTGGATCATCGCCGGATGGGCGCGTAATGCAACCGTGCGGTGGTTGAGCCGTATCCCCAATATGGACGCCACATTGGTGCCGTTCCTGGCAACCATCTTCCGGGTCGCTATTCTGACCATCGTTGTGGTCGCCGTGCTCAACCAGTTCGGTGTGGAAACCACCAGTATCATCGCCCTGCTGGGTGCCGCCGGTCTGGCTGTCGGTCTGGCCCTACAAGGCACGCTATCCAACATCGCATCCGGGGTCATGTTGCTGATGTTGCGCCCGTTCAAGATCGGCGAGTATGTGGAAGCTGGCAGTGCTTCCGGCACCGTGGTCCAGATCGGTCTGTTTTCAACCGAATTAAGAAAACCCGATGGCGTATATCTGGCCGTCCCGAACAGCACCATCGCCAACGAGGCCATTGTCAACTATTCGCGTAACCCCACACGTCGGGTTTCCACCATCGTAAGTATATCCTATGACGATGATATCGAAGGTGCGTCACAGGTCCTGCTCGACGTTATGAATGCAAACGAAGGCGTCCTAGCCGATCCAGAGCCCATCGTCCTGGTGGGGGCTATGGGTGCCAGCTCGGTTGATCTGACCATGCGTTGTTGGGCCGTCTCTGATGATTCCTGGGGGATCGGTTTCGAGTTGACCAAACAGTCCAAGCTGGCCATCGAAGCGGCTGGCTATTCCATCCCGTTCCCGCAGCAGGACGTTCATATCATTCCATCATCCAGTGGCGGTGATAGTATTCCCGGACACGGATAAAAAGACTGACTGATTGCTGGCTTACGACACGTTACTAGGCATAGGCATGGACATGAGAATTTCATCGCCGAACTGACCACATGTTTTGGCCTCGGATGGCGCTATGCCACAGTTTTCAAACCCGTACTGTTCGTAAAACCGCAAGGCATCCGTATTTGAGGCAAGCACATTCAGCGTGACCACATCAACCTGGTGCCGGGCGTGGGTCACGGCCGCATCCATGAGGTCTCTTGCCATTCCAATACCCCGGAACGCTTCGCTCACATAGACTGCATTAATCATGCCCTCACGGGGAATTGTTTCCGGGCCAAGTATCCGGAGGCAAGCGATACCGCAAAGCTGTTGCTCAACAAACCCGCCAAGCATCGTTCTCTGCGCGATCCAGTCGGTAAAGAAGCTCACAGGCCTGGCAGATTCTTCATCCCACGTTGAACAGAAAGCGTCAGCCGATAAGCGTAGCCCTTCCAGCCGAAGATCACGATACGCCTTGGTATCGGCGCTGGTCAGTTGTCTGATTGTTTTCGCTACCAATACCACGCTTCGCGTCCTCTATTTCACCCTGCACACTGGTGGCCAGAGCCTAACATATGGTAGATTTTGGTCACGCCATTACGCTAGCCATTATACGGCCATAAACGGGAAACAGCATGTTTGATCTGACAGATGCTCAACGGGATTTACAAGCCCGCGCCAGGGAACTGGCACAAGGCCATGTGGCTGCGCGCGCAGCCGACGTTGACCAAACCGAAGAGTACCCATGGGACACGGTCGAGCAACTGACCAAGCACGGTTTCATGGGCATGACTATTCCGACCGACCATGGCGGGGTCGGGCTGTCTTATATGGATACAGTTCTGGTCGTTGAAGAAATGGCCAAGGCTTGTGGCGTGACCGCGCGGATTGTGGTGGAAGGCAACATGGGGGCGATTGGTACCGTCATGGCTTACGGCACGGCAGAACAAAAATCTATTGCCGCAAAACTGGTATTGGCAGGTGACAAGCCAGCGATTTGTATCACCGAACCCGAAGCCGGGTCGGCCGCAACCGAGATGACCACCACCGCGGTGCGTGATGGTAACGGATATGTTCTTAACGGTACCAAGCACTGGATCACCGGCGGTGGTGTGTCGCGCATGCACATGATTTTTGCCCGCCTGATCGAGGATGGCGTGGATCAGGGCATCGCCGGATTTCTGGCTTTTCGAGATGAAGACAAAGGCCTGGTGATTGGCGACAGGGAACCGGCCATGGGCCTTAAAGGTATCCCGGAAACGCAGGTTCATTTTGAAGATTTAAAACTGGATGCAGACCGCATCATCATTCCACCCGATGGAATCAAACGTGGCTTTGCCGGATTGATGAACGCCTATAACGCCCAGCGGGTAGGGGCCGCAACCGTGGCACTCGGGATCGCACAGGGCGCTTTTGAGGCCGCACAGAAGTATGCCAAAGAACGTGAACAGTTTGGCCGCCCTATTGCCGAGTTTCAGGGCCTGCAATGGATGTTCGCCGATATGTCCGTGGCGCTGAATGCGGCGCGTCTGATGGTCTGGCGAGCGGCCAGCAGTGCCGAACACACCGAAGCCGGATTTCCCGATCCGTTGATGGCAGCCGAAGCCAAAGTCATTGCATCGGAAACCGCCATCCGCGTCACCAACGACGCACTGCAAATTCATGGTGCAATGGGTTATTCACGGCGCCTGCCGCTGGAACGTATGGCCCGTGATGCGCGCATGTTCACTATTGGTGGTGGCACGGCACAGATGCTCAAGAACCTCATCGCCGGAAAGGTGCTGGGCATCAAGACACCCCAGACCCGCGATGGCTACAGTCGACTGGCTGGTAAAGAGAGCAATCAATGAGCACAGCAGTCCAGATCATCGCCCAGCGCCTGTACGATGCCGGGTGCCGGTATGCTTTTGGTATTCCAGGCGGCGAAGTGCTGGCGATTATGGAGGCGCTCGATGACGTGGGCATTAGTGTGGTCCTGACCAAACACGAAAACTGCGCCGGGTTTATGGCCGAAGGCGTTCACCATCACGATGGAGCACCAGCAATTCTAGTCGCCACCATCGGCCCCGGTATTGCCAACGCCGCCAATGTGATTGCTAACGCGTTGCAAGACCGCGTGCCCATGATTGCGCTGACCGGGTGTGTGCCCGCCACCCAAGCGCATACCTATACTCATCAGGTGTTCGATCATGTGAAACTGGCAGAACCAATTACCAAAGCTGCATTTCGGGTCGAGCAGGGGGCCGTATCCGTCATCGCCGACAAGGCCGTGGCCATCGCCACCGAAGGCCGCCCGGGCCCGGTATTACTGGATGTACCCATTGATGTGCAGACAGCCGATCAGCCAATCGCCACCACGACGAACCGCGCACCGTTGTCAGCCATGGTCCCAGCCGACGGCGTCGATCTCACCGCAGCCCGCAACTGGTTGACGGGTGCAAAACGGCCGCTGGTCATCGCCGGGATCGATGTCCTCAACCAACAGGGCCAAGCTACTGTTGCCGCCTTCTGCAAAGCGCTCTCTATCCCGCTGATCACCAGCTACAAAGCCAAGGGCATCATTCCCGAAGACCAACCCTTGAGCCTGGGCGGTGCAGGATTATCACCCAAAGCAGACAAGCATTTGCTGCCGCTTGTTCAGGCAAGCGACCTGATTATTCTGGCGGGTTATGATCCGATCGAGATGCGAACCGGGTGGCAAAACCCGTGGCAATCGGACACGCGTGTTATTGATATATCCGCCGTATCCAACACTCATTATATGCATCAGGCATCCATCAATTTCACGGGCGATGTGGCGGCGACGCTCGATTTGATCCGCGAGGGCGTAACAACTGGCAGCACATGGTCGGATGGTGAACCTGCACAAACACGCGAAGCCTTGCGAGCGGGTCACGGCTTGGATGAAGAATGGGGACCCAGTGCAGTTGTGGATGAATGCCGCAAGGGGTTTCCGAGCGATACCATTGCCACGGCCGATTCCGGCGCGCACCGAATTCTGATCAGCCAGGCCTGGGATTGCTATGAGCCGCGCGGCCTGTTGCAGTCATCGGCGCTTTGTACCATGGGCTGTGCCGTGCCGCTGGCCATGGGACGAAAACTGGCAGAGCCAACACGGCCGGTGGTTGCGTTCGTAGGCGACGCGGGATTGGAAATGTTTCTGGGTGAGTTGGCCACCATTCGGGATCTGAAAATATCAGTTCCCATCGTGGTTTTCGTGGATGGCTCGCTGGCGTTGATCGAATTGAAACAGCGCGGTATGCAGCTACCCAATCTGGCCGTGGATTTCGGCGAAACGGATTTCCCCCAATTGGCCAAAGCCATGGGCGGCGAAGGTGCCTGGTGCCGCGACCGCGAAAGTCTGTCCCGCGAAGTTAAAGCCGCACAGGGGCGTGATACATTCACCCTTCTTTGTGCCGTCATTGGGGCCAGGGCTTACGATGGACGAATATAGGCATGCGACAGGGTGAAACCGATCCTATCTGGAAGAAGCGATTGCGCCAGAAACCGCGATCGGAAAAAGCGGCCCGTATTCAAAAGCTGTTGAAGCAATTTGACGTGTCTCAGTGGTGGGACCCGGATGATATCGCCGCCAAACAATACAAACAAATCGCCCGCCTTCTGGCCCATGCCCAAAGCAGCATTCCGCATTACGCCGCTATCATGGGCGATATGAATCCCTATGACATCAATTCGCTAAAGGCCGGACGCTGGCTGGATATACCGGTACTGAAACGCGATACGGTCAATCGATTAGGCGAGGAACTGCTCAGCCGCGACATCCCTAAATCACACGGCAGCCTGGGCCCCATCTACACATCCGGCACCACCGGCAAGCCGGTGCGGGTGGTCAGGACCAGTTTCGCGCTGGCCTACTGGAGCGCTTTCACGACCCGTGACCACATTTGGCACAACCGGAATATAAAAGGCACACTGGCGGCTATTCGGTCATCGGAAAAGGGCGTTGCCTTGTACCCCGATGGCGCACATCACGTTGCCTGGGGGTCTAAAAATGGCGTATTTAAAACTGGCCTCAGCACCAGCCTAAACGTAAATACCTCGATTGCAGACATGGCCGAATGGATTGAGCGGACCAAGCCCGACTACCTGCTTAGTTTACCCAATATCATCAAGCGTTTGGCTCCATATTGTATTGAACACGGGTTTGATTTCCCTTTCCTGAAGGGAATTTCAGCTCACGGTGAGATGGTTGGTGAATTTATGCGCCAGCAAGCCATGGAAGCCTGGAACACACCGGTCCACGACATGTACACCAGTCGAGAGGTCGGTTACATGGCCTTGCAATGCCCAGTCCATGATCATTACCATGTTCAAAGCGAAGGCGTTTATCTGGAAATTCTGGGTAATGATGACCAACCTTGTAAACCGGGCGATACTGGACGCGTGGTAGTTACTACATTGCAGAACTACGCCATGCCACTCATCCGTTATCAGGTCGGTGATTATGCCGAGGTGGGTGAGCTTTGCGATTGTGGTCGCGGAATGCCGGTTCTCAACCGTATTATGGGCCGGGAACAGGACATTTTGGTTCTGCCCACAAGCGAAGAACGCTGGACGTTGCTGGGTAGCCCGGATGTGCGAGACTTCATGGAAATGGCCCCCATTGCACAGTACCAATTCGCCCACGTGGGCCCGGATCGCATGGAAATCCGTCTGGTCGTCAAACGCACACTCACAAACGAGGAAGAAGGCAACATCACAAAATGGGTTCAGAAAAAACTGGGGTATCCGTTTGTGGTGAACTTCACCTACTTCGATAACATGCCGTTATCACGAACAGGTAAATTCAAGGACTTTGTGGTCGAATTCTGATACCGTCAGCTATAGTCCCGCCGGATTATTTGAATTATTAGCGAGGAAGAATGAGTAGAACCGATCCCAGACCAGACCAAGCCATCGCGCCTAGGGCGGCGCCCACTTGGGATATTGCCAGTCTGCCAAAACCATCCACTGATCCTGTACAAATTCGTAATGACGTCGATACCTTCGGGTACGGTATCATTGAAAAAGCACTGGACGAAATCACGCTTAAATCCGTTCAAGACAGGTTGTTTGAGCAAGCCGAGTGCGAGCAGAGTGTTTACAAACACCGTAATCCCGCCAACCCGATTGCCCACGCCCAATGGGTCAATATGCTGCTGAACAAGGGTGATATCTTTTTTGATCTTGTTCAACATCCACTCGCTATGTCCATGATCGAGCACATGCTGGGGCCGGATTATCAGATTTCGTGTGTGGATTCGCAAATCCAGCATCCCGGTGCGGGTATCATGGCAATGCACACGGATCAATGGTGGCTTGCACCGCTGCATAACCCGGACACACCATATGCCCGCGCCTCATCCATGCGGCGCGATCAGGGTGATTCGTGTGACCCCAGTATGGCAGCGGGGCCCATTTCTCCGCCCATGGTCGCAAATGTCATGTGGATGATTACAGATTTTTCCGAAGAAACCGGCGCAACCCGCGTCGTCCCCGGCAGTCACCTCAGTGGCAAGGCACCAGATGTGAGCGTTCCCCATAAAATTCCTTCTGTACCAGCGGAGGGACCCGCCGGAACGGCAATCGTATTTGATGGTCGCCTGTGGCATTCAGCATGGTCAAATTCCAGCGCGGAGTCGCGGTTTGGCATAACGACAGCATGCTGTGGCCCACAATGTCGTCCAATCGAGAATTACAGCCGAGGTCTGCGACCCGAGGTCATGGCGAAATGTCCTCCTGATTTGCTCGATCGACTCGGTTTTGGCGTCTGGTCAAGTTACGGCCACATTGGTGATCTGGATGCAGGCCCAGAAAAAATGGGCAAAGATTCACTTGGTGCCCTCCACAGACAGGTCTAATCGTCGAACTCATATTCCGTCAATCGAAACGCTCCCTTAACCATCTGTGTGGTGTAGTAGGGGTGGATGTTTACGTGTGGAGTTCTGCATCATCATGTACCGATCACCGGATGGCTTTATTGTTCCAGACCTACCCGACAACCCGTCGCCGGAAGACCGGGCCACGTATGTAATTCTGCGTCTTGAACAATTCATTCGTGATGGTCGTTCGCTTGACGAAGGCATGTCTTTCAAAAAATGGCAGGCCATGGCACTGACAGAGATCGCCACCAACATCGCCGATGCGCAGAACGAAATGATCCGTGAGGACCCTGTCACCAACAGGTTACTATTTACGGCGGCCGCAAGCCTGATCACCATCGGGTTCTGGGGAACGGCGGTTTCTATTCACAAAGTTGGTTATCTGGCAGGTGCGCTGGTGTGCGGATTTGCTGGCTTTGTGTTGCTGGCGGCCGCCTTTGAATGGCCAATCCGAAAATTCTGGCGCAAACGAGAGGCCGGGAAGCGCGTCAAACGCCTTAAAAATATCGAGCGCCTGAACCGCAAGATAAAGCGTCTGGAAAGTCAGTTGGAGAAAGAAGCAAAAGATCTGGAGAAGGCGTTGGAGTCCGCATTGGATGCCAGCCTGAAAATTCGCTGACGTCTAGGTCGCCAGGTCGCTCCGTCGGCCAACCTCTTCCGCACCATCATAAAGATATGTGCCCATCATATTCAACGCTGAGCGTACAATGGCCCGTCCTTCATCGGACATGGTTTCGCGGGGTGGCGTCATGACGTCGAAATGACCAAACCGGTCTTCACCCCGAACCAGGGAAACAGGGACCCGCGCGCCATCGGTTTGGCGCATGCTGGGGCTAATAAACTGGATGGCCAAGCCAATGCGCCGATCATCAGAGATGTTCGGGCCGGAGGCATGAAACATGTGACCGTGGTGGATCGCCATCTGTCCCGGCTTTAAAACAACAGGCACAGCAGCACCTTCATCAACCGTCACAGCAATTTCCTGGCCGCGCGATAGCAAGTTATCACCGCCAAATGTATCACGGTGCGGCACGATAGGCTGGGTGTGTGATCCCGCCACATACCGCATGCAACCGCTCTCCACCGTGGCCGCTGATAGTGCCACCCAGGCTGTCAATTCCTGCACATCGTCAAGGCCCCAGTACGTGAGGTCCTGATGCCAGCTAATAAAGTGTTCTGTATGGGCTTCTTTCAAAAAAAGTGAACATCCCCACGCCAGAATATCCGGCCCCAGGATTTGGCTTACAGAATCCAGTACCGCGTCCAATCGCGTTATATCGTCAAATTGGGGAATCAGAAAATGAGCATGGGACCGAACGCCGGGTGCGAATTCCGGCAGATGCCCATAATCCTGCTCGGCCTGTTCCAGGCTGATACGAATACGGGCGGCCTCAGCTTCGCTCATCACATCGATGGGAAAGACAAACCCGTCGCGGTCATATTGCTCCTTGAGCGATTCCATATGAGGTCCCCCCATTATTTGATGATGATCTGATGAGCGAATGTGTCGCCGTCGCTTAGGGTAATCTGCTTGAACCCAAGCATTTTCAACAAATCAAGAAACGTATAAACGTCTTCCACTTGTAAATCGGTAAACATCGGTGATGCGCGGGCAACCGACGTCATGGTCGCCAGAAAAGCGCGCACCCTGAACAGAGTGTCCAGACGGCCTGTCACATTGGCGACCACAATCATCTTTTCAGCATGTTTGCCTTTTACAAACAAGGATACAGGAGGCGGATAGGGACGTTTCAGCATTTGATCAACCATGCCCACGACAAAGCCTATACGCATGCGCCGATTGGCCTGCGCCAGGCGTCGGGCGGTAGAGTCAATTTCTTCGATAGCAGAAGGTGTGGGGTAATAATAGTTCGTATGGCGGTCGGTTGCCGCAAATGCCGGGGCGTAAAACCCAACCATCACGAAAACACCTAAAATCCCGATACGGGGTAAACGTTTGATCATGGGCATACGATAGCTATATCACAAATTAAATGAACGGTTGACCGGGCTCATGTTCCATAGCGCTCATGATTTCACTCATCAAGCTGGTTTGATTCTCACTATCCATCGTGAAGGTTACGGCGATACTCTCCACCGTTGCCCGCACAACAGAGCCCTTCAATGGGGGAAACTCATCGATGGTCACGTCAACAACACATCCCTTGTCGAAGCTGTCGGACACTTCCTTCATGGGAAACGTCAATTGAACCATCGCACCATTGACTGATATGTTTAACAGGACCCCACCATAGGTTTCCATCGTCTCCGTGCTCTGGACAAATGCCAGTCGCGACAGGGGAAATCGTTCGAAATTTCGGTTATCAATGCTGCCCATTTCAGACCACCGCTTATTCTGTTGCGATACCTATAATACACGATCCAAGGCTTTTATCAGCATATTTACTTCGGCCTCGGTATTATATTGAACCATACTGGCGCGAATAACACCGTCATCCGGATCATACCCCAACGCACTGGCCAAACGATAGGCGTAAAAATTACCTGCGCTCACGGCAACTTTATCCACTTCGAGCAGGGGTGGAATTTCCTGCGAGCTTCGCCCAGCCACCGAAAAGGCGAAGGTGGGCGCGCGGTCATGCCGGGACGCCGAACTGGTCCCAATCAGGCGCACGGATTTCTTTGAAGTCAGAAAATCGAGGAACTGGGCCGAAAGCTTTTCTTCATGCTGCGATGCCAGTTCGAAACAGGCTTTCGTGCGTTCGTGCAAGCTGTTGGCCGGTGTACCGAAGTGATGCGAATACACCGCATCGAAGTAGTCTGCTATCCCAACCAGAGAGGCAAACATCTCGTGCTGCGGCCCAGCCGGGTTCAACTTATAGGAAGTCTCGTCTTCGCCGATAAAGAAGTGATACTGCCCTTTGGCTTCCAGCAGGTGCTCCCGCTTGCCATACAGGCACCCCATATGAACGCCGAAAATCTTGTAGAAACTGAACAGATAAAAATCCACATCCCATGCTTTCACATCAATGGCCCGGTGTGGGGCATAGGCAACGGCATCCACGCAGACCATAGCACCGGCGTTATGAACTTTTTGGGTGATCAATGGCACGTCGTTTATTTCACCGACCAGGTTTGATACATGAGGGAAAGCCACCAGGCGGGTCTTGTCCGTTAATAATTCATCCAGATCAGATGGGTCAAGCGAGCCGCTCTGCGGGTCGACTTTCCATTCCTTTACCGTAATGCCGCGCTCGGCAAGCCGGTGCCAGGGACCAGCATTCGCTTCATGGTTCTGGTTGGCAACGATGATTTCATCCCCATCATTCCACAAAGGCCGAAGGGCATTGGCCAGGACGTACACGTTAAATGACGTCGACGGGCTAACCGAGACCTCATCCATATCTGCCCCAATCATCGCAGCCATCAAGCGGCGGCCTTCATCCATACGATCCTGCGCCAACGCAGATGCCGGGTAATGGGCACCCGGTTGGACCTGGGTTTCCCGCATATAAGCCGTCAGGCGGTCAATAACGCTGTTGGGTACGTACGATCCACCCGCATTCTCGAAAAACGCCCAGTCCCAGCATTGTGACGGAAACAAGCCACGTACAAACTCAACATCAAAACCTTCGGTATTGCTCACCCGGTGTTCTCCCTAAAAAAATCAGTGTGATCAGTAAATGGCGACGGCAAACAGCAAATCTGTAATTGCCGTCACGTCTTTTGAAAACTTCAGCCCTAATTTGGTTCTGTTTTTCCAGGCAACAGTGCCCTCAACAGAGCCTATTGATCCGATATGCAATGTAACGATGTCTCCGCGCGCCGCTGGAATACGTGTATTCACCTGCGCACCACCAGAGGAAATATTGTCCACCGTACAGCGGCCCTCGCGCTCGCCCGATACGATACGGGCTTCTAAATCAACCCCAACTTCGGAACGTACGTGACGACGGGCAATTTCAGGTTGCTGTGACATCTTGGTCTTATCTATCCACCTGGATCTAAGTCTGATTGCGCATCATAACCAGATGAAGCGGACTTGCCACGTAACTCATTCAATGAATACGCATTTTTTTCATGGCTGATTGAACAGATAAACACCGCTACAGCTTATTTCCCTTTTGCGCTCAACCCGCTGACCTGTTCGGCTGTAAACGGTTCTTTCGTGGCCAACGCGATGGCATTTGTATGTTGTTCAGTTTCTTCCTCGGCGGCCAGAGTGACGGCAATGGCATCGCCGATCGCCATCTGAACAATGCTCGACGTGGTGGGGCCGTGCCCCCAGACCTGCTGCATAGAGGGCATTTTCAGAACCACATTAGCGTAGTCTGCCAGACTGTCCTGATCATTTTCACTGATCAGAACAATGGGCGCACCTTGCGAGCGGGCGCGTTCGAACACAGGGATCAATTCAGCGGCTCTACCCGAGCGGCTGATTACCAGCAAGGCATCATCGCCGGTCACAACATTCAGGCCACCACCGACGTAATCGGAAGGGTTCAGATAAAGTGCGGATGATCCCGTTGATGTCATCGTGGCCACAATTTTGGAGGCAATATGACCGCTCTTGCCAATGCCGGTGCAAATCACGCGGCCCGAAATTGCTTTCATCAGGGAAATGGCCTTCTCGAACGGCTTTTGAAGCTCATCCGTCAAGGCCATCAAGGCCTGCGCCTCTTGCATAATGATAGGGTTGTTCCACGAATTAGACATGTTTAGTGACCTCCAGAAAATGGCATGGTGACAGGCTCCGTAATCTTATAGACGCGTTGGTGCCCCAAGAGCCTTGATATGTGTCAACTATACACCAAAATGCCGTGTATTGTTTGTTATTCCGCTAGGCATTTTGGCAGTACGCCAGTATGCTGCGCCATCATTTTAGTCGTCACAAACAGCCGTAAATTAAGAGGCCCATCATGCCCGAACTACGATCCAAAACCTCCACTCATGGCCGCAATATGGCCGGTGCCCGCGGTCTTTGGCGCGCCACCGGTATGACGGATGACGATTTTGGCAAACCCATTATTGCTGTGGTCAATTCATTCACCCAGTTTGTGCCGGGTCACGTGCACCTGAAAGACCTGGGCCAGATGGTCGCGCGCCAGATTGAAGAAGCAGGCGGTGTGGCCAAGGAATTCAACACCATTGCCGTGGATGACGGCATCGCCATGGGTCATGACGGTATGCTCTATAGTCTGCCATCGCGTGAGCTGATCGCCGACAGTGTTGAATACATGGTCAATGCCCATTGCGCCGACGCCATGGTCTGCATCTCCAACTGCGACAAGATCACGCCCGGTATGCTGATGGCTGCCATGCGGCTGAATATTCCCGCTGTGTTTGTATCCGGTGGGCCAATGGAGGCCGGCAAGATCGAACTGAACGGCGAAGAACGCAAAGCCGATCTTATCGATGCCATGATTTTGGCAGCAGATCCCAACACCACCGATGAGGATGCGGCCAAGCTGGAACGGTCTGCCTGCCCAACGTGTGGGTCATGCTCAGGCATGTTCACGGCAAACTCCATGAATTGTCTGGCCGAAGCCATGGGGCTTGGGTTACCGGGTAACGGTTCCGTCCTCGCCACCCACGAAGCCCGTCGCAAGCTATTTCTGGCTTCCGGACATCAGATCATGGAACTGTGTCGCCGCTATTATGACGATGACGACGCATCCGTGCTGCCCCGTTCTATTGGATCAATGGAAGGATTTGAGAACGCCATGACTGTGGATATCGCCATGGGCGGCTCCACCAATACCGTGCTGCATTTGCTGGCCATGGCACAGGAAGCCGAACTGGACTTCACTATGAAGGACATGGACCGTCTGTCCCGCAAGGTTCCACATTTGAGCAAGTTGTCGCCATCGTCTCAGCTTTATCACATGGAAGACTTCCACCGTGCTGGCGGCATTATGGCCATTATGGGTGAGCTGGCCCTCGGTGGACTTATACACCGGGGCAACCCCACCATTCACACCCCAACCATCGGTGAAGCCATCGACACATGGGATGTACGCCGCACCAATGATGAAGACATCATCCAGTTCTATATGGCCGCCCCCGGTGGTGTGCCCACGCAAGAAGCGTTCAGCCAGTCCAAGACCTATAACTCGCTTGATCTTGACCGCACGGGTGGCTGTATCCGCGATATTAAAAACGCCTACAGTGCCGATGGTGGACTGGCCATTCTGTACGGCAACATCGCCGAAGAAGGCTGCGTGGTCAAAACCGCTGGTGTGGACGCCGACAATCTGACCTTTACCGGCACCGCCGTCGTCATGGACAGCCAGGACGAGGCCATGAAGCGCATTCTGGCCAGTGAGATCAAACCGGGTGACGTGGTCATCATTCGCTACGAAGGCCCACGCGGTGGCCCCGGCATGCAGGAAATGCTCTATCCCACCAGCTATCTTAAGGCCATGGGCATGGGCAAGCAGTGCGCGTTGCTCACCGATGGTCGTTTTTCTGGCGGCACGTCTGGTCTGTCTATTGGCCACGTTAGTCCAGAAGCCGCCGAAGGCGGTGCCATTGGTTTGATTGAGGACGGCGATACCATTTACATTGATATCCCCGCACGCGTCATCGAAGTCAAAATTGATGCGGCTGAGATGACAAAGCGTCGCCAAGCCATGGACGCAAAGGGTGCAAGTGGCTGGAAGCCCGGCCCACGCGAGCGCAAGGTAACACCCGCGTTACAAGCCTATGCCGCGCTGACAACATCAGCGGCCCGTGGTGCCGTGCGTGATGTGAGCCAGGTCGCGCGATAGCCGCATGACCACATTCCGCGCCCTGCATGAACGGGGCCAAGCCTTCGTTATTCCCAATCCATGGGACGTGGGCACGGCGCGGGTATTGGCATCCATGGGATTTGAAGCACTGGCGACGACCAGCGCAGGACTGGCATTCTCGCTAGGCGTACCCGAAGGTCTGCTTGGCCGTGACGAGGTCTTGAACCATTGTCGTGATCTGGTGAATGCCACTGATCTGCCTGTATCGGCTGATCTGGAAAAAGGTTTTGGTGATAACCCCGCGGCCGTGGCCGAGACCGTCATACTGGCCGCTGAAACCGGCTTGGCTGGTTGTTCCATCGAAGATCACACAGGCGATCCCGATAATCCCATTTTTGATTTCGGCCTGACCGTTGATCGCATTACCGCCGCCGTGGATGCAGCCCGTTCGTTGCCGGGCGATTTCGTTCTGACCGCACGGGCTGAAAACTTCCTACACGGTCGCCCTGATCTGATTGATACCATCAAACGCCTGCAAGCCTTTGACGACGCGGGCGCGGACGTGCTGTACGCACCCGGTCTGCAAACCCTGGACGAAATCCAAGCCGTGTGCGACGCGGTCTCAAAACCGGTCAATGTGGTTATGGGCATGCCGGGCGCTGTGTTTGGCGTGCCTGAGTTGTCCGCCGCTGGTGTGAAACGCATCAGCATCGGTTCTGCCTTCGCCAGACTGGCGTTCGGATCACTTATGTCTGCGTGTCGGGAAATTCTTGATGATGGTACCTTTGGCTTCGCTAAAGACGCCGCCGGGTTTGCCGAACTGGACGGTATATTCTCTTCATATCAACAGCGCGATTGATAGAACTATGTCATCACCAATCCACCCCCAACGTGATCTGGCCGGGTACGGTCGCAACCGCCCAAACCCCAAGTGGCCGGGCGGGGCTAACGTTGCCATTAACTTCGTCATCAACTACGAAGAAGGGGCCGAGTACGGATTGCTGGAAGGCGATGATCATGCCGAGGCCGCTCTTTCTGACCTGGCCCCTGGCCCTTATGCGCAGGGGCAACGGTTCCTGAACATCGAATCATTGTATGAATATGGCAGCCGGGTCGGGTTCTGGCGCATTCTCAGACACTTCGAAGACCGCGAACTACCCTTTACCATCAATGCTGTCGGTCGCGCGCTTGAGATGAACCCGGAAGGCGGTGAGGCCATTGCAAACGCCGTCAGCAAAGGTACGGCGGATGTGCAAAGCCACGGCTGGCGCTGGATCGATTACGCTCAGGTTCCCGAAGATATCGAACGCGAACATGTGGCCAAATGCGTTGAGACCATTCGCAACGTGACAGGCGAACGTCCCATTGGCTGGTACACGGGCCGACCATCCATCAACACGCGCAGGCTGGCCATCGAAGAAGGTGGTTTTCTTTATGACAGTGATGCCTACAACGATGACCTGCCGTACTGGATCACGGACTTCGGGGCACCGCACCTGATCGTGCCTTATGGCCTGGACACCAATGACAGCCGATGTGCCCGTAATCAGGGCTTCGATCATGCCGATGACTTTTACATCTACATGCGTGATGTATTCGATACCCTGTATGAAGAGGGCGAAAACGGACAGGCTAGCATGATGAACGTTGGTCTTCATTGTCGTCTGATCGGTAAACCGGGTCGGATTGCAGGGCTGACCAAATTTCTGGATTATGTCATAAAACATGACAAAGTCTGGGTTGCCAAACGCAATGATATTGCCCGACACTGGATCGAAACCCACCCTTATTCGGAGTAGTCTTTTGCAATCCCTCCGCCGCCTTGAAAACAAGCTTGCCGTCATTACTGGTGCTGCATCCGGCATTGGACGTGCCATCGCCATTCGCTACGCCGCAGAAGGCGCCCATGTGGTGATCGCCGATATTAGGGACCTGCCTAAAGAAGGCGGCGATCCAACAGCAGATGTTATTTTGGCGGCTGGTGGCAGCGCGGTTTTCCAGCACACCGATATTTCAAAGTGGGATAACATTGACGCCACCATCAGCGACGCGGTAAAGGCGCACGGTCGGCTCGATATCCTGGTCAATAATGCAGCCACCTATAACGGGTTGCGTTGCCATAATACACCCGAAGACCTGTGGGACATGGTCATGGATGTGAACCTTAAGGGTGCTTATCTGTGCACCAAACGCGCGATCCAGCAGATGCTGACACAGGACATCCACTCGGAAACCCGGGGTCGCATCGTCAATATATCGTCCCAGCACGGTATGGTTTCAGCGCCATCAGATTTCGCCTATGGCGTTAGCAAGGCAGGCATTGTCTATATGACCCGCCAGATCGCATCGGATTACGCCGCTGACAACATCGTCTGCAATGCAGTCGCACCGGGCAAAATTTTAACGGGCGCCCCAGATATCCCCACAACGCCGGAAGCATTGGCCTATCCCAAGGCCCGCACGCCCATGCCACGGTTGGGTAAGCCTGACGATGTGGCATCCGCCGCCGTCTTTCTGGCCAGCGATGAGGCGAGCTATATGACCGGCGTCAATCTCACGGTTGATGGCGGCTGGAGCGCGGCCTGAACCATCAGGATTGATCAATCAGGCGTGGTCCTGTGCCAGTCGCGCGGCGATGTCTGGCATGACCGAACCATCCACATTGGCGAAAGCAAAACGCAGCATACGCTCCTGATCCGGCCCAAACATACCGCCAGACATACAGGAGATATTCTGCTCTGCGGCTAACCGTATGGCGACTTGCTTGGAATCTTGATCCGCGAACGGGTGCTCCATATAGGCAAAATACGCCCCGATAGATTTGATCTGATATCCGGAATTGCTGTTATCCATGGCGCGCTGGAATGCCGCCACCCGGTCCAGCATCAAAGATCGTTTTTCCGCCCGCCAGTCACCCAGATTTTGCAGGCCGAACAACGCGGCGTGTTGGCCAATATGGGGCGCACAAATGGCCAGGCAATCCATGACCTTCGCCGCTTCCACGATAAATTCAGGGGCCGCCACGATTCCGCCGACGCGGTAGCCGGTCAGGCTAAACACCTTGGAGAAGCTGTACAGGTGAATGAGGTTCGTACTCCGCCAATTCGCATCGGCAAACACATCGTGCGGCACGCCATAATCGGGCGCCAAAAAATCCCGATATGTCTCGTCCATCACCAATGCGATACCGCGGCTGTCGGCGACACGAAGGAACTCAGCGATAATCTCAGGCGAGTAGATCGCACCGGTGGGGTTATTAGGCGTGACCAGAACAATGGCGCGCGTGTCGTCACGGATGAGTGCTTCAGCCTGCGCGGGAGCTGGAATCATGCCATTTTCTGGTGAACAGGGCAGGGGGATGACATCTATGCCCATCATGTCGAGAACCATGCGGTGATTGAAATACCACGGCGATGGCAGGATAACGGATGATCCGGATACCGCCAATGTCATCATGGCGATATAGAAAGCCTGATTGCAGCCAGCCGTTATCAAGACGTCAGATGCTGCCACCTGTCCGCCGTAACTGATGCCTGTGTCATGCGCCAAAGCCTCACGCAACTCAGGGATCCCCTCAACACCGGTATAGAATGCCGTATCATCAGCCTTCACCATGGATGCCAGATGATCACAAAGGGCTTCCGCCGGACCGTATCCCGGCACAGCCTGGGATACATTGATCAGTGGTATGTCCGGGCCGAACAGGTCGGTTTTCTTCCAACCGGCGGCTTCGGCGACGGGAGGTTCTTCGATTTTTATGACCAGCGGACTTGTTCGATAAGGCAATCAGGCCTCCTGTGCTTTTGGTAAGTGACTATCAATCTGTGTCCATGATATCTGTCGTGCGAACCACAAGTGCCGTTCCGGGGGCATGGTATCGGGGTTATCCAGCGAGCCCACAGCTACATCAACGTAACCTTCATATTCCTCGTGCTGGAATGCAATCTGGCTTCCACACACAGGGCAGAACTGGCGAGTACACTTGTCCGTAGACGAATAAGTTTCAGGTTCGCCTTGAGTCACATGGAAATTTTCGATGGCGACGGTGGTCCATGTGCTAATGGCCGCACCCGTTGTCCGCCGGCAGGCGCGGCAATGGCAATGAACCGTACAATCAGCCTGTCCCGAAATTTCGTAGCGCAACTGACCGCATAGGCAGCCGCCCGTCATGGTGCTCATGTGGTTTCCTCCGCTTTAAACTGAGGTAGTTCATCATCAATATGGATCCAGCGCAGCGCATCAACAGCATAACTGTGACTGCGCGGACTGACGGCCTCAGGATCATCAAGCGTTGCCGCCGTTATGTAGACTGAGTCTGGGTCTTCCAAATACAGAAATTGAATTTGACACCCACAGGTGGGACAGAAGGACCGGACGCCCTGATCGGACGATTTATAATCACGCAGCGGACCTGCCACGAGTTCAAACGCGCCCACAGGCAATTGCATCCATGTGAGAAAAGGAGCAGAGGCAGATCGACGACACATGGAGCAGTGACAGTGAGTCACGTCGGTGGGCGGCGCTGTTATCTCGTAACGAACGCCACCACATCGGCAACCACCAGCTAACGACACATCACTCATTGATTACTGTCCTTTCGCCGTCATACGTCATTTATCGTACACCAGACCGGGGTATGGTCTGACGCCTTTTCCTTACCGCGTGGGCCCTTGTCTATACCGGCGTCATCAAGCCGGTCCGCCGCCTGTGGCGATAGCAAAAGATGATCAATGCGCACGCCGTTGTCCTTGGGCCATTCACCTCGCTGGTATCCCCAATAACTATAGCGGTGCGCGCTGGTATGAAGGCTGCTGAAGGCCTCGGTCAGCCCCAGGTTCATCAGCGTGCGATATCGGGTCCGACTTTCCGGGCGGCATAACGCGTCATCGACGAACGCCGCCGGGTCATACACATCATCATCAGATGGGCAGAGGTTGTAGTCACCGCCCATAACAAACGTATCTTCATTGGCGAGTAGCGTTCGGGTGTGTTCCACCAGTCGCTCCATCCAGCGCAATTTATACAAATACTTATCCGAATCCGTGCCATCGTCGTTCCGGGTCGGATTGCCATTGGGCAGGTAAATCGACGCCACCCGCAAATCACCGATCATCGCCTCAATATAGCGCGCATGGTCGTCGTCGTCGTCACCGGGCAAGGCAGTCAATTCCACATCAATAGGGGATTTGGACAGGATCGCGACGCCGTTGTAGGTCTTTTGGCCAGACACCGCCACGTTATAGCCCAGGTCTTCTATTTCCATGGTGGGGAAGGCTTCGGCCACGCATTTCAATTCTTGTAACAGAACGATATCGGGCGACACCTCGCTCAACCACTCCACCACGCGCGGCAGGCGTGCCTTGATGGAATTGACGTTCCATGTTGCGATTTTGACCACTGTTTACTCCACGTCCCATGCGTTATGCGATGCATGCAATAGCACCCCACGAATGAGTGACAGTCAATACACTGAAAAGCCGATTAGGGTCAGATAGAAAAAGAGGTGCCGCACCCGCAGGTGGAAGACGCATTGGGGTTTTCCAACGCGAAGAAAGAACCAATCAGTTCTTCTTTATAGTCCAGCACGGAACCGCCCACATACTGCAACGATACATCGTCGACCAGAACCTTGACCGCGCCATGTTCGAACACCAGATCATCGTCATTGATGGTTTCATCGAAATCGAAACCATACTGGAACCCGGAACAACCACCACCAGAGACCGTGACCCGGAATTTCAGGTCGCGGCCATTGGCTTCCTGCTCAATGAGCGCGCCGATACGCCGTGCGGCACTGTCTGATATGACAATAGCCGTTTCTGGTGTTGGTGAATTGACTGTTCCGTCTGGCAATGTACTGCTCCTGAGCGCGAAATCTTAGAATGACACTAATATAGCTCATTTCTGACTATTTTCAAACGTATGCACAGAAATAATTCGAAACCTGTCTAGAGGCAGCGTTTAATTTATGGTACCTGAGAGCCCTGAACTGGATTCTAACCTAACATTGAGACGAGGCACCGCATGCACGACGGCATGACACTAGACCAACACCTGGAATCAGAAGCAGGGCGCCTGAACATGGATGCCGATTTGGTGGGGCTTCTTTCCGATGTGGGCAAAGCCTGCTTTGAGATTTCCTCTTTGGTCCGCCATGGCGCGCTGGCTGGAAATCTGGCCGCAGAAGTGGGCACCAATGTGCAGGACGAAACGCAAAAAGAGCTGGATGTTCGCGCCAACGAGATTCTGATCGAACATGTGGATAGGGGCGGGCATGCCATCGCCATCGCATCGGAAGAAGAAGAAGACACCCACGTATTCGCCAGCACCCAGCCACGCGCACCATATTATCTGGTGTTTGACCCGCTGGATGGATCTTCAAACATCGGCGTCAACGGGCCCGTAGGCACGATCTTTTCTGCCTTGAAAGCAAAAGACGGGGGCATTGGTGCCGCCGAAGAAATGCTGCAGCCCGGCACCGACCAACTGGTCGCCGGATACGTGCTGTACGGTACAGCAACGGAAATGATCATCACCCTTGGCCGGGGCGTTCAGAAATTCACTATGGATCCAAAGGACGGCCAGTTCTATCAAACCGGCGCTAGTGTCCAGATTGCCGAACACACGGCTGAATTTGCCATCAATGGCTCTAACCAACGCCATTGGGAAGCCCCGGTGCAGCGCTACATCAGCGAATGCCTTGCCGGCAAAGAAGGCCCACGCGATCACGACTTCAACACCCGCTGGGTGGGGGCCATGGTGGCCGACGTGCATCGCTGCATTACACGAAGCGGCATCTTCCTGTATCCTATTGATGAGAAGACCCGCAGCAAGGGCGGTCGCCTGCGCCTTTTATACGAAGCAAACCCCATGTCCATGATCATTGAACAGGCAGGCGGCGTGTCCTCGACCGGTCGTGGCCGCATCATGGAAATCCAGCCCGAAGGCCTGCATCAACGCGTACCTGTCATCATGGGGTCGAAGACAGAAGTGGACCGTTTGGTGGAATATCATACAAATGAATAAAATTGCTGTATTTGCGTGAATCTCTTGATTCTGGGGCTTGATTTACCCCCGCCGTACCTTTAGGAACATCCGCACAAAGTGGCCCCATCGTCTAGTGGCCTAGGACGCTGGCCTTTCACGCCGGAAACACGGGTTCGAACCCCGTTGGGGTCACCACTTTTATCAATGACTTAGCCGCCCCTTGGGCGGTTTTTTCATTTTGCACGGTATT
>JABJGO010000084.1 GCA_018662225.1 Rhodospirillales bacterium | reverse complement strand
AGCCACTGAGTGACGCAGCCGCACAATCGCGGGCGTGGCAGAAAACCCACGAATCAAATCCAACGGGTTCGTCCAGCGCCTACCGGCCCAAGGGGCACGATCTGCATGGCGGACATCGCGCGGCGGCCACGGGTGATTACGAACCCTGGGTGCCAGAGTAGCAACCTGAGTAGCAACAGGGGCAAGCCCAGCGCATGATCCGCGAAACCAAAGAAATTATCACCGGCACCCTGACAGTCGCGGTATTTGCGATCATGGTTTCATTGGTCATGTCTCCCAGTGGCAAACCAGGTGATCCTTCACAGCAGCAAGGCGACGGGCACTACCGTATTTCCGCCACATTTAACATGGTAGATGGGTTATACCCGGGCGATGACGTGCGGTTGGGGGGAATTAAAGTTGGATCAGTGGAAAATCTGGAATTGGATTCTTCCTATAATGCTATTTTAACATTCGCTATACAGGACGGTGTGGCTCTGCCGCTTGATACGTCGGTGGCGATCCATACATCCGGTTTGTTCGGCTCTAAATTTGTGGAATTGGAACCAGGTGGCGAATACGACTACATGGGCAATGGGGACGAGGTCATGTTTGCGCAAGGCTCAATTGTTATCAGCGACCTTCTGGACCTGATCATTGCTGAGGGCAAATCAAAGCGCAATGAACAGTCACAGTAAGAACTCAATCGGTAAACACAGGGCAGGAAGTTATCATGGGGCGTAATGCAATTGAAACAGTAATGGGTGCGGTGGTCTTGGTGGTCGCTGGCATGTTCGTGTTCTTCGCCTACAACACTGCCCAGGTCAAATCTGTCTCCGGGTATGAAATCAAGGCATCGTTTTACAAAATTGGGGGACTTTCCGTTGGCAGCGACGTGCGCATCAATGGAATCAAAGTCGGTACGGTCACATCCCGGTTTCTGGATATGGAAACCTATGACGCGGTGGTGATCATGTCGGTCTCTCCCGACGTGAAATTGCCCGCCAACACCATTGCCGGTATTGGCAGCGAAGGCATCCTTGGCGGCAACTATATACGCCTGCAACCCGGTAACGATACGGCCTTCCTGTCGCCGGGCGATTCAATTACCGAGACCCAGGACTTCCGGTCATTGGAAGATCAGGTTGGCGAGATCATTTTCCTCGCGACCGACGGCTCGTAATAGGCTCGCGTTCCCCATGACCACCATTCTCCGCATGGCCGGATTTGCCGCCCTTGTTGTTTTTTCCAGCGTATGGGAGGCCGGTACGGTACGGGCTGAGTCCTACTCAACCGCTGTTCTTCAGGGCCTGGATAAAGTGACGGCCCGTATCTCAACCTTAAAGGCAAGGGTCGGGGACTCGGTACGGTTCGGCACCCTGGATATCATTGTTCACCACTGTGACAAACGGCCGCCCGAAGAAACACCTGAAAGCGCGGCTTTTTTGGATATTGCCGAAATACGGCCAGCCCAAGCCGCCGTCACCCTGTTCCGGGGATGGATGTTCGCATCAAGTCCGGCCATATCGGCACTGGAACATCCGGTTTATGACGTGTGGGTCATTGATTGCCGAAACGATGATTGAGCGTGCTGTGGCATGGAACCGAAATAGGTAAGCGGTTGAACGGGTTTTCGCTGGTTATCAATAATACGGGCAATTCTGCTGTAAAGGGCCTCGGCGGAGATTGGGCTGCCAAAAAATTCGACCATACCTTCATCGCGTACCGGAATGGAACGGGAGAACGCCACCCGGGAAGAAACCAGAATGATGGGCACCAGAGAATCGAGTACGTTATCACTACGACGCAACGTGTGCGTAAACCGCACGCCGTTCTGCCCACAAGACGGCTGGCCGAATAAAACCAGATCTGTAGTGTGATGCTGCATACGCGCCATGGCGAATTCAGCGTTCTCTACTGATGTGATAATTCGAACGCCGAGCCTGGTCAGAATGACCCGAACCACGTCTCGAACGTGTTTATCTTCATCTATATGCAGCACACTGAGCTCGGAAAAATCGTACTGAGCGACGCCCGTACGTTCGCCTGTGCGTTCGCCTGTATGTGTTATCTGGGTCGCCATTAGTAACTCCTGCTATTACCGACATAAGACGTCCAAGAGCGCAGGATTTCCTTATTCAATCGATGAACAAAACATTAACGCCCCATGGTTACCAAATCGTTAACACTGCCTTAATCGTGGAAAATTGACCTAAGTCAAGGCAGCAAAACGCCACGCCCTATACACATTTAGGGTGTCCGCGTCCCATGGGCGTCGCTCCATTGCACGGATGCTGAAATTTAACGGAGGCCAGTAAATGACAGACTCAATCCAACCTGACGAGCAGGGCGGCGCAGAGGCGGAAGAAAGAATTCCGGCAATGCAAAGCCTGCTCGATAATCCATTCCTGCTACTATTCATCGGCGTCGCTGTACCTACCGTGCTCTACACGGTTTGGGGCGTCATGGAAGTCGCTCACATTCCCATTGCAAACTAAGAGTTTGAAGGAGAAACATCGTGGCTTTAACACCTCCTGAAGACCGTCTGTGGTGGAAACAACCGCTTCACGGCATTGAGATCGGCTGGATCACCATTTCGCTCCTCTGGGGCTTTTTGATGTTCGGCGTCATGATTTACTGGCATTTGACCGGGGAACAGAACCTCTCCAACGAAGCCTATCGCATCAACCCTGATGCTTATGCCGAGAAGGTCGAAGCGGCGGCTGCTCTATACACCGTCCGAGAAGATGAACAAAGCGGCATGCCCGTCGTCCACCCACCACCCGGCAGCGACGTGTATATGTTGGCACGCCTATGGGAATGGTGGCCGATTCTTGAGTTGGAAGAGGGTAAAGAGTACCGCCTGCATCTGTCGTCACTGGACTGGATGCATGGCTTCTCGTTGCAACCCACCAACATCAATCTTCAAATTCATCCGAACTACGAGATGGTAGTGACGATAACGCCGGATAAAGCTGGTGAATACGGCGTAGTCTGCAATGAATTTTGCGGCATCGGGCATCATCAGATGCTCGGCAAACTCATCGTCGTGAAATAGGGGGCCTGAATAATGTCTAACATGTTTCGCACATGCCCGGATACGGGCCTGAAAGTTCACGGTCCAGCTGAGGCATTGATTAAAGCCAATGCCGTCGCTGCGGTTGTATTCTTACTTATCGGTGGCTTGTTTGGATTGCTCGTGGCGTTAACCCGCTGGCAAGCCATTCACCTGCTGCCCGCCGATTTATTTTATCTGGCACTGACGGCACACGGCGCAGACGTCCTGGTTTTCTGGATGATCTTTTTTGAAATCGCCCTGCTGTATTTTGCCTCCGCAGTCTTGTTGAACTGCCGCTTAGCCACGCCGCGAATCGCATGGGTCGCTTTTGCCCTCATGCTGGGTGGTGCCGTGATGGCGAATGTTGCTGTACTACAGGGCGAATCAAGCGTGATGTTCACGTCTTATGTACCCATGAAGGCAGCACCGCATTTCTATCTGGGACTTATCCTGTTTGCGGTGGGTGCATTGGTGGCTACAGCTGTATTCTTCGGCACCTTGGTGATCGCCAAACAGGAAAAAACCTATACAGGATCCGTTCCGCTGGTGACGTTTGGTGCTGTCACCGCCGCGATCATTGCGGTCTACACCATTGCATCGGGTGCGATCATTCTGATCCCGACATTCCTGTGGTCTCTTGGCCTCGTGGGTGAAATTGACACCCTGACTTACCGCATTGTGTGGTGGGGCTTTGGTCACTCATCACAGCAAATCAACGTGGCGGCTATGGTTTCAGTTTGGTATGCCATTGGTGCACTGACCGTTGGATCAAAACCCATTTCGGAGAAAGTAAGCCGTGCGGCATTCCTGCTGTATATCTGCTTCCTGTTGCTGGCGTCTGCTCACCATCTGTTGGTTGATCCGGGCATCAGTTCGGAATGGAAAGTGTTCAACACATCCTATGCGCTGTTCCTGGCGGTTCTGGGTAGCATGATCCACGGCATGAGCGTGCCGGGTGCTATTGAGGTTGCCCAACGCAAGAATGGTTTCACACAAGGATTGTTTGGTTGGTTGCGCAAAGCACCATGGGGCAACCCGGCTTTCGCTGGCATGTTCCTCAGCGTCATCCTGTTTGGCTTCCTGGGCGGCATCACAGGCGTGATCATGGGCACCGAGCAGCTCAATATCATTATCCACAATACCTTGTATGTACCAGGCCACTTCCACGGCACGGTCGTGGCGGGCTCTACACTGGCGTTCATGGCGATCACCTATCTGATCGTGCCATTAATCTTCCGTCGTGAACTGATCTTCAAGCGGTTGGCACAATGGCAGCCCTATTTGTTTGGTCTGGGTGCCATGGGTATTTCGGTATTTATGATGGCCGCTGGCACCTTGGGTGTATCACGTCGTCATTGGGATATGGCGTTCAGTGACGCGCCGTTCGCCTTCGATTATCCACCGGCTGCTTTCATGATGATGGGACTCAATGGTATTTTCGCTATCATCGCATCAATTGGTGGTGTTGCCTTTATCGTTATCGTTGTTGGCTCAATCTTGTTCGGCAAAAAACGTGACGAAGAAACGGCCAGGGCAAATCCTGTCGTCTTCCAGGGCGGCGGCGCAACAGTTTCCAGTCACGGTGCTGCAGACGAAGTAAAAATTCCGGGAACCACCATTCTGGTTGCGGTGTTCTTCCTGTCCTTCGTTCTCTACTACTTCGTAAACTGGAAATACTTGTCAGAGGTCTGGCCACTGAGCTAGCTCGTTGATGATTTGGGAGAGCACTGCACCATGTGCTCTCCCTTTCTTTTCCGTTGGGGGACGGTATGAAACCAGGGCTGACAACCAACATGAACATTCTGACCACATTGAGAATAACTGGCGTCCTTTTTGGCTTGGCCTTGTGTACGCTCAATAGCCCAGCGGTCGCAACAGGGACAACGACAGGGACAGAGACATCCAAAATCGACGATGCCCTCGCTATCAGTGAGGCATCGATCGGGAGTTCCATTGGCCGGTACGGTTTCCAAAGCACGGATAGCAAAGCGGTTCAGCTATCTCAATTTTTTGGCAAACCATTGGTCATCAGCTTGATCTATACCGGGTGCGCCGATGTGTGCCCCATGGTATCTGAAAATTTGGCTGCCGCCGTAGACGTGGCCACGGACACTTTCGGCAAAGATGCCTTCAATGTTGTAACCATCGGATTTGATTCAAAAAACGACACACCCGGGCGGATGCGGTCCTACGCCCGAAGCCACGGTATCGATGTGACCAACTGGTATTTCCTGTCGGGCAGCAACCATGCTATCGAGCAACTAGCAGACGACATGGGGTTCATTTTCACCCCCTCAGCCAAAGGCTTTGATCATATGACACGAACATCCGTTGTTGATGGTGACGGTGTGATTTACCGCCATATCTACGGTGAGTCGTTCGATGCACCGCAATTGGTGGAGCCGCTGAAAGATATTATCTTTGGGCGGGCCGGAAATGTGACCAGCCTTGACGGTATGATCAATCAGATTCGCCTGTTTTGTACGATCTACGATCCGGCGTCCGGACGATATCGGTTCGATTATTCCATCTTTATCAAAAGCGCCGCTGGACTAATGGTCATGGGCGGCACTGCATTCGTGTTGGTGCGGGCGCTGTTGGCCAATCGCCGCACGCGCAGACGTATCGCTTCCCATTCCCATCCCACTCGTCCCTCTATGGGAGATCACGGTGCATAGCCTGAAGGCGCTTATACGTTATTGCCTGATGTGGGTCGAAGGGTGGTTTGATTGGGCGTTCGGGCCCAAGTGGAACCCCACGTATTGCCTGGGGGCACTCGGATATTTCTATTTTTGGATCGTCGGGGTGAGCGGTCTGTATCTCTACATCTTCATGGATTCAGGTATTCCAGCATCCTACCTGTCAGTAGAATACCTGACCCACGATCAGTGGTGGCTTGGTGGTGTCATGCGCAGCCTGCACCGGTATGCATCCGATGCTATGGTGATCATGGTGGCGTTGCATATTATTCGCGAATTCGCCTTTGACCGCTATCGGGGCAGCCGGTGGTTTTCGTGGGTCACGGGCGTTCCCATGCTATGGCTGATCATCATTGCCGGCATTACCGGCTATTGGCTGGTGTGGGATATGCTGGCCCAATACGTGGCCATTGCGTCAACCGAGTTGCTGGACTGGTTGCCTATTTTCGGTGAACCGATTGCTCGAAATTTTCTGGCTACCAGCCATCTTGATGGCCGGTTCTTTACCTTGCTGATCTTCCTGCACATCGCCGTGCCGCTGGTTTTACTGTTCATCATGTGGTTGCACCTGCAACGGGTTGGCCATGCCCGCATCAACCCGGCGCGTGGACTGGCCGTTGGCACGTTCGCCATGCTGCTGGTGCTTAGCTTCATATCGCCTGCCACAAGTCAGGGCATAGCCGACCTAAGCCGTGTAGCATCACCTGTCGAGTTGGACTGGTTTTACATGTGGGTTTACCCGCTCACCGACATTGTCGGGCCAGCCACGATCTGGATTGGATCATTCGTGGGCACCATTGTGTTGATCCTCATACCATGGATTCCACCGATCAAAAAGAAGCTACCCGCCGTTGTCAGTTTGGATAACTGTAACGGCTGCACCCGATGTGCCGTAGACTGCCCATTCAATGCCATCATCATGGCACCGCGATCTGATGGCGCTGTATTTGACTTCGAAGCCCAGGTCGATCCGGACCTGTGTACCAGTTGTGGTATCTGTGTGGGATCGTGCCCCACGGCCACACCATTCCGGCGCGCCAGTGCTCTGGTCCCCGGCATTGATTTACAAGACCCGTCGTTAGCCACGTTGCGCGATGAAATGGAAAAACAGGCAGCCAAGCTCACAACGCCGGGCAGCGTGATGATTTTCGGTTGTGATCGATCATTAAAGGTCGCCAAGTTCAAGTCGGCGAGCATCGCAACGGTAAGCCTGCCGTGCACAGGCATGTTGCCGCCGTCGTTTATTGACTATGTGATTTCACGCAAGCTGGCCGCCGGCGTGGTTGTCACGGGCTGTAGGCGAGGTGAATGCCATTACCGGTTGGGACAGGCATGGATGGAAGAACGACTGGATGGCATTCGTGATCCCCGACTGCGAGAACGGGTTCCACGCGAACGACTGGCCCGGTTCTGGGCGGCCCCCACAGACGGGCGAACGTTCGCTCGGGATATCGAACAGTTCCAACGCACGTTAATTGACCTGGACAGCAAAGCCACCGATCCAGAACAGTCGGAGGCCGCGCAATGAAAATGAGGCAGGGCATTCAACTAATCGCACAGGCCGCCATCTACACCGGCTTTGCCTTTTTGCTGGCGTATTTCTCAAGCCAGCCACCTTACGAACGCGTACCCGCCGGGTCTGCCCTCATCAAACTCAGCTTTGCCCACGGCGCTGAACGGGTAGGGGCCTGCCATAAGCGCACCTATGAAGAGCTTATGGCGCTGGCCCCCAACATGCGTGCGCCGATTGACTGCCCACGCCAACGCCTTGATGTGAAGGTTCATATGAAACTGGACGATCAGGTGATTTACCAAGCGTCACTCCCGCCCACGGGCCTGCATAACGACGGGGCATCCATTACCTATCAACGTCTTGTCGTACCAAGCGGATACCATACGCTGGAATTGGGGCTCATCGACACGGACCGTACCAAAGGATACGACTATTTATCAAAGCGCCAGATCACCCTGACACCGGGTCAAGCGTTGGCGATTGATTTCAAACCTGGTGGAGAGGGCTTTGTTTATGAGTAAGTCTTTGTATGGAGATCACACATGAAAGCGCGGGCACTGATCAAATGGCGCGATGAATTCTCACTCGGCATTGCTGCCGTGGACCATGAGCACCGGGAGCTGGTATCGTTGGTCAACGAAGTCTTGATCGCCATGGATCAAGAACTGGATAGCGATAAAGTGCTGGACGCCCTGGGCGAGGTTTATGCAAAGATATCCGCACACTTTGCGCTGGAAGAACTTCACATGCGCCGAGAATCCTACCATGAGTATATGATCCACAAGGAAGACCATGAACGCTTGTTAGATGAGATCCGCGAACTGATGGACGCCTATGAAGATGGCGAGTACCTGGAAAACCGAGAGGTGTTCATCAGCGAGATAACGGAGTGGTTCGTTTCACACTTCAGCTCCATGGACGCAAAGCTGCACGACATACGCACATAGAATTGACGTGGATCATAGTTAAAAATACACTCGTATGAGATCAAGATTTACTGGTCGATATAATTGGTTACTGAACAAGGGGCAGGACTGTCGTGAACAAGGAAGAATTTGAGCTGATCCGAGGGCACCCTCTATTTCAGGGGTTATCTGACAAACAGGCTGAAGATGCTGTCAAAGGCGCATCACCACGCGAATACCCGAAGGGATACATGCTGTTCTCGCGCGATGACCCGATGGAGTATTTCTATTTCATTTTCGGAGGCTGGGTAAAAGTCTTCCGGGAATCCGTGGACGGGAACGAAGCCATCATCGGTGTATTTACGCGTGGTGAGACAATCGCTGAAGCTATTGCCTTTGTGGGCGGCGATTATCCCGCCAGTGCCGAGATCGTTGAACAAGCCAGAATTCTACCCATCCAGGCGTCAACCTTCGTGCGGTATTTGAAAGAAAACCCGGAAGTGGGGCTCTCCATGTTAGCGACGTTGTCCAAGCGTATGCATCACCTGGTGGGCGAGATCGAGAGTCTCAAAACCCAAACAGCTAGCCAACGGGTTTGCCAGTTCCTGCTGAAACTATGCACGGTAGAAGAGGGCGCCACCGTTGTTGCCCTGCCGTATGACAAATCTGTTATTTCGGCGCGGTTGGGTATTCAGCCTGAAAGCCTGTCCCGCATTCTGGCACGCCTGCGCAAGCTGGGCGTGAAAACGGAACGCGGCCGGGTTGTTATTTCGGATGTTGAGTTACTGGAACGCTTTTGCGCCGGTGAAGCCGAAGGACCCGACCTCCAGCAACGCGCCTAAATCACAAAACCCCAAGTCACAAAAACTGGCGCAGGGTTTTCGTTTCCCTGACCACACGGAATCCAATGTGATCCACTGGAGCACCCGTACCACAGCCGCCGGTGTAAACCTTATCCACGAAGTATGGTACGTGCGCACGTTCGTCGCCCTGAACAATACGGTTGGCGCAAAGCCCCGGATTGCTGAGCTGCTCTATGGTCCGGGGGCGCTTGTTCTCCTCATCCGACGAGAACCAGCAAGTCAGTGTCCATTCCCATACCGACCCCGTCATATCGGCAATCGACCACATATTTTCGCCATTGGCACCAATCTCAAGGGTTTTTCGAAACCGGCTGAGCGTAGCCGTCTGGACCATCTGACGTTGACGGATGAGATCGTCAATCGTGTCTCTGGTCACATCTTCGCCACCAAAGGCGGCAAATGCCCATTCTTCTTCGGTGGGTAGGCGGTATGTATCGCCTGTGGTCTTTGAAAGCCATTGCGTAAAATTATAGGCATCAAACCACGATATGCGAGTCACAGGGTGATTACCCGTTTGGTAGGGGCGGCGCTTGGCCAGATAGATACACCCGCCTTCGGCCACGCATTTGTCCCACTGATCAATCGTGATCTCAAAGCGACTTATATAAAATGGCTGGTCGATGTGGGCGGGCTTCGAGAAGTATTTTCGACCAAAGGAATCTGGCACCAGTATTGTCAGATTATAGTCGCCCGTCGTCACTTCCTGCATTTCCAGCCCCGGCAGGATGGACGTTGTATCCGTAGGTCCCCTAAGCTCCAACCAGCCGACAGCCCCCAGCGCCAAAACGCTGAGGGCAATCAAGCCAGTCATTAATGTGGAAAGTTTTGGCATGTCACTTTCCTGAAAAAACCTCGTTACTTCAAGGTTTTCATATATGCCAGAACATCGGCTCTGTCTTGGGCGGATTTCAAACCAGGGAATCTGGCTTTCGTTCCTTTCAGGAACCCTTCAGGGTCCGCCAAGAAACCGTCTATGTTCACATCCGTCCACATCAGGTTTGCATTGGCCAGAGCATCTGAATAGTTGTAGCCCTCGATTGCGGCCGATGGTTTACCCACCATATCATACAGGTTGGGACCAAAGGTCACCTTGCCGCCACGATCAAATGTGTGACACACAGTGCAGCGTTTTGCCGCGACAATCATACCATTGGACACATTGCCCACGGGTACGCTGGCAGGAGCACTTTCGTGCCGCAGGGTTTTAAAGTAAGCTAGCAGATCAGCCCGCTGTTGGGCTTTCTTGAAACCACCGAAGCTCATCTTTGTGCCTTTGACAACCTTACGTGGTTTCGTGATGAAATCCGTAAAGGTTGCGGCGTCCCAGACAATGTCGGACGCAGCCATGGCGTCAGAGTACTTGTAGCCTTCAACCTTGCCGGCAGGACTATCTAGAATGCCATACAGATTGGGACCTAGCCTGTTCTTTCCGCCTTCGTCCAGGGTGTGACACGCCTTGCACTTCTTCGCGAGCTTCTCACCCTTAACAGGATCACTTGTTGCCATCGCGCCCGACGACATCATCAGAATGATACCCGCCATGCATAAGGATAGAATATTTGCAATTTTCATTGCGACCTCCTGATATTAAAGCAGCTGTGATCAACCCTATTTAATGGGGCTCGGTTTCTTGACCTGTTTCATCAGATCATCATCCCAATCTCCATCGACCACAAAGTGCGCGGCAGCGCCCTTGAGAACCGCTTCAATCAGGTTGTGATTGACGTAGGCGTAGATGCCAGGCTGCTTGAATGTGTAAATGGCACACCCGGCCGCACCACCAGCAATAAACCAGGTTTCAAGCCCGGTCTGCGGGTTATCGGTGAATGAACCACCTTCCCAGACATAGTCGCCGTGACCACCGATCAAGTGCGGCCGCGTATCACGGTTTGCTTGTGAGTGGATAATAAGCACAGTCTCACCAACAGACGCCGTCATAGCATTCTCGCCGGTCAAGGCACCGACCGCACCGTTAAAGACGATGTGGCTTGGTGTAAGCGTTGCCATTGTCTCCATATAGTCGGCGTAATCTTCGCCAGCACCTTCATACTTGATGTATTCACCATCTTCGTCTTTGGGAATATAGTAGTCCTGCTCGCCAACGTAGTAGGCCCGGTCATACCGGATGGGTTTGCCATCCTTGTCTTTCAGGCCATCACGTGGCAACACCATTAGTGCACCATTCATACCGTGCGTTACATGGTATGGGATCATGGCGCCACCAGGGGCGCAGTGATAAACGAAAACACCAGCCTTGGTCGCCTTGAACCGCAGCACCGTTTCCTCGCCAGGCGATACGTGGGTCAAACCACCGCCGCCGAGCGCACCAGTGGATGCATGGAAATCGATATTGTGTAACATGGCATTCGTGGCCGGGTTGATCAGGGTAAGCTCCACATAATCATCCTGGTGGACAACTACGAGCGGGCCGGGAACCCAGCCGTCGTATGTTAAAGCCCAAACTTCTGCATCATCATCGTCGAGCACCATGACTTTCTCTTTGATCACCATAGTGATTTCAACGACCTTCGGGCCGCCCTTGGCGACCTGGTCATGCTTCGGCAGAAATGGCGGCGCAACCAACTCCTGTTTCACCCGTGGTAAATTCTCTACCTCCGCAGCGGCGACTTGAGTAGAAGCCTCTGCAGAAAATGACGCCATCTCTACGGCAAGTGAACCGATGCCTGCGGCGGCTGTGCCGGACAAAAATAAACGCCGGGACAGGCCTTCTTGTTCTTGGATTTCCTTGGTCACGATATCTACTCCAATTGACTCGTCTGAGGATGTAACCTTGGGCGGACAATTGGATGCCGCCCAACCGTTCAAGGTGAGTGACGAGATGTGGCTCGCACCTTCCTGCATCACGCAGGCTCACGAAGAACGTGATTAAACCTCACACAAAACAGGGGTACTCTCCTTGATCAAGATCAAGTATTCGAATAAATAATGAAAATTATTGGTACGCCAACTGCTCGATTATGCGTCACTGCCCGACATGAGGTGCTCTAAAATCGCGTCCAGTTGGTCCTCGTCAGGGTCCGTCAGAAAGACGCCTTGGTGAGAGATGGCGTCCTCAAGTTTGACCAGATAGTCACGTGCTGGCATTTCCACCACGCCGAACTGACGCAAGTGGTCCGTCACAAATTGAGTATCCAGCAACTTGAACCCACCGGAGACGAGGCGTGCCACCAGGTGAACAAGTGCGACCTTGCTCGCATCGGTTTTTCGCGAAAACATACTTTCGCCAAAGAATGCGGCGCCCAGTGAAATACCATACAACCCGCCCACCAATTGATCATCCATCCAACATTCCACCGAATGGGCAAAACCTCGATAATGAAGCTCGACGTAGGTGTTCTGGATTTCATGATTAATCCAGGTCTCGCGCCGGTCGTCCGTGGTTTCGGCGCAGATAGTCATGACGCGCTCAAACGCTGTATCAACCCGCACATCAAACTTGTTCCGGCGGATGACGCGCCGCAACTTGCGCGGTACATGAAAAGTGTCCAGTGGCAGGACGCCACGAAGTTTTGGATCGACCCAGAAAACATTAGGGTCATCGCGGAATTCCGCCATGGGGAATATACCGGCCGCGTAAGCACGCAATACCAGTTCCGGTGTCAGTCGTTGTTGGTCGCTGCCCCGTCTGTCCATGCGTGTACCGTCATACCAAATTAAAGGCCGAGTAATTTCTCCAGCCAGTGAATGTCATAATCACCGTTCACAAAGTCCGGCTCATTCATCAGGCGTTGATGCAGGGGGATGCTGGTGTCCATGCCGTCGATAACATACTCCGACAAGGCCCGCCGCAACCGCATCAGGCATTCATTACGATTAGCCCCGTGCACGATCAACTTGGCGATCATGCTGTCGTAATAGGGGGGTACGGTGTAACCGGAATACAGGGCTGAATCCACACGAACGCCAAGGCCACCCGGTGTGTAGTAATCACCGACCGTACCCGGCGATGGCATGAACGTTTCGGGGTGCTCTGCATTGATACGACATTCAATGGCGTGCCCTGAAAAGCGCACTTCTTCCTGCGTGAAGCTAAGCGGCGCACCAGAGGCTACACGGATCATTTCACGGACCAGATCCAGTCCACAGATCATCTCTGTGACCGGGTGCTCCACCTGTAAGCGTGTGTTCATTTCAATAAAATAGAACTCACCATCTTCATACAGGAACTCAATGGTACCGGTGCTGCGGTAGCCAAGCTTCTGAACAGCGGCGCGGGCGACTTCGCCGATGTCGCTGCGCTGATCTATATTCAGGGCAGGTGAGGGGGCTTCTTCCAAAACCTTCTGGTGACGTCGTTGTAGTGAACAATCACGCTCCCCCAGATGAACCACGTTACCGTGAGAATCGGCCAGAATCTGAATTTCGATGTGGCGGGGTTTGCCTAAAAATTTTTCCACGTAAACAGCACCACTGCCAAACATGGCGGCGGCTTCTGAACTGGCTACTTTAAGCGCTTCGTCCAACTCGTCCATGGTTTTGGCAACGCGCATGCCTCGACCACCACCACCGGCAGCGGCTTTAATGATAACGGGCAGGCCAATTTCTTCGGCCACCCGACGGGCTTCGGCGGGATCATCCACCGCACCTTCTGATCCCGGTACAACCGGAATACCAGCGGCCTTTACAGCGGCCTTGGCGGTGATTTTGTCACCCATTAACCTGATGTGATCTGCGGAGGGGCCAATGAAGGTGATGCCGTGCTCTTCCACCATATCAGCGAAATCAGCGTTTTCTGACAAGAACCCATAACCGGGATGAATGGCATCTGCATTAGAGATCGCGGCGGCGCTCAGAATCGCAGACATGTTCAGATAGCTGTCTTTAACGGCCGGCGGGCCCACGCAAACGGACTCATCAGCCAGGCGCACATGCATGGCATTGGCGTCCGCTGTGGAATGAATAGCAACCGTTTCGATGCCCATCTCACGACAGGCCCGCAAGATACGAACGGCTATTTCGCCACGGTTGGCAATAAGGACTTTTTCAATCACGATGCCAACCCGCTATTCAATGATCATCAATGGTTCGCCGAATTCCACCGGGGATCCGCCATTGACCAGGATTCGCACCACTTTACCTGCTTTAGGCGCACGGATGGGATTGAAGACCTTCATGGCTTCGATCAGCAGAATGGTATCGCCCTCAGCGACCTGGTCGCCGACCTTCACATAAGCTGGCGTGTCTGGATCAGCAGACGTGTAAACCACGCCAACCATGGGCGAAGGAACAACGCCGGGATGGGATGACAGATCGTCTCCGCCACCTGCCGGCGCTTCAGCAGGCGCACTGGCCGCGGCTGGTAACGCCGCTGGTGCTGCAACAGATTGAACAACGGAGCCACCACCACGCGAGACACGAACATGCCAATCGTCCCGCCCGTATTCGATCTCTGACAATCCTGTTTCGTCCAACAGTTCAGCCAGTTGTCGAACCAGTTCGGCATCAACAGATGATGATTTGGGGGTTTTGCTCATACAGAACTTCCTTTTTTCTTTCCCACTTTATGACCCGAGCCCACTTATGAATCGAGACAGTTGGCCAACGCATCGAGGGCCAGTGTGTAACCTTGTGCGCCAAGTCCGCAGATCATACCGGTGGCTGCCTTGGCCACATAGGAATGTTGACGAAACTCCTCGCGTTGATGAATGTTGGATAGATGGACCTCAATGACCGGCATTTCAACCGCCAACAAAGCATCCAGCACCGCAACTGACGTATGGGTATAGGCGGCGGCGTTAATAATAATGGCATCGTGCGTCGCGCGCGATTCTTGAATCCAGGTAACCATTTCGCCTTCGTCATTGGTTTGGCGGAAATCGATACTGAGCGACAGGCCCTGGCCGTGGTCCGAGCACATAGCTTCGATGTCGGCGAGCGTATCGCTGCCATACACCTCTGGCTGACGGGTGCCCAACATATTGAGGTTGGGGCCATTTATGATCAAAATATTTTTACTCATGCGCCTGACAATCTATTCTATCTGTGCGACTCCACACTGTTCACCCCGCGCGACTCCGCACTGAAAAATCTATACCACGCGCGTGGACATGGAAACACCGTGATTTGTCCATACCGCCCCTCAGCGTTAAAAAATTGCGTACAACGCTTCTCTGCGGTTGAAAGGCCGGGGCTGGCGCAATACCCTTATAGACATTGGAATGAACCCTCAAAATACGCGAGCGCACATGCAAATTACGGTAAATGGCGAAGAACGACGCTTTGATGGCGCCCTGACAGTGAATGAGCTGCTGACGGAGATCGGCCTGGACGGCAAGAAAGTCGCCATTGAGCGGAATCTGGAAATCGTACCCAAGTCCCTCTATGACGGCACTCGCTTGACCAATGGTGACAAACTGGAGATCGTTCACTTCATTGGTGGCGGTGCGCCCGATGATTCGATCCAGGCAGGAAACGATCCCCTGATCGTGGCGGGGCGAACATTTAATTCCCGCCTGATCATCGGTACTGGAAAATTCAAAGATTATGAAGAAAACTGGCAGGCGTTACAGGCATCCGGTGCCGACATGGTCACGGTTGCGGTTCGTCGCGTAAACCTGTCCGATCCGGACCAGCCCATGCTGACCGATTTCATTGATCCCAAGGCCGTCACGTACCTGCCCAATACAGCAGGTTGTTTTACCGCCGACGATGCCCTGCGCACGTTGCGACTGGCCCGTGAAGCGGGCGGTTGGGACTTGGTGAAACTCGAAATACTGGGTGATGAAAAGACGCTTTATCCGCGCATGCCGGAAACGCTGGAATCCCTGAAAGTCCTGGTCAAAGAAGGCTTCCAGGTCATGGTCTATTGTTCAGACGATCCCATCATGTGCCAACGATTGGAAGAAGAAGGGGCCGCGGCCATCATGCCGCTGGGATCATTAATCGGATCAGGCCACGGTATTCAAAACCCGTTTAATATTGGCCTGATCGTTGAGCAATCCTCGGTGCCGGTGATTGTGGACGCCGGCATAGGTACTGCATCAGAAGCCGCCTTTGCCATGGAACTGGGCTGTGATGGCGTTATCGTGAATACGGCAATCGCCCACGCAGCAGACCCCATCGCCATGGCAAGCGCCATGAAACATGCGGTGATCGCCGGTCGCCAAGCCTATCAGGCCGGGCGCATGAGCAGAAAGCAATACGCCGACGCCTCATCGCCCCTTACCGGGTTGATCTAGGTCTTTACTTATTTCGAAGTAGATTTCGAGCCGGGGAATGCGTTCAAAAAGAATGATGGTGCGTTATCGCCCAACCCCTTAACAGGATCACTTGGCAGGTCGTCTGGGGCAAATCCCAACTCTTTTTCGCGCGCGCGCTCACGTTCACGACGTGATGATTTCTTTTGCTGGGTCTTGCTGATTGGTTCTTCTTTTTTAGGCGCGTCGGCTACTTTCTCAAGCGCCGTTTCAGCAGGGGCGGATTCCGTAGCCGCATCCTTCCTGGCACCACGGTCACGACCACGGTTGCGAGGGTTCTTCGGCTTGTCTTCTTTATCCGCAGCCGGCGCTACAACGATGGCATCATCCGTATTGGCAGATTCTGCATTGGTTGGTTCTGCTGTATCCTTGGCTTCAACCTTAGCGGCCCCCAAGGGGGGAATGGGCTTGCCCGACAATTTTTCGATCGCAGCCACATATTTGGAATCTTCACTGAGCGCAATGGTGTAGGCATGTCCCTCACGTCCGGCGCGACCTGTACGACCAATCCGGTGCACATAATCTTCCGCGTGGGTGGGCACATCAAAATTAAAAACATGGCTCATGGCCGGAATATCGAGCCCTCGTGCAGCCACGTCGCTGCACACCAAAAACTGAATATTGCCGCCTTTGAACTTGGCAAGGGTTTCCATACGCGCGGGCTGTGACATATCACCGTGCAGTTGTCCCACATTAAAACCATGCCGTTCCATAGACCGGCAAACCACGCTCACATCACGTTTGCGGTTACAGAAGACAATGCCGTTCTTGGCGTCGTCACGCTTGATCAGCTCACGCAGTTTTTCTCGTTTTTCTTTCTGTGCGCTACCGCGTTTCAGCGTAACCAGCCCCTGGATGATCGTTGCCGCCGTGGATGACGGTGCAGCCACTGTGATTTCCTTGGGGTTCATCAAGAAAGCTTCTGACAACCGTCGGATTTCCCTGGGCATGGTCGCCGAGAACATCAGCGTGTTACGCATTTTCGGCAACAGCGACACGATTCGTTCAACGTCCGGGATAAAGCCCATATCCAACATGCGATCAGCTTCATCGATAACCAGAATTTTTACATCATTCAGGAGCAGCCGACCACGATCAAACAGATCCAGCAGGCGTCCCGGCGTCGCAATCAACACATCCACACCATTATCCATGGATTTGATCTGTTCGGCCATGGATTCGCCGCCGATCAGCAACGCCTTGGACAGGCGCTGGTACTTGCCATAGGTCTCGAAGTTGTCAGCAACCTGCGCCGCTAATTCGCGGGTCGGCTCCAGGATCAATGAGCGAGGCATACGCGCCTTGGCACGACCATGAGACAAAATATCCAGCATAGGCAGGGTGAATGATGCGGTTTTGCCGGTACCCGTCTGGGCGCACCCCATGATATCCCGCCCCATTAGCACATTCGGAATAGCCTTTTCCTGAATGGGGGTGGGGGTGTCGTAACCAGCGTCAGCGACTGCTCGTAAAAGCTCGTCGCTCAATCCTAAATCTGCAAAGCTCATGAAGCGGTAAAAAACCAATCTGGCAACCGATGCTGACGCCAATCGCCAGGGAGGGGTCGCTCTTTCTCTAAACTGTAGGAGGCGGAGTGTATGGTTTCGTAGCGTTGTGTCAATCACTCCTGCAATAATCACACACCATGGTGATGCCAATTTGTCACAGTTTCTATCAGGCCGAAACGGGATTCCCATAGAATCGGGCGTAATACCGCTTGCCGTCGTGGATGATGTAGCCCAAATGCAGGTAGCTGACACCGCCAATGGAACAGCCTTGTGCGATGACTGCCTAATTTGCGATATTGGCTTGAAGCGCAGGCCCAATAGCCACATAAACACAACTATTCGAGACGCTGTAGGAGAACGCCATGTCCCAGCCAGACAACAACAATGGGAATCCGAATAAAAACGGCTGGCCGGGAATGATTTTGCCCTATCGGGATATCTGGCCAAAAATTCACGAAGATGCCTTCATCGCCCCCAATGCCGTGATTATAGGTGACGTTGAAATTGGAACAGGGGCCGGTATCTGGTTCAACTGTATGATCCGTGGTGATATGAACCAGATCCGTATCGGCGAGAATACAAACATTCAGGACGGCACGATCATTCACATCGACAGCCGGACATTGCCCACCATTATTGGTGACAATGTAACCGTGGGGCATATGTGCCTGTTGCATGCCTGTACGCTCGAAAACAATTGTATGATTGGTATGCAGGCGACTGTAATGGATGGTGCGGTT
>JABJGO010000083.1 GCA_018662225.1 Rhodospirillales bacterium | reverse complement strand
CAATGCCGTCCAGGCCAATGGTCTTGCCGCCCTCATCCACCAACAATTCCTGAACAATGCCGCCTACCCGCCAGCCATTTGCCGCCACGTCATCGGCGAAGGATCGCAACAAACCCATCTCTTGCTTACCTGACGTATAAAACGCGCCGGCAAGTCGGATTTCAGGATCAGGTATTTTGTCGTTTGTCATGGTTGGTGTACGCCTAACGATCAGTATATGGTCGGCTAAATTATAGCAAATTTCGTCACCAGAACAAAATAACAGAGATCAATCGATATAACTATATTATGAGCTCTTTTTTATTCCTTGGATTCCTGATCGGCATGAAGCATGCCCTCGAAGCCGACCACCTGGCCGCCGTGGCCAGCATGGTTTCGGGCAACCGGTCGGTGCGCGAGACCATCAAACTCGGCACGATCTGGGGGATAGGGCACGCCTCGGCGCTGTTTGTGTTTGGCGCACTGGCGATTATGACCGATGCATTCAGGATTTATGACTGGTCCATGTGGCTGGAATTCGGCGTCGGTATCATGCTGATTGTTCTGGGCGCTGATGTGTTGCGCAGGCTTTACAACGACCGCATTCACTTCCACCTGCATCGCCACAATGGCAGAGACGTCCACATTCATGCCCACTCGCACAAGGGCGAGCAAACGCACGATCCGGACCGCCATAAACACGGTCATAAAAAGCCAGCGAAGGCCCGCATGCTGGCCGTGGGTCTGATGCACGGCATGGCCGGATCGGCAGCACTGATCCTGTTGACCGCAGGCACACAGACGTCGCCGTGGACAGGGTTGCTCTACATCATGCTGTTTGGTGTGGGATCTGTGTTGGGCATGGCGTTACTGTCGGTGATCGTTGCCTTCCCCATCGCCTACTCATCCCACTACCTGACCTGGGGTAACTGGGCGCTGCAAGGAACTATTGGCGTAGGCACGATGATCCTTGGCGGTTTTATAGCCGCCGGACCGTGGATATGATCCTTTACGTGTGCCAATCTGAGATATTCTAGCGGGCTAACTTTAGCTTGAATTCTAACCTACATATTATTACATGCATTCTATCGGTGTGTCGTACTTTGAATATTTCTAGCTAGTGTCGAGAGCGACATATTACGCCTCTGAATTAGTGTAGCGCTCAGGGATTTGAAACAAATGGTTGTTGAGTCAGTCCATATTCTACCGATTTCCATCGCACTACAGTTCACGGCCGCATTCTTGGCTTTGCGATTGGTTCGAACGGCCTCCGGCGGGGTAGCATGGGCATTTATTGCATTTGCTCTGTTTCTTATGGGCATCCGCCGTTCCATTAGCTTTGATAAAATGTTGGATAACGGGGTCCACGGTGCGGCAAGCAATGCTGAACTTGTCGCTCTCCTGATCTCTACGGTCCTGGTTGTCGGCGTGTTTATGATTAAACCCCTGTTTACCGCAACCCAGCGGACCCAACAAAAACTGGAAGATAGCGAGAAAGAATTTCAAAACCTGTTTGAAAATGCTGCCGCTGGCATCGCCCGCACCCGCCTGGATGACGGATCCTTGATTATTGCCAACGAAAGGCTGGCGCAAATGATGGGATATGACAATGTTGCGGAATTTATTTCAGAATACGTGTACTCGGAACATTACGTAGATCCTGGTGATCGCGAACGGGTGGTCGCACACGCAAAAGCTAATCCCGGGGAGAGTATCGAGGTTTCGTTCACCAAAAAAGATGGTGCCGTCATCGCCCTGTCGATCAGCGCAACGGTTGATACGCTTTCTAATCAGATCGATTTTGTTGCGATTGACATCACCAATCAAAAATTGACGGAGCAGGCGTTGATTTCTTCCGAAGCCCGTTTATCAAGAATTTTAAAAATAGCACCCGAGGCCGTCATCGTAATAGATGACAACCATAATATCGCCCATTTCAATCACGGTGCAGAAAGAATATTTGGCTACACCTTCACCGAAATGCAAGGGCGTCCTCTTGATCTGTTACTACCGCCTGAAGTACGTGATACCCACGCCCAACACGTTGAGGAATTCTCTATGGCACCGGAGGATTTCCGTCTGATGAATGAACGCAAAGAGGTGTTCGGCGTGAGGAAAGACGGATCCCGATTTCCAGCAACCGCCTCCCTATCGAAACTGGAGATTGATGGAAGCAGGGTTTTCGTCGCGATGCTGCACGATATTACCGAGCGCAAACAGATAGAAGCGGAACGGCATGAGGCCTTGCTGGAGGCCCAAAAGGCCGACCAGTCAAAATCTATATTCCTGGCATCCATGAGCCATGAGCTCCGAACGCCGCTCAATGCGATTATTGGTTTCTCTGATATTTTGCTCAACGAGTACCTTGGACCACACGGGGTGGATAAATACAAAGAATACGCCGAAGATATTAACGCCAGCGGGACCCATCTATTGGCATTGGTTAATACCATACTGGATATATCGTCGATTGAAGCAGGTAAGACGGACATTGATAAGGAAGCGCTCCCTGTTAGAGAAATAGCTGAGGAATGCATAGGGATCGTCTCTAACAGTGCCGAAGGTAAGGGCATAGACCTGACCATTGATGTGCCAAACGATATCCCCCCCCCTTTTCGCGGATCGGCGGGCGGTGCGGCAAATTCTCCTCAACCTTCTGACAAACGCCATCAAATTCACGCCTGAAGAGGGCAGTATCACCCTGTCGGCGAAAGCATCAAAGAAGAGCATCAGTTTGAGCGTTATTGATACAGGACGGGGAATTCCGAAAGATAGTATAGCCGAGTTAACGAAACCGTTTACCAGGGCTGAGCAAGACCCCCACAAAGCAGTGGAAGGATGGGGGCTTGGGCTGGCTATTTCAAAATCACTGGTTGAGCTTCACAACGGAGCATTGGCTATTAAGAGCCAGGTAGACAAGGGAACAACAGTTACTGTTACGTTTCCCAATGTGATGTGAATCCTTAAACTGAATTTGTGATGTCACCTTGGCAAAGTGAGCTAAATTCCGCAATCAATCCGCCATCTCAACCATCGGAGAGATCGCTTTTGGGCGACACGCTGAATATAAGTCGATTACCAAGTAGATGAGTGTTACCGCCCGGACGCAGACTAATCCCCTATTGGCCTTGACGCAGCCCCAACTCAATGGATCATATGCGGGAAGCATTGAAGGAGTATCCCGTTGGACCCCATACTAATTTCCATTGATTACCATGACCCAGCATGGATAGCTTTTGCTTTCATCTTTGGTCTGGCCTTTAAACATTTCAACCTTCCCCCAATGGTAGGATTCTTGGTGGCTGGATTTCTTTTGCATTTCCTTGGTGCAGAGAGTGACCAGTTCCTACTGGAGATAGCCGATCTTGGTGTGACGCTGTTGCTTTTTACCATTGGGTTAAAATTGCGGATAGGCACTCTGATCAGGTCGGAAATATGGGCGACCACCATTATTCACATGTCGGCGTCCATTCTCGTTACGACGGGCATACTTTTATGTTTGGGTTTAACCAATATTCTTTTATTCAGCACCCTGGATCTATCCGGAGCAATTATCGTTGCCTTTGCTCTCTCTTTCTCTAGCACGGTTTTCGCCGTCAAAACTCTTGAGGATCGAGGCTCCCTTGTTTCCCGATATGGCCAGGTCGCGATTGGCATACTGGTCATACAGGATATTGCTGCCGTCATATTTCTGGCGGTCTCTGCGGGCAAGGTACCGTCCTTTTGGGCAATCGGATTGCTGGCGTTGATTCCCGGACGTCATCTGTTGGGCTTTATTCTAACCAACAGCGGGCATAGAGAACTTCTTGCAATTTTCGGTTTCGTCGCGGCTTTGGGTGGTGCCGCCCTGTTCGAGGCGGTGGGAATGAAGGGCGATCTAGGGGCTCTCATTCTGGGCGTGTTACTTGCGCAGCATCCGAGAGCAAACGAGCTTTCCAAGAACCTCATGAGTTTCAAGGACGTGTTCCTGGTATGTTTTTTCCTCGTGATCGGGTTGACTGGACTACCCACATGGGAAACGGCGGTTGCGGCGTTGATTCTGTTGTTGATTTTACCGTTCAAGACCGCCCTGTTCTTTCTGTTGTTGTCGAAATTTCGCCTTCGGGCGCGTAGTGCAACCCTTGGCGCGTGTATTTTGGGGAACTATTCGGAGTTTGGGTTGATCGTTGCTACAATCGCAATCAGTTCCGGCTGGTTGCCCAGTGACTGGGTGATTGTCGTAGCTCTTGCCTTATCGGCATCCTTTATTATCTCGTCACCTATTAATGTTTTTGCTGATACATTTTATGCAAAGTACCATGGGATACTACAACGATTCGAGAGCACACAACGCCTGCCCGGAGACGGGAATATTTCCCTTATTGGCAACAGAATTTTGGTCTTCGGTATGGGACGGGTCGGACGGGCGGCGTACGATGAAATGCACCCCCATGTGGAAAATAAAATTCTCGGTATTGATTTGGATGAAGACGAGGTCAGTAAAAACGTCGACCTAGGCCGCCGAGTCGTATTAGGTGATGCAACAGACCCGGAATTTTGGTCGCGACTCAATGATGCGCATGATGAGGCGGATATGATCCTGCTCGCCATGCCGCATCACACGGCAAATGTTAATGCGGCTAAACGACTACGAGAACGAGGCTATGCTGGGCCGATCGTCGCTACGGCGCTGTATCCAGATCAGGAAGAACATTTGAAGGATAGTGGTGTAAATGAGGTTTATAATCTTTACGCAGAGGCAGGGTCCGGCGCTGCTTCCAGAATGTGGGCTACAATGGAAAGCTCACCTGACAACACGAGATGACCGCGCTAGGGTGCCAAACAACTAGCCTAAACCTTCACCCGCGACATATCCGGATCGTACAACGGCTTCAGGTGGATGCTGCACGGAATGCGTTGGGTAGCGACCTCAAGTTCATACTCACCGGCCAGCAGATAGTCTTCGGTCACGCCATCCGCATTTCGCACATAGCCAAATCCTATGTTGGTTTGCAGGGTATATCCCCAACCGGCGCTGGATAACCAGCCCACGCGTTCGCCATTACGGTAAATGGTCTCGCGCCCCAACAGGACGTTGTCCACACCATCCACGGTAAAGCACGCCAACAGCTTGTTCTGAACGTTGGCCTTTTTTTCCGCCGCTGCTTCACGTCCCATGAAGGGCGTGTTGCTTTTAAGCTTCACCGCCCAGCCCAGGTCCGATTCAAAGGGCGAATAGTCTGGTCCGATATCTGCGGCCCAGGCCCGGAAACCTTTTTCCAGGCGCAAGGATTCAATCGCACGGTAACCGGCATTAGAAATACCATGCGGCTCACCCGCCGCCATCAGGGCATCGTAAACCGCCAATGCGTCACCTTTCTCGCCGTGCAGTTCCCAGCCTAATTCACCGGCGTAGGTGATCCGAAGAGCGCGCACCGTCGCACCGGCAATGGTGATCTCGTGGCAATGGCCAAACGGGAATCCCTCGTTAGACACATCGTCACCGGTGACACTCGACAGCACATCGCGCGCCCGTGGCCCCATGAGCGACAACGCAAAGCCTTCGTCGGTCACATCCACCAACTGAGCGTCACAATCGGCTGGAATATTGCGTTTGATCCAGGTGAAGTCATGGGTTCTGAACCCGGTACCGGTCACGATATAAAACAAATCATCGGCAAAGCGCGCCACGGTCAGATCGCATTCAATGCCGCCCCGCGTATTCAACATCTGGGTATACGTCACCCGGCCCACAGGCTTTGTCACATTATTAGCGCATATCCACGACAGCGCCGTCTCGGCATCCGGTCCACGCATCTCAAACTTCGCAAATGAAGATTGATCAAACAACCCGACCCGCTCACGAACGGCCTTGTGTTCTTCGGCCACGTGCTCGAACCAGTTCTGGCGGTAGAACGAATATTCGTCTTTGGCTTCAACGCCTTCTGGTGCGAACCAGTTGGGGCGTTCCCAGCCCATTTTCTCACCCAGGCAGGCCCCCTGCTCCGCCAAACGCTCGTACAGTTGTGAGGTTTTGAGTGGGCGACAGGATTCGTGCTCTTCGAACGGCCATGGCAGGGTGTAGTGCTTGCCGTAAAGTTCTAACGTGCGGTTTCTGACCCAATCGATATCGCCATGATGGGGACCAAACCGCCGGATATCAACGGGGCCCAAATCCATGGCGGGCTCACCGGCAATAATCCATTCGGCCAATGCCTTGCCCGCGCCACCACCAGATGCGATACCGAAGGCATTAAAGCCAGCGCCGACGAAGAAGTTTTCCACTTCCGGGGACTCACCCAGAATGAAGTTACCATCGGGCGTGAAGGATTCCGGTCCGTTGATCAATTCCTTGATGCCAGCGGTTTCCAGCATGGGCACACGTTCCATGCATTGCACGATTGCCGGCTCAAAGTGATCCCAGTTTGATTCCAACAGCTGAAAGTTAAAGCCTTCAGGGATGCCGTCATTGGCCCACGGGATCGGGTTTGGCTCATAAACACCGGCCACCAGACCACCCACTTCTTCTTTAAAATAGATACGCCGGTCCGGATCACGGATCGTGGGCATGTCACGCGGTAAACCCTCTATGGCCTCGGTGACCATGTACTGGTGCTGTACCGAGATCAGCGGCACGTTTACGCCCACCATCTGGCCCACTTCGCGGGCCCATTGCCCGCCACAGTTGACCACAATCTCGGCCGTGATATCGCCTTCAACTGTCGAGACGCCCGTCACCCGGCCATCTTTGGTATGGATGGCAGACACAGTGCAATCTTCGATAATCCGCACACCGGCGGTCCGGGCACCACGCGCCAGAGCTTGCGTGATATCTGACGGGTTAGCCTGACCATCGGATGGCATATAACAGCCACCAGCCAGGTCTGAACCATCCATCACCGGCCACAAATCCATGCATTCTTTTGGGCTAAGAATTTCCATATCCAGCCCGAAACTCCGTGCCATGGTGGCCTGCCGTTTATAGTCGATCATGCGTTGATCATTGGTGGCAAGGCGCAGGCAACCGCTCATTTTCCAACCCGTGGCCAAACCGGTTTCGGCTTCCAGACTGTCATACAACTCCACACTGTATTTCAGCAACCGGGTCACGTTGGCGTTGGATCGCAACTGGCCCACGAGCCCGGCGGCGTGAAACGTTGAGCCGCTGGTCAGCTTTCCTTTTTCCAGCAAGACCACATCGTTCCATCCCATCTTGCCCAAATGATAGGCGGTGGAGCAGCCGATGATACCGCCGCCAATGATGACCACGCGCGCCTGGGTCGGAAACGCTTTATCCTTGCTCATAGCTTTTTGAATTCCTCATAGGCCACCGCGAAGGCGTCCAGGTTTTCCTGGGTGTATTCCTCGTAATCCACGTCTAAATCCAGATGGGTTTCTGAAATCATACTCCACATGGCTTCGCGTAAGTGTGATGCGGCTCGGAACGCCTTGTAACGGTGCCAGCGCTGATCATCTGCGGCTGCGCCATAATAGGCCTCCAGCATTTGGCGCTCTAATTCCTCAGGCAGCACGGCATTGGACGCGATGTTAGCTAAGTCAAACAATCGCGCGCCATAGCCAGAGTGTTCCCAATCGATGATCCATACCTTGTCGCCTGTATCGATGAAATTCGCGCACAACAAATCGTTATGACAGAACGTGACGTCAACCGCACCAACGGCGGCCTCAAGCTCATCATTGATGGTCATATAGTGATCAAGTTGCGGCACCATGCGGCTGTTACCTTCGCGCAAGGCATGGGCGTAGCTACGATGTACCCGGAATACCCAGAACGCCAGACAAGGTCCGACAATGTGATGCTTGGCCTGTTCGTGCAGGATACGAACCTCCGGGATAATTCGCATCAATTTGTCTATGTCACAGACGTCTTCGGCCTCATAGGTTTTCCCGTCCAGATAATCGATCACCATGATACCCTGATCATAATAGACAATACCCGGCGTCAGCCCGACAGCGTGAGCCGCCTTAAGACCCGCAGTTTCATTAAACCGCATAACGTTGTGGATGGGTTCGTCATCGCCAACCATGCGCACGACAAATCGTTTGCCCGCATCGGTCACGACAAAATTGAGATTGCTTAGGCCACCACTTAGCGGCTCGATACCGATGGTGCCCTGCCAGCATGGCAGTGCCCGGACCCGGTCTTTTTCAGCTTCTATATCTACGGCCATGATTTTCTCTACTCTAGTCCCAATTCCTGCTTACGTCGTTTAGCCCAAGCCCCTATTAATCGGTCAGCGATAATGGCGATAAAGGCCACACAAATACCGGCCACCAGTCCGCGTCCGGTTTCGGCCCGTGCCAGCGCCATATACACTTCCTGGCCCAATTCTCGGGTCCCCACTAGTGCGGTAATCACCAACATGGCCAGGGCCATCATGATGGTTTGGTTGATACCCAGCATAATTTCAGGGATGGCGATGGGCATCTGTACCTTCCACAACATCTGAAGCCGAGTGCAACCAGCTTGTGTTGCGGCCTCGATCAGGTGGGGCGGCACATTACGGATACCATGATCCGTATATCGGATCACCGGCACAATGGCGTAGGCAATCACGGCCAGCATGGCGGCAAAGTCACCAACCCGGAACAGCATCACAACAGGCATGAGGTACACAAAACTAGGCAGGGTTTGCAGTGTGTCGATCGTGACGCCCACGGCCCGGTGCAGGCGTTCATTTCGTGCAGAAAGAACGCCAATGGGAATGCCGATCAGGCATACCAGCAGCACGGAAATACCGCAGAGATAAACGGTCACCATGGCCTTGGCCCACAAACCCACGACAGCGAGGGAAATGGTCAGCCCACCTGTGAGCCAAGCCAACCGCGCACCACCCAATTGATAGCCAGCCAGCGCAATCATGACCACCACACCAACCCATGGCAGCGATAGCAGGAACCGCTTGAACGGAATCATCAAATTCAACAGCAGGAAGTTCTTAACGGCATCAAGCTGGTCAAAATAATTGATGTTAATGTACTTCACCAGATCACCCCAGAAGGTGCCGGTGGAAAGTTTAATGCTATCGGGAATGGTATCCATGACGGGCATAAAAAGCCCCAGTGCCCACGTCACAATAATTGTCGCCAGAACAATCAGGGTATAGGGATGGCGTTCATACCAGTTACCGACTTTCGCGCCATGAACTGGCGGCGGCCTGCGGGCCAGGGCCTGACTGACCCGATCCATGGCAATGGCCAAAACTGTAATAGCCAATCCAGCCTCAATACCTTCGCCGATACGCAGGCGTTTTAGCGCTGTCAAAACATCAAAGCCCAGGCCACCGGCCCCGATCATGGATGCAATAATCACCATATTGAGCGAGAGCATCACAACCTGATTAACGCCCACCATTAATGTGTGCGTGGCAGACGGCAATTGCACCTTCCACAACAATTGTCGCTCGGTGCAACCGGCCATACGGCCCGCTTCAATGACTTCGGCGGGCACCTGTTGCAGCGCCAGCATGGTCACACGCACCATGGGTGCAATGGCATAGATGATGGTGGCGATCATGGCCGATACCGGGCTGAACCCGAACATGATCAGGATAGGCACCAGATACGCAAATACCGGCACCGTCTGCATCAAATCAAGGATTGGGATGAGGATCGTCTCGAATTTTTTGGATCGAAACCCTGCGATCCCCAGCATCAATCCACCAACAACGCCGAACGGCACCGCGATAGCAATGGACGACAGCGTAACCATGGCGCTGTCCCATTGATCGAAGATGGCCAGATAGATAAAACAGCCGCCAACCAACGCTGCCAGTTTCCAGTCTTTGGCGTACCGCCCGAGCAGAACCACACCCACAATCATGGCAATCCACGAAACTCGCGGGAAGACCTCAACCGCGTAACTGCCCTGACCGCTCAGAAATCCGGTGGACAGAAAGCTTCTGACCACGTGATACGGTTGCTCAATAATCCATGACAAAAATCGCGTGAATTCTTTGAAGCTGAACAACCCCAGATCAGCGCTGTTCATCAACCATTTCATTAAATCGTTGAGCCAGACGCTGAACGGAATGATCAGGGATTTAGGGTATTTGAATGCCCACGGTACTGAATCTTTTACATAATAAAGCGCCACCGTCGCCGCCAGCACGGCAATCCAGGCCATAAGCCAGGGGCTCAACCGGATCCGAGAGCCTTGCGCGGTGATGGATGCTGCCGTCATGTGTCATCGGCCCCTGAAGCATCAGCATCATCTATGGTATCGGAAAGCAGGTTGATAACGGCCTCTCGCGGCAATTGTCCAATGATGGCGCCCGAAGAATCAGTCACAGAAAATGCGGTGCCACGTTCCATATCGGCGGCGCGTGAAACCAGCGTTTCTATACGGGCATCATCGGCTGTTGTCTCAGGGCATGCGCCTTGTCCTGCTGGTTCCATGACGGACCGGGCTGTCAGAACCTTGGCGCGGGGGATACCGCGGGTAAATTCACGCACGTAATCGGTGGCCGGTGACAGGACCAGGTCTTCTGGTGTGCCGATCTGGATAATTTCGCCGTCCTTCATGATGGCGATACGATCCGCCAGGCGGATGGCTTCGTCGAAATCATGGGTAATAAAGACAATCGTTTTCTTGAGAACGTTTTGCAGGCGCAGGAACTCGTCCTGCATTTCCCGGCGGATGAGCGGATCAAGGGCCGAAAACGGCTCGTCGAGAAACCAAACGTCGGGTTCAACGGCCAAAGAGCGGGCGATACCGACGCGTTGTTGCTGCCCACCAGAAAGCTCGCGCGGGTAATACCCTTCACGACCCTTCAGGCCTACCAGTTCAATAATTTCAAGGGCGCGGTCTTCGCGGGTCTTGCGGTCTTCACCCTGGACTTCCAGCGGAAATGCAACATTGCCCAAAACCGTCCGGTGCGGCAGCAAGGCGAAATGCTGAAACACCATGCCCATCTTGTGGCGGCGCATATCGATCAGTTCGCTATCGCTGACCTTCATCAAATCCTGTCCGTCGAACAGGACTTCACCCACTGTGGGGTCGATCAACCGGGTCAGGCAGCGCACCAGCGTGGACTTACCTGAGCCGGACAAGCCCATAATGATAAAAATCTCACCTTCATGTACATCCAGACAAGCATCACGAACGGCACCAATATAATTGCCGGATAACAAGTCCTGGGACGAAGGAGTCGCCCCGTTTGTGAAGAGTTTTTCGGCGTTATCTCCGAAAACCTTCCACACATGGCGGCACGATAATTTAACAGGCTGGTCCATAGATCTCACCGTTTATGATGGTCATAGTTGTTCTGTACAGAGGCCACAGGAAGGGCCCCCTGCGCAAGTCATAGAAAGCGAGAAGGATGTTGTGTATGAGTAAGAAGGGCAGCCGAAGTATTCAGCCGCCCTTCGTTCTCAGGTCAAAGCACTATTTAATCCAGGCGGACCAACGTGCTTCGTTGTCTTTCATCCAGCTTGCGACAACGTCATCCACGGAGCGGCCATCCAAATCAACAGCAGCCACCATGGCGTTCATTTCCGAATCGGTCATTTGCATGGCACGAACGGCTTTATAAGCGCCGGGCCATTTCTCTTCGCCGCCTTTCCAGGCCACTTTCCGAATGAAGCCGAAAGGCTTGCCACAATCATAGGCCATGTCTTTGTTCATGCCCCATGCAGGATCATCGTAGCACTCATCGGTGTAAGGCGGGAATTCAACGAATTCGCCTTCGAACTTGGCTGGTGCCCAGTGTGGTGAATAAATCCACAGCATGATGGGATCTTTACGTTGATAAGCAGACTCAAGTTCAGCAAACAGCGCCGCATCGGTTCCGGCATGCACAACTTCGAAATCAAGACCAAGGGACTCAACACGTTCATCATCAAAACCACCCCAGGTTACAGGGCCGCCAAGATAACGGCCACTAGGAGCTGTTTCCGGAATTGAGAATGCTTCAGCACAATCCTTCAGCGCATTCCAATCCGGCAAACCGGGGCAGCGCTCTTTCATGTAAATGGGGTACCACCATTCTTCCTTGGCGGACATACCGGAGGATCCCAGGTCAATGGTTTTACCGGTGGCAAAAGATGCTTTCATGGCAACCGTTGCCGTGGTGTCCCAAAGCTCAGGTGCAATGTGCAAATCGCCTGATTCCAGGCCAGCGAACTGTGCCAGATAATCAGCCTGTACCAGTTCAATGTTGTAACCGGCATTTTTCAGAATTTCGGCCATGATGTTGGCGGACAGGTACTGACCAGTCCAGTCATGTAAGGTGATTTTGATGGGGTCCATGGACTCCACACCTGCATTAGCATTCGAATTGATGCCACTAAACAGGCCGAGAGCCGCGACCAACCCCACGACAGTACGGGTTAAGCGTTTCATTTGTAATCTTCTCCCTAGTTTGTATTGAGGGTGTATCAGGAACGCCATCGCCCCATCAAAGTTACTCCCCACCGGCGAAATAATGGTGGCATGTGATGTTCTGAGTCAACATGAAACCAACTATTTTGTGATTTTTTGTGAATTCGCGATTCAATTTTGTGGATTTTGTGGATTTAAATGGGCTAAACTCCACAAATACGGGCAATTTATTGATTTTTTTCGATAAATTTCTGGAAACTATATTTTCGGGGTTACGTCTGAATGATTCATCCAACAAAGCGACAGGCTGAAATTCTGAACACAGTGCGGCTGCTTGGCACGTGTACGATTGGCAAGTTGGCCAACGACCTGAATGTATCTGATGAAACCATCCGCCGCGACGTTCGAGGGCTGGTGGATGGCGAATTGGTCCTGAAAGTCCATGGCGCTATCGTGGCCCCCGATCACCTGCGCGAGGACCCTTTTCAGCGCCGCCTCCAGGAAAATCGTAACGAAAAGATGCGCATTGCTGCAAAGGCGGCTGAACTGGTGGATGACGGCGATTCTCTGATGCTGGATACCGGCACCACCACCACCTACGTAGGCCATAGCCTTGCCACACGCCGAAACATCTTCGCGGTCACAAATTCAGTGGAAGTAGCCCGATCTCTCGCAAATCAAAACGGCAACCGGGTTTATATGGCCGGTGGTGAAATTCGCGCCGACGATGGTGCTGCCTTTGGTGAAACCGCCACCAACTTTATCGCCCAGTTCCAGGTGGATAAAGCCTTCCTGTCCATTGCCGCCATTTCGGCAACTGGCGGCTTTATGGATACAGAACTGTCCGAGGCAGAATACTCTCGCACTGTTATTGCTCAGGCTAATCAGGCCATCATCGTTGCAGACCATTCCAAGTTTGATCGCCATGCGCTGGTTAAAGTCTGTGACTTCAGCGCCGTCGATATGTTGATCACGACGCAGGTACCGCCACCCGCCATCGCCGAACAATTGGAAGCCGCCGAGGTTGAGGTGATCGTCGTTTGATCGAATGGCGGCACACAATCGGCCACTATCTTGCGAAGCCAGACCAACGCTGCATGCCTGCCTTCGCGGAGGCTCAGGTCTCGGTTGAAGCGATAACCGGGGCCTTTCGTTTTTGGGCGTTGGACACCTGCAACAAATCAATAACGCGGCCTTCGGGGATCATGGTCAGGGTAAATTCCTCAACAATCCAGTTCTCTGCCTCAAAAATGGCGGCGAAATGAATAACGCCTTCGCCTTTTGGCCCGATAACCTCATAGGTCAGATCAGCAGCCCCTGTATCGTTCTCATAGGAAACGTTACCTGAGATAATCCAGCCGCTCAATTCTATGGGCTCACCCAGCGCAGCAACAACTTCGGCGTTGCGCCCGAGACGTTCCAATGAAACCTTAAACGGCTCGGTGTTTTGCAACATAAACACCGCCGACGACAGCATGATGACAATGAATACGGGCAACCCGATACCAAAGCCCACGCCTACACGGCTCCAGATTTTTTGGGTTTGTAAAAAATCTGCTTCGCTGGCCCAATTGCCATTTTTCCAAGCCCATTGATTGCCCTTGCGGCCCAGCACAAACGGCATGATCAGATTGATACCCGGAATAAACATGAGCAACGCCACATAGACGTTGTTGCCCAAACCCCATACCCAATTCAGGAAAAAGGCGCCCCAGTTCCATTTGTTCAAATGTGCCGGAATAACGTCTCGCGGCGGGGTCATGTCCTCAGACATTTATGGTTCGGATGGTTCAGGCGATTCCGGTCCCATGAAATCGTCGCCTAACCGGGCCGCGATCATATCACGGTTTGGTAATTCGCTGAGATTTCGTGACGGGGTCTCGTCCACGTCCATATTTGATCGGCGAGCAGCCTTTTGCTGCCTGGACGTCCCACCGGCAACATCGGGGTGTTCCGGGCCAAACTTGTTATCGCCTACCGTACCGCGCAGAAAGCCCAACTCAATGAGTAGCCATAGAGCGCCGATGAGTGGAATCAACCCGATCAGCAAGAACCAGGCTGACCGCCCCCTGTCGTGAATTCGTTTAAAATTGAGCGCTAATCCGGTCCAGATGGAAAAAACCATAAACGGGACCAAGGTCACCAACATGGCGATAAAAAGGATGGCTTCGTTCAAAGGCAGCATGGTGGATGCCGCCAACAGCATGCCGTTGACCACAAGCTCATACATAATCTCGACGAGGAAAACACCAATAATGCCGGTCAACCAATAGGTTTTGCGATTGATCCGACCGGACATGGCAAACCATACATAACTAACCGGCAGATCCCAGCCATCCATGTTGCGACGGTTCAACACCAAGATCACCGCCAATACCAAGGCGACAAACAAGCCGAACCCGTAACCGATGACTGTCATCATCGTCTGCATGCCTGAAACATCTATCGTACCCGAATTCATAGCGTGGCTCCGTTTTGGTCCATGTAAATACTATCACTATTCTGTTCAGCGTTCAAAGAAGCCCTAAAATAGCCCTCGCTTCAGCCGAACTGGCCGGGTGGCGATCATACTGTTCGCACAAGCCAGCAACCCGACTGACCAATTCGGCATTGCTCGTCGCGAGGCGGTCTTTGTCATAACGGATATTGTCTTCCAGACCCGTGCGGCAATGACCACCCAATTCCAGCGCCCAGTGATTGACCTCCAACTGATATCGAGCCACGCCAGCGGCTGTCCATGTGGCGGTCGGCATAACCTCGCGCAATTCCTTCAATTCAAACTCAAGGATTGAACGCCTGGCCGGTTGCGCGCCATCGATACCCATGACGAATTGCACGTGAGGTGGCTCTTTCAATAATCCAGCTTTCACCAGATTTGCCGCGTTGTAGAGCATGGCCAGATCGAAAATTTCGCATTCCGGTTTGATATTCATATCCAGCATGGTTTGGGCCAGATCACGGATGAATTGTGGCGCGTTATCGTAAATAGCCGTGGGGAAGTTCACTGACCCCGTTGCCAACGATGCCATATCCAACCCCGGCGTAAGCATAGAGCTCCGCTCAGACGGTGAGCGCCCCCGTCCGCCGGTTGAAAACTGGATGATCATGCCGGGGCAATGTTTTTCAACGCCGACCTGAATCGCAGCAAATTTATCTGGATCAGAAGACGGGTTCTGGTTCTCATCACGCACATGGATGTGCACCAGACTGGCCCCCGCTTCGAAGGACGCATGGGTTGATTCGATTTGCTCGGTGACCGTCACCGGAACGGCCGGGTTATCTTCCTTGCGCGGAACCGCACCAGTGATCGCAACCGTGATAATGCAGGGCGTGGTCATCTAAACGCCACTCTCAAACCCCTGCAACACATTCACCGTGTTGATGCCAATTTCTTCGACGGCATAACCGCCCTCCATCAAAAAGACGGTGGGCAGGCCCAAGTCAGCAATACGTTTTCCATAGGTCACATAATCCGGGTGCTTCAATTTGAAGAAGGATATGGGATCGTTCTCATAGGTATCCACACCATGGGATATAACAATGGCTTCGGCACCAAAGGCAGTGATTTTTTCGCAGGCATCCTCGAATGCCCTGGACCACACATCAAAGCCCGTTCCGGGGGGCATGGGATAGTTTGCGTTGCAACCCTCGCCCGCCCCTTCGCCGGTTTCTTCGGCCCAGCCCAGAAAATGGGGAAACATATCGTTCGGATCACCGTGCAGGGATGCGTAGAACACGTCATCGCGGTCATAGAAGATGCTCTGTGTGCCATTGCCGTGGTGGAAATCCGGATCAAGCACGGCGACTTTCTTCGCCCCATCATCCAGAAACTTCTGCGCCACAATGGCGGCATTGTTCAAAAAACAGTACCCACCGTACATATCCGCGGCCGCATGATGGCCCGGCGGGCGGCAAAGCCCGAATGCTGACCGGGCACCGTCCGCCACAATCTTGTAGGCCGTCAGGGCCACTTGCGCGCTGGTATAAGCTGCGGGCCAGGTGCCTTTGTTAATAGAGGTTTCTGATGATAGCGCGTAATAGCCTGCCTTGCCTTCGGGGAAATCGGGCATGTGATTGAGGTTGTTGACCCGGCGTGACGGCCAAACCGTGGGAATAACGTCCCCCTTGTATCCGCTGGCGTTCCATTCCGCCCAGATGGTTTCCAAAAATGTCAGGTAATCTGCGTCATGGATTCTGCGAATAGCGTCCATGCCGAAATCTTCAGGTTCGATAATCTCGCCAAAGTTCTCAGATTTAAGACGACCCAGAACCATGTCCATACGACGTGGCATTTCATGAGGTGGCACCATCTCGCCGCCATAAATCTCATACTTACTGTCGTGCTGGCGGTGATCTTCACTGTAGACGGTCAACATTTCAGAGCTTCCTCTATTTCTTTTTTGATTTCACGACAGGCCGATGCTTGGCGTTGTGCAGCCATGGCGATTTTTTCTCGAATGCCGCCGCGGCACGGAACACCGATACATCGTCAAAGGTTTTACCCACGATCTGTAGCCCCGTCGGCACACCCGTTTTACCGAAGCCAGACGGCACGCTCAGAACCGGGCAACGACTTAGCGTATTGAACGATGTGGTCATACACCATGACAGGGCATCGGGCATACTTTTGCCTTCGGACTTGTACGAATCATAGTCGAACTTCGGATTAGCCAGTATGGCCGGTTTGGTTGTAGTCGGGCACAGGAATACGTCATAGTTTTCCATCATGGGTCCGAAGAACGAATACATCTCACTGGCCTTTGCTGTGGCGTTGGCAAAATCCGTGGCCGTGGATTTCCGGCCCATAATGGCGAACGCACGCGCGTAATCGGTCATCAGATCACCGTGCTCTTTTTCAAGTGCCGCCATACTGGCACCGAACATATGCAACAAGTGATCCCACGCTGCCTTGGCGCAGCTCTCGTCCCACGGCATTTCAACCTCTTCCACGATGCAACCCATGGATCGGAATGTTTCCACAGCGCGCAGCGTGTTCGCCCGCACGTCAGGATCAATTTTAAAGAACCCCAGATCAAGGGAATAACCAATCCGCCAGCCCCGAATACCTTTCAGCTTTTCCGGAATATTCAGCTTGGGCTTGATGCTGGCTATATCGGTGGGATGAGGCCCCGCAATAACGTTTTCCATCAACGCCGTATCGGCAATGGTTCGCGCCAACGGCCCTTCGTGGCAATAGTAATCCAGATTAAAACCGGGCATTTCAGGCACCCGGCCATAAGGCGGCTTGAAGCCCACAACACCATTACATGATGCGGGAATACGGATCGATCCACCGATGTCTGATCCCGTCGCCAGTGTGGTGGTACCCGCCGCCAGTGAAGCGCCCGAGCCGCCCGACGAGCCGCCGCACGTATATTTGGGGTTCCACGGGTTTCTGGTTGTTCCCCACAACCGAGACGTGGTCACCGCAGCACAGCAGAATTCAGGTGTTGCTGTACGAGCGTGGCAAATGGCGCCTGCGTTGAACAGACGCTGGGCGAACACCGCTGTTTCATCGGCCACATAATCTTTCATGATTAATGAGCCCGATGTGCAGCGCCGACCCTTTACGGGTACTTCATCCTTGATCGCGACTGGGATGCCTTCCAGCTTTCGCGTCCGGCCACCTTTTTTCATGTAACGGGCTTCGGACTTTCTGGCGCTGACGAGAGCTTCATCGAAGAATGTCTCTGTGAACGCATTGATCACCGGTTCAACCTTTTCCGTACGTTTGATGATGGCTTTCATCAATTCCACCGGCGACAGCTTGCGACGCTTGAACAGCTTTATCGCTTCGGTGGCTGACAGATAGCAAATATCCTCGTAGCTCATCACGATCTCCCGTACTGTTTCATCATCGCCATCAGGTCATCATGGTCAATAGCATGAACCACGTGATCATCCTGGCCGGTCATGGTATCGGCGGCAACGATGGCGTTGATTATCGCTTCTTCGGTTGCTTCCACGGTTGCCAGGAACAACGGATCTATCTCATCATTGACGGTATACCGAATCGTTGTCTCCGCTCCTCGGCTCTCCTCACAAACGTCGTTGTAGGTGGACAAGGCCAGAAAGATATCGCCGGACCCGTTTTCGCTGGGCGTTCCTGTGCGGCCCACACCCAAACCGATTCGCCGTGCCACGCGCTGTAACTGGATCGGTAACAGAGGGGCATCGGTAATCGCGATGGCAATGATTGAGCCCTGCACATTGGGGTTTCGGGCCGTTCCCCAAACCATGTTATCGGTCAGGTGTCGCCCAACAGGAACACCGCGAATGGAAAGCTCCGGCCGCTTGCCAAAATTAGCCTGCACCAGCACGCCGATTGTGTATGTCTCATCACCCAGCTTGAAACGGCGCGACGCGGTGCCGGTACCGCCCTTGAATTCATAACAAACCATACCGGTGCCACCGCCTACATTACCTTCGGCAACCGGACCCGTGGCAGCATTGTCGCAAGCCGCAAGCACATGGTCTTCTGTCAGGTGCTGACCATTGATGTCGTTCAGGTATTCATCACAGGTCTCCGCCGCGACGGGCAACATCCACAAATCATCTTTGGCGGTGAATTCGGGATGTTTGATCATCCAGCGCAGAACGCCGTGGTGCGCCATGCCGACGCTGTGGGTATTGGTAAT
>JABJGO010000082.1 GCA_018662225.1 Rhodospirillales bacterium | reverse complement strand
GAAAGGATCAAGCGGAAAACCATGGAGACCCGGCGCTTGCAATACCGCAAACACGCCGCTTAATATTAACAATCAGATGAGCCAGATCCTCTCTTAGATTAGGCCGCTACGTGTTCCAATTTATATGACGACGGACAGTTGGGTATGGAATACCGTTGATGGTTGGTGGGATGAAGGTTTTGGTCACTTAAAACAATATATTAGTGACAATGGCGACGCATTAGTGCCAAACCTCTTTGTCACATCAGATGGTTTCAAACTTGGCACATGGATCCAAAACCAAAGAACCACTAAGGATGTGATGACCGTAGACCGGCAAAGAAGGTTGGAAAGCTTAGCCGGTTGGAAGTGGTGATCAAAACCAACAACAACTCCAGAGCAACAATTGCCCCACATTGTTTCTGCCTTTGCCCCCGGTTCCTCTCTTTCATTTAGTTCGCTCTTAGAAGACCGCAGGAGTGTGTTGGGGACGTGTCTATGAGTTTGGAAAGCCCTCATCCGTAGCGGTTCTATACTCGCCTCAAGGTGTACCCTGAAGTGTACCCTTGTAGATGTTCTGTTTTAATAATGCTTTAAATATCAGAGCATTAGACATTAATAATGGTGGAGCCGAGGGGAATCGAACCCCTGACCTCTTGAATGCCATTCAAGCGCTCTCCCAACTGAGCTACGGCCCCTTATTTCTTTACCGCAAATTCGTCGTCGCAAATGATTCCATTTGCTCGGAATTTACTATGTTACCTGCATCGCGCGAGCCAGTATGGGACTGGGCTGTTGCGCGGTTACGGCGGGAAGATACGAGACGTATCTCAATGTTAGCAAGCGAAAACGCCTCGTATAATCGGTATTATCTGTATTGCAGGCGGGTCAGGACTCAACGGTCACGTCTGTTTCCATGTGCTCGGCAATTTCGGACACTTCTTCGTTTTCCGCCAGATCAGATGTATCCTCAATCAGGCTTTCATCGTCATCGTTGTCCTCGTCTACATCGGCGTCCACGGCGACGTCAACAATAGCGATTACGTCGTCCTCAGCGTCCGTTTCTGTCTTCTCTTCGGCTACAACAGGGGCAGGTTTTGCTGCGGGTTTTGCTGCTGGTGCAGAACGGCGCGAGCGAACGACTGTTTCTATCGGCACGAGTTCCTCGCAACCGGGACAATTAATCGGATTGTTTTTCATGTCGTAAAAGCGGATGCCGCAACTTGGACACAAACGCTTGGTACCCCACTCAGGTTTTGCCAATTGATGATACTCCGAGGGTTAAAAAATTTGATGCCGTGTGTCATACACATGGTAAGAGCCGTTGCCAATAGCTATTTCAACGATACCTGTCAAAACTTAATATATTTTTTGATGCAATTAATTGTATCAGGTTCGCGTAGTTTCAGGCTGGAATGCCATATAGAGTGCTACCAACACCGATGGCTTTGTTGTATTAAGCCATGCGTTTAGATGAATTTTTGCCAAGTTTTATATTTGCCAAGATTTAAATTTTACAGGATTTAAAACAGTGTCTGCCATCGCGTCACACAAGTGCAAAAATCTGAAAGGGCGAATTGTCGTCCCTGGCGACAAGTCCATTTCTCATCGTGCCCTCATGTTGGGCGGGATCGCGGTTGGCGAGACAACCATTCACGGCCTTCTTGAAGGCGAAGATGTGCTGTGTACCGCTGCCGCCATGGAACAAATGGGGGCACAGATTGAACGCCCATCTGAATCAGGCGGGGTCTGGCGGGTGTATGGTCGTGGGGTCGGTGGCCTGTCTGAGCCAACTGAAACGCTGGATATGGGAAATTCCGGTACCGCGGCGCGCTTGATGACCGGCTTAATGGCAGCGCATCCATTCTCGACAAAATTCAGTGGTGATGCCTCGTTGAATAGCCGCCCCATGGCCCGCGTGACGGTACCGCTTGAACAAATGGGCGCGTCCTTTGTTACCGAGGACGGCGGACGCATGCCCATGACGGTTAAGGGTAGCGATCAGCTTATGCCTATTGAATACACATTGCCGGTAGCGTCAGCCCAAGTGAAGTCTGCCGTTCTGTTTGCCGGCTTGAACACAGCCGGCATTACCACCGTCATTGAATCGCACGCCACGAGGGATCATTCGGAACGCATGTTGCAGCATTTCGGCGCTACCGTGGAAACTGAGGTCATGAATGATGGCGGCCGCCGCATATCGGTGACTGGGTATCCCGAACTCACCGGGCAAGCGGTCATTGTGCCCAGCGACATTTCTTCCGCGGCCTTCCCGGTTGTAGCGGCGCTCATCACCCCCGGCTCCCATATCACGATCAGCGGTGTGGGCATGAACCCGCTGCGCACCGGTATTTTGGACACGCTGATTGAGATGGGTGGCGATATCCAATTCGTCAATGAATGTGAAGAAGCGGGCGAGCCCGTCGCCGACATCGTGGTAAAATCGTCTAATCTAACGGGCGTTGTGGTGCCGCCGGAACGGGCACCATCCATGATTGATGAATACCCGGTCCTGGCCATGGCGGCGGCGTGTGCATCCGGCAGCACCCGTATGGACGGCATTGGCGAGCTGCGGGTCAAGGAAAGCGACCGCCTGGGCGTTGTGGCGCGCGGCCTCATCGCCGCAGGCGTCCAGTTGGAAGAAGGTGAAGACTGGATGACGGTGCACGGAACGGGGAGTCCGCCGAAAGGTGGCAATATGGTAGCGGCAGAACTGGATCACCGCATTGCCATGTCGTTTCTGATTCTGGGTATGGCCAGCGACCAACCGATCACAGTTGATGACGCCAGTCCCATGGATACCAGCTTTCCCGGCTTTGCCGATCTGATGAACGACCTTGGAGCAGAGATCAAATGATTATCGCTATTGATGGCCCGGCTGGTGCCGGTAAGGGAACGTTGGCTGCGCGACTGGCCGACCACTTTGGCTTCGCCAAGCTGGATACAGGGTTACTGTACCGCGCTGTTGGCTTGAAAGTCATCCAGGCCGGGATCAGCCTGGATGATGAACACGCGGCAACAGAGATTGCCGCCGGATTGCAAGCCAGCGATATGACCGACATCGCCATGTTACGCCGCGATGAAACCGGGAATGCGGCATCCTGTGTATCGGCTTTTCCAGGCGTTCGGGCGCAGTTGCTGGCATTCCAGCGCGACTTCGCCAATGCACCGCCGGACGGTGCCAAAGGGGCAGTCTTGGACGGCCGGGACATCGGTACGGTGGTGTGCCCGGATGCGGCGGTGAAATTATTCATCACGGCCTCGACAGAGGTTCGCGCCGAAAGACGTTTAAATGAGTTGCAGAATCGGGGGCTTGAAGCTATATATGCCCGCGTTTTCGAGGATATGAAGGCTCGGGATGAACGGGACGAAGGTCGAGAGGCCTCACCCACAGCTGCAGCATCTGATGCTTATGTATTGGATACCGGTAATCTGGATGCAGGTGAAGTGTTCGCTAAAGTCTTGGAATACATAGACTCTAAAACATAAACCGGGTAACTCGGAAAATACCGAGACACCTATATTTTAACCTAAGACCGCCGGAACCAACCGGTCGGCCAGAAATGATAATAGAAAAGGACTACCACTATGGCTGCTGCCAAACAGTCCGCAATTCAAGATGCGGAACCCGTAATTACCGAAAATTTTGCTGATCTTCTCGACGAATCCTTCGGCGATGGCCTCGAAGGCCGCGTTGTCACCGGTACAGTTATTGCGCTTGATAGCGATGCTGCCACCGTCGACGTGGGCATGAAATCTGAAGGCCGCGTACCCCTCAAAGAATTCGGCGTTGATGTTGAATTGAATGTGGGCGACAGCGTCGACATTTACATCGAACGCTACGAAGACCGGGAAGGTCTGATCAAGCTGAGCCGTGAACGCGCCCGCCGCGAAGAAGCATGGTTCGAGTTGGAAAAATCCTACAACGATGGCGAACGCGTTACTGGTACGATCTTTGGGCGTGTCAAAGGCGGCTTCATTGTTGATCTGGCTGGTGCGGTTGCATTCCTGCCTGGATCACAGGTTGATATCCGCCCGGTTCGTGACGTTACCCCATTGATGGGCAATCCTCAGCCATTCCAGATCCTGAAAATGGATGCACAGCGCAACAACATCGTTGTATCGCGTCGTGCGGTTCTGGAAGAAACCCGTTCAGAAGCCCGTTCCGAACTGATCTCCAACCTGACCGAAGGTCAGGTTCTGGAAGGCATGGTCAAGAACATCACCGATTACGGTGCGTTTGTTGATCTGGGCGGTGTTGATGGCCTGCTGCATGTTACCGATATTGCATGGCGTCGTATCAACCACCCGTCTGAAGCCCTGCAAATTGGTGAAACCATCAAAGTTCAGGTTATCCGCTTCAATGCTGAGACCCAGCGTATTTCGCTTGGTATGAAACAGCTGGAAGCTGACCCATGGGATGGCGTTGGTGCCAAATACCCTGTGGGTGCCAAGTTCGAAGGCCGCGTTACCAACATCACCGATTACGGTGCGTTTGTTGAGCTGGAGCCCGGTGTTGAAGGTCTTGTCCACGTTTCAGAAATGAGCTGGACCAAGAAAAACGTGCACCCTGGCAAAATCGTTTCTACCAGCCAGGAAATCGAAGTTATGGTTCTGGATGTTGATCCGGAAAAACGTCGTATCAGCCTTGGTCTGAAACAGTGCTCTGACAATCCTTGGGATAGCTTCCTTGCTACGCACCCAACCGGCACCGAAGTTGAAGGCGAAATCAAGAACATCACCGAGTTTGGTCTGTTCATTGGTTTGAGCGGCGATATCGACGGCATGGTTCACCTGTCTGACCTGTCATGGTCGGCCACGGGCGAAGAAGCCATCAATGACTTCACCAAAGGTGACATGGTTAAAGCCAAAGTCCTCGACGTTGATGTTGAAAAAGAACGCATTAGCCTCGGCATCAAGCAGCTCGGCGAAGATACTGTCGGTGCCGCATTGTCCGGTGTTAAGAAGGGCGAAGTTGTTACCTGTGAAATCACCCAGATCACCACGGGCGGTATCGAAGTTAAGGTCAATGGCGATCTTATCGGCTTTATCCGCAAAGGCGATCTGTCACGTGAACGTTCAGAACAACGTCCTGATCGTTTTGCCGCTGGCGAAAAAGTCGATGCCAAGGTAACGCAGGTCGATGCAAAGACCCGTAAGCTGACACTTTCTATCAAGGCCCTTGAGGTTGAAGATGAGAAGAAAGCAATGGCCGAATACGGCTCGTCCGATTCAGGCGCAAGCCTGGGCGACATTCTGGGTGCTGCCTTGAAGCAGAAACAGGATGCTGTTGGCGATGATGTAGAAGAAGCTGAAGAAGCGCCTGCCGAAGAAGTAGTTGAAGAAGCTGCTGAAGAAGTGGTCGCTGAAGAAGAAGCCTCTGCGGACGAAGAGTCCAAAGAGTCCTGAGCCTATTGATGATGCGGTGCGCTGAAATGTCGGCGCACCGCATTATTATTTCCAGCATAAGGCCCTGATAAAAAGTGATTTTTGACCATGGCAGCTGATATTGACCGCATTATTGATCGTCGCAGGCTGAAGCGTAGCCTGAATGTGTGGCGGGTTATCGGTATTTTTGCCGCGGCTGCCAGCATCGCCTTGATCGTCAAAGGCAGCGGAATTGCACCTGACCTGGTGCCTGAAAAACCCCATATTGCTGTTCTTGATATTACAGATGTCATTCTGGATGACCCTGATCGCAATGATCTTTTGCGTGATATTCTGGACGATGATGATGCCCGCGCTCTGATTGTGCGGATCAACAGCCCCGGCGGCACCTTCGTTGGTGGCGAAAACCTGTATGAAGGGTTGCGGTCTGTTTCAGCGATAAAACCCGTGGTTGCCGTTATTGGCAATATGGGCACGTCTGCGGCTTATATGGCGGCGTTGGGCAGCCGGCATATTTTTGTGCGGGAAGGCTCCTTAACCGGTTCAATCGGGGTTATCCTGCAATCGGCTAATATCATGAAGTTGTTGGATAAGATTGGCATTGAACCCGTTACAGTGAAAAGCGCCGCCATGAAGGCGCAACCCAATCCGGTAGAAGAATTTACACCTGAATCGCGCTTGATGATCGCTGGTGTTATTGATGACATGTATGACATTTTCTTAGGCATTGTGGCCGAGCGTCGCGGTATGACGAAGGACGCCATGCGCGTTCACGCAGACGGTCGTGTGTTCACCGGCAGGCAGGCGCTGGTCGCCGGATTGGTGGATTCAATCGGCGGTATGACCGAGGCGCGAGAATGGCTGGATACAGAAGCTGAGATCAGCAAAGAGTTGCCAATTATCAATGTGACACCCGGTATTGAGGAGTCGCCAATTTTTGATCTGATTTCGGGCTCACTTGGAAAAACGCTTTTTTCTGAAAGACTTAACCTTGACGGTGTACTCGCACTCTGGCACCCTCAATTGAATATGTGAGACAAAAGTGACTTGGGGCGTCGAAAGTTTTAACCGGCACACCCATTAACACAGGGAGTAAATCTCATCCGGGCCTTAAGCTGGGGGCGATGAGAGGGGTAATGTGATGACGAAGTCTGAATTGATCGCCCGTTTGGCCGCGGCAAATCCACATCTGTATCAGCGTGATATTGAACGTATTGTAACGACGATATTTGACGAAATCACCGATGCCCTTGCCAATGGCGACCGGGTCGAGCTGCGCGGATTTGGTGCATTTTCCGTGAAACAACGCGGCGCGCGTGTAGGCCGCAACCCGCGTACGGGTGATGCGGTCGAAGTTTCCGAGAAATTCATCCCTTATTTCAAAACGGGCAAACAGCTGCGTGACAAGCTGAACAGCTAACACGCCGTTATGTGCGTTTAGTGGAATTTTACTGCTGTGAGAAACCTGTCCTGGATAATTCTGTTCCCGCTGGCCGTGGCGCTTATCATTTTTGCTGTGTCTAATCGGGACGTTGTTTCGGTTGATTTGTGGCCGCTTCCTTTTGCCATTGAAATTCCGTTGTTTGTGCTGCTGTTTGCGGCGCTGGTGATTGGCGTGATGTGGGGCGGGGTTGCCACCTGGGTTTCGGGTGGTGCTGCACGGAAAGCAGCACGGGCAAAGGCCCGTGAGGCCAGGCGCGCGGATAATGAGATCAAGAATCTGAAAGACCAGGTCTCAAAACTTGAAGCCGACGTGCGATCTGGTGAAGAGCACAGGGCGGCGGCTCTAGGTGAAACGCGAGACACGAACGTCCTTGCCGCCGCACCCAGAAACACACCCGGATTGCCACCGCCCGCAAATCACTAGGCCAGTTTGCCAGCACTCGGGAAGACCCAGGAAGATTTAGGGGAAGAATTAGCCGTGCGTATCATTGATGCAGAAGACACCCGGCGGCTATTGCCGTTCCCGGACCTGATGGATGCCATTGCGGCCCAATTTAAAAACGGGGCCGAATTACCGCTCAGACATCATCACAACATGCCCAAGAAAGGCGAAGACGATGCCACGCTGCTGATCATGCCGGCCTGGGAAGACGGCGGATATCTGGGCATCAAACTGGTCACGGTGACACCCGGCAATCTGGACCGGGGCCTGCCCAGTGTTATGGCGAACTACCTGCTGTCCAGCGCGGTAACGGGTGAGGCATTAGCCATTATTGATGGCGGCGAGCTAACCGGCAGGCGCACGGCGGCGGCTTCGTCACTGGCCGCGCGTTTTCTCGCCCGTGAAGATGCCAAATCCTTGCTGATGGTTGGCACAGGCGTCATGGCCCCCAACCTGATCCGCGCCCATGCGGCGGCACGCCCGATTAAGAATGTGGCCATCTGGGGACGTAACCGGGCCAATGCCGAAAAACTGGCCACATCGCTTGATGATGACAGCTTCGATACAGTAACGATTGTGGATGATCTGGAATCTGCCGTGCGGTCCGCTGATATTGTTTCCTGTGCCACGCTGTCCACGGAGCCGCTTGTGTTGGGTGAATGGTTATCACCGGGCCAGCATGTGGATCTGGTTGGTGCGTTCAAGCCTGATATGCGCGAAACGGATGACGAATGCATGCGCCGGGCACGGGTGTTCGTGGATACCCGCGAAGGCGCTCTGAACGAAGGCGGCGATATTGTTCAGGCCGTGGCATCGGGGGCGTTGGAGCCTGAGCATATTCAAGCTGATCTGTTTGAGCTATGCGGCGGTACAATTGCCGGTCGGGGGTCGGATGATGAAATCACTCTGTTCAAGTCTGCCGGAACGGCCATTGAAGATTTAGCCGCCGCAAAACTGGCCTTTGAGCGGGCATGAGGCTATAAGGTGGCGCGCCACATTTTGGAATTTGTTTGATGAAGCCTACAAACCCTACAGACCGCATTTTCGTTGCGCTGGATACCACTGATACTGATCGCGCCGTATCCATGGCCAGTAGCCTGGTGGGCAAAGTTGGCGGTGCCAAAGTGGGCAAAGAATTCTTCACCGCAAACGGCCCGGACGGTGTGCGCCGGGTATCCCAGGTGGGTATGCCGGTCTTTATTGATCTCAAATGGCATGACATCCCCAATACGGTGGCTGGTGCGTTGCGCGCGTCGTTGCCGCTGAAACCGGCCATCGTCAATGTTCATGCCACTGGTGGCCCTGCCATGATGCAGGCAGCCGCCTCAGCCGCGCTCGAGGCTGGTGACGACCGGCCATTGGTTCTTGCCGTTACGGTACTCACGTCCATGGACGACGAAGACCTGCGGGCAACAGGCGTCAATGGTGATACGACTGAACAGGTGATCCGATTGGCGAAACTGGCCCAGGCCAACGGCATTGATGGCGTTGTATGCTCAGCCATGGAGATCACCGCCTTACGTGATGCCTGCGGTCCCGACTTCAAGCTACTGGTCCCCGGCATTCGCCCCACGTGGGCCGCCACAGGCGACCAGAAGCGAATTATGACACCATCCGAAGCGGTAAACAAAGGCGCGGATTATCTGGTCATTGGTCGTCCCATTACGGGTGCTGCCGATCCTGCGGAGGCTGCTGATAAAATTGCGGCTGAACTGAGCGAGACGTGAGCACCGAAATCAAAATCTGTGGCCTGTCCACATCCAGCAGCGTAGATGTTGCTGTTCGGGCCGGTGCGGATTTGGTGGGGTTCGTGTTTTTCCCGCGCTCGCCACGGTTTGTGACAAATGCGACCGCTCGTGAACTGGCCAGCCAGATTGCAGGTGACGTGGTGCGGACCGGCTTGATCGTGGATGCCAGCAACACCGAAATTGCCGAAATTCTGGACCAGGTGCCACTTGATCTGTTGCAGCTACACGGCAAGGAAACCCCGGCGCGTGCAGCCGAAATTCGCAGCCTCTTTAACCTGCCGGTGATGAAAGCATTGCCGGTGGCTGAGGCCGCTGACCTCACCGTGGCCGACGACTACCGGGACGTGGTTGATCGTTTTTTGTTTGATGCCAAACCACCAAAGAGCGCTGATCGTCCGGGCGGCAATGCCGTAACATTCGACTGGACGCTTATGCAGGATATCCAAATTGATACACCCTGGTTGCTGGCCGGTGGATTGACCCTGGACAATGTGGCGGAAGCCCTGAAAATCAGCGGCGCACGAGGGGTGGACCTGTCTTCGGGTGTGGAATCAGCACCAGGCGTGAAGGATGAAGGCCTGATCCGGTCGTTTATTCATGCTGTACGGTCAGTGTAGCGGTTCATTTCTGCTGTAAACAGGCCCTTTTGTAGGGTATTACCGTTCAATAGATTTAGACGAACCGGGAACCATAAATGTCCAACCTAAACACCTATCGCGCGGGCGCTGACGAAGACGGCCATTTTGGCATCTTTGGCGGTCGGTACGTGGCTGAAACGCTGATGCCGCTTATCCTTGATCTGGAAAAAGCCTACGCCAAATACAAAGATGATCCTGAATTCACGGACGAGCTGTCCTATTACCTGAAGCATTACGTGGGGCGTCCCAGCCCGCTATATTTTGCCCAGCGCCTGACCGAGCATCTCGGTGGCGCCAAGGTTTACTTCAAACGTGATGAGCTTAACCACACCGGTGCGCACAAAATCAATTCCACCATGGGCCAGATTCTGTTGGCCAACCGTATGGGCAAGAAACGCATTATTGCCGAAACCGGCGCGGGCCAGCACGGCGTGGCAACAGCCACCGTCTGTGCCTTGTTTGGTCTTGAGTGCGTGGTCTATATGGGGGCCACCGATATTGAACGTCAGGCACCCAACGTGTTCCGCATGAAATTGCTGGGGGCCAAAGTTGTGCCAGTGACCAGCGGTACCGGCACCCTGAAAGACGCCATGAACGAAGCCCTCCGCGATTGGGTGACCAATGTTGAAAACACCTATTATCTAATCGGTACCGTGGCCGGGCCACACCCGTACCCCACCATGGTACGGGATTTCCAGTGTGTCATTGGTGACGAAGCCAAGGAACAGATGGACGAGGCCGAAAGTCGCCTGCCCGATACGCTGGTGGCTGCCATCGGTGGCGGATCAAACGCCATGGGCCTGTTCCACCCGTTTCTGGATGATCCAACCGTCGACATCATCGGTGTGGAAGCGGCGGGGCATGGTCTGGATACCGACATGCATTGTGCGTCACTGACGGGTGGTCGTCCGGGTGTTCTGCATGGTAACCGCACGTTTTTGCTGCAAGATGATGATGGCCAGATTTACGACGGCCATTCTATCTCGGCGGGACTGGATTATCCTGGTATCGGTCCTGAACATTCATGGCTGCACGAGTCCGGGCGCGTGAATTATGTGTCGGTCACGGATAAGGAGGCGCTGGATGCGTTTCAGCTGTGCTCAAGACTGGAGGGCATTATCCCGGCGCTGGAACCAGCCCACGCGTTGGCTCATGTGGCCAAAATTGCGCCTGATCTGCCCAAGGATCATCTGATCATTATGAATTTGTGTGGTCGTGGCGACAAAGATGTGTTCGCCGTGGCGGAACACCTTGGCGTTACGTTGTAAGGGTGGGTGACATGAACGTAAACGATACCCGTATTACCCGCCGTTTTGATGCCCTGAAAGCCGAAGGCCGCAGTGGCTTGGTGGTTTTTGTTACCTCAGGCGATCCTGATTATGACACATCTGTGGAAATTTTGAACGGATTGGCGGATGCTGGCGCGGACCTGATCGAACTGGGCATGCCCTTTTCTGATCCCATGGCTGATGGTCCGGCTATTCAGGTTTCTTCTCAGCGGGCGCTGAAAAACGGCCAGACGCTGACCAAGACGATACAGTCTGTTCGCGATTACCGAACGCGCGATAACGACACACCCATCATCCTCATGGGCTATTACAATCCGATTTATGCTTACGGTGTGGACGCTTTTCTTGGCGATGCGACCGAGGCCGGTATCGATGGTCTGATCATCGTCGATTTGCCGCCAGAAGAAGAGCGCGAGCTATGCCTGCCCGCTATTGAAGCTGGCGTCAATTTCATCTACCTGACCGCGCCTACAACCAATGAAGAACGGTTGCCACGGGTGCTGGCACATGCATCCGGGTTTATCTATTACGTGTCGATCACCGGCATCACAGGCGCTGGTTCGGCCACGTCTGCCGACATCGCTGCACAACTGGACCGTATCCGGGCGCAGTCTGACCTGCCCATCGCCGTGGGTTTTGGCATTACAACACCAGAAAAAGCTGCCGATATTGCCAGCGTCGCGGACGCGGCTGTGGTAGGGTCAGCCGTGGTCAAAATCATCGCTGATAATCTAGACGATGATGGCAAGGCCAAACCGGGACTGGCAGATAAGGTTCTCGGGTTTGTGGGTGAACTGGCGGCTGGCGTAAGGGGGGCGGCAAAATGAACTGGTTAAAAAGTTGGGTTCGTCCGAAGCTGCGTGAACTGGTCGGGCAAAAGGAAATCCCGGACCACTTGTGGCATAAATGCCCGTCTTGCGAAGAAATGATTTTTCACCGTGATCTGGAAAAGAACCTGAGGGTTTGCCAGCATTGCGGTCACCACATGCGGCTCAACGCTAAGAAACGCTGCGAGCTATTGTTCGATGACGGTGAGTATACATCCATCGAGCTTAAATCACCCATCGTTGACCCGCTCAAGTTCAAGGATCGCCGCAAGTATTCAGACCGCCTGAAAGAATCCCAGAACAAAACCGGTGACGATGATGCCATTCTCGTGGCGCACGGCACCATGGGGGCGAACAAGGTCGTTGTTGCAGCCTTTAATTTCGAATTTATGGGCGGCTCCATGGGCATGGCTGTGGGTGAAGGTCTGCTGGCCGCCGCGCGCCTTGCTGTTATGCAGCGCGCCCCGCTTATTGTCGTTCCATCATCGGGCGGTGCCCGCATGCAGGAGGGGATCCTGTCGCTGATGCAGATGGCGCGGTCCACCATTGCAGTAGAAGAAGTTCGCGAAGCCGGATTACCGTACATTGTACTGCTCACTGATCCCACCACGGGCGGTGTATCAGCATCGTTCGCCATGTTGGGTGATATCGCCGTATCTGAGCCGGGTGCGATGATCGGATTTGCCGGGGCACGCGTTATTGAACAAACCATCCGCCAGCAATTGCCCGAAGGTTTCCAGCGGGCTGAATATCTGTATGAACATGGCATGATAGACATGGTGGTACACCGGACCGATCTGCGTGATACGCTGATCCGGATTGTTGGTTTGCTTTGTAATCCCGGCGCATCGGGTGAACTGGTTTCGTTGGAACCGGCCCCGAAAAAGAAAACAGTTTCTGACGTGGATGAAGTGGGTGAGGACCCGACCCCGGCAACGTTTGTCGATCCCGATGCCATCGTCGTAGACGCCATCGACCCCAATGACGACAAAAAAGACTAGCGACGCGGTTCTCGACCGCCTGATGTCGTTGCACCCCAAGGTGATTGACCTCATTTTGGATCGGGTCACCCGACTGCTTGCCCGGCTGGGGCATCCCGAAGAGAATCTGCCACCCGTCATTCATGTGGCGGGCACCAACGGTAAGGGATCCACCATTGCCTATATGCGCAGTGCGCTGGAAGCTGCCGGGTATTCGGTCCACGTATATACATCGCCCCATCTGGTGCGCTTCAATGAACGTATTTGTCTCGCCGGTGAGGTCATAGATGAAGACGCCCTGACCGCCGTTCTGGAAGAATGTGAAGAGGTCAATGGCGGCGAGCCTATCACCTATTTCGAAATCACCACCTGCGCGGCTTTTCTGGCCTTTGCCAGAACACCGGCAGATGTGGTGATTTTGGAAACAGGGCTGGGCGGACGGCTGGATGCCACCAACGTTATCGCGAAACCGGCGTTGACGGTGATCACGGAAATTTCGGTGGATCATCAGCAGTTCCTGGGTGAGACCATCGAGGAAATCGCCGGTGAGAAAGCCGGTATCCTGAAAAAGGGTGTCCCCGTCGTGGCCGCCCGCCAGACGCCCGCGGTTAGCGATATCATTGCGGCACGGGCGGCTGAGTTGGACGCGCCCATCACCGAAGCGGGTAAAGACTGGACCATCCACCCCCTCGCAGGCGGTATGACGATCAGAGCCGGCGGCATAGATCAGTATTTGCCACGCCCAGCCTTACCCGGAGCACATCAGATGCATAACGCCGGTGTGGCCGTAAAAGCCATGGAGATGCTACCCGGGTTCGATATATCGGGCCAGGCCATGGCCCTGGGCCTGAAAACCGCCCAGTGGCCGGCCCGCTTCCAACACTTAGCCGCTGGTCCACTGGTTGATGCTTTACCGGGTGGCTGGGAACTGTGGCTGGATGGTGGTCACAATGCGTCCGCCGCCGAAAGTATTGTGGATGAAGTATCGCGCTGGAATGAAGAAGGTGACGCCCGCCCGTTGCATCTCATTTATGGCATGTTGAACAGCAAGGATTCGGCGGCGTTCCTGAAACCGCTTGCCGTCGTTACAACATCGCTCAAGACCGTCACCATACCGGGTGAGGAAAACGCCATATCGGCAGCTGATCTATGTGAAGCAGCCACCGCCACAGGCCATGACGCAGCACCCGCACACAGTGTTAAAGACGCCCTGAATACAATTGTTCAGGCGGAAAGCGGTGCCGCGCGGGTGTTAATCTGTGGATCGTTATATCTGGCGGGTGATGTCCTGGCGGACAATCATTAATTTAGCCGATTTGGGATTCAACCCATTCCACCAACTGGCTTTTAGCCAAAGCACCGACCTTCATAGCAGCAACTTCACCGTCTTTGAAGATCATCAGGGTCGGGATGCCGCGCACACCGTATTTGGACGGAATACCGGGGTTCTCGTCAATATTCACCTTGGCGATGGTCAATCGGCCTTCCATCTCGCCAGCCATTTCATCCAGTGCCGGGGCGATCTGTTTACAGGGACCACACCATTCAGCCCAAAAATCCACAAGAACAGGTTCGGAAGAACCAATTACATCGGCATCGAATGAAGCGTCGGTGACATCTTTTTTCATAATTTGAACCCTATAGATCTTGGTAAGAATTTGATGACAGGGACTCTAGCACGGCCCGATTAACCGTCAAGGCGCATGGCCTGAAAGAAATTCCTCATTCAGGATCATGGCCCTTGGCCCGTCTGTCCATACGAGAAAACAGCGGATTTTCCGCCCCTCATAGATGTGCTCAAGGGCAGATTTGTACAAGGCCATCTGGCGGAAGTAACTCGGCGGCACGTCTTTTTGATCAATCGGGGGTGGGCGATTCGTCTTGTAGTCCACAATTAACACCGTCGTGTCTGTGACAACCAACCGGTCGACCTGGCCCGCGATGGTTTTGGGGCCGCTGCTGGTTGCGACGGTACCGGCAATGGGAACTTCGGCCATGCTACCTGGACCAAAAATGTCGGCAAGCTGCTCATCTTCCAAAACGGCCATGGTTTCGGCAGCAATGAGCCCACGCGTTGTATCGTCCAGGTCACCTGCCGTCCGGTCCAACCATGCCTGGGCCACCTGTTCGCGATCAGCCGCCGGTACATCCGGCAGGGTCTGTAACAGACGGTGGATAAGGTTTCCACGCCGGAACCGCGATGTGTCGTCACCATCAAACGGTGATGATACGGGTGGCTCATCCTCCTCCATCCGGCTCGGGCTCAGGGGCACAGACGGCTCTGGCTCCTGCGCCGGTGGGCTGGTCATCCAGTCAGGTGTATCTTTAGTCGGTGTCAGCATTTCATCCGCTGCACTTTCCGGCTCTGGGGCATCGCGTTGCGGGGTATCAAAGGACACGGTTTTACCGTCATCCTGTTCCGTTTCCGTGATGCCATCCAGCTCTGCCATGGCGGGTCGGATCAGTTCGTACCAAGACCCCTCGTCGCGGCCATGTTCAGCGTCTTTGGGTCCGGTCTTGCGCTCCCACCCGGCGATATAGAGCCGGTCACGCGCCCTTGTCATGGCCACATACATCAAGCGCCGCCGTTCTTCCAATTCAGCTTGTTTGACCTGTTCGCGAAGGTCCGCGCACAGCTCGGTCTCGTTTGCCTTCACGCCGGGCCAGATGGGCAGCGCCGCGCCCACTGTGCCTTCCGTAGCATGCGGCGCCCACAACACCTTGGAGCCATGGCGACCATCGGGCACAGAACAGGTATCGGGCAGGATAACGATATTTGCTTCCAATCCTTTTGAGCCATGCACGGTCATCACGCGGACCTTGCCGTGGGCGGCTTCAAGGTCTCGTTTTATCTGGGTGCTGGTGGCATCAATCCAGGACAGAAACCCTTGCAGGGATGGCGTATGGGTGCGCTCGAACCCAAGCGCCTGAATGAGAAATTCATCGATGGGGTCATTGGCTTCTGCGCCCAGCCGTGCGGTGAGGTGCTCACGCCCCCTGTCTTCCCCCAGCAGGGCTGATAAAAATTCAAACGGTGGCGCATAGTCGGCGCGGGCCAGCCAGAGACTCAGCGTCTTTACGGCACCGACAAACTGATCACCCTTACAGGATCGCAAAGCGTCCCACATGGCACCTTTGCGATCATAGGCCACACTAAACAAATCTTTCTCGCTCAACCCCACAAAGGGACCTTTTAACACCGTCGCCAGATTAAGATCGTCTTCGGGCAACAACACAAACCGCGCTACGGCGATCATGTCCATAACGGCGATTTGTTCAGTCATGATCATGCGGTCGCTGCCTGCCACCTCGATGTTTCGGGCCTTCAGGCGACGCACCATCTCATCGGCAAACTGTCCGCGCTTGGGCACCAGAATCATGATGTCACCGGCCTCAACGGCCCGGTCGCGGGACTGGAGGATGTCCCCGTTCTTCAACCAGCCATCGATGGTCTGCGCGATGTTTTCGGCCACCCGCGACATAGGGCTGGTTTCCTTGATCCGGTCCACAGGCGCATCCCAGGGCGCCGGATCATGTTTCTCGGTTTTCTTGACGGCTGGCCATAACTGTACGGTGCCCGCATGTCCACTGCGATGGGCCCGGTGACGGGTTCCGCCTTCAGATGTGACGCCGGGTTGGGCATGGGGTTGAGCGAAGACGGCATCGACCACATCCAGCACAGCACTTGTTGTACGGAAGGATTGTTCCAGTTGGATTGATTTGAGCCGCCCGCCCGCGATGGCGGTAAAGTGTTCGCGCATGCGGGTGAAACCAGCCGGATCGGCCCCCTGAAAACTGTAAATGGATTGTTTTTCATCGCCCACGGCAAAGACGGACCGTGGTGGCAAGGCATTGGGATCACCATCCGCCGGGCCCCGCGTTCCATCACCGGCAAAGAATTCACTGGTCAGGTGCTGCACCACTTTCCACTGTTCCGGACTGGTGTCCTGAGCCTCATCCACCAGAATATGATCAATGCCGCCATCCAGTTTAAAATGAACCCAACCGGCCCCGCCATCGCGTTCCAACAGGTCCAGGGATTTCAGGATCAGATCATCATAATCCAGCAAGGCCCGTTGCCGTTTCAGGCGCTCATATTCGGTGATCAGCTCACAGGCGATGTAGACAAGGTGGCCGGTGCCTTCGCTGACCATGGCTGATTTCATGCGCTCACAAAGGGCGAAGATGCGTTCCTGCTCGGCAATCAAACAATCCACAGCTTGAGGGAATTTTTCTGATGGCTTGTTAGTGATTAATTTGGCGCGGGGTTCATCGCCCTGTGTCAGGAACAGATATTTGTAGGCGCTATCAAAAGTCGCGGCACGCGTTGCCTCGTCGGCGGCCAGCCACGCGGCCATATCACCGGCACGCTCTATATCGCTTTTGGTTCCCGTTTCCAATGCGGCGATGGCGTCAACCAATGCACCTCGATCAAAGGCATCTTCGGCAACACCCTGATGAAGGATGGTGTCGGGTGTTTCGTCGGTCTCCAGCCCCAGCACATGGTTGGTTGCTTCCTGTACGGAATCGAAACCGCCTAGTTCCCGCAAGCTGTCCATGAGGCGTTGCCGTTTGTACAAAACCTCACGCATGAGATCTTCGAACCCGTCTTCATCCACAAGGCCCGCCATGGCGTTTAACGCGATGGCGAGCGGTGAGGCATCATCGTGGAAGGCTTGGGTGTAAATAAGCTGACGTGCTTCACTGAACAATTCAGCCGCTGCACGTTCGTCCATAACCGCGGCGTGGGGCACTATCTGTGCCTCAACTGGAAAACGGCCCAACAGGGATTCACAGAACGAGTGAATGGTTCTGATTTTAAGGCCGCCGGGCGTTTCCAGCGTTTCGGCGAACAGCTGTCGGGCACGATGAATATCACTGGTTTGTGCGGGTGTTCCGTTCAGGACGAGCAGCTCAGCCGAAATTTCGGCATCATCCATGGTGGCCCAGGCACCCAGCCGTTCACTGAGGCGGTTTTCCATTTCTGCGGCGGCCGCCTTGGTGTAGGTCAGGCACAGAATGCGTTCAGATCGCACACCGGCCAGCATCAGGCGCGAAATGCGGTCAATCAGGACGCGGGTCTTGCCGGTACCCGCGTTGGCGCTGACCCACACGGAAAAGGATGGATCGGCGGCCTGTCGTTGGCGGGCGGTGGCCTGATCGAGAGCAGATTCGTGTGTTGAACCGGGTGCGGTGCTCATGTGTCCTCCTCCGCGCTCAACCATTCACGGACCCGCGCCAGATGATCATAGTCACCGATATCGCCCTGTTTGATGGGGCGGATATGGGACAGGTAAGGCTTTTTCGGGTTGTCATAATCGGCGATCAGGCTTTGTAGGCCTTGCCATGCATCCTCGGCCGCTTTGGGTACATCCAGCTTCAAATTCTTGACCACACCGGGCACACGACCGCCCGTCAGCTTGATATAGGTGAGCCGGTTCACGTCACCCCGCGTAACGCCGTCGAACGATCCATGCTGGATCATGGCGGCTTCCAGCGGTAGTTGCGGCTCCAACCCGGTTTCGGCTTGTGGAGCTGTGGGTGGTTGGCCTGTCTTGTAATCAATCAAGGCCAGACCACCACCGGCTAAACTGTCAATTCGGTCAGCGCGGGCCGTTAAACGAAAGGTGCCCCCCGGTGCTTCAAACAATGCCTCGCCATTGGTCTCGGTGGCAACGGGGTGTTCGCCTGCGGCCCGTCTGCCGCGTTCATTGGCCATGAACCATGCCGCAACCTGAAGAAATCGCGGCCACCAAAACGCCCGGACGCCGGGTTGGGCCATGTGTTTGGCAAATTCCTTTTCGCCCACCGCGATCAAAAGATTCTCGGCATCATTGGGCAATTCATCAGGATATTCTTTGAAAAAGGCTTCCAGAGTATCGTGAATAACGGTGCCGCGTTCCGCCGCACCGGGATCGGCATCAATGGCATCAATGGGCCTCAGATCCAGGATGTGACGGGCATAGATGGCATAAGGATCACGCTGCAACACACGGATACGGGTAACTGATAATTGGCGCGGACGTGCCGTCAGCGGTGGCGTGGGGGCAGGTGGGGTAACGTTCACTGGACCGGCCGGATGATCCAGCGCCAGCGCCAGACTTAGCCATGAGCGATCAGGCTGGAAGGCATCACGGAGCGGACTACTGGAAATCAGGTTTTCTAGGCGTCGCAACCACCGGGATGGTACCGTCGGGGTGCCGTCCGTGCGTTCAGCGCGGGTCAGAACCACATTGCCCGCTGAAAAGGCCTGGGCAAAATCATGTGCCGACAGACCGATGCGGCGTTCCGGCACCGGCAGGCCGAAGGCGGTCATCATGGGTCGGCTCATCCACGGATTTGATGGCGGTTCTGGCGGCCAGATACCTTCGTTCAATCCGCCCAGAATAATCACATCGGCATGTTGTAAACGGGCTTCCAATGGCCCCCAGATATTGAGACGGGGATGGCGACCATGTTTGGGCCGTACCACGCGACCCATCATGAGAGTCTTGAGCAGCACAGCATAGTCGCGATGATCGATGATCATACTGTCATCCAGCGCCTCGTGCAGTTCAGCGGTGAACGTGGCCAATGCTTCGCCCGCATCACCGCGCCACAGCCGTGCTGTGCCTTCCGCCTCATCCGTGGTGGCCAAACTTTCAGCAAATGCCACGTGATGACGCAACATGTCCCTAAGGGTGCCGCCGGATTGTTGCAGGCTTTCCACAAATGGTTTGGCTCGACCCCGCAAATCTTCCAGAAAAGCGATGATTGTCTGATGCTTTTTCGTATCCGTACTCAATGCGGCGATCAGGCCGTCGAACCCGCCAGATGGCCGGGGGCCGCGCAAAGCGGCGACCTCCATGGACCGGACAATAGCCCGGAATCCAGCCGTGCTAAGACCGCCCGCCGCCAAGGGGTGCTTTAACGCGGCCAGTAGGGGTACGGGTGCCAGATCGCTGGTGACCATATCGGCGGTCAGTTGCAGGAACGTGGCGGGCGGTGTTTGGGCCAGCGGCACACCGGCTGAATCATCAATGTGGATATCCCACCGTTTAAGTTCGGTTGCTACCCGCCGTGCCAGCGCACGATCGGGCGTGATAAGCGCTGCCGTCCGGCCCGGCGTTTCCAAAGCTTCACGCATGATCAGGGCAATTGTTTCGGATTCTTTGCCCGAATCAGGGCAGTTAATGCGGGTGACGCCATCCAACGTATCCGCAGGCAGGTGATCGATTTTGGTGCGCGCGCCCGTCACAGCAGATGGCAGCAGCGCGCTCCGCAGAAGCTCAGTCCTTGCTGATTGGCCTTGGATGAATTCAGATTGAGGCCATTCGACCACGTCAGCGCGGTTTGCATCCATGCAATCCAGCAGGTGCTTTAACCCGAATTGAGGATGCGTTGGGCCGAGTACGGCCCAGGCTTCGTCCGCGAGGTCATTATCCAGACCGGGCAGCACCACCGAGCCGTAGGGCAGGTTCGCAATAACACCAAGCAGATCCGCGGTGGCCGGGATACTGCCGGTGGAACCCGCGGCGATAATAGGCGTGTCCGGCGGCGAACTGCGCCAGGCCTCGGCTTGAGCTTCCAGCAACCTGTTTCGCCGCTCAGCCGGGTCCAGTACGCCTTCGTGGGCCAGAATGCCGGGCCAGAAATCGGTTACCAGCTCAAGGAATTTCAGTGTTTCATTCCAGTGCTCGGCGTAGTCGCTTACGTCGAGATTCTTCAAGTCGCCAAAATCCAGGCGCTCGGTTGCCACTTGATCGATGAGCGTGCCTAGTTCCTGCGCCAGTAATGCGGCCTGATCGGGTGACGGCTCGGGCGGGCGTTTGCGGATCAACTCGGTTAGGAGCAACTGCCGCCGCATGCCTGAAATCACCGGCGGTAGATCAAACTCACCGGACTGGAAATCACTGGCCAGCATCAATTCGTCTTCGTCCACATCCCCAATGGGGATCATGCGGGGCAGCAACACAGGCTTGCCACCGCTGAGCCGAAGGAAAGCCTCACGCAAACTGCGACAGGACCGCCGGGTGGGCAGCAGAATCTGGTACCGGGCCAGTTCCAGCGGATTAGCCGCGGCCTGTTCCCATATGCCTGCGGCCAGGGTGTCAACAAATGGCCGGTTGGGGGCGATGGTGTATAGGGTTGGCGTTGTCTTTTCCTGTGCCATGGTCTTATCGGCGCTTCACGCCGGAATACCGCACCTTCATAAAGGCGTCGGTCTCTTCCAGGCCTTCCTGGGTGCCGATATGAAACCATTCACCGTCATGGATCATGCCATAGAGGGTGCCGTTTTCGATGGCGAGGTCATACATACGGTTGAGCGAGAACACGCCTTCGGGCATGGATTTGAAAAGCCGGGGATGCAGGATCTGTATGCCAGCGAACATATAGGGGCAAACCTCGCCTTCCGGCCTTCGCGACAGTTCCCCATCCGGTTCAACCAGAAAATCCCCACGTCCGGTAAAGCCATAGGCGTCCACCGTGGCGTGCATCATCAAAAGCGCATCCATCTGGCGTTCATCCCAAAGCGTCTGCATGCGGCCCAGCGCATCCGTTGGGCCATTCAGCCAGAAAGCATCGCCATTAATCACAAAGAACGGCTCATCACCCAATAAAGGCAGCGCATTCAACACACCGCCACCGGTTTCCAGGCGCTCTTCTTCGCGTGAGATCAGGATTTCGGGATGGGATCGCTTGGACAGGTGCTCATCCATCTGGTCGGCCAGATAGAAGGTATTGACCACCACGGTCTCGATACCGGCATCTTGGAGCCGATCGAGGGCGTAGTCGATCAGGCTGTGGCCCTGTAATTTCAGCAGGGGTTTGGGCGTGTTGTCCGTAAGCGGACGCATGCGTTCACCAAGGCCCGCCGCCAACACCATTGCGCGTTTAATCGAGGTCCGTTTGTGCATGGCGTTATATTACCCCTGCAAGTCCATGCCTGCCAAACGAGCCTGCCAATCGGGGTCATCGGATGACAGTTTTGCCATCCGTGCACCACTGTCACCAAGGGTTTCAAGGGTCAAATCAAGCCGTTTGTGCGGCAACCATCGCCCCATATTGCCGGGCCATTCAATTAGTGAAACACCGTCCGCGAAGGCATCATCGATTCCCAACTCAAGCACCTCGTCTTCGTGCTCGATCCGGTACAGGTCGAAATGATGGATTGTGCCTAAACCAGAATCGTATGTTTGAAGCAGCGTAAAAGTGGGGCTGGGTACTTCTTCGGTGGCGGTGGTTGCGGCCCGAATAAAGCCGCGGACAAAGGCTGTTTTGCCCACACCCAAATCACCCCACATCGCAATCACATCGTTTCTCTTCGCGTGTTGCCAAACTTGTTCGGCAAAACGGACTGTATCGTCCTCTGATCGGAGAGGCATTGTCAGGTGGGGTGCGTTGTTATCCATACACCTTTGTATCGGCGGCGAGTATCGGCTGCAAGGCCACACATGACACAATTACTGTACTATGCGTCATACGCGTGTGATACCGTATGTTTTATGAAATTCCCCCTCTTTGTAATGCTGATATTGCCCTCTCTGTGGTTGGTTCCTCCGACTTTTGCCGGGGATGAGAAACTGACGGGTGATCCGGATGTCGGAGCCGGTATCAGTGAGGTTTGTTCTGCATGCCATGGTGACGACGGCATGGGGCATCCGGAAGGCATACCGCGCCTAGCCGGACAGTCAGCAAAATATTTGATGCATCAACTTTTTCAGTTTCGCCTGACGTCACGAGGTCGACTGGATCTGGATGTTTCATTTGGTTCTGGTCAACATACGATAACCGGGGTGTCAAAAATGCGATCATCGGCGCGAAGCTTTGATGGTATGGATGATGCGGTTGCATATCTTGACGACCAAGACATCGCTGATGTGTCCGCGTACTACGCGAACCTTCGCTGTAGACCCGCCGAGAAACCATCTGTTCCATTCCCACAGGTCGTGGCTCGATGTAAATTTTGTCACGGCCTTGGGGGGAATAAATCGACACAGAGCGTACCCAACCTTGCGTCACAAAGTGCGGTCTATATCCGACGGCAACTGAAGGCTTTTCGGGCCACGGCCGCGTTGAACGAAGAATTGTTGAAAGAAGACATGTTTCGTTTCAGCCGTACAATGCATACAAACGCCAAGCGCCTGACGGGTGCAGATATTCAAACTGTGAGCGAGTATTACGCGGCTTCGCCCTGTAAATAGACCGTGTAACCAGTATGTGGTTAGTTGGCCTTCTGGCGAACCACATAGTGACCATCTTCGTGGACATCGAAGTAATCATCCAAATCCGGATGGTTGAACGGTTCGTCCGATTCGTCTGGCACCAGGTTTTGTTCAGACACATACGCCATATAGGATGACTGGTCGTGGTTCTGGGCAAGCAGATGGTAAAATGGCTGGTCTTTGCGCGGGCGGGCCTCTGCCGGGATGCTTTGGTACCATTCCTCGGTATTGCCGAATTCCGGGTCTACGTCATAGACCACGCCACGGAAGCCGAACAGGCGATGTCGCACCTGCTGGCCGATGGGGAATTTCGCATGCAGTTCGCGGCTGGTTATCTGCACTTAGAGGCTCCAATTTTCTTAAGTTCACGGTCTAGGGTGCAATTATCTACCAAAATGCCGCCTTGGGGGCAAATACTGATATGATCCCACGATTTTGTGATTTCCCATGAATTGAGCCTGCGCCTAAAATCTGCCCATGGGAAACCGTGCGAAAAACCAATGGATATATGTTCTGGGCGTCTGCGCCGTTACCGCATTTTTCCTGTGCGCAGGTCCTGCCTGGGCCGCCCCTGATTCTGATCTGTGGGATCGCTGGTTGATACATGACGAGAATTCCACCACCACCGTTGATCACGACGCATGGAACACCCTATTACAAAAATTCGTGGTGTTTGGTGACGATGGTATCAACCGCGTGGCCTATGGCTGGATCATCGGGGGCGATAAGATGATGTTGGATGAGTATCTGGATGATCTGAGCCGGGTATCTGTATCAAGCCTGAGCCGGGATGAACAACGCGCCTACTGGATTAATATGTACAATGCGCTGACCATCAATGTGGTGCTGGATGCAGGCAAAATAACCTCGATCCGCGATATTGATATATCGCCCGGTTTTTTCAGCAACGGCCCATGGGGTAAGAAACTGATCACCGTAGAAGGTGAAAGCCTGAGCCTCGATGATATTGAGCACCGGATTCTGCGCCCCATTTGGCAGGACCCCCGTATCCACTACGCTCTGAACTGTGCAGCACTGAGTTGCCCCAACCTGTGGGGTGTGGCCGTGACGGTCGAGAATATTGAGACCTATCTGAACCACGGTGCCAAGGCGTTTATCAATCACCCGCGCGGGAGCCGGGTCGAAGGTGGCCGGGTCGTTGCATCCAGCATCTATAAATGGTTTGCGGAAGACTTCGGCGGCACGGACGCTGCCATCATTGACCATATTAAAGGCTATGCATCGGATGATCTGGTGGCGGCGCTGGATGGAGTTACAGATGTGGAATTCGAGAGTTATGACTGGACTCTCAACAGCAATGTTCTGCCCAATCTCGTTGCTGTTGGCACCCGGCGCGGCAGCTAAGGTGTGACTCAAAAGCCGTTCGTTGTCTCGAACGCCGTTGGTGCCGTTGTGTTGGCGAGCGTGCTGGCATTTACCTGGCTGTCGTATCATCAGGATGCCGTGTCGTTGTTTGGAATCCTGCCCATCACCTGGTTGGTTGTGATCGGCGTTCTGTCTGGATTGGTATTTCTCGCCCTACCCACTGTCATCAAAAACCTGCCGATAAACACCAACATGGTTATTTGCATGGTTGGTGTGGGACTGGCCGCGCGGCTCACCCTGTTTGCTTCAGAGCCGTTGTGGGAAATCGACTACCTCAGGTACCTGTGGGATGGCGGCATGCTGGCAAATGGCTTTGATGCCTACGCGTTGTCGCCCAACGATATTCTGAGCGGCCAAGTGCCGGTGGCTGTGTTGGTGCTGGCGTATGATGCGGATGGCCTGATTGAGCACATCAATTACCCGCATCTGCGTACCATATACCCGCCTCTGGCCGAGGCCATCTTTGCGCTGGCATACGCGCTGGGGGAATGGAGCCTGACCAGTTGGCGGGCGGTCCTGCTGGCGTTTGATCTGGGCAGTCTGGGCTTGATGGTGTTGTTACTTCGGCACCTGAACCGGTCGCCTTTATGGGCGGCGGTGTACTGGTGGAACCCGCTGGTTATACAGATGATGTTCAATGCGGCGCATATGGACGCTTTGCTAATCCCGTTCATGTTGGCGGCTTTGCTGTTTGCCATTCGGCTCCGACCTGTGGTGATGAGCGGGTTTTTAGGTTTGGCAGTAGGCGTCAAACTGTGGCCTGTATTGCTGTTCCCAACATTGTTTCGCCATGGTGGTTTGATTCGAAGACACAAGATACTGGCGTTAAGCATGTTTGGGCTGACCAGTCTGGTCATTCTATTTCCCATGATCACCAGCGGGCTTGGGCAAAGATCGGGCCTGACCGCCTTTGCCGGATCATGGCAGACCAACAGTGCCCTGTTCGGGGCGTTTGAGCATTTGCTTACAAGCCTGTTTTCCGCATTCAGTCTTTACGAGTTTGATGGGCCTAAACTGGTACGCGCAATCCTCGCCGGTGTCTTGATCCTTGTCTCCCTGTTACTGGCCCGTTCCAGTACAACCCGCAGCGATCAACTTTGCCAACGGGTTCTGTGCATGACGGCGGTACTGTTTCTGTTATCACCGGCGGCCTATCCCTGGTACGCCAGTTGGATATTTGCATTTGTGGTGCTGGCACCCAATCCAGCCATGATGCTATGGACGGCCACGTTGCCACTTTATCATCTCCGGTTTCATCCGTTCTTCGTGGAGAACCCGGATTATTTTGACCACGGCATCGTATGGTTGGAACATGGCCCGGTTATGGTGATGCTGCTTTGGTACAGGTTCAGATCACATGCGCGCTGGTAAACACATATCCGTTATTATCCCGGCGCTGAATGAGGCACCGTCAATCGCTGCCGTGATCAGCGCCTTGCCCGCGTGGGTGGATCAGGTGATCGTGGTAGATAACGGATCGACCGATAGCACCGCCGAGATAGCCGGGCAGCACGGTGCACAAGTGATATCCGAACCGGTGCGCGGTTATGGTCGGGCGTGTCTCAAAGGGATCGATGCGCTGGGCCAGACTGATGTGGTGGTCTTTCTGGATGGAGATTTCAGCGATGATCCATCCGAAATTGACCAGATTGCGGGCGCGGTCATAGAAGGCAGCGCTGATCTGGTGATTGGTGTTCGCCATCCCGACAAAAACGCCATCACCCCGGCACAGCACTACGGGAACGCGCTGGCGTGCTGGCTGATCAAGCTGATCTGGGGCTATCAGTACCATGACCTGGGGCCGTTTCGGGCTATTGATCGCGCTGCACTGGCGGGGCTTGAGATGGTGGATCAAGATTACGGCTGGACCATTGAGATGCAGATCAAGGCCGTCGTGGCAGGGCTTCGCATTCGCGAAGTGCCGGTGTCTTATCGGATGCGTATAGGGGTCTCAAAAATTTCGGGTACGGTGCACGGTGTGATCGGGGCCGCGTGCAAGATCATTTGGACCATAGGCGCGTTGGCGTATCGATCTAGATAGGAATGTCCATATCTTTCCGGATCGTCACATTGCGCAGCATGACTTCCAGCAGCACCTTGTCTTCAAATCCAATGGCCACTTCGGATGCGTATTTGTCGCGCAACTCATGATACAGGCCTTTTTCGGCATCGGCCAATTTGTCTTCAATCAAGGCCACCTGATCGATCAGGTTCTTGATATCGACCAGGGTTTTAAGATCAGGGAAACCAGTTTCACTCATGCGTAAATGCGTCCCGTGCATCGCCGCCTTCGGTACCCGTGGCGGGCAGGCGACAGGTTACTGTGGTGCCCCGGTTGCGGGGCGAATGAATATTAACCACGCCGCCGTGCAATTCAACGAAACTCTTGACCATGGCAAGACCCAGCCCGGCGCCTTCAGGCTCGCCCGTGGATCCTTTGTTGGCCTGTATCACTTTGGAGAACTTCTCAAACACCCGGTCGATGTCGGCCTGCGGGATGCCCACGCCAGTATCTGAGACACTCAGGATCACATCGTTATCATCGCGTTCGGCACTGATACGCACGCCACCCCGGTTGGGCGTAAAGCGTACAGCATTGGCGAGCAGGTTGAATATAGCCTGTTGCAGGCGTTTGGGATCAGCCGAAATCCAGCCTATGTCCGTCGGCACATCAAACGTCAGGTGAATTTCTTTCTGCCGGGCGCGTTCGGTGATCAGCTTCATGCACTGGGCCAGCATGGCGTGGATATCCACGGCGTCTTTTTCCAGTGCGGCGGTGCCACCTTCGATAGCGGCCAGTTCCAGAATATCGGCGACCACACTCATTAGCGTATTGGCGGTGGCCTGAATGCCATCCAGATATTCCTGCTGGCGAGTATTCAGATCACCGAAATATCCGGCGGTGAGGATTTCGGAAAATCCGGTGATGGTGGTCAACGGCGTGCGGACCTCATAAGACACATCATCGATGAACTTGGATTTAAGCCGGTTCGTCTCTTCCAGTATATCGGTCCGCTCGCGAAGCGCGTCTTCCACTTGGGCTTCGTCGGTGATGTCCAGATAACTGATCAGCACCGCACCATCGGGCAATGGCACGCAAGCCACGTCGTACACCTCATTCTCGCCACGCCGGAACCGCTCCTTGTGCGGGCGGCGTTGTGACAGATTGGCGAGGATATTCTGGTGGCGCGCCTCCCACGCCGCATCATCCATGTCTGGATCACGCATATGCTCCACCACTTCGGACAGTAGCGGCTCGGTAGTTTCGTCGCCTTCCCCCATGTTTTCCCCAAGGCCCCACATTTTGGCAAACGGCGCATTGTGCAGCTTCAAACGTGTATCGCTGCCAAATACGGCTACGGCTTCCTGTAGATTATCGATGGTGTGGCGCTGAACCAAATCAAGGGTCTTGAAGGATCGTTGCAGGTTCAGAGAGTCGCTGATGTCTTCGTATATGTACGTCAGCCCACCACCACCCGCAGGTGCCACCGTGACCCGGAGGGTGCGGCCACCCGGCAGGTAGTGGGTGTTCTCGACGGCGGCATCCAGCGTGTCGAACAAGGCGTTTTCCTCGGCACGGTATTTGTTGAAGTCGGGCATTTCCTCGGCCAGTCGCGTATCGCGCATGTGATCCAGAACCTGTGACAGGGTGGGCCGTTCTTCCAACCATGCCTCGTCCATGGCCCACAGCATGGCAAAGGCCGCGTTGTGGGTCTCAATACGTTTGTCGGGGCCGTACACAACGATACCGGCACTCAAATTGCCCAGCATGTGATCAAATACGGTGCGCTGGCGCGTCATATGGGCTTTCAGGTCCTCCACATCACCGCCCATGTGTTCCACAGCAAAGCCAATCGTGCCGCCACCTTCGCCCAATGAGGCTTCGGTGATTTCCAGTACCCGGCGCGTGCCATCCACGTCCAGCATACGGCGTTCGGTCTGCGCCCCGCCTCCCTGTGCAACTTTCGATGCAATCTCCGTGGCGCGGCGGGCAACGGCATTACCCGATGCAGCCGCCAGTGTGTTGGTAAAGGCCAGCTCCAGATCAGGATCGCGCAACCACACCGGGATCGGCATGGCATCAAACACGGCGCGCATCTGGTCTTCTGCGGAGGACAGATCGGCTGCGCCTGCCAGCGTGGATACATCGCGGAACCAGATAATGTCGCCGATAATCTTGCCGCCCGCTTCCCGTGCCCGCCGGCCAACCACATGAACCATGCGCTCGCCCAGCGGCAACACGATATCGAATATCTTACCCTGGGATCGCAGTGCGCCGGCGGCCTGGTTCAGTGACGCACTTTCCGCAGACCCAAAGGCCCCGGCCACGCTCTCGAACCTGGTGACCGATCCACGCGGCAGCTGTAACATTTCTTCCAGCGCCGCAGAGCACTGACCCGGTGGGTCAACATCATTGACCCAGGCATAGATGCCATCAGGCTGCGCCTGATACAACGCCAGCATGGCCGCATCCAGATCGGACGTCTCAGGGGGTTGGGCGATGGCGGGAATAGTCGGGCTGGTGTCAGATCGCCGCAAATAAACCCAAGCGCCAACACTGCCCAAAACAGCACTCACACCCACACCAGCAGCAAAAGCAACAATAGGATCCATAAATCACGCCAACAGCGAATCGGTAGGGAATCTTATGGGGGGCGAGTGATTATCGCAAGGGGGGAGCGTGTGACACTTCGGTGATCAGGCAAGAGCAATAAGCGCAACACCTGATACGCATCCCAGTATAAAGAATGTGACCATGCCAACTAAGAGATAAGCCCCGGACGTGTATGAAAACCGGAACAAATTGAAGAGAGATGTCTTCCCAATTCGACGGATAGAGGATTCGCCCTTCTTTTTGATTGGATCGCTTCTCTTGTTCAAATCCATGACCTTTTTTTCGTGTACTTCCATGGCCATCGCATTGACTACATTCAGAAGTGCCGAAATGATTCCAAGGCAAAACAACGACAGCGGGATGGCAAGGATATTCAAGACTTCCCCATCATGTGAGGTAGCTCCTAGAACCGAGATCACGGCGACCACGCCACCTGTGTTGGCAATAGCCGAGAATCGAACCAAGTGCTCTCTCAAAAATCTTATAAGTTCGAGTGAGTCGCCCATTTCCGCCGGTGCTGAGCTATTCGATGTATGAGATTTGCTTTGTGTTTTCGATTTCTTTTCCACCATTCCTAAAAAAAACTCCCGCGATTGGTTGAGCACCATACTATTATTGGTAGCGTATCAATAAGTCGACTCATAATAAAATTGTATAAATTTGCATACATTGGAAGGTGCTGTGTTGAAGTTAGTAATTTGGGGTAACGGAGATGGCTCTTTATTCTGAACACTTTCCTGCATAGTTTTGGTATTATTTCTTGGCTTTATAGTATTAAGCCTATGCCTTCATCGCTGGCCCATTAGAATACTGTCGGATCAGTATTTTGTGTTCGGCCGATGCCATGTGGATGGGATCGTCTGGGCCTGAGAATTCGGCGGAAGCGTTGATGAACATGCAGCCCGAGAAACTGTCTTCCTGGAACCATTCCCCCAGCGCATGAATCCGTTGGATGTTGTCCATGCATGTTGCTCCGAATTCAGACGTCTATTATTGACGTGTCGCAGGTTTATGACGTTCGGGCGTCTGTGTGTGCCTGTATCCGGCGTTTCGCTTCCTTGAGTATCCTGTCGTAGGCCTCTTTTCGGTCTGCTACTTTAACAATGAGCACGAGCAGTTCTTCGTCTCTTACTTGATAGATAATGCGGAAGTTTCCTTTCCGTATTCTGTACAAGCCTTCGACGACGGAGAGTTTTTCCGTTCCGTGTGGGCGTGGATTTTCTTTCAGTGAATCGATAGCGTCGGCGATGGCCCGCATTACTTTTTTAGGGGCCTTTTTGTTCAGCTTCTTGAGTTCAGTTTTGGCAGCCGGTGCCAGTCCGACGCGATAGGACATTACAGACCCAGGTCAGCTTTCAGGTCGTCCCAATCGGTAATGTCACTTTCTGCTGTTTTTGCCAGTATATCCCGTGCATAGGCCAAATCCATGCTGGCCTCTAACTCCATCAAAAATTTTGCATCATCCACAGAAACCAACGCTGCCACTGGTTTGCCGTGGCGTTCAATGATTAATCGTTCCTTTCCGTAATGCGACCGATTGATACAGTCCGACAAGTTGTCCCGAACGTCTGATACTTGGATATTGGCCATCTTAAGGCTCCTATTTTGTACGGTATGTACGTTTATTACGAAACATACAAATTGTCAATTTAATCGAACCCGGACAAAACCGGAATCTGGCACCACTAATCCTCACGGTTCTAATGAGGAAAATAGAACTTTTGCTAGATCAACTTCCCAGCCGTCGCCTTGGCTCGGGCAGCCGCATTGGCATCACCTGCCACATAGGCCATGACGATTGCGCCTTCGGCCAGGAGCATGAGTTCGTCAGCCAGTTCGTCGGGGGCATCGGTATTGGCTTCGGTGGTCAGTTTCTTGAAATACTGTCGCATGAGTATTTTGTGTTCTGCCGATGCCATGTGGATGGGATCGTCGGTGCCTGAGAATTCGGCGGAGGCATTAATGAACATGCAGCCCGAGAAGTTGTCTTCCCTGAACCATTCTTCCAGCGCATCGAAGATGGCGAGCAGGCGGTCCTTGGGCGTGCGACCGAGGCGTTCCACGGCGCGCATGAAGCCGTTTCGGAACTTCTCATCACGGCGGCGCAGGGTGGCCAGGATCAGTTCATCTTTCGATTTAAAGTGGTTGTACATGGTCATGCGGGCCACGCCCGCCGTCTCAATAATCTTATCAACGCCCGTGGCGTGAAAGCCGTCCTGACAGAACAGTTCAAGCGCCGTATCGATAAGATGATCCCGTTTTCCCGAAGCCATGGGGTGCCCTCGTATGAATAATAAATAGATCGATCGGTATAATATTATGGTTATTTTCGAGAAAATCAAGATAGATTTTACTTTAATCTACGTAACAATAGCTTGAATTTCACGCTAAAATAGGGGTGGATTGAAAAAAGATTGACAAGATAGAACGATCAGTCTATTAATCAATTTAACACAGACACAACGCCGTATTCATTAGCGCTCATTGAGGTGAGCAGGAGAATTCAAATGTCGAGTTATGCAAGTGATGTGGCCTTTACCCCGGCGGTAAAGCGCCTTCAGGAAAGCAAAGGGTCACGCGACGGTTACGCGGCCATGGAAGAGGGTGCCGGTTGGCAGGAAACCATAACGGTTGATCTGGTCCAGTTTATTAACGATCGGGACTCGTTCTATCTGGGCACTGCCAACGCCGAAGGCCAGCCCTATATCCAACACCGTGGTGGTAAACCGGGATTCCTGAAAGTCCTGGATGACAAGACGCTGGGCTTTGCCGATTTCCGGGGTAATCGACAGTACATATCGTCCGGAAACCTGAGCGAGAACGACAAGGCCTATATCTTCCTGATGGATTACCCCAATCGTCGGCGCATTAAAATCTGGGGTCATGCCCGTGTGGTGGATGACCCGGATGTGATGGAGCAAATGCGGGATTCTGATTATCGCGGCCTGCCGGAACAGGCGATCATTTTTGACATCACCGCCTGGGACATCAATTGCCCGCAGCACATTACGCCGCGATATACCGAAGCCGACGTGGCAGAAGTCGTCGAGCCATTGCAGCAGCGCATCGCCCAGTTGGAACAACAACTGAGTGATAAACAAGGAACAGCATCATGAGCCGTCCACCCCTGCCGCCGTTTGATGAAGCATCGGCCGCCACCAAAGTTCGTGCTGCCGAAGATGGCTGGAACACACGGGAGCCTGCTAAAATCGCGCTGGCCTATACCGAGGATAGTGTGTGGCGAAACCGCACCCAGTTCATCACCGGGCGCGCCGAAATCGAAGACCTTCTCACTCGCAAATGGGCGAAGGAGCTGGATTACCGCCTGATCAAGGAACTTTGGGCGTTCACCCATAACCGAATCGGGGTGCGGTTTGCCTATGAGTACCACGACCATAACAACAACTGGTTCCGGGCCTATGGGAATGAGAACTGGGAATTCGATGAACACGGCCTCATGAGGTGCCGGATCGCCAGTATCAATGATCTGCCCATTGAAGAAGCCGACCGCAAGTTTTTATGGACCCGTGGTCAAACGGGCAAACGCCCTGACGACCATCCCGGATTAACCGATCTGGGCTTGTGAACACATCATTATAGGAAGAATTATTATGTCAGATAAATACGATGTCATCATCCTGGGCGGTGGGAATGCCGGTCTTGGCGTTTCAGCCGTGGCCCATGAAGCGGGCAAACGAATTGCCTTTGTTGAGCAACGGGATTTCGGCGGCACCTGCCCCAACCGGGGCTGTACGCCCAAAAAGGTTCTGGTGGCCGCCGGGCATGCACTGCATGAGATTGAGACCGCCAGCGCCCACCATATTGAGGTCAGCAAACCGAAGCTGAACTGGACCAAACTGATCCAGCGTGAAAAGGGTTTGATCAGCTTTATTCCCGACGCCATGCATGACGTGGCCAAAAAGCGGGGCGATGTGTTCTGGGGTTCTGCCCGGTTTGTGGGCCCCAACAGCGTTGAAGTAGATGGCAAGGTGCTGGAGGGCGACAACATTGTTATCGCCACCGGATCAAAAACCCGACCTTTACCTATTCCGGGAGCCGAGTTGATGATCACGTCGGATGAAGTTTTATCGGAAGAAGAACAACCCGGCGAAGTCGTCTTTATCGGTGGTGGCGTTATCGCCATGGAATTCAGCCATGTCTATGCCCGCGCTGGAACCAAAGTCACCATTCTGGAAGTTATGCCGCGTTTGCTGCCCCGTGTTGAAGCGGGTGCTGTGGCCGCTATTCAGGCTGAAAGTGAGCGGCTGGGCATCAACGTCAAAACAGACGTACAGGTCAAGGCTGTTGCGAAGTCGGGCGACAAACTAGCCGTCACTTACGACCTTGATGGTGCTGAGCAAACCGTGAAGGCTGACCGGGTCATCAATGGTGCCGGTCGGGTCGCCAATGTGGAAACACTTGATCTGAATGCGGGTAACGTGAAGCATGACCGTATTGCGGTTGAGACCGATGAATACCTGCGTTCCACGTCAAATCCGTCAGTATGGGTTGTGGGTGATGCTCTGGTCACCTCCCCGCAGCTATCGCCCATCGCCACCTATGAGGGCCGCCTTGTGGGTGAGAACATCGTCAGGGGGCCTGCGGGGCCATTTGTGAAACCAGACTACAGCGTGATCCCGAGTGGTATTTATACTGTACCTGCTCTAAGTACTGTGGGGCTGAGCGAAGAAGATGCCGCCCGGCAGGGGGTGGATGTAAAAGTCACGACCAGCGATATGTCCGGCTGGTTTTCCACCAAGACCTATGCGGAATCCGTTGCGTGGTCCAAGGTATTGGTTGATGAAAGTACGGATCAGATCGTCGGTGCCCATATGGTTGGGCATCAATCACAGGAATTGATCCATCTGTTCGCCATGGCCATGCGTCATAAGATTCCGGCCAGTGCCATAAAGAATGATATGTTCGCCTTTCCCACGTTTTCGTCAGACCTGAAAAGTATGTTTTAGAGCAAAACCCGAGCAAATTGGCTCAATTTGCGAAGGTGGCTTTGCGTAATATCTAAGGCAATAAAAAAGGGCGGCTCTATCTCAGAGCCGCCCTTTTTTGATTTGGTCTAAAGCTGGAACCTAGTAACGATAGGCCTCAGGTTTGTGAGGGCCAGCTACTTCGACGCCGATGTAGTCGGCCTGTTCCTGGCTCAGCGTGGTCAGTGATGCGCCCAGTTTACCCAGGTGCAGCATAGCCACTTTTTCGTCCAGCCATTTTGGCAGTACGTAAACTTTGTTTCCGTACTGGCCGTCGTCGTTATTGGCGAACAACTCGATCTGGGCCAGTGTCTGGTTGGTGAAAGACGCGCTCATCACAAAGCTGGGGTGGCCGGTGGCACAGCCCAGGTTAACCAGGCGGCCTTCGGCCAGCAGGATGATGCGGTTGCCATCCGGGAAGGTGATTTCGTCCACCTGTGGCTTGATGTTGTTCCATTCCATGTTTTTCAGTGCCGCGATCTGAATTTCAGAATCGAAGTGGCCGATGTTACAAACGATGGCTCGGTCTTTCATGGCGCGCATGTGATCAACGGTAATCACGTCGATGTTGCCGGTGGTGGTGACGAAGATATCACCGCGGCTGGTGGCCTGTTCCATGGTCACAACTTCAAAACCTTCCATGCAGGCCTGAAGGGCACAGATGGGATCGGCTTCGGTGACCAGAACGCGGCAACCGGCATTACGAAGCGAGTCGGCGGAGCCTTTGCCCACATCGCCGTAACCACAAACAACGCCAACTTTACCGGCCATCATCACGTCGGTGGCACGACGGATCGCATCCACCAGACTTTCGCGGCAACCGTATTTGTTGTCGAATTTGGATTTTGTCACCGAGTCATTCACGTTGATGGCCGGGAAGGGCAATGTGCCTTCCTTTTCCATCTCAACGAGCCGGTGAACGCCGGTGGTGGTTTCTTCGGTCACACCTTTGATGGTGGCCAGGTTCCGAGAATACCAGGTGGGATCGATGGCCAACTTGGCTTTGATGGAGGCAAACATAACCTCGGCTTCTTCGCTGCCCGGATTATCCAGCACCGAGATATCTTTTTCGGCCTCGGAGCCCAGATAGATCAGCATGGTGGCATCGCCGCCATCATCCAAAATCATGTTGGGTGTGCCGCCGTCGTGCCAATCAAAAATGCGATGAGCGAAATCCCAGTATTCTTCCAATGTTTCACCCTTATGGGCGAAAACCGGTGTGCCGTTGGCGGCGATGGCCGCAGCAGCGTGATCCTGGGTTGAATAGATGTTGCATGATGCCCAGCGGACTTCGGCGCCGAGAGCTTCCAGTGTTTCGATCAACACACCGGTCTGAATGGTCATGTGGATTGAGCCTGCGATGCGAGCGCCTTTAAGGGGCTGAGAGGCGGCAAACTCTTCGCGGGTGGACATAAGGCCCGGCATTTCGGACTCAGCAATGTCCAGTTCTTTACGGCCAAAATCGGCCAGTGAAATGTCGGCTACCTGATAATCGTCTGTCGAGCTCATAGAACGTGTCTCCTGATGGGGGGAATTCTTTAGAAAAAGGCTTATTTTATGGCGCGTTCCTAGCATGAACCTCGGCGTTGGTAAATGCCCAAAGGGGGATTAACCCATCTCGTTCATATCATCTATCAGGGTGGCGATACGGCCTGAATCCACCTGATCCATAATCTGGCTGGCGCGCCGGTTGGCGGCAATCACGTCCAGATCGCGAATGCGCTGTTTCACGCGCGGAATATTCAGGGCGGTCATGGATAATTCGCGAAACCCCAGCCCGACGAGCAACGCCGTGTACCGGGGATCGCCCGCCATTTCGCCACAGATGCTGACCGGGATATCCATCCGTCGCGCGGCCTCGGCTGAAAACTGGATGAGCCTGAGCACGGCCGGATGCAATGGATCGAACAGATCAGCCACGTACTCATTACCCCGATCGATGGCCAACGTGTACATGGTCAGATCGTTGGACCCGATGGCAAAGAAATCGCACACCTGTGCCAGCGCATCCGCCGCCAGTGCCGCACCCGGCACCTCAATCATACAACCAATGGGCGGAATAGGGTTGGGTACAGTGGCCTTGCGGCGTTTCAGCTTGGTCACGGCCTTCTTCAAAATAGCCTTGGCCTGGCGGACTTCGGATACGGTGGACACCATGGGCAGCAGAATACGAACCGGGCCATGGTTGGCAGCGCGTAAAATAGCCCGGAACTGTGTTTCCAGAATATCGGGTTGCAACAGCGACAGGCGAATACCGCGCAGGCCCAGCGCCGATGTGGCTTTCTCATCCATGCCTTTGAACAGGGCTTCGGCTGGTTTTTCGCCACCCACGTCCAACGTGCGAATGGTGACCGGACCATCGGCAGCCAGCACCACATCGCGGAAACTTTCGTATTGCTCTTCTTCATCCGGTACATCGTCGCGGCCCATAAACATGAATTCTGAGCGCAACAGGCCCACCCCGGCGGCGCCCGACGTTTTGACCATGGTCATTTCAATAGGTAGTTCCACATTGGCCTGTAGGATGATATCGACCTCATCGCGGGTAATCGCGGGTAGGTCACGCATACGGTGCAGGCGCTCGGCCTGACGGCGGTATGCTTTTTGCTGTTTGGTGGCGGCGTCCAGCGTAGCTTTGCTGGGGTTGATGACAACCCGGCCCACCGTGCCGTCGATCATGATCATTTCACCGTGCCGCACGTTGCGTAGCATATCCTGGGCACCCAATACCGTAGGCAAGCCGAGCGCGCGGGCCATAATGGCCGTATGACCTTCGCCACCACCCAGATCAGCCGCTGCACCAACCACCCGTTCGGGGTTGAGTTGCGCCGTATCGGCGGGTGTCAGTTCATCGGCAATAATGATGCTGCCCTTGGGCACCGAAGCGAACGGTTTTACCGGCGTTTGGGTCAGGTTCAGGATCAGGCGACGACCGACGCCGCGAATATCGTCAATGCGGGCGGCGATATACACATCATCCATGGCGGCAAAGGCGTGGGTGATGTCGGTGATCTCGGCCTGAATGGCGGCTTCAGCGTTCATGTGATCGGAGGAAATGCGCTGTTTGGCGCCCCGGATCAGACGGGAATCCTTGAGCATCTGCTCGTAGGCTTCGACCAGAAACCCCAGTTCATCGGCGGCGGTCTCCGGCATGGTCTTGGCTTTGGCTCTGAGTCGTGCCATTTGGCGCTGTGCGCGTTCGACCGCAGCATCCAGCCGTTTGCATTCGGCTTTGATCTTGCTGTCGGGGATGGTGTACTCGGGGATATCAATGGCACCGTGCTCACGCACGTAAGCCGGGCCAATGGCGATGCCTGGGGATACCCCCAAGCCGCTGAATGACTGTTCTCTGGTTGGTGCAGAGGGCGTTTTACGAGCCATGCCACTTAGTCCTCTTCATCGAACCCGGCCTGGACCAGTGCTTTAAGTGCTGACATAGCATCGGCACCCGCCGGGCCGACGGCAGTAATTTCGATCTCTGTACCCGGCGATGCGGCCAGCATCATCAGGCCCATAATCGATTTACCCGATACCGTCTGGCCATTTCGGCTGACGTCAATCCGGGCATCAAAATCGGTGGCCGTTTTTACGAACTTGGCCGCCGCCCGTGCATGCAGGCCTCGTTTGTTGACGATTGTGACCAGACAGCTGTCAGCACCCGAGCCCGAAGAGGTCACGTGCCGTCCTCCTGCAACAATTGCGAGGCGATGTTGATATATTTGCGTCCGGCGTCTGCGGCTTGTTCTGCGGCGTCTTCCAAACTGGCGGTTGCGCGTACACTGGCCAGCTTGATCAGCATAGGCAGGTTGGCACCGGCAATAACCTCGACTTGTGCCTGTTCCATAACGGAAATAGCCAGGTTCGACGGCGTACCACCGAACATGTCGGTGAGCAGGATGACGCCACCCCCGGAATTTGCCCGCTCGATACTTTCCAGAATATCGGTGCGACGACGTTCCATATCGTCATCAGGTCCGATACAGACCGCAACGACACTTTCCTGTGGGCCAACCACATGTTCCAGCGCGGCGATAAGTTCCTCGGCAAGGCGACCGTGGGTAACAAGGACCAAACCGATCATCGTTATCTTTTCCTTCGTTTAAGAGCGCAGTTTCTTCTTATTGGAAGGATTTCAGACTATTTTCCCGCATTTTCCAAGTCCCTGTGATGAATTTGCGCCTGCCTGCCTGTGGATAATATCCATGCAGCCAGCGTTTCTGTCAGGAAAACCGAGCGATGTCGCCCCCCTGTACAGCCAACGGCAATGGTCAAATATCGTTTTCCTTCATCAGCATATCGGGGCAGTAAAGGCCCGAGAAGCTGCTTCAGGTTATCAATAAACGATGGAAAATCAGGGTCTTGGCTTATATATGCGCCAATGGGTTCATCGAGACCGCTTAAGCGGCGCAAATCATCGATGTAGTGAGGGTTTTGCAAAAATCGAACATCAAAAACCATGTCTGCGTCCCGTGGCACACCCTTAGCGAAGGAAAATGACGTGACAAAAATAGTCAGATCATTGGTGTCTTCGCTGCTGAAATGTTCCTCCATCAGGTGTCGGAAATCGGCCACGGTGCAATTTGTTGAATCCATCACCATGTCCGCCGATTCCTTTAAGGGTGCCAACAGGTCGCGTTCCTGGATGATACCATCCAGTACCCGGCGGTCCTGGGCCAACGGGTGACGGCGGCGGGTAGCGGAAAAGCGATTTTCAAGTTCGCTGTCTTCACAATCAAGGAATAGCAACGTTACATCAACGTCTGGCATAGACTTGAAGCGGTCAATTTTGTCGCGCAGATTGCGGGCATCGAAATCCCGTGCTCGCACATCAATACCAATAGCAATCATCTGGCCGACCTCGGACAGCACCTGATTGGCCAATAAGGAAGGCAGCAAGGAAACAGGTAGATTGTCTACGGCCTCGAAGCCTAAGTCTTCGAACACGTTCAGCGCGGTGGATTTTCCTGCACCGGAAACACCAGTTACAAAGATTACGCGTCTGGTTGTTCCGTTTTGTGTCATGCCGATTGGCTTTCGATCTCGCCCAGAACATGGCCCAGCGCCACGATAATCTTGGTGGCTGCTGACGCCTCGAACGGCGCTATTCTGATCGTTGGTATTTCGATTCCGTATTTTTTGTTCATGCGTTGTTCGGGCAGACGTTCAATATCGGATGCGTCGCACAGTTCTACGATTAACCGCACCGGGGCCGCGCCTTCGCATTCAAACCGCAGGATGCCAATGCCGCGTACTTCCATCAGGCCGAAGATCGTTTGCGGACATGAGGCTATCAGTTGGTCATCCACCATGTTCAGATCACACCGGTCATCGGCCACTAAACGCGCGCCACGATCAATCATCCGCAGGCCAAGATCAGACTTTCCCGCACCCGAATCACCACACAGGACGATGCCATTGCCTTTGATGCTGACGGCGGTTGCATGAATTTGGGGCACGCGCGATCTCTCTGTGTTGTTAACCGGTTATGGCGGGCAAGGTAACCGTAAACCGTGCCCCAATGACAGCGCCATTTGTGGCGTACCGATTACCCGCGGCAATCGTGCCGTGGTGGGCATCGATGATTAGCTTGGAAATGCTGAGGCCCAGCCCGGAATGGGTGCCAAATTTCTCACCCTCTGGCCGTTCTGAATAAAATCGCTCAAAGATGGTTGTCTCCTTGCCCGGTTGAATGCCGGGGCCTTCGTCACTGACGGTGACAATAGCACACCCATCATCGTCCTGGTGCAAGGCGATAGTGATCAGGCCTTCGGTCGGGCTGAAGGTTATGGCGTTGGCGATCAGGTTCCGGAACACCTGCACCAATCGGTCCTCCATGCCTGATACAGCACACGCTGTGTTGGTGCCCATCTCAACAACGATGCGCGGTGCACCTTCCTTTGCTGTTGACGTATGGATATCTGTCAGTGTTTCCAGCATGTCGCCCACATTGATTTTGGTCAGGGCGGTTCGCGACAGTTCTGCATCCAGTCTGGACGCATTGGATATATCCGTGATCAAGCGATCCAGTCGTTCCACATCATCCTGAATAATAGCCAGCAGCTTTTGTTGCTGCTCAGGCTCGGTCACGCGGGCGGCCGTCTCCACCGCACTTTTGAGAGACGTGAGCGGGTTTTTGATTTCGTGAGATACATCGGCGGCAAATCGCTCGATAGCATCCATGCGATCCCACAGGGCATCCGTCATATCGTGCAGGGACTGGGCCAGATCACCGATCTCGTCGTCTCTCGCTTCCAGTTCGGAAAGCCTGTCCTGTCGGTTTAGAGAATGACGAATTTTGTCGGCGGCATCGGACAGTTTCAGGATAGGCTGGGCAATCGTGCCGGCCAGATAAAGAGACAGCAGGGACGTTATAGCCAGGGTCACGGCAAAAATCTTGAGAATATTCAGGCGAACTTCGAACATGGCCTGATCGATGTCTTTGGATGTTTTGGTGACCAGCACCGCACCCAGAACCTTTTTATAGCGCTGTACGGGAACTGATACAGAGATAAGCAGTTGGTCCCGTCCATAGGTTCGAATGGCTTTGGCGGCCTGACCTTGCAACGCCAGGATGACCTCCGGGTATTGCCGGGCATGTTGGCGGGGATGCTCCACATAAGGCTTCAGGGTTTCGCGACCCGTCAGGTAGCTAACGAGCCGGTCATACAAGCCAAACAGGGCATGCAGAACCGCCGGGGCTTCAATGGGGGGGAGCAGGACTTCTACTTCCACATCCCGGCCCGCATGCATCAGGCTGCGAGAATCGGCGACCAGTTGGCCGTTAAAGCGAAACAGGCGTGCGCGGGTGTCAGTGCTTTCCACCATACGCAACACAATGCGATTGGCCGTTTCCCGCACCAGAACCTGATCCAACGGTGTTTTGCCGCCCACCGCGCCTTCGCCAAGCGCCGCAGAAAACATGTCAGCATGAGCGCGCAGGGCCGTGATCTCGGATTCGATCAGGTTGTCGCGGTACTCGCCGTGATAAAGTAACCCGGCGATGATCATCCCGAGCGCCAGAACATTAACCGTCAGAATGCGCCGCTTGATAGGCGAGAACCGGCGTTTACGTCTGGACCGATTTACAGGCGCGCGATCATGGGACCGGATAGGCTCCAAGTCTGGTGGTGTTGATATTTTGTCTCTCGATTCCATATGACCCCGTTCAAACACCTTATTCGGTGCGGTAACGGTATCCTATGCCATAGAGAGTCTCAATTTCTGAAAAATCGTCATCCACAGCTTTGAATTTTCGTCTCAACCGCTTGATGTGGCTATCGATGGTGCGATCGTCTACGTAGATATGCTCTCCATAAGCCGCATCAATCAGCTGATCCCGGTTTTTCACCAGCCCCGGTCGGCGGGCCAGCGCTTCCAGCAACAGGAATTCTGTAACGGTGAGGTTCACATGATCGCCTTTCCATGCACACAGGTGCCGGGTGGGGTCGAGCAACAGATCGCCACGACGAACGATCTTCTTGTCATCTTCTGGTGATTCCACCGAGGACCGCCGACGCAGAACCGCGCGAATCCGTTCAATCAGCAACCGTTGGGAGAACGGCTTGGTGATGTAATCATCCGCCCCCATGCGCAAGCCCAGCATTTCGTCAATCTCATCATCCTTGGAGGTTAAAAATATAACGGGCAGTTCATTGTCATCGCGCAGCCGTTTTAGCAGCTCCATACCATCCATGCGCGGCATCTTGATATCCAGAACCGCCAGATCGACGGCGGACTTGTTCAGACCACTCAAAGCATCTTCGCCGTTATTATAGGTGGTGACGTCGTAACCTTCCGCTTCCAGCGCCATCGTTACCGACGCCAGGATGTTGCGATCATCATCTACCAGTGCGATTTTTTCGACCATGTGTCCTCCGAATAAGTATGTACTTTTAGCAGTAGGGCAGCACTTTGTGGCAAAAATATAGCGAATGATGATTTCTGTGCATTGACCGCGCACTTTTTGACGGATTATAGTCGCGGTGATGGTTCCCCGTTTATGGCGATAAAGCCTGGGGATTAATAGGGAATGCGGAAAGATCGACCCAATAGGGGATCTAAACCGTGGCTGCCCCCGCAACTGTTAGCGGTGAGCATTGTTCGAAAAGGCCACTAGTCGCCCAGCTGAGGGTGACCGGGAAGGCTGGATGATGTGATGATCCGTGAGCCAGGAGACCTGCCATTAAGTGTCATCGTCAGCTCAGAGACGGGGTGTCTCAGAGCAGGATTGTATCCTAAGGCGGTGATTTGGATTCGAGTTGATTATTTAAGGTATGGAACCAATCACATGACAACCAAAGTAACTGATATTCGTAATGCTATTGCCGATGACGTATCCAGCCGGGTTCTGCCCGCCGCCTTCGCCTTGGTATTTGGTGTATTCATGGTCTACGGCGTAGGTTTCGCTCAGCCCACTGAAATTCACAATGCTGCACACGACAGCCGTCACGCTTTTGCGCTGCCCTGTCACTAGGGTTTTCGTTCAAGTCCTGGTTTGATGCTCGCCCGGCTCGTGCCGGTGCGACGTGTTATGCTTGTGTATATTCAGGAGCCCTATGATGTTCAGGCGTATTGTAATGACCGCGTTGGCCGCTGGCGCGCTCGCTGGTATATTTGTAACCGGCCTGCAAATGGTCACCACCGTTCCCCTTATCAGTTTTGCTGAACAGTACGAAGGCGGCGCTGAATCCGGGCACGAACACGGCGAAGAAGCGACCGATGGTGAGGAATCCAGCCATGATCACAGTATGGCCTGGATGCCGGAAGAAGGTTTCGAGCGGCACGGGTTTACGCTGCTGACCTCGGTGTTGATGAGCGTTGGCTACAGCTTCATGTTGGCCGCGTTGTTCGCCTTGCGTGGACAGAATGTGGATACCCGGCAGGGGGTGTTATGGGGGCTGGCCGGGTTCGCCTCGCTGTACGTGGCACCCGCCTTGGGAATACCGCCAGAATTGCCGGGCATGATGGGTGGTGATATTGATCATCGTCAGCTGTGGTGGATTGCCACAGCTATTGCCACAGCCATAAGCCTGGGCTTGCTGGTGTTTGGCACGAACGCGGTGATGCGGATTGCCGGTGTGGTCATCATGGTCATTCCCCATGTGGTGGGTGCACCGCGCCCAGGCGAATTCACCCATGATCTGCCCACTGAAGTGGTGGCACAGTTTGCGGTTTCGTCGTTGGTCACAGTGGGATTATTCTGGGCTGTCTTAGGTGGGTTGGTAGGGTATTTCTTCAACAAGTTCGAAGACGCCTGACGTTTGATCAGAGTCATTGCCGGGTGACAGTTCTGTGGTGATTATGTATCACTAAAGAGTGGCTAAATTGCTCGGGGTTGTATGAACAAGTCGCTTAAGAACTTTATGGGTTTGGTTGTTGGTGCGGCGCGTGATCTATCGCCCATCGTAGGGGTTATTGCCTTTTTTCAGCTGATTGTTCTACAGGCCCCATTCCCCAACCTGGAAAATACCATCGTTGGTTTGATCTTTGTAGTTCTGGGCCTGGCCCTGTTTATTCAGGGGCTGGAGATGGGCCTGTTCCCCATTGGTGAGGCCATGGCCGACGCGCTTGCCCGTAAAGGCAGCCTACCGGCCCTGTTGGGTTTTGCTTTTTGTCTGGGCTTTGGCACCACTATCGCGGAGCCTGCCCTGATTGCGGTTGCCGCCGAAGCCGCCAGTGTCGCCAGCATCGGTGGCGTCATCGTGGACAGCGACCAGTCCCGTGACAGCTATGCCACGGGGCTGCGCTTGACGGTGGCTTTGTCCGTGGGGTTTGCTCTGGTGTTGGGTGTGTTTCGTATCCTGAAAGGTTGGCCTATTCAGTACCTGATTATCGGGGGCTATATTCTGGTCGTGGTGATCACGTTGTTCGCGCCTCCTGAGATTATTGGTATTGCCTATGATTCCGGCGGGGTAACCACGTCGACGATTACGGTTCCATTGGTGACAGCACTGGGCGTTGGGCTTGCTGGTGTTATCCGTGGCCGTAACCCCATGATTGACGGGTTTGGCCTGATCGCCTTTGCCAGTCTAACGCCGATGATCTTCGTGATGGTGTATGGGATGGTCTACTGATGGATATGATCATTGATCTGACTGTTCATATAGGCACCTCCGCCGTGGGAACGATTCGAGATGTGTTGCCTATTGCGGCCATTCTGTTGGGCTTTCAATTGTTTGTCGTGCGCAAAATGCCCCCCAACCCCCAACGTATGGCTGTGGGTTTTGGCTATGTGATTGTCGGGCTGACCCTGTTTTTGGTGGGTTTGGAGGAAGCGTTGTTCCCCATGGGCGAGACCATGGCAGCGCAACTGACAGCGCCTGAATTTATTCAACCTGCATCGGCGACAGTGGTCCAATGGCGCGATTATATATGGGTCTATGTATTTGCCTTTGCTATTGGGTTCTCCACCACCATTGCCGAGCCGTCCCTTATTGCGGTGGCGTTGAAAGCTGAAGAGATTTCGGGTGGCGCATTGAATGCACTAGGCCTGCGTCTGGCCGTGGCGTTTGGCGTGGCGGTAGGTGTGTCGCTTGGCTCATACCGTATTGTGACCGGGACGCCGCTCCCTTATTACATCATGGCTGGCTACGTTGTGGTCATCTTCCAGACCCTGCGGGCATCCAAGATGATTATCCCGCTGGCCTATGATTCAGGCGGGGTCACCACATCAACCGTGACCGTGCCGGTGGTGGCGGCCCTGGGCCTTGGGCTGGCCTCGACCATACCCGGTCGTAGCCCGTTGCTGGATGGGTTTGGCCTGATCGCTTTCGCCAGCGTATTTCCCATTATGGCCGTATTTGGGTATGCAAAATTAGCCGACTGGTATCACCAGCGGCAAAAACAAAAACAAGATGAAACATCACTAGAAACACCTGAGAACAAGAGGAATATCCAATGAATCTCAAGCTCATTACCGCATTGGTGGCTGATGAAAAAACGGATGCTGTCATGGCTGCCGCGCGAGAAGCCGGTGCCACAGGCGCCACCGTCATTACCAGTGTCAGAGGCGAAGGCTTAAAGCCCGAGAAATCTTTTCTGGGCCTTGAGTTGACGGCGCAACGGGATATGTTGCTGTTCATCGTGGCAGCCCCGCTCGCTCGAAGCATTCTCGAGACGATTGCTGACGCTGGTAAATTTGATGAAGAGCCAGGCTCTGGCATGGCCTTCCAACTGGAAATTGAAGACGCAGTCGGGATGAAGACCCAACAGGAAACCATTATTCAGGAAATCGAGGAATCGTTATGAATGAAAAGAAATATACGAGCGTGGGCGAGGTTATGTCGCGTGGTGTTCACACCATTAGCGGCATGGCGACCGTCGCTGACGCCGTAAAGGAAATGCGCGATCATCATGTAAGTTCGCTGGTGGTTGAGCGCCGTGGTGAGCATGATGAATACGGCTTGCTTGAAGTCTATGACATCGCCAAGGAAGTGGTTGCGACAGATCGTTCGCCCAGCCGAACCAATGTGTACGAAATCATGTCCAAGCCGGTGATGAGCCTTGCGGCGGATATGGATATTCGTTATGCCGTGCGCCTGCTGGTCCGGTTCCGTCTGACCCGCGCATTGGTTATTGATGCCTCGCGCACACCCGTTGGCCTTGCCACCTTGCGCGATATGGCCCTGTGCCAGATCGAGACCAATGACTGACGCCAATGACTGATGACCGAGAATCTGTAGCGTTGGCGGGACGCGGGATTGTGCGGCGTGCCAGGTCAGCGACGCTGGCTACGGTACTCGATAAACACGATTGTCACCCCTACGCATCGTTCGTGACCGTGGCCTGTGACATGGATGCCAGCCCCATCATGCTGTTTTCCGAGCTGGCTGATCACACCCAAAATTTGACGATCGACAACCGTGCATCGCTTTTGTTCGAGGCGGCGTCCCGAAGACGAAACCCACAAACCGGCCCACGCGTTACCTTAAGTGGTAAGATCAGGAAGACCAGAGACAAGCGATTGTCCACGCGGTTCCTGGCCCATCATCCGGATGCCAGCCTGTATGCAGGGTTCGGCGATTTCGCCTTTTATAAAATGGCGGTGGACCGGGTTCATTGGGTGGGTGGATTTGCCAAGGCCCGATGGCTTGGAGCCAAACATTTCACGTTACGCGATACCGGCGCAATATCAGACCTGATTGAGGCTGAAGCCAGCGTGATCGAACACATGAACACAGACCATGGTGCGGCACTGGATATCTGCGCCCAAGGCCTTGCCGGTCGGCGCGGGGTTGGTTGGCGGATGGTTGCCTTGGATCCGGAAGGCTTTGATATGGTGTGCGGATCACGGTTTACCCGTTTGGATTTCGAAGAACCCGTGGCAAACGCGGACCAGTGCCGTCGTGCGCTGGTTGAAATGGCAAAACAGGCCCGCACCCGCCTCGGCAATTGATTTCGCCCCAGGTTGCCCCGATTCGATCCCCAAATTCTTGCGATTCAAGCCTTGTAGGCACTTGTTCACAGCGCTATCGTTCTCAGGCTCACGAAGAATAATACCAATAAAAATTGTGGGTATTTATTGAGGAATTAGGAGCACACTGTGCAAGACGTTGGACATGCGGTGAGTACTTTCGGACTGAACAACCAGGGTTTGAAAGACATCAAGACCGCTTACTGGAATATGAGTGCTTCGCGACTGGTCGAAATGGCCATTGCGCGTGGTGAAGGAAATCTGGCCCGTGGCGGATCACTTGTGACGCTGACTGGTCAACATACTGGCCGTTCACCTCATGACCGTTTCATTGTGGAAGACGATGAAACCAGGGACGAGATTTGGTGGGGTGATGTAAACCGTCCCATATCGTCGGCTCATTTCGACAATCTGTATGAAAAGATGCTGGCCCATTATAAGGGTAAGGACGCGTTCGTTCAGGATTGTTACGCAGGCGCCGATACCAACTATCGTCTGCCTGTACGCCTTGTGACGGAGAATGCGTGGCATAATCTGTTCGTGCGTAACATGTTCATTCAGCCTGATGGCAGTGAGTTGGGCAGCTTTGAGCCCAGCTTTACAGTCTTGCAGGCCCCCAGCCTGCTTGCCGACCCCGAAGCCGACGGTACTACGTCCGGTACCTTTATCGTGGTCAACTTGGCCAAGCGTCTGGTTCTGATTGGTGGCTCGGCCTATGCCGGCGAAATGAAGAAGTCCATCTTCTCAATCATGAACTTCCTGTTGCCGCCACGTGATGTTTTGCCCATGCATTGTTCCGCCAATGTGGGATCCGCCGGCGATTCCGCGATCTTCTTTGGCTTGTCGGGAACGGGTAAGACGACGCTATCGGCGGATTCGTCTAGGACCCTGATCGGTGATGACGAACATGGTTGGAGTCCGGACGGCATTTTCAATTTTGAAGGCGGCTGTTATGCCAAGACGATCAACCTGACCCTTGAGACTGAGCCCGAGATTTTCGAGACCACGCGCACCTTTGGCTCCATCATCGAAAACGTGATGATGGATGATGCCACGCGGGAGCTGGATTTCTTTGATACCAGGTACAGTGAGAATGGTCGCGTAGCCTACGATATTTCACAAATTCCCAATGCGTCGGAGACCGGTATGACGGGGCATCCCAAGAATATCGTGATGCTGACCTGCGATGCATTTGGTGTGTTGCCGCCTGTATCGCAATTGACCTCTGATCAGGCCATGTATCACTTTCTGTCGGGTTATACAGCAAAGGTTGCGGGTACCGAGCGCGGTTTGAAAGAACCGGCAGCCACGTTCTCCACCTGTTTTGGAGCACCGTTCATGCCACGGCACCCAACGGTGTACGCTAAACTGCTGGGCGAAAAAATGGCCGCACACGGTGCCAAATGTTGGCTGGTTAACACCGGCTGGTCCGGTGGTGGTTATGGAGTGGGTGATCGTATGAAGATCGCATACACCCGTGCCATGGTGAATGCGGCACTGGATGGTCGCTTGGAATCAGCCGGGTTTGATGCCGATCCCAACTTCGGTGTTATGGTGCCAACATCCTGTCCGGATGTGCCGGGTGATGTGTTGAACCCCCGTAATACGTGGAGTGATGGTTCCGCCTACGACAGCCAGGCGCGTGATCTGACCCAACGGTTTGAGAAGAATTTCGTTCAGTTCGAAAGCCATGTGACCGATGGCGTCAAGGCAGCGGCTATTCACGCCGCGGCCTGATCGAATCGGGTGAAGTTTTGCTCTAGCCGCGGATTTGTTTGCCGCAGTGAGGGCAGGAACCTAACCGAACTCTGGTTTGATTACTGGCTTCCTGAATAATGGCGTTGGCCTGTTTTTCGTTGAGGCCCAGAACGTCACGTTCTTCCCGAATGCCGGAAAGTTCATTTTCGTCCAGAACACCGTCCATGAAGGCGTCATCGACCATTTCCTTGAACTGTTGCCGGCGTCTGTGCAGGGCGTCATTGAAACCCGATGCCAGAATACCGGCGGGCAAGGCGACCATGCCAACACTGAGAATACCGATACCGGCCCCGCACACGCGACCGATCACCGTTACCGGAATAACATCACCGTAACCAATCGTCGTCATGGTAATGACCGCCCACCATAAGGCATCCGGGATGGTGCCAAAGGCTTCGGGTTGTGCGTCGTGCTCGGCCAGATAAACGATATTGGCGGCGAGGATAATCATCATCATCAGCACAAACATGGCGGCACCAATATTGGCCGATTCTTCTTTCAGAACATGGACCAGAACGCTCATGGATGAAGAGTAACGGGACAGGCGGAAAACACGAAACAGCCGCAGGACTCGCAACACCCGCAAGTCCATCTGAAAAAAGAAGCCCAGGAAGAATGGCAGGATGACGATCAAATCCAGCAGCGCCATGGGGGTCAGCATATAGCGAACCCGACTGATAAATCCGCGATTTGCGTCCAGGTCGGTTTGTTCAGGTACAGACCACACCCGAAGCACATATTCCACCGCAAAGATACTGACGGAACATATCTCGAATATCAGGAATGATTGTTCATAGTCCTGATGAAATGACGGCACGGATTCCATGATTACGGCTATAACGTTAAGCGAGATCAGGACGATCAGTGCGATATCAACAATACGGCCAATCGGCGTTTCAACCCGCCCGGCTTCCAGCGTCTCGTGCACGTGCTGGCGTAAACTCTTGTTGATTGATTGGTGCTCAGTCACGACCTCGTTCCCGCCATGACCCGAAGGCCAATAAGGCCCAGCCCGCCATCAAAATCATGCCACCTGCCGGTGCAGCCCCTTGAAAGGGTACATCGCCGGTCATACCAAACACATAAAGTGTGCCGGAAAACGTAATATTGCCCAATGTGAAGGCGGCACCAGATAGCCGTATGTAAAGGTTCCCGGTTTGCTGAACCATCCAGGCCACACCCATCAAGGCCAGGCCATGCCACATCTGGTACTGAACACCGGTGTTAAAGCTGTCGACCAGATAGTCTGCCTGTCCACTTAAACCATGCGCCCCATAGGCGCCCATACCAACAACCATGAATCCGTTGAGGGCCGCGATAATCATCCAGCCTCTTGCGCGTTCTTTGTTCTTATTACCCATTGCTCGCAGCCTCTACCAAATGTTCAAACAGGGCCTGGTTGGGATCGCCGGGCGTGCGGAAAAATTCCGGGTGCCATTGAACCGCCATGGCAAATTTGCGGGATGGAATCTCCATGCCCTCGATCACCCCGTCGGGGGCAATTGCATTCATGGTCGCACCGTCCGGTATTTCCGCCAGCGCCTCGCGGTGGGCTGTATTCACGCCCATGGTATCGCATCCCACAATGTCATGCAGTTGTGTGCCCGGTGTAATGGCTACCTCATGGGCTATTTCTTCGGCAGGTTTTTCGTTCAGGTGATCGATTTCTGTGTCGATGACGTCGTGTAGATCGCGGTACAGCATTGCACCCATGGCTGCGCCCAGAACCTGCAAGCCGGCACAAATGCCGAACACGGGTTTGTCCTCGTCCAGTATTGCCTTGGCGAAGTCTGATTCGAAGGCGACACGGGGGTGAATGACCTCGTCTGTATCTGTGACCTCACCGTAATAGGATTTTGGGAAAGGATAAAATCCGCCCGGTATCACAATGCCGTCCATGGCGCTCAGGTAATCAGTCATGACGCCATGTTGGTAGGGCAGGGCCACGGGCATGCCGCCGGCGGCCTCAATGGCATCGAAATACCCTTGGCGAAGGGCATAGTGTGGGCGTGACGAAAAGGACCCCTCTGCGACGTAATCCAGAAGAATGCCAATCATGGGTCGTGTGGATGCGGGTGTGTTCATGCCTGAAATATGTAGTGGATAATACTTAATATATGGTACTTACGCGAAAGTTTCTGCGCGCGCATTGATGCGGGTCAAAGGGGGCATCCGGCGGGTGCCGTGTTAAACGATTTGAACAAGTCACTAAAATTGCCATGAAGGAATACCCACTGATGTCCCCACGCAAGGAATGGTGCTTCAATATGACGGGGTGGTTACTCTTTACCTCGTCTGCCGTTTTTTACATATGGTCCTCGGCACGAGCCGGTGATGGTGTGGCTGTGATTGCCAGTCTGTTGTTTCTGGCGGCTTGCATCGTTTTTATGATTCCAGCCTGGCGCCTACGTCCACCGCGTAATCAAGATTAGGTGCCGAACTTAGGCCGTTAACGTTTCTGCATCCTGATTGCGCACCGGATGTTCCAGCTTGTTGAGCATCTCCTTCGGCACCACTTGCCAAAATTCCCCCACGCTACGTTGCCATGTGGACAACAACTGATCGGCAAAGGGTGACCCTGTGTGCTTCACGTGCTGGCCCACCAGAACTTTGAGCACATCATCCCAATATTCAGTTTCAATGCGTTGGCACGTCACCGTGTCTGAATTCACCCGGTATTGGAACTGATCATCCGGGTCATGCACGAAGGCCATGCCACCGGTCATGCCGGCTCCGAAATTGGCGTCCACTGGTCCCAGAATGACGGCGACGCCACCAGTCATGTACTCACACCCGTTTGAGCCGCAACCTTCGACCACGGCCTGGGCACCTGAATTACGAACACAGAACCGTTCACCCGCCTGTCCCGCAGCAAACAACTTCCCCGAGGTGGCGCCGTACAAAACGGTGTTGCCAATGATCGTGTTTTTGTGCGCGTCAATGGGACTGGAAACCGGTGGGCGCACGACAATGGTGCCGCCGGAAAGGCCTTTACCCACGTAATCATTGGCATCGCCAAAGACTTCCAGTGTCAGACCCTGAACCGCAAATGCACCCAGAGACTGCCCGGCGGAGCCGCGCAATCGTACCGTCAGATGGCCGGGGCGTAAGCCTGTCATGCCGTACTTGCGCACAATGGCAGAACTGGTGCGGGTACCGACGGCGCGGTGCGTATTCTGGACCGAATAAGTCAGCTGCATTTTCTCACCCTGATCGAGAGTTGCCACCGCATCGGCCAAAATTTGCGCATCCAGCGTATCAGGGACGGGGTTGCGCTCGGCTAGGGTGCAGAACCGTGGCAAGCCACCGGAATCGGCCTGTGCCAGCAAAGCGTTCAGATCCAGATCATCCAGATCATCATGACCGCGGCTGACCTGACTCAACAGATCAGACCGGCCAATGATATCTTCAAGCGATTTGAAACCGAGGTCGGCCAGAATTTCGGCCACATCCTCGGCGATGAATGAGAACAGATTGACGACTTTTTCTGGCGTGCCCATGAACCGTTCACGCAGTTTCTCATCTTGGGTGCAGACGCCCACCGGACAGGTATTGGAATGACACTGGCGCACCATGATACAGCCCATGGCCACAAGGGATGCCGTGCCGATGCCGAATTCTTCGCCACCCAGCATGGCGGCAATAACCACGTCACGACCGGTTTTGATACCACCATCAACGCGCAGTTTCACCGAATGACGAAGGCGGTTGAGCGTGAGCACCTGATTGGCCTCGGCAATGCCCATTTCCCACGGCAGGCCGGCATATTTGATCGAGCTTTGCGGACTGGCACCGGTGCCGCCGTCATGACCTGAGATCAGGATCACGTCGGCTTTTGCTTTCGCCACACCGGCGGCAATAGCGCCAATACCGGACCGAGCCACCAGCTTGACGCAAACTTTGGCATCAGGATTGATCTGTTTCAGGTCATAGATTAACTGCGCCAGGTCTTCGATGGAATAAATGTCGTGGTGTGGTGGTGGTGAGATCAGGGTAACGCCTTCGGTAGCATGGCGAAGCTTGGCGATCTGAAATGATACCTTGTGACCGGGAAGTTGGCCCCCTTCGCCGGGTTTGGCGCCCTGTGCCATCTTGATTTCAAGTTCGGTACAGTTGTTGAGGTATTCGGCGGTCACACCGAAGCGACCCGAGGCAACCTGTTTGATCGCACTGGATGCGTTATCACCATTGGCGCGTGGCTTGTAACGGTCAGGGTCTTCACCGCCCTCACCAGAATCGGATTTTGCTCCAATGCGGTTCATGGCAATGGACAGGGTTTCGTGGGCCTCAGGGCTTAACGCGCCCAGCGAGATGCCCGGCGACACCAACCGTTTTCGAATTTCGGTAATGGATTGCACGTCTTCTACCGGGATCGGATCGTGCAGTTTGCGGAAACCTAACAGGTCACGCAAATAGATGGGATCCCGGCTGTTCACCCCTTCGGCGTATTTCTTATAGGTTCCAAAGGATTCTCTGGTTACCGCACTTTGCAGGATATGGATGAGCTTGCCATCGTGTCCGTGTCGCTCGCTTCCCGCGCGATAGCGATAGAACCCGCCCACAGACAGAGGCACCACATCCGGCTGAAAGGCTGTTGTGTGGCGGTCTGTTAGTTTGGCGCAGATACCGGACAGGCCGATGCCGGAAATACGTGACGACATGCCGGGGAAAAACTCGGCCATCAGGGTACGGCTCAGGCCCACGGCTTCGAAATTGCAGCCGCCGCGATAGGCGCTAATCACGCTAATGCCCATTTTGGACATAATTTTCAGTAGGCCCTGATCAGTGGCGCTGACAAAGTTCTTCACGCATTCAGTCATGGACATGTCACCGAACAGGCCGCGTGAATGCCGATCGGCAATGGCTTCTTCGGCCAGATAGGCGTTTACCGTGGTCGCCCCAACGCCAACCAGAACCGCAAAATAATGGACATCAAGACATTCGGCTGAACGAACATTGATCGAGGTGAAGGTGCGCAGGCTGTTGTGAATGAGATGAGTATGAACGCCCGAGGTTGCCAAAATCATGGGAACCGGAGCGCGTTTAGCACTAAGCGCCAGATCGCTTAGGATCAAGTGGGTGCGGCCACCGCGTACGGCGTCTTCGGCTTCCTGACGGATACGGTCCAGCGCCGCATGCATACCAGCTGCGCCGCTGGCGGGATCGAAGGTGCAATCTATTTCAATGGCACCCGCGCCAAGATACCCAAGCACGGTATTAAAGGCAGCATTGGATAGAACCGGGCTATCCAGTTGCAGGGTCTCGCATTGCTCGCCCTCTTCGGCCAAAATGTTGTTCAAATTGCCGAACCGAGTATTCAGCGACATGACGGATCGTTCGCGCAAGCTGTCGATCGGCGGGTTGGTAACCTGGCTAAATGCCTGACGGAAAAATTGGTGCAGGCCACGGTACTGGTCTGACAAAACAGCCAACGGGGTATCGTCGCCCATGGAGCCAATGGCCTCTTTCGCGTCTTCGGCCATGGGGTGTAGGATCAGTTCCACGTCTTCCATGGTCATGCCAAACACATGCTGACGGCGGCGCAATTCATCGGCGTTAAACAACCGACTGGTTGTGCCGTCTTCGGCCCGGTCGGTCAGGCTGTCCATTCTTCGAATACCACTGGTCCATTCAGCAAATGGTTGTGCGCTGGCCAAATGATCTTTCAGCTCTTTGTCGCGAAACAGAACACCTTCCTGCAAATCTACACCCATCAGGCCACCGGGGCCCAACCGACCTTTTTCGATGATGGTTGTCTCGTCCAGATCAACCATGCCTGTCTCTGATCCCAGAACCAGCAGGCCATCCTCCGTCACGCAATAGCGAATGGGGCGCAATCCATTTCGGTCCAATCCGGCCACGACCCATCGCCCGTCAGTGGCACAAATGGCGGCGGGGCCATCCCAGGATTCCATGACGGTGTAACAATATGAACAGAAATCCCGGTGGGCTTCCGTCATTGTTTTGTCCTGACCGGTGGATTCCGGGATCAGCAATGCTTTGACGGCCGCCGCTGACCGTCCAGCCCGGCACATGACCTCGTACACCGCATCCAATGCAGCAGAATTCGAGCTGCCGGATTGAATGACGGGTTTGATATCTTCAATGGAATCACCAAAGACCGGGCTTTCCATCTTGGGCTCGTGGGCTTTCATCCACCGAATGTTGCCGGTAACGGTGTTGATCTCACCATTGTGCGCCAGCATACGGAAGGGCTGTGCCAGTCGCCATGTGGGAAATGTATTGGTGGAATAGCGCTGGTGATAAATAGCGAAGCTGGAGACAAATCGCTCATCCAGCAGATCAGGATAAAAATCGGTTAGCTGCTCAGCCAGGAACATGCCTTTGTAGATGATGGAGCGGGCGCTGAGCGAACAGATGTAGAATTCAGTATTGTGCTCGTCCAAAACCCGCCGTTCAATCCGGCGTCGAATGACATAAAGGTCCGTTTCGAACGCAGGGCCATCCTTTTCCGTGCCACCATCAATCATAATCTGTTCGATTTCGGGGCGGGTGGCGTTGGCTTTTTCGCCGATGACGCTGGCGTTGATCGGCACCTGACGCCAACCATAAATCTTGTATCCAGCCTTCAGGATTTCGGTTTCCACGATGGCTCGGCACATTTCCTGTGCAACCAGATCGGTTTTTGGCAGGAATACCATACCTGCCGCCAGGTGTCCGTCACCGGGCTCATGTCCGGTGTCGCGAATGTGTTGCTTGAAAAATCCATGTGGAATTTCCACGTGAATACCGGCACCATCACCGGTCTTTCCGTCGGCATCCACAGCGCCCCGGTGCCAGACTTTTTTCAGGGCCTCGACACCTTTTTCCACAATCTCACGGCGTGGTTTACCGTCAATGGCGACGACCATACCAACACCACAGGCATCGTGTTCATCTTCCGGGCGGTACAGGCCATGTTCGCTTAAGTATTCTGCATTGGCCTGCCACTGGTCGGTGAACTGTTGTCCTTGATCCTTGATCGTCATGGCAGGTCTCCTGAAGGTGCCGGTGCGGTATCCTTGCGTTGGATAAATTGATGGATGGCTCCGGCGGCATCTCGGCCATCGCGAATGGCCCAAACCACCAGTGAAGCGCCGCGCACGATATCACCAGCGGCAAACACACCGGGCAGGGCGCTCATTTTCGATACCGGATTCACCGATATGGTGCCCCAGTCCGTGACCGGTAATGTGGGCTCGCCAAACAGGGTGGGCAGGTCTTCCGGATCAAAGCCTAGCGCCGTGATAACCATATCCGCATCAATGGTATAGGACGAGCCGTCAATGATTTCGGGTGTTTGACGGCCGGACGCGTCCGGTGCGCCCAAACGCATCATATGGGTGCGAACACCAGAAACTGTGTCATCGCCGAGGAAGGCTTCGGGTGCCGCTAACCACACGAATTCCACGCCTTCTTCTTCGGCGTTGGATACTTCGCGCATGGAGCCCGGCATATTCGCCCGGTCACGACGGTATAGACATTTGACGGACTTTGCCCCCTGGCGCACGGCGGTGCGGACGCAATCCATGGCCGTATCACCACCGCCAATGACCACTACGTTCTTGCCTTCGGCGTTGAGGCTGCCGTCTTTCAACCCGGCGACACGATCACCTAGTCCGGCCCTGTTGGAGGCCGTCAGGTAATCCATTGCGGCCAGAATACCGCCTAAGCCCGAGCCCGGTGCATTCAGGTCGCGGGCTTTGTAGACGCCGGTCGCAATTAGTACCGCATCATGTTTTTCGCGCAACTCAGCCAACGTCGCATGCTGTTTGCCCTTTTTGCCAACTTCGAAATTTTGATGAAATACAACGCCGCTATCAGCCAGCAGACGGGTGCGACGCTCGACCACTTCCTTTTCCAGCTTGAAGTTCGGGATGCCGTAGATCAACAATCCACCCGCGCGGTCATATCGGTCATAAACATGAACCTGATAACCCGCCGTGCGGAGGGCATCGGCCGCCGCCAAACCGCCGGGGCCGGCACCAATGATACCGATACTCTCAGCGCGTTCCTGGGTAGGGGCAGGACCTTTGACCCAACCCTGTTCCCATGCGGTGTCGGTAATGTGCTTTTCAACAGCGCCGATGGTAACGCTACCGTGGCGGGACTGTTCCAGGACGCATGAGCCTTCACACAGGCGGTCCTGCGGGCAAATTCGACCACAGATTTCGGGAAAGGTGTTGGTGGCTTGTGCCAGGGCATACGCCTCTTCCAACCGGTCTTCCGCGGCCAGGCGCAACCAATCGGGAATGTTGTTCTGCAATGGGCAGTGGATTTGGCAATACGGGATACCGCATTGCTCGCACCTCGATGACTGTTCCGTGGCGCGTGCCGGAGTATAGGGATCGTATATTTCGCCGAAATCAGTACGGCGCGCATCGGCAGTCCGTTTGTCCGGCATCCGGGCGTTGATATCCACGAATCGTTGCATCTTGTCGGCCATTAACCCAACCCTTTGATCTGGAGCGCAGTCGGTATTCTCGTTTGTTTTGGGCCACCGCTAGGGTGGCGGGCAACATATATGGCCGGGAATCAAGGAGAACACAACAACAATAAAGACAGCATTGCTGTCTTAAAATACTACATCGTCACTGTATTCCCTCCAGTGCATCGACGAATTTGAGGAATTAGCGAACTTCGACATCAGTATAGTACTGATGTGGTACTAAATACATGGTAGGCGAGGCGGAATCACGATGATATAAATAATGTATGGATGCAATATATTGGGGGAGAAGCTGATTGTCGCTTCTACATTTGGTTGTTTTAGCATTGGTGCAGGGGATCACGGAATTCCTACCGGTTAGCTCATCCGGGCATCTTGTGTTGGTGCCGGTGTTCACCGGGTGGGAAGATCAGGGCCTGCTCATGGATGTGGCTGTTCATGTGGGCACCCTTGGGGCCGTCCTTCTTTATTTGATTGGCGATATCGCAGGAATTTTTGCTGGTTTGTATAATGTATCGCGTGGCCGTCGCGATAGCCGTGCCCGTATGGCGCTGTATATTATTATCGGTACTATTCCGGTGGTCGTCGCCGGGTATTTCATGAACCAGTATTATCCGGGCGGATTTCGAAGTATCGCCGTTATTGGCTGGACCATGCTCGGGTTCGGGCTGTTTCTGGGGCTGACTGACTGGCTCGGTATGACCGTCCGCCGAATGGACCATATCCGTATTTCCGATGCTTTGATCATTGGCGTGTTTCAGGTCCTGGCCCTGATCCCTGGAACCAGCCGTGCGGGCATTACCATGTCGGCCGCGCGCCTACTGGGCCTGGAACGACCAGATGCGGCGCGGTTTTCCATGTTGCTGTCTATTCCGGCTATTGCCGGGGCGGGGGTTCTCAAAGGGCTGGAGCTGTACCAGTCCGGTGATGTCCAGTTGACCAGTGATGTGATGATTGTTGCCGGTATGTCTTTTGGCACCGCATTGGTGGCGATCCTGATCATGATGGCGTGGTTGCGCCGGGCCAGCTTTGCACCCTTTGTTTTGTACCGTTTGGTACTGGGCTGCGCCTTGCTGGCATTGGCCTATGGCTATATTGGCTAAAACCAAGAACACTATTACATATCGACATAAACGGGCTTGCAATACCGTCGTAGTTTCGTATTAAGGTACCTGTCGTGGCTCGGGGGAGTCGCGTGACTTCTTATCTGCATAGTTGTGGACGAGAAGCATTCGGCTATGGGTAGGAAAATGCGCGCATCGTATGTAGCGTTTGATCCAATGGATCGGGCGTATCCGGAATTGGTAAAGGTATTTGCGTACTGGCAACGGCTCAAGGCTGGTCGGATAGCGCCTGCGTGGACTGATATTGATATGCTGGAACTGGAGTCGTCTGTCATTCCACGAGCTTCTGTGGTCAACACGAATCCTAATCATACCGATTTTACGTATCGGTTTTGGGGTACAGCCTTGACCGAGATGTATCATTTCGACTTGAGCAATAAATCTATTCATGAACTCAGACCACCGGCATTGGCAGAAACAGTCCTTGCGCAATATCAAGCTACAGCCCGAGGTGGTCAGCCAAAAGGCTTTCTGAACGAAGTGCCATTGGAATTAGGCATACCCAAATTTTACGCCATTATTCGTATGCCGTTGTCATCGGATGGTGTGAACATCGATATGGTGATGAGCGTCGAGGGTTATAGCGAAAATCGCGATAAAATCCGAGAAAAATTTGAATAAATCACCCAAGCCAACTGATATACTCATAGCCTACCTAGACCACCTGACCGCATGCATGACCCGATGACCACGCCCACTGGAAATTGAACCCGCCCAGATGGCCCGTCACGTCCACCGCTTCACCGATGAAATGCAGCCCTGGTACGTCATTGGCTTCCATTGTTTTGGATGACAGATCGCGGGTATCCACACCGCCCACCGTGACTTCGGCCGTTCGGTATCCTTCCGATCCATTGGGTGTGACCGCCCAGAGGTTGATATGATCGGCCAATCGTCGTAAGGACTTGTCCGGTGTTTCGGCCAAGCGGTTGCGGCACTCACATCGTTCTGTCAGCCGCCCTGCCAGGCTTTTAGGCAACACCTGCGACAGCACGGTATGGGTGTCTTTTTTAGGCGTGTCTGCCTTGGCGTCTTTCAGATACTGAAATGCATCCACACCCGGCAGCAGGTCAATTGTGATGGTATCGCCCGGTTGCCAGTAGGATGATATCTGGAGAATGGCGGGTCCGCTGAGCCCCCGGTGGGTGAACAACAGCGCTTCCTTGAAAACAGCCTTTGCCAATTTCACGGTGATATCCACCGATACGCCCGACAAACCCTCAAGGCTACTCAGCATTTCAGAATCAAAAGTAAGCGGCACCAAACCTGCGCGAGGATCAACCACCCTCAACCCGAACTGTCTTGCCACATCATAGGCAAAACTACTGGATCCCATTTTCGGTATTGATGGGCCACCAGTGGCGATCACCAATGACATTGCCACATAGGTGCCCTGGTTGGTTTCTACTGTATAACCGTCATCAGATTTTTGAATATCCTTTATCCATGTGGCGGTTTGGATATCAGTGCCTCGAGCCTCATCCAGCAACATGTCTATAATCTGTTGGGCTGAACCATCACAGAACAACTGGCCCAGGTTTTTTTCATGATAGGGGATGCCGTGTTTTTCAACCAGCGCGATAAAATCGTGTTGGGTGTAGCGCTTCAGGGCCGAAACACAGAACCGGGGATTGTCCGACAGAAAATTGGCCGAGGTAGCATGCAGATTGGTAAAGTTCGCTCGCCCGCCGCCGGAAATGCGAATTTTTTGTGCAACCTTGTCAGCCTGATCCAGCACCAGAACCCGGCGGCCGCGTCTGGTTGCTTCGGCGGCACACATAAGGCCCGCCGCCCCGCCGCCAATTATGATCACATCATGGGTTTGCATGGGGTTGGTATAGCCGACGCCTCACCCGTCGCCAAGCCTGGTATATTAGGCCAGAGCGCTTGAACAGGTTCATGAAAGCCTTAGAATTGTATTGAGGGGTAAGAGTAGATTAGGATCACAGAATGAACGATCGGCCAAAGACAACTGCCATCATCATCGATGATATGACCAGTATTCGCGCCATGGCTAAAGCGATTCTGGGTGCCATTGGCGTCGAGGTTGTGGGTGAAGCAGAGAATGGTGCCTTGGGCCTCACCCTTTTTCAGGAAACACGACCCGATCTGGTGCTGCTCGATATTGATATGCCGGTAAAAGACGGCGTTTCCACGCTGAAATCCATCCTCGCTCGTGATGCCACGGCAAACGTGGTCATGATGACGACAGTCAGCAATCAGGCTGTGGTGGAATCCTGCATCCTTGGCGGTGCAAAAGATTACATCACGAAAGATAAAGACCCGATGACGGTAAAGGCACGGTTGGAACAGGTTATCGCCGAGCTGTCGATTTAGCGTATATGCCCTGAAGCTTTGTTGACGAACATTAGCATGTCTCTTGTGAACCTACAAAAAAATGGCCGAACCCAATATAGGGTTCAGCCATTTTAAAACGCTCGTGACGCTGGAAGATTAGCAATCCAGTGTGTGATCGCGCTCCCACTGGGAGAGGTATGATGAATAATGCTGCCAGTCTTCCATCCGCAATTTCACATAGGCATCAATCAGTTCGTCGCCCATGGCTTCGCGTACAGTCTTGCTTTTATCTGTCAGACGCAAGGCATCCAGCAGGTTCAGTGGCAGTTTCTTGGCACCCTTAACCTTGTGGCCATCTGCGTACATGTCGATGTCCAGACGCTTGCCGGGATCGGTCTTGTTCTTGATACCGTGTAGACCACAGGCCAACAAACCAGCCGGTGCCAGATACGGGTTCATGGCACCATCCGCCAGCCGGAACTCAAGCCGGTTGGCTTCTGGGATGCGAACCATGTGTGTCCGATTGTTGCCACCGTATGTGATGGTATTTGGTGCCCAGGTCGCGCCGGATGAGGTACGAGGCGCGTTAATACGTTTGTAGCTGTTCACGGTCGGATTAAAGATCGAGCACAACTGATCCACATTGGTGATCACGCCGCCCAGGAAGTTGTAGGCAGCTTTGCTGAGACCCAGCTCCCCTTTAGGATCCTGGAACATGTTCTTCTTGCCGGTTTTATCCCACAACGACGCATTGATGTGGCAGCCGTTACCGGTCAGATTCATGAATGGCTTGGGCATAAAGGTTGCGCGCATACCATGCTTTTCGGCCACGGTTTTGGTCATGTATTTGAAGAACACATGACGATCGGCAGTTTTTAGAACGTCATCGTAGTCCCAGTTCATTTCCCACTGGCCATTGGCATCTTCGTGGTCGTTCTGGTAGGCGCCCCACTTGAGCTCGATCATGGCGTCACAGATTTCCGAGATCACGTCATAGCGGCGCATCAGTGCGCTCTGATCGTAACAGGGCTTTTCCTGAGTATCGCGTTCGTCGTAGATATCTGAGCCGTCCGCGTTGATCAGGTGGAATTCGCATTCCACACCGGTCTTGAAGGTGTAGCCCATCTTTTTGGCTTTTGCCATTTGGGCCCGCAGGGCGACGCGGGGTGATGCTGCAAGCGCCTTACCGTCCATGTACAGGTCGCTGGCCACCCAGGCCACGTCGCGCTGCCACGGCAGAATGATCATACTGTCCGCATCAGGCATCGCAAACATATCGGGGTGCGCCGGATTCAAATCCAGCCAAGCTGCGAAACCGGCAAAACCGGCGCCATTTTTCTGCATGCCACCGATGGCCCGTGCCGGGACCAACTTGGAGCGCAGTACGCCAAACAGATCAACAAAACTGACCAGGAAGTATTTAATTTTTTTATCTTTTGCGACTTTCGCCAGATCAATGGCCATGGAGAGTTTTCCTTCTATAAATTCGTGCAAATCAGTTCAAGTGATGAGTCAGCACAGTGAAAAAAGTTGCCTTAGATTACCCCTAATTTAGCTCTTGTTTCCAGCCAAATCCTGCGATTTTTGCCATGAATCTGCGGTTGGCGCGATAATTGCGTCGATAGATACAAGAAACAGAAAAAAGCCCCCTGTTTTATGGGGAAATTGCGCAAAACCGAAGGGAGAGCGTCATGCAAATTGACACACCAGAGCAAAATCTAGCCTTCGCCATGGCGAACAAGCCCGCGTCGGGCACATCATCCACGGCTTCAAAAAATTCCGCAAAGGTATTGGAAGAAGATAAAGAACCTTCCGTGATTGATGAGATTCGCGAGAAGGGCTTCATGGCCTATGTAGAAGAAATCCATGCAAAGAGAATGGAGGAGCTTCGGTCCAAAATCCTTGAAGCCATGGGCCTTAACGAGGAGCAACTGGCCGAAATGTCGCCTGAGCAACGTGGCATGATTGAGGATATGATCGCCGAGAAGATCAAGCAGGCCATGCTGACGAATTCAGCGATCAATGATGACCACGCCGGACCACAGACCAACAACGCTGGAAATCTCGTCGCCGATAATAATATTCAAAACAGCATGGGGTCCGGGCTGGCATTACTACAGGCTATAGAAACGTCCGATGCGAACAGGCTAACCGATACTGATACAGACGAAGATCGGTAATTCTTGCCGGTCACATCACGCAGGCGCGGCATAAAATGCCGCGCACTGACCTATATGTACGGGTGATTACTCTGCCGCTTCCATAATTCTGTTGGTGCCAGCCAATGGAATGCCGGCGGCGCGGGCGGACGTTATGGTAACGGACCGCATGTCTTCAGGTTCCAGGTTATGCACATTGGTTTTGCCCGTGCACCTGGCCATGATGGAGGCCTCGCCAGACGTGGCCTGAAGAATCTGCACCACACCATTGGTGCGGTCTTCTGAGGTGTAGTCAGAATAGAAGCCAACCGTGCCATCTTCTTCAGGCGTGCCGCCAGCGGCCATGGCAATGCTCATACCCAGCACGCCTGCGTTGCAACCCAATGCCAACGCTTTTGCCACGTCGGTGCCGGACCGTAAACCGCCGAAGTAAAGGATATCCAGATCTTCTTCCCGGTTCATGCCACGCATGATGGCGATGGTGTCACGCAGCAATTCCAGATCACAATCGACGACAAGCTCGCTCCATGCAGATGTAATACCACGTGTGCCGTCCAGCAACGCAACATCCAGTTCAGCTTCCAGCGCTTTAACAATGCTGGCCTCCAGGTTGTTACTGGTAAATACCATACCGGTGAATTTGTCATCACCTGCAGCCGCTTTCATGGCGGTAAGATCAGCACTCGCATCGGCGATGATATAACCAACGGCATTGCTGTCAGGTGCATCGCCGGACGCCAATAACTGAACCCAGGGAACGTCAGCTGACAACGCGCGGCGTCCGATATAGGCGGTGCCGTGTGTGGCGACACCCTTGGCGATGTCGGCACGAACTTCGTCTGCCGCATCATCCAGGCCGGCGACGATACTGGGCGATGCCAGTTTCAGGCGGTCGGCGATTTTGGTGATCACGTTGCAATCGTCCCGGTAAGGGTCGATCACCAGACGTGACAGGTTAGCGGGCAGGAACACCAGGTCATCGAATGTGGGTAAGCCACCTTCGGGGAACGGGTTTTCGCGCGGTTGACTACGTTTGTTCAGAATGGCGCGTTGGGTGCGGGTATCCTGTGGTGCCGTACGGGCCATAACGAACAGGTCTTCGCGGTTTTTAACGGAGTAATCCTGGGATCCGGTTTCCACGTCACAGCGATAACACCGCGCCGCTTCGCACTTGGCAGAACGTGGTGTGTATGTGGATTCGATTTCCGGAAAAGAAACTGGATCGCTACCAAGGCCGTGGAATTCCTGTTCTTCACGAGCGAATATTTCCCAGTCAGCATCCTGTGCCACGGGCACGTCGCGCGTGCGGAAGGGGACACGATAAGGCACTGGGTTTTCCCGACCTTCAAGGAAAGCTTTGATGTAGTAGGCTGACCGATGACCGTGCTGCATGGCCATAACGATGGTCGAGCCACCGAAAGCGCCATCGCCAGCGGCGAATACCTGTTCATCAGGTGTGCGCATGCCATCCCATTCGGTTTGCACCCGATCACGATTGATCAGGCCGTGACCGTCCAGGTGCTCTGATTCCGTTTGCTGGCCAACGGCCATGATGACCAGACCGCAATCGATATCGTGCTCGCTGCCCTCTACGTTAACTGGGCGGCGGCGACCGTCTTCATCGGGTTCACCCATTTCGGTTTTGATACAGCGTAATTTCAGCGCATCACCATCGGGTACAACAGCCACGGGCTGTTCGTTATAAATAATCTCAATGTCTTCTTTGATGGCACCTTCCAACTCGTCTAAACGAGCGGGAATTTCTTCCGGGCCACGGCGGTAGATCACTTTGACTTTCTCGCAACCAGGCAGGCGCGCTGCGGCACGACAGGCATCCATAGCCACATCGCCGCCGCCAATAACGGTTACGACGGATGGCATTTGCGGGCGTTCACCGTTGTTGACTTTGCGCAGGAATCCAACGCCATCCACAACGCGGTCGTCGTCATCGCCTTCCACTTTCATGGACTTGCCCCACCACGCACCGATGGATAGCAGAACGGCGTCATGCTTTTCTTTAAGCTCTTCAAGCGTCACACCACCATCGCCCATTTCCTTGCCGAGCGGCGTGTTCAGGTGAACCTTGATGCCAGGGCAATGGGCCAACATGCGGTCCATGTCTTCGGCGATGGTGCCAACGGGCAGGCGGAAGGCAGGGATGCCCCAGATCATCATACCGCCCAAACGATCCGTCATTTCGTATACGTGCACTTCGTAACCGGCCTCGGCCAGGTCCTGTGCGGCGGTCATGCCAGCGGGGCCACCACCAACGATGCCGACAGTTTTCTTCTGTGAAACTTCGACGACAGGAAGACGGTGATCTTTGCCCAACTGTTCCATCACATAACGTTTGAGATTTCGAATAGCAATCGGGCCATCGGAATCAGCCCGGCGGCAAGCTGGTTCACACGGTGCATCACATACCCGACCACAGATCGAGCTGAACGGGTTGGTTGCTGTGATGGCTTCGAAGGCTTCTTCGATTTTGTTTTCCCAGATGTAGCCGATGTAAGACGGCGCGTCCGTACCGATCGGGCAGGCCACCTGACAAGGGGCCGGCACATAGTGGGACAGGGCCGTATCGTCACGGGAGCCTTCAGGGGCCGCCGCGGGGGCAATGCGGTCGATGTTGTATACGTCAGACGTCATATCAGTTTCCTATTCCGCAGCAACGGTTTGCTGGTTGCGGTAGCCCGGCTCGTACGGCAGGCCTGTGATTTCAGCGGCTTCTGGTGTGAGAGCGACCAGATCGTCCCGGCCCATCTTATGGATATCATCATGTCCATGGGCGTGGGCGATGGCGGCCATCTGCCAGCGCATACTTTCCAGATAGCGGTGAATGTTCTGTGCCTCTACCTGTGTGTCGTAACGGGCCTCATGCACGGGGTCCTGCGTGGCAATGCCCACAACACAGGTGCCCACATGGCACTGCATGCACGCGATACAGCCACCGGCGATGATGGCACCGGTACCAACGGCAACAGCGTCTGCACCCAGCGCGATAGCCTTGGCCGCATCGATGCCGTCTTTGATGCCGCCCATGAGCACGATCTGTAACTTACCCGCGCTATCGATTTCTTCCAGTGCATCCAACGCTTCCTGAATAGCGGACAGGGTTGGAATGCCGACGAATTCAAGTACTTCGGTACTGGCCGCACCGGTTGATCCTTGCAGACCATCCAGTTCAACGAAATCAAAGCCGTCTTTCATGGCAATCTTGATGTCATCGCGCACGCGACCGGCACCAAGTTTGACCGCGACCGGGACTTTGTATCCGGTGGCTTCACGGAATTCTTCTACTTTGATGACCAGATCATCGGCACCCAGAACGTCAGGGTGACGGGATGGGGATCGCAGATCGATACCCTCCGGGATGCCGCGAATTTCAGCAATGGCCTTGGTGACTTTTTTGGCCATCAACTGACCACCCAGGCCGGGTTTGGCACCTTGACTGATGTAAATTTCCAAGGCGTTGGCCCGCTGCATGTCATGGATGTTCCAGCCCAACCGGCCAGACAGACATTGGTAGATCAGTTGATCAGCGGCTTCGCGCTGTTCATCGGACATGCCGCCTTCACCGGTGTTTTCCGAAATGCCGGAAAGTCCCGATGCGATGGCTAGTGCAACCTTGGTTGATTTGGATAATGCGCCGTAGCTCATAGGCGCAATCATGACCGGCATGGACAGCTTGATCGCTTCGGCTCCGTTGTCACCGCCGATCTCTGTTTTAAGGTTCACCTTGTCCAATACGTTCGCATCGTCGCTGGTGTCGCTCAGGTCCTTGCGGAAAGCGATATCGCCCAGGTGCGGTAATGCCCGCGCAGCACCATAACCGCGCAGCCGATAGCGGCCAATCTGGGCCTTAACGTGTATGTCTTCCTGAACTTTGGTGTTCCAGTAATCGGACGCGCCAGAGAACGTGTAGAATGGAACGTTGCGGACCCGCGGTTCCAGCGTGCCATAACGCAATCCCGCGCCGGATGGTTGCAATTTTTGCAGCGTGCCATTGAAGGGGATTTCGTAACGGTCAAGGAATTCTTTGATGGAATCCAGCTCATCCGAAGGTAGGTCGATTTTCTCGGCACCTTTACCCACGTCGTTGATTTTCCCAGCTACATAGATGCTGCCACCGGTCAGGCCTTCGCCAACCCGATCACCGGCATCGCCCAGAATAATAATTCGTCCGCCGTACATCATGTAACCCGCCATGAAGTTGGCGTTGCCTCGGCACAGCAACGTGCCTTCTTTCATCACCTGTCCGGCGCGTGATCCGATGTTACCGTGGACAACAACTTCGGCACCACGAATGGCCACACCGGCGATAGCACCAGCGTTACCGTTCACCACAACCGAGCCTTTGAGCATGTTATCCGCCACGCCCCAGCCCACGTTGTTGTCGACGACAAAGTTCGGACCATCGGTCAGGCCAGCACAGAAATATCCGGCTGAACCATGCACACGAATGGTTACTTCATTGGTGACACCCACGCCAATATGATGGCGCGCATCTGGATTGAGCACGTCAATGTTTTCGCCAGCTTCGGCATATTGACGGATCAGTTTGTTGCCTTCTGTAACAGAAAGTGCGCTGAGATCTACTACTTGTGCCATGTATCGTAAGTCCCTGGAGGTGGTTCCATGGTGTTAAGAGCCATGCCAGGGAACAGCTTGTTCAGTGATACTTCTTCCGAGGCAATGGCGATGATGTCGTCGTCTTCAAACTTGACCATTGGCTTCACAGCCAAACGGTCTTTGGCATAGCCGATTTCGTCTTTGGTGGAGACCAGGAACGAAAACGTGCCATCCAGATCATCAATGGATTCTTTAAGCGCGTCTTTCAGCGTGTAGCCCAACTTAAGTTTTTCAGCCAGATACACAGCAACCAGTTCGCTGTCATTATCGGTGTGAAATTCGAAGCCGCGCTTTTCAAGGCGACGGCGCATTTTCCAGTAGTTGGTGATCTGGCCGTTGTGAACAATCGCCACATCGGCAAATCCGGTGGCCCAGAACGGGTGGGCGGCTTCCGGTTTCACATCTGATTCGGTGGCAAGGCGCACATGGCCCAAACCGTGCGTGCCGTTAAAGCCATTTACGGCATAAATGTCGTCCACATCATGGGCGCTACCGATGTCTTTAATGATGTCCAGGCTTTCCCCGATAGAGACCAACTTGGCGGCATGTTCCATGGCGTATGAGAATTGTTGTACATCGCCATCGAATTTCACCGTGTAACTGCGGGTGATGCCGGATGTCTCTTCATCAATAACGTCGGCGCCCCATTCGGCAAATTTTTCGCGAATATCGGCGATAGCCTTTTGCGCTTCAACGCCGTCACCGACGATAAAACGCAGCCGCAGTTCGCCTTCCTGTGGTTCCCGGTAAAGGGCGAACCCCGTTGAGTCAGGGCCACGGTGCTGACAACCATCAAGCATGTTAATCAATGCCTGCCCGGCGGTCAGGTTACGATGATCACCTTTGAAGAGAATTCCTGCAATGCCACACATGGGAGCAACCTCTTGATAAAGTTAAACAAAATCATGACCAGAACGATGTCTGGTTGTGATGTTTGGGACTCTAGCGGAGTGTAAAAAAAGAATCAACCCCAGTAAACATAGTTTCCTGTGAGGAAATGTATGTTTACTGGCCTGAAACCCGGTCAGGCACCAGTAAAACCAGTTTGTTCCGGGTCTCGTCGAAATGAGCTATTAACTTTCAACCATCAAACATAGCGGCTAGGGTATCCGAGCGATTGGAGATTGGTGTGGGTATTTTGGCAAAATATGACTTGGACAATCCGAAAAATTCTGCTCCTCATCATTTTCGTTCTCTCGATCGGGCTGGCAGGAACCTTGATCTGGGCGACGGGCGAGTATCAGCGATTCACGCGAGATACACTGACCAGTCTGTCGACAGAAATTACAGAGAAGCTTATCCACCAGCAGCTTGAACGATTCCACAGCAGGAATGTCGCTTCATTCACGGATGGTTGGTCACTTATCCCGACGCTGATCAACGGCATTAACGAAAATGACTTGAATAAGCTTGTTGTTGCCGCGGACCGCATGTTCAGCACGTTGGAGGTAAAAAACGAAATTTTTGATCTGATCAATGTGGCTATTTATGACCACGAGATGAATCTTGTGACCATGTCTGCGAGGGGCACAGATGATAACCTGAGTGATCGGCCTGACAATATTGAACGACTGAGAGCTTTTTCTGATGGCCGAAAAAGAACCGGATTAAAGGTTCTTTGGAAAACCATCGATGGGCGGCCCGTCCACAGTACGATTGAGCCCATCGGCGGCTTTCGATTGCTGGGGTATATTGAGTTCGTCATTGATCCAATGACCGCCCTTGTGGGTATGGCCGACGTGGCGGGCGGCGTGTTCGAACTCACAAACGTTGATGGCGAGGTCCTGATCCATAGCGAGCCCACTGGCGAAAATGAAGCTAATGACTCGGACGTGGCAGAAAGCAATCTACAAACACTATACATTCCCCTCCATGGGACGATCGGTGAACCTTGGGCTGTGGGGGCTGTAACACGGGATATGTCCAGTCTTAACATGGCTGCAGTCGATCTTCAAAACCGGTCAGTTGCGGTTGTTATTGTTGTATCGGTAACCAGCTTCCTGCTGGCATGGGTGTTGCTCCACTTCTCAGTATTTCGAAAGATCAAGCGGTTTGCATTTATTCTGGAGAGCCTTGCCGATGGCGTTACGAGTTTTCGAATTCCATCCACGGGTGGTGACGAATTCAGTAACATGCGCGTTGCGCTCGAATCCTTGCAGTCGTCTGTGACCCTGAAGCAGGAACTACAAATAAAGTCAGAAGTCGAATTGATTCAACGAAAGGAAATGGAAGCTGAGCTTCGCGATTCAAAAGAACAGGCAGAAACGGCAAGCCTGACGAAATCCGATTTTCTCGCCCATATGAGCCATGAGTTACGTACCCCGTTAAACGCTATTACGGGTTATGCGCAATTGATGGAAAACTGTACGTTCGGCAAACATGGGCATCCCAAGTATCAGGAATACTCTGGCGATATACTCGGCGCCGGTAATCATCTTCTTTCCGTTATCAATGACATACTCGACCTGTCCAAGGTTGAAGCCGGTGAGCTCACCTTTCTGCCTGAGTGGTTTGAACTTCGCCCAGCGATAGAAGACTGCATCAAACTGGTCGTCGCCAAGAGTGAAGGGAACTATGGCCGCATCAAGACTGAAACCCTGGGCCAAGTAGATGAAATATATGCTGATGAACGTATAGTCAGGCAAATCCTTCTTAATCTGTTATCCAATGCGGACAAGTTTACCCCCATGAATGGAAGCATCACGGTCTCGGTAAGGACAGACGAGAGCGATAATATACTTGTTACGATAACCGACACAGGCGTCGGTATTTCCGCGAAGGACTTGGCAATCGTGCTTGAGCCCTTTGGTCAGGTAAGAGCGAATGCTCAGTTGTCTCACGAGGGAACCGGGCTTGGCCTTCCCTTAAGTAAAAGCCTTATGGAGCTACACAACGGTACGTTGGAACTTGAAAGCGAACCGGGCGTAGGCACAACTGTGACACTGGAATTTCCTGCCGTAAGTGTCATCACATAATGTCGAAGAACGCGGGCTGCTATCCTGAAACCCTGTCACCAACTGTGCATGATAGGGTAATTTTCAGCCAGGAAACGGTGGGTCTGACCAAGTAAAGATGAAGCAACATCTATATCTTTGCTATGGCCGTCCTCTTGCCACGCAGAAACTAAATCATCCCAAATTTTCAACGTGCAGTGAATTTCATCCCGAACCTCTCGGGTGAGTTCGATTGACCCATCTACATCCTTGAGGATATCGACGAAGTTTTGATTCAATTTATCGATGAGCTCGAACTCGCTACCCAGTTTCGTGAACGCATAAGGTAGCAGTACGGTAACTCTCTCTGCGCTATCTTTTGCAGACATCCGTTTGTTACATGTGGCCGCCGCTTTTTTGACCATGCCTTCTATTTTGTAAATGGCCATCAGGCGCTCGCGAAGGGCTTCTATGTACGACATCTCATGGACAATTGCATCAATTCGCCTTTCCACCTCGCCTATACCACCGACCCCAAGGCCAAGCTGCTGCGTCAGCTTTTCAAGAGAGTCTCTGACCTTTTCCTTAACGGCGGGTTTTTCCAGTTCATCCAGTACTTCGATGATATTTTCCTCTTTCGCCGCCCGGCCCGATATCCAGGCAATAAGCTGCAAGGTTAACCTTCCCCTTGCAATCAGGCCGTGTCGCTCCTCGACGGTCCAGGAGGCGGAGCCATCGATTAACTCGTTGGGAATGGAATCGTTTGGCCGAATGACCTTCACATATTTCAACGCACGATCTACGACGCGGAGTAGTTGTCCGTCATCACAATCGTCAGAGATTGAAAATTCCTCGCATATTGCAGGGAAATCCAATTGTGCAATGCTATCACCCATGGGCATGGAAAAGTAAGGTTCGCTGCCGTCTTGGTTAGCCGAGAAATAACTGCCTTCCACGTTGAAGACTTTATGCTGAAAGATAAAGTGGGTAGAGACATCCATTACTATTTATGCCTTACCACAATTTGTGATCCCCAACCCCGTCACTCATCGCCTGCGCGGTTGTATGTAATGACGGACAGGAACTTGATGGGCAGCTTGATCAGGTCTTCCGGGCCGTGGGGCACATCTGCATCAAAGAACAGGGAATCGCCCGGTGTCAGGGTATAGGTCTGGTCAGCGTGCCGGTAGACAACTTCGCCTTCCAGCACGAACAGGAATTCGACCCCTTCGTGTTGAAACAAGGGGAATACATCGGACGCCTCGGTCAGCGTGATCAGATAGGGCTCAACCGACAGGTTTTTGCCCGCACTATGGCCCAGCAACTGGTACTGGTGTCCGGCTCGTGACCCGCGACGCTCGATCTTCAGGCCTTCGCCCGATTTAACGAACGTGGCTTCGCGTTCTTCTTCAAAGCGTCGGAAGAATGCGGTCACGGGAACCTGCAATGCGCTGGATAGCGATTGTAGGGTGCTTAAACTTGGTGACGTAATGCCGTTTTCAATCTTGGACAGCATGCCGGTGGACACCCCGGCGCTTTTGGCCAACTCGGCCACAGTCATATCCTGTTGGCGGCGAAAAATTCGCACCTCGCCACCGATAGCGATCTCAAGGCTATTGGTGCGTCCACCACCAGCTAGATCATGGGGGTCTTGCATGGTTGTTCACATTTCCTGTTGTTCCCGGAAACCTGTAGCAACCATATGGCGGGATATGATGCAGCGCAAGCCGTGTGCATCGTCAAGCTATGCAGCGTCAGCCACTTCTTCCACCACACTAGCGATGTCGGTCATGATGGCGTTGAGATCGAAGTTCTTCGGCGTATAGACACGGGCAACACCGGCGTTCAGCAACGTCTCAGCGTCTTCCGGCGGGATGATGCCACCAATGATGACGGGCACGTCGTCCATGCCCTTGGTCTTCATAAGCTCAAGTACCTCGGTCACCAGCGAGATGTGCGATCCGGACAGGATAGACAGGCCAACCACGTGGACGTTTTCCTGCAATGCCGCATCGACGATCTCGGTGGGGGTCAGGCGGATGCCTTCATAGACGACTTCGAAGCCAGCATCGCGCGCGCGCACGGCGATCTGTTCTGCGCCATTGGAATGACCGTCCAGACCGGGCTTGCCCACCAGCATTTTTAAACGCCGTCCCAGTTTGTTTGACGCATTGTTCACCCGCTCACGGGCTTCTTCGATGTTGCTGACTTCCGTCGTCGATGATCCATGAATACCTGTGGGCGCGCGGTATTCACCAAACACGTCGCGTAAGGTCTGACCCCATTCGCCGGTGGTCACACCGGCATGGGCACAGGCGATGGAGGTTAGCATGATGTTGCCGCCATCCTGTGCCGCGTTGCGCAAGTTTGCGATGGCGGTGTCTACGGCGGATTGATCGCGGGTTTCGCGCCAGGCTTGCAAGCGCTCGATCTGTTCTGACTCGGCGCGCGGATCAATGGTCAGGATAGAACCGTCACCAGCGGTCAGCGGGCTTTCTTCGGTTTCCGTATATTTGTTCACGCCCACAACGGTCTGCTCTCCGCTCTCGATCGCGGCCAGTCGTGCGGCATTGGATTCCACCAACTGTCGTTTCATATAGCTTTGGTCAACGGCTTCCACCGCGCCGCCCAACTCGTCAATACAGGCTAACTCGTCCATGGCTTCAACTTTGAGGGCCGCGACCTTTTCTTCAATAGCCTTGGAGCCATCAAAGATATCGGCATATTCCAGCAGGTCCGTTTCATAAGCCACAATCTGTTGCAGGCGCAGCGACCATTGCTGATCCCATGGCCGGGGCAGGCCGAGGGCTTCGTTCCAGGCCGGTAATTGCACCGCGCGAGCACGAGCACCCTTGGATAACGTCACCGCCAGCATTTCCAGCAATACGCGGTACACGTTGTTTTCCGGCTGCTGTTCGGTCAGGCCAAGGCTGTTGACCTGAACGCCATAACGAAAGCGGCGCAGTTTCGGGTCTTCAACCCTGTAGCGCTCCTTTGTGATTTCATCCCACAGTTCCGTGAAGGCCCGCATCTTGCAAATCTCGGTCACAAATCGAATGCCGGCGTTCACGAAAAAGCTGATACGCCCTACCACGATGGGGAAGTCTTCTTCGGGCACTTGTCCGGAATTTTTGACCTCGTCCAATACAGCGGTAGCGGTGGCCAGCGCAAAGGCCAGTTCCTGTACCGGCGTGGCCCCGGCTTCCTGTAAATGATAGGAGCACACGTTCATGGGGTTCCACTTGGGCACTTCGGTATAGGTAAAGGCCACTGTGTCGGCGATCAGCTTCAGGCTTGGTTTGGGTGGGAAGATATAAGTACCACGCGACAGATACTCTTTGATGATGTCGTTCTGTACCGTGCCAGTCAGGTCTTTGCGATCGACGCCCTGGCGTTCAGCGGCGGCAATATACAGCGCTAGTAACCATGTGGCAGGCGCATTGATGGTCATGGACGTGTTCATCTCGCCGAGCGGAATGCCGTCGAACAAGGTCTCCATATCGCCCAGATGGGATATGGGCACACCGACCTTGCCCACTTCGCCCTTGGCCAGCACATGATCCGAATCGTAACCGGTCTGTGTGGGTAAATCGAAGGCCACCGATAGACCTGTCTGGCCCTTTTTCAGGTTGTTCCGATACAGCGCATTGGATTCAGCGGCCGATGAATGACCCGAATAGGTTCTGAACAGCCAAGGCTTGTCTCGCTCTTTGGCTCGTTCTGTGTCTCGTTCTGCATTACGTTGCGGCGCACCATTTTCTTTTGCGGGTGCGAGAGGTTCGGTCATTTTTTTGTCTCCAGCGTCGGATTTTTGATGCTTAATTACAGAAAATAGCCATTTTAGGCAACAAAATTACCCCTTTCGGGATAGAACGTGAACGATATGTCTTTTTGTGCATTGCGGAATAATTAAGAGGAGTATAAAACTTTGGCAACTTGTTTCTACACCTAATTTTTGTTGAGCCTTTATTAGAGGAAGACGAACATGAGTGAAGCCGCAGAAGTCGTTGATCTGTTTCCTGGCCAGGAAAAGAAAGACCTGTATGAGCTGGGCGAGTTTCCGCCGCTTGGTCATGTGCCGAAAAGCATGTACGCGTGGGCCATTCGGAAAGAACGGCACGGCGATCCGGATACAGCCATGCAGATGGAAGTGGTGGATACGCCCGCACTGGACAGCCACGATGTGCTGATCATGGTGATGGCGGCTGGTGTGAACTACAACGGTGTATGGGCTGCTCTCGGAACACCAATCTCTCCGTTTGATTATCACAAGGCCGAATACCACATCGCGGGTTCCGACGCGTCCGGCATCGTCTGGGCCGTGGGCTCCAGGGTTACCCGCGTCAAAGTGGGTGATGAAGTCGTGGTTCATTGTAACCAGGACGACGGTGATGATGAGGAATGCAACGGCGGCGATCCCATGTTCTCTACCTCCCAACGCATCTGGGGTTATGAGACACCGGACGGTTCGTTTGCGCAATTCTGTCGCGTTCAGGCGCAGCAGTGCATGCCCCGTCCCAAGCATCTGACCTGGGAAGAAAGTGCCTGCTACGTACTGACACTGGCGACGGCTTACCGCATGCTGTTCGGCCACCGTCCACACATCCTGCGCCCCGGTCATAATGTATTGGTATGGGGTGCATCGGGTGGCCTGGGGGCCATGGCTGTTCAGTTGTGCGCCACGGCAGGGGCTAACGCCATCGGAGTCATATCTGACGATTCCAAACGCGACTTTGTTTTGTCACTGGGTGCCAAAGGTGTGATCAACCGCAAGGAGTTCAATTGCTGGGGCCAATTGCCCGAAGTAAACGGCGAAGGATTCGGCGACTACATGAAAGAAACCCGCAAGTTCGGTAAAGCCATCTGGGACATCACCGGCAAGGGCAAGGACGTAGATTTTGTGTTCGAGCACCCCGGTGAAGCAACCTTCCCGGTCAGTTGTAACATCGTGAAGCGTGGCGGCATGGTTGTGTTCTGTGCTGGCACAACCGGGTTTAACCTGACCATGGATGCGCGTTTTGTGTGGATGCGTCAGAAACGTATTCAGGGTAGCCATTTTGCCAACCTGAAACAGTCCTCGCAGGCTAATCAGCTGGTTATCGAGCGACGCATCGATCCGTCCATGTCCGAAGTGTTCTCATGGGATGACATCCCGGCGGCCCACATGAAAATGATGAAAAACGAGCACAAGCCCGGCAACATGGCCGTGCTGGTCCAGGCCAAGAAGCCTGGCCGCCGTACCATTGAGGATTGTGTCGAGGGGTAGTTTCCAAGTTGATTTGACAATTCATGAAAAATAACATAATTTTAATTATGTTATTGGTTTTTTGGAGTTAAGTGTGTCAAATAACTGGGAGTTTTATGGTCGCGAAAGCGAGTTGGCGGATATTGAACGGATTATATCATCGGACAGATGGTTTTTCTGTTCGATCTCTGGGCGTCGTCGTATCGGTAAGACCACCTTGATTAAACAGGTGCTTCAAAACCTGGATCGCCCGTTTTTCTACTTTCAGGTTCCAGACAGTGATGAGCGCGGTGTAGTTCAAGCATTCTGGGAGGCTTGGGAAGACACTTTTGACTCCGGTATCGGGGCAGAAGCCGTAGAAAAATTTGACATTCCTGAATTGGTGAAAACTTTTCAAGATATGGTATTTTTAACCCGGCTGATGAATATTGCCGGGTGGATAGTTATAATTGATGAGTTTCAATATTTTCACCGAAAACAACTTTCACCTTTCACATCTTATCTTCAAAAAGCTGTCGACGAGCTTAGGGCGAATGAGTACGAATGGGATGATGAGGAAAGACCCATGGGTGGAATTTTTGTCCTTGGTTCTATCCATACAGAAATGACAGCTGTTCTGGAAGATCGGGCATCCCCATTGTTCGGGCGTCTTACTGATACGGTTTCTTTGGAGCATTGGGATTTCTCTACCCTCTTTGAGATGTTCGATGAGCATAATGTAGAGGAGCCGGAGCATTGGCTGTTCTTGTGGTCTTTGTTTGAGGGAGTACCCAAATTTTACCGAGACTGTTTTGATCAGGGTGTTTTGTCTTTGAAGGATGATTATCGGCAGACGACTTTGCTAAAATTGTTCTTTGAGGGCTCCAGTCCGCTCAAAGATGAGGCGGAAAACTGGTTCCTGCGCGAGTTGCGTGGGCGCTATGACAGTGTGCTGAAATTACTGGCGAATAATGGTCCCAGTGCATCCAGCGAGCTAAGGTCCGAATACGAACGTACAGGCGCTGAACGAGAACTAAGCGCCTATCTTGCTGTCCTAACCGACCGTTATCAAATGGTGGAGAAACAACAACCTATATTTTCTGGTGAGCGTTCACGTAAAACCCGTTATGCCATTACCGACAATTTTCTCACCGCCTGGATGCGAGCAATCCGACGCAATCTACAAATGGCAAAAGTGCAACCCATAGATCGCCCGTTAGCGCGGGCAGATGAGGCTCTCAAAACGCACGAAGGGTTTGCATTTGAAAAAATGACCCGACTTTTGACACAGGAATCTTCGCGCAAGGGTGTGGGTGATTTCGCGCTGACAGATTTCGTCCATGGTTACTGGAACAAGGCCGATGGTTCTGACATAGAGATTGATCTGGTGGCCCTGAATGAAGACGAGCCCTGTGTTCGGTTTGGGTCCTGCAAGCGTTCAGCATCAGCCCATGATGGTGCCGCCCTTCAAGTTTTCGATGAGCATGTAGACAGGTTCCTTCAAACCAAAGAAGGTCGCCGCCTTACCGATTGGCGCGTCGAAAAAGTTCTTTATTCGCCTATTTTTGATGAACAACAAAAACAATTTTATGAAGCCAAAGGGTATCTAACCCGTGACCTTCAATTTTTTCGTGACCGTCTTTATCCGGTTTAATTTTTTGATTATCCAACAGGTATAATGCCATGACTCAGCTTATTCTCCTTAATCTTCTTTCCCTCACCCGTGAGGCTGTTTCCAATGCTGATGCGCTGCTTGTTGCCGCGCGGGCCCATGTGTCTGAGCGTGTGATCGTTGATAGCCGCGTTGATGGCGATAAGCTGGAAGCGGAACAGCTTGCGGCCCATGGCTTTGCCTGGATGGCGACCTATGTGGAAGGTCTGCGACAACTTCATGGCTGGGCCGAGCGCCTGGACGGTGAAGGCTCCTTAGGAGATAAAGAAAAGCTGATTCTGCAAATAGGCTTTGGTGAATATTGTGCCCAGCTTTATGGCGGTATCCCCTTGTCGCAAGTGGAGATCGTACGGCCGCGTGATCTGGGTATCACGTCGAAAGAAACCCATGCGTTTTTTAAAGGTGCGGTGAAAACCCTGATCACCGAAGGCAACACGTCGGGCTGTCATATGGCGCTGGCGGCTGAGATCGAAAGCTCGCTGGAAGACGGCAACTACGGTGCGTTGGGTTTCGATGATGAAATGCTGGATATGGTGCGCGATCAGTTCCGCCGCTTCTCCGAAGAACAGGTCGTTCCCCATTGCCACCAGTGGCACCTGGACGATGTGCTGATCCCCATCGAGATCGTCGATCAGATGGCGGAGCTCGGTGTGTTCGGCCTGACCATCCCTGAAGAATGGGGCGGCCTTGGTATGACCAAGACGGCCATGTGTGTGGTGACCGAAGAACTGTCACGCGGCTATATCGGCGTAGGCTCGTTGGGGACGCGTTCGGAAATTGCCGCAGAACTCATCAGATTGGGCGGCACGACGGCGCAGAAAGAACATTACCTGCCTAAGCTCGCTACGGGTGAAATCCTGCCCACGGCGGTGTTTACTGAGCCCAACACAGGCTCCGATCTGGGCAGCCTTCGCACCCGCGCGGTGCGGGGTGGCGATACCTATAAGATCACCGGCAACAAAACATGGATCCCCCATGCCAGCCGGTCCGACATGATGACGTTGCTCACCCGCACCAACCCGGATGAGGCTGGCTACAAGGGGCTCTCCATGTTTCTGGCTGAAAAGCCACGCGGCACCGAGGACGATGCGTTCCCGGCTGACGGCATGAGCGGCGGCGAGATCCCTGTGCTCGGCTACCGCGGTATGAAAGAATACGACCTGCGCTTCGAAGACTTCGCGGTGCCAGCTGAAAACCTGTTGGGCGAAGTCGAGGGGCAGGGCTTCAAACAGCTGATGGCCACGTTCGAATCCGCCCGCATCCAGACGGCAGCGCGCGCCGTGGGCGTGGCGCAAAACGCCATGGAACTGGGTCACAAATACGCCATGGACCGCATTCAGTTCGGTAAACCGCTGTACGCTTTTCCACGCATTGGTGGCAAAATCGCCTTCATGGCGGTGGAGACTATGATGGCACGGCAGTTGACGTATTTTGCCGCGCGCGAGCGTGATTCAGACCGGCGCTGTGACATTGAAGCTGGCATGGCAAAACTTCTGGCCGCCCGCGTGGCGTGGTCCAATGCCGACAACGCGTTACAGGTCCACGGCGGCAACGGTTACGCCCTGGAATTCCCGATCTCTCGCGTACTCTGCGATGCCCGCATCCTGAATATTTTTGAAGGTGCGGCGGAAATCCAAAGCCACGTTATTGCGCGCGGACTTCTGAGTAACCGGAACTGATTGATCCCGCACCTCCCGGTTATATGTTTTGATCTGAGACGGACTGGGCTTGGCGCCACAGGCAATATTCGATTTGTGATGCAGAGCGGACGTGAATCGCGGCTTGCTAATACTTCCATTCATGACCCTGAGCGGTCATTATACATTTCAAGAAGTGGGTGTTAATACATTCAAAGCCTCGTCATCGGCGACCAGGAAGAAGGGGATCGTTGCAAAAGACGGAATCAATTGTCTTTTGCCAGTAAAGTTTGTGCCGCAAATTCGAAGGATAAAATTTCATGAGCGCTGCGTTTCGTCGCTAGCCGGTTGAAGCGACCTTTGTTCTTTGCAGTCGGTGATGTGGAACGGAGTTGATCCACAGGCATAAGTGCAAGATTGTCATCGTCGATTACATAGAAATCATACCCGCGGCTGGCTAGTAATTTCTGTAAGCTCTGGTTATCCTGATCGAATATGCATTCAAGGATTATATCAGGTGAGTGGGTGTCCAATAAGGCCAAGCCGCCCTGGAGCGCCAGAGCCTCGTGTCCTTCCACATCAAGTTTGACGAGTGTGGGACTAAGACCTCCGCCAATCATGACTTTATCCAGAGTAGTGCAGTTTACTGGAATACTATCGACCTGGGTATCAGAGCCGATCGTCCCGCCACTGGACAGATACCAGGGAGCGCTGGATACGCTAAATGGTACGACACCTTCCCTGTTTGATACAGCCGCGTTGATGGCGTGAACGGCAGTAAAGCCATTCGCTCGCAAGTTCATGGACAATCGACCAAAATTGAGAGGAAAAGGCTCAATAGAAACAATAACGGCCGCCGGGTTGATCGCGTGAGCAACCAGTGAGTAAATGCCGGTATGTGCACCCACATCAAATACGCAATCTGCGTAGTTGGTAAGGACGCTCCAAAGCGCCAGGGACATCGGTTCGAATGAACCATTCCACAGACACCTTAATGCAACTCCATCGTCGTTTTCACAAAGGAACATGGACACGGAAACATTATTGATAAAACCAACCTCGACGAACCCAGAAAAAACAGGCTTTGTCATGAGCTGTTGAATGCCATGTCCGGGACTGCGAGCGCGATCTTTCTGCGCGTCACTCAAGATTTGTTGATGAATTTTCGATAATGTTACGGGATCCATGACGAAAATTACTGGGTTGCTGGTCGTTTTTCAAGCGCAACTTGGCCTCTTTGATTTCCGATATTCGCGCCAATGACCGCTCGTTTCTTGCTTTATGAGTTAACTCACATCTATAAGATGATTCCGGTTTTGGATTGGTGGGACGGGATGAGAGAGTGAAGAATCGTATTGGCGTGATTGTCATATTTGTGGCGTTGGCGTTGGGTGCATTTTATATGGCGTTCGGCATCCCTTTTACTGGCGATGGTCGCGTTAGGTTTGAGCCCGATAACCCAACAATCGTTTCTTCTGGTGCTGTGATTTATGCAGATGCCTGTGCGTCATGCCACGGGGACGATCTGGAAGGGCAAGCCGACTGGCAGGTCCGTAAAGCCGATGGCAAATTGCCGGCGCCGCCCCATGATGATGCCGGCCATACCTGGCATCATCAGGAACAACAGTTGTTTGATATTACCAAGTTGGGTGTTCAGCATTTTGCCGGTGCTGACTATGCCACGGACATGCCTGCGTTTGGCGATGAATACAGCGACGAGGACATCCTTGCTGTATTGTCCTACATCAAAAGTACATGGCCGCCTGAGATACGAGAGCGCCATGACCTTATGAGCAAACAAAACGGCGACTAAGAGACTAAACCACGATCCCTATTCCTTAACGGGGAGGGCCATCCTTATAGGTGGGGAGGTCATCGGTGATCTCATGCCAATCAGCTTTAGACGAGACAAAGATATGGTCGACCGGTTTGACGACAGGATCATCATCAAGCGATCCCAATGGAATGACCGCAATCCCACGCTCAGGGTCAACCCGTGGCATGGCTGAACTGCACACCTTGCAGAACACCTGAGTGAAGAATTTGGCGTCGGGTACTTTATAGGTTTTGAGATAGCCCTCGCCACGCAGGAACTCAACGCCATCCATAGACACGAATCCGTTGCTGGCATGGGCCGCTGCCCGTGCCCGCCGACAACGTGAGCAATGGCAATTGTGCGCCACTTTGAAGGGCTCGGTCACATGAAATGCTATGGCCTCACAATGGCAACTGCCACGAATCACACCATCCGGTTGCTCGTCGAGCGGCTTGTCGTCGACCGTGGGTCTGTCCATACCACCGGGATAGGCGTCATGGCGCGGCACGTTATCCGTCACCTCATACCAAGGCGCACAGCCCGCTGCGAATATACTGCAATCAGGTTTCCGGCCGTGGTCGTGGCAGCCTGCGGGTATGGCCCATCCATCATGGGCCTTGCTTGGAAAGGGCACTACCGAGCCGCATTTGTGGCATGAGCTTCGGGTCAGACCCGGAGACGACTTGTACTGAATAATAGTGTCCGTACCACTCGTCCACTTGAACTGATCCGGCCGGACAAATGCATAGGTACCGAAAGCTGAGCCGTGTATTTTTTGACACATAGAGCAATAGCAGTTGTAGGCGTCATGAGGCTCGGTGGCCAATTCCCATGTAACGCTACCGCACAGACAAGTTCCGTTATTCATTATTCATTCCATGATTCCTCATTCATACATGTGGCCAATGCGCCACGAGGGTGAGCCACCTTGAGCAACATTGGCATAAACTTGTTTTGCACCCCACATATTTTTCTGCCGTTGACCTCTACGTTATTAAAGCGCACAGAAGAAGGCAGAAGGGGCTTCTTATGACCAAGATCAAAAAACTGGGCCACGTTGTCCTGTACGTGGCCGATGCCATGGCGTCAGCGGATTGGTATGTGGATGTGCTGGGCATGGAAATTACCAATGCCAGTGATCAGATACCCGCCGCATTTTTGTCATTTGGTGCGCGAGATCACGACCTGGCTTTGTTTGGCATAGGTGACCGCCGCACCGTAGGCGGTATCGATGTAAACCATGTGTCATTTGAGATCGACGGCGGACTGGATGATCTGAAAGCCTTGCATACAAAATTGCAGGATCGCGGCGTGCATATCACCGGCGTAGTGGATCATGGCATTTCCTATGGCATTTACTTTTTCGATCCCGACGGGCATCAATTAGAAGTCTTTTACCAACGTATTCAACCCGACGATGCCGCCAAGCAGGCTTTCACTGAAATGGGGATTATGGCGACCCCCGTCACCCTGGAAGAATTATCTGAATGAGTAACGAAAATATAGCTGACACGCCCAAGCCTGTTGCCGCACGCAAACGCGTTCAGGAAGGCATGGTGCTGATGATTATTGCCATGCTGCTCATGCCTGGTATCGACGCCATCGCCAAGGGTGTGTCGGGTACGATCTCATCTGGTCAGGTGACATGGTCTAGGTTCTTTTTTCAGACCGTGATTTTGATTCCGTTTGTTCTGTACTATGGCGGACTTGGCGTCGGGCGGAAAATATGGGGGCACGCGGCACGCGGGGTTTTGATCGGCGGGGCGACGCTGATGTTTTTTACATCGCTCCGAGTCCTGCCGTTGGCGGATGCCATTGCGATCTTTTTTGTTGAGCCGTTTATTCTGACTCTGTTGTCGGTGGTGTTGTTAGGCGAGCGGGTCGGGTGGCGGCGATTGGCCGCGATCAGCGTTGGGTTCTGTGGTGCTATGATCATTGTGCAACCCAGTTATGAGATATTCGGTGTCAGCGCCCTGTACCCTCTGGGCGCCGCGACTCTGTTCGCGTTTTATATGGTTCTTACCCGTTGGTTGGCAGGTACCAGTAGCGCCGTCGCCATGCAGTTCTACACAGGGGTTTTCGGCATGCTTACCCTGTCTGCTGGCCTGTTGGTGGGCAAGGTCAACGGTATAGATACTCTCAGTTTTGTCTGGCCCACAGCCATGGAATGGGCCTTGCTTGGTGGCCTTGGATTTATTGGCACATTTGGCCATCTAATGATCATTATGGCGGTGCGGCGTGTGGGGGCGGGACTGGTCGCGCCGTTCCAGTATATGGAGATTATCAGCGCGACGATACTTGGCTATATGTTCTTTGGTGACTTCCCGGATGTGGTTACGTGGGTGGGTATCGTCATTATTGTGGCATCCGGCTTGTACGTATTCTACCGAGAACGCCTGCTCGCTGAGGCGGAAGACGATGAATCCCTGGCTCCTGCACCCTAGGGGCTTATTCACGTTCTTGATTGATTCATTCAAGAACGTGAATAAGCCCCTAAATATATGGAGTAGAGGACGATTCACGCTTCAAAAGTATCACGAAGTGATTCTATTCGAAACGATCGTGCTCTAGTGGTACACCATGCACAACATACCATGTAACAAGTTGTTGTGCAGGCCATATTGCGCTGGAAATTCCTGTCGTCATGCCCATAGAATAGACCCAACCTTGGGGGCAGGTAATAATAATGGATTTATGGCATGGCAAAGAAGTCACTTTTTGGCCGGTTGGCGGATGCGTTCAAGGAAGAAGATGACCTTTCCGAGGACATCGACAAGGACGTAGAGGCGTCCGTGATAGAAACGTTATCGGCTGAGATGGAGTCGCTGGACGGCAACACGGTGCTCAGCGCTGGTAGGGGCAGTTCTGGTGATACAGTCTTTATTTTTGGCCTGACACCCGTATTTGACATGATGGGGGGACGCGATAGCCGGGCTGCCGATGGCTTGCTGGAAATTTGTGATCGCAAATTCGAGCTATCCCGTAAAAGCCCCAAAGATTCGGCGGCAGTTCAGGGCGATAATTTCATCATGCGATTTGATGGTGTGGATAAGGAACAGGGATATCACCGGGCGGCGATCCTGATCAACGAGATTGGAACCAGCATACTCAGCGATCGGTTCCAGGAAATGGATGTGCCGGAAATTCTGGTGGCCGCAGATGTGAACGATATAACCAACGAAGACGGTACGGTGAACGCCCAGAAAATTGTAGCGGTCAAGAAAGCCGGTGGTGTACCGATTGAATTCCAGCAAATTGAAGGTTTGCCAGAATGGGCCAAACTGGCCGCTAAAAATATGGCGAACAGGTGGTTTGGACAAACGAAAACCCGTGAAGACCGAGACATTTCCGGCCCCATGAGCGAAGAGCGGGTGTTTCAGGATCAAGTCGTTGTGACCAGCAAGGACCGGGAAGAGTATACTCCAGACTACCGTATGGTCGAAGTTAAGCACAAACCCAAGAAGCAGAATGAAATCCGAATGGTGGAAATCAACCCCACCAAGAAAGAAGGCAAGCCCGACTGGATGAATAGTGCTTCGAGCAACAATGACAGCAGCGAAAGTCCTCCTATAAAGCGCAGCCCAATTGACCGTCGCGCCAAACGTATTCCCATCGGCGACCGCAACCGGCGGAAGAGCGGCGTAGACCGTCGTGGTAGAGGTTACTAGAAAATATTTTTGCTACGCTGCATTTTATTGTATGTTATCGTGATCTAGATCAAAGCATGATTACATCAGCAGCATTAAACATGACACTACGTTGTCTGATTTATGAAAACAGGGCTAATCAGGATGAATAGCGAACCGATTACAGTGTCAAAAGGTGGAGAGCTAAAGCTGTTCCTTTTTCTGACAATGATTGTTGCGCCGGCTTTGGCAGTGGCTATTGTCGGGGGATACGGATTTGCGGTGTGGCTAACGCAAATTCTGACCGGTCCACCCAGCATCTCTTAAATAAAATTACGTATGAGTCGTTTCCAGTGCGTCATGGCTGGTCGATATACCGAAGGTGACAAAATGATACAAAAATCACGCGATCCAGGCCTTACAACCCGGCGAGGGTTACTGACCGGGGCGTTTAATACGGACACCGGACACATCGCCAGTTTGTATGTACAGGCCTGGTCAGAGAAAAATCCCACGATCGTGCCGCAACTGACGGCGCTACCCGGTGTGGAAGTTCATGTAACGGAAACGCCTGGTAAGCTCATCATGACAGTAGAAGCAAACAGCGATTCTGAGTTGTTGAGCACAATCACAAAGATAGAAAAGACAGACGGTGTTATCTCGGTTTCACTTGTCTATCACCAGATTGAGGATGATGGCGATGCGTGACACCAAGAACATCGAAAAGGATCTGGGCCAAAAGAAAGGCCTCAACAAAGGTTTGAGCCGTCGTGACTATATGAAGGCAAACGCTCTGGTTGCGGCAGCCGCAGCGGCTGGTGTGAGCGCCCCGGCAGCGGCATCCAGTCTGGCTACAAGTACAACTAACACGAGAATGAAATGGTCAAAGGCACCTTGCCGGTTTTGCGGCACGGGTTGCAGCGTCATGGTGGCCACTAAGAATGAACGCGTTGTGGCAACGCACGGCGATATTCTGGCCGAGGTCAACCGCGGGCTGAATTGCGTGAAAGGGTATTTCCTTTCCAAGATTATGTACGGTAAGGATCGTCTGACGCAGCCTTTGCTGCGCATGACCGATGGCGCCTATAGCAAAACAGGCGAATTTACCCCTGTATCGTGGGATCAGGCCTTCGATGTTATGGCCGAGAAGTTCAAGGCCGCGTTGAAGAAGAACGGCCCCACGTCTGTGGGTATGTTCGGCTCAGGCCAGTGGACCGTGTGGGAAGGCTATGCCGCATCCAAACTGATGAAGGCTGGCTTCCGGTCTAACAATATCGATCCTAACGCCCGGCATTGTATGGCATCCGCCGTCGGTGGCTTTATGCGGACGTTCGGTATTGATGAGCCCATGGGGTGTTACGACGATTTCGAAGCGGCTGACGCGTTCGTGCTGTGGGGTTCCAACATGGCGGAAATGCATCCGATCCTGTGGACCCGGTTAACGGATCGCCGGTTGAGCCACAAACATGTGAAGGTGGCCGTTCTGTCTACGTACAAGCACCGTTCGTTCGATTTGGCCGATATACCCATGGTGTTTACACCACAAACGGACCTGGCAATCCTCAACTTTATCGCCAAATACATCATTGAAACGGGCCGAGTGAACAAGGATTTTGTGAAGGACCACACCAATTTCAGACGTGGAAATACGGATATCGGTTACGGCCTGCGGCCGGATCACCCGCTCCAGAAAAAAGCCAAGAATGCCAAGAAGGCAGGCGGCTCCACGGAAATCACGTTTGAAGAATACGCTGCATTTGTGGCCGACTATGACGTGGACACAGTCTCCGAATTGTCCGGCGTGTCCAAAGACGATCTGATCGCTTTGGCTGAGCTGTATGCCAAGCCCGATACACGGGTGATGTCCTTGTGGACCATGGGTGTCAATCAGCATACCCGTGGGGTGTGGTGCAATAACCTGCTCTACAATATTCACCTGCTTACCGGCAAGATTTCCGAGCCGGGCAACAGTCCGTTCTCGTTGACGGGGCAGCCTTCGGCGTGTGGCACGGCGCGTGAGGTCGGTACGTTCTCGCACCGGTTACCCGCTGATATGGTGGTTAAGAACCCCAAGCACCGCGCCATTGCCGAAGACATCTGGAAGCTGCCCGACGGCACCATCCCTGAAAAACCCGGTTATCACGCGGTTCAGCACAATCGCATGCTGCGTGATGGCAAGTTGAATGCTTATTGGGTACAGGTGAACAATAACGTTCAGGCCGCGGCTAACCTCAACGAGGAAACGTTACCCGGATATCGTAACCCCGATGCCTTTATTGTGGTATCGGATGCTTATCCTACGGTCACAGCCGAGGCCGCCGATCTGATTTTGCCTACCGCAATGTGGGTGGAAAAAGAAGGCGCTTATGGTAATGCTGAACGGCGTACCCAGTTCTGGCATGAACTGGTCCCGGCACCGGGCGAGTCCAAGTCTGATTTGTGGCAGTTGGTCGAGTTCTCCAAACGCTTCAAGGTAGAAGAAGTCTGGCCCGAAGAACTTTTGGCCAAGATGCCGGAACACCGCGGCAAGACGCTGTACGATATCCTGTATCGGAACGGTAACGTGGATCGCTATCCACTGTCTGAAACTCATCATGACTATGACAACCACGAATCCAAGGATTTTGGTTTCTATATTCAAAAAGGATTGTTTGAAGAATACGCTCAGTTCGGGCGTGGTCACGCCCATGACCTGGCCGACTTCGATACCTATCACAAGGAGCGCGGGTTGCGCTGGCCTGTGGTCGACGGCAAGGAAACCAAGTGGCGGTTTCGTGAAGATCTGGACCCTTACGTGGAATCCGGGAAGGGCATTCAGTTCTATGGCCATAAGGATGGTCGGGCGAATATTTTCGCATTGCCATACGAGCCACCGGCTGAATCGCCCGATGCCGAATACGATATGTGGCTGTGTACCGGCCGTGTGCTGGAGCACTGGCACTCCGGCTCCATGACCCAACGCGTGCCTGAGCTTTATAAAGCATACCCGGACGCCAAGGTGTATATGCATCCCGATGATGCCGATGCCCGCGGTTTGCGCCGGGGTAGCGAGGTTCGGGTGGTATCCAGGCGTGGCGAGATTAACAGCCGGGTTGAAACGCGTGGTCGTAACCGCCCGCCCAAAGGTCTGGTCTTCGTACCCTGGTTCGATGCCAGCCAACTTATTAACAAGGTGACACTTGATGCCACCGATCCCCTTTCAAAGCAGACGGATTACAAGAAATGTGCAGTCAAAATTATTCCCGCCTGAGGATGATTTCACACGGGCTTGCCGCTGGATTGTTTGCGCTCGCCATCATGATGACGTCATCGCTCAGTTTTGCTGAAGACAATATTGCTACCTTGCGTACCTTTGATTTGACCCAGCAACCGACGCCCCCGGATATGCCAAAGCCGTCCTTCACGGAATTACGTGAGGTTCGGAATTATCCGGAACAGCCGCCGGTTATCCCGCATAAGATCCGTGGTTACCGCATTGATCTGAACAGCAACAAATGTATGAGTTGTCACAGTCGCAAGGCCGTAGGCCTGTCTCAGGCCCCTATGGTTAGCGTGACGCACTTTATGAACCGTGTGGGACAAGTATTGTCTGACGTGACAGCGCAACGCTATTTCTGTCACCAGTGTCATGTGCCGCAGCTTTCGGTTTCACCGCTCGTGGAAAACATGTTTATCGACGCTGATGATTTGTCATCAGGTCAGTAGCCAGAAACAGTAGGAGGAGACTGCCGTGAACCTGTTTCGCCGCATGATGAACATCTGGCAAGGCCTTGGCCGTCCCAGCCGCCACTTTTCACTGGCGACCCTGACCATTGGCGGGTTTGTCGCCGGGATTATTTTCTGGGGTGGCTTTAATACGGTGCTGGAAGCCACGAATACGGAAGCTTTCTGTATCAGTTGCCATGAGATGCGCAACAACGCATTTGAGGAACTACGGACCACCGTGCACTATTCAAATCGATCCGGTGTTCGTGCCACATGTCCAGATTGCCATGTGCCACACAATTGGACGGACAAGATCGCCCGCAAGATGCAGGCCTCAAAAGAAGTCTGGGGCAAGGTTTTTGGCACCATCAATACGCGCAAAAAATTTGAAGCCATGCGATTAACGCTGGCCCAAAACGAATGGGCGCGCTTGAAAGCCAATGATTCACTGGAATGTCGCAACTGCCATAATTATGAATATATGGACATCACGGCCCAAAGTGCCCGCGCGGCGAACAGCCACCAGCGATTGTTAGGAACGGGTGAGAAAACCTGCATCGATTGCCACAAGGGGATCGCCCACCACCTGCCTGATATGACCGGGGTTGAAGGCTGGAACTAGTGCAAAAACCGAACAAATTGACTCAATCTGTTCGGTTTTTGAAGTGTGATTTGACTCATAAAGTGAGAATTGTGGACCCATAAGGTGAGAATTCCGTTAGCGATGGTTTCTGGTTACCCACCAGGGCCGGACATTCTTGTCGGGCGTTGATCACTTCCGAGAATAACCAGAAGCGGAAAATTGCATTCGCGTGTCTTCCTCACGATACCGATCCCCGTTTTCGCAGTAGGGGCCTGACATTGTGCTATTTCCAAATAAAATGTACGGTCATTTTTATGGATGAAAATATATAAAAATGACATTCTGGAAAGAAGCACAAGGCTGGACCTACCACGTCTACGAGGTGGATACGCCCGTTAAAGAGTTTGGTGTCTTTGAACCACTCGTTGAATTATGGCAGTCAAAGTTTCAGGATTTATTGCTCCCGGCGTGGAAAGATTTCTCTTTTGAGGATTTTGACGGTTGGTACGGAAGGCTCCGCGTCGGGGATTTCATGCCTGGCCGAACAGATGATTTTGTTTACCGATTATGGGGTGGAAAGTCGGTTGATCTTTACGGCGTCGATCTCACCGGGAAACGTATGAGCGAGTTAGACTTTGGGTTCGACGAAGATGACAAAAACCTCTTAACGATGTTAGCGACAGAAAAGAAAATTACACTCGCCAGTGGCCCAGTTTTTTGGCAAGAACGTGAGCATCTCCGCGTCCAGATTATCAAAATGCCGCTTTCTGATGATGGCCTTGTTGTAGACAAATTCTTGGGAGCGTTGCATCGTGAGAGTTAGGAAGATTTCCGACTTGGGTCATTTACAGACCTTTTTAGTGATCTGAAATGTAGTCTGCTTTGCACCCGTAATCAGAACAAAACGGATTCTCGCTATATCAGTCCAGAATGCGGGTTATTCTCAGTATATGAGTCACAACTGTTTCATATTATGCATCAACGCGATGCATAATATGGCAAACTTGTAGGCTTTTGATTCTCACGTT
>JABJGO010000081.1 GCA_018662225.1 Rhodospirillales bacterium | reverse complement strand
GTGACCTTTTATGAAAACACCCCGGTGACGGCCGTTGATTATGCAGGCGGCATCACACTGGAAACACCAGTGGGCAGCATCCGCGCACCCAAAATGATTTTAGCGGTCAATGGTCTTGCCGGACAGTTTGGTTTCTTCAAAAACCATCTGCTTAATTTCACTGCCCATGCCAGTCTGAGCCGACAACTTACCGAGCAGGAACGCGCCGCCCTTGGTAACGTGGATAGCTGGGGCATTACACCGGCCAATGCGTTTGTATCCATTACCATGCGTCTGACGCAGGATCACCGTATCCTGATCCGCCAGAATATACATTACAGCCCACTCAGAAATTGCACGGATGCTGACCGTGCGCGGATCAGGCGGGATCACCAGCGCATGTTCCTGAAACGCTTTCCCATGCTGCCAAACGTCACCATGGAACACACATGGACTGGCTATGTGTGCTTATCACGCAATGGCTCGCCAGGTTTTGGGCAGGTAGCCCCAAACGCGTGGTCCGCTGTTTGCCAGAATGCCGTGGGTGTCACCAAGGGTACCGCATCGGGTCTTTTGGCGGCTGATCAGGCCACAAATGTTGAAAACCCCTTGATATCTCACATGGAATCCCTAGGTGTAGCGGACGCACTGCCGCCTGAGCCGTTCCTGGGCTTGGGCGTGCGAGCACGTTTATTGTGGGAAAATTGGACAAACAGGCATGAGCACTGATCGGCGATCATCAGACCGGGCAACTGCGGAGCGAAGAAGCCCAGAGCGGGAAGCCATCACAGAATTTGTGGGCTATTTTGACGAGATGGGTGGCCGACCGGCGATTGAGCTGGTGCACAAGCACCTTTACACCAAATTGTTCGCTCATCCATGGCTGGGCAAGTTTTTTGAAGGCAAGGATCGCGCTTTTCTGGAATCCCAGCAAACTGAGTTTATGATGGGTGTTCTTGGCGGTGGTAAAATCTACGGTGGTCGCGGCCCTTTACAAGCCCATAAACATCAGTTCATCACCGAGGAAATCTTTCAGATCAGACACGAGATGTTGAAGGATTCCATGACGATGGCCCGCATTCCCGAACACTTGCAGGCGCGTTGGTTGAGTGTGGATCTCGGTATGCGCCGAAGCATCGTAAAGGAAAGTACGGATCAGTGCGTAGGCCGGTATGCCAATGAGGACATCATGGTTGTACCAGACCCTGATGGCGGCCCTAATCAGCCTCTGTATCAGTATGAGCCTCGGATAAAAACGCCTGTGTAATATCGGCGGCCTGTGCCAACCCGGTGCGGATTACCTCCACGCCGCTGGGGAAAGCGTTCAGCAACCTGGAAGGCATGGCTTTGTCCAACATGACGAATATCCCGCGATCGCTGGACCTTCGAATGAGCCGCCCATAGGCTTGTTTTAATTTCAGGCGCGTCAGCATTTCATCATAGGCCCGGCCACCAAAACGGTCCCGTCTCGCCCGGTGCAGAATATCAGGGCGCGGCCATGGCACCCGATCAAATACGATAAGCCTGAGCGACCGACCTGGCACATCCACACCGTCACGGACCGCGTCGGTGCCTAACAGGCATGTGTCTTCTTCGGCGCGGAAGATATCCACCAGCGTACCGGTGTCCAAGGGGTCGACATGCTGGGCCAGCAATGAGATACCACTTTTGTCCAGCTCAGGTGCGATCCGTTCATGCACGGCCCGCAGGCGGCTAATGGCGGTAAACAGGCCAAGGCCACCACCGCCCGATGCCTGAAACAGGGTTCGGTAAGCGGCCGAAACCTGGGCCGGGTCATCACGACGCACATCACCCACAATCAACACCCGCGTTGCATCGCCATAGGAAAAAGGTGACGGAAAATCGTGTAAGATTGCCGGGGCGCCTAGGTGATCAGCCCCGGTGCGGGCGGTGGCTGTCTTCCAGCTACGCTCTATATCCTGTTCCTCTTCAATTTCACCATCACGAAGCGTCGCTGATGTGATCAAGACACCGTGAGCTGGTTCCACCACAACCTCGCAAAACGGGTCAGTGGGATCGACCCAATGGCGATTAAGGCCTACGTCCCAGTCGTTCCCGCCGCGTCGTTCCACACTGAACCAGTCTACGAAAGCTTCAGGGGTATCGGCTGACAACGATTGAAGCATGGACCCCCAGGCTTTGAGCGGCAGGATGGCGCGGCGCTCAATCCCCCGGCACACCGCATCGATCCGGTTACGCGATGCGCTGTCCAGGGTTTCAGCTTCCTGATCCAAAATTGTGTAGAGCGCCTTGATCAATTTTGTCAGCGGGACCGACAACCGACCCAATGCGGTTTGGAATTCCGTGGCCGCATCTGACAAGCCCTCAACCGGCGCGGTGGTGTCGGTTTCCAGGCTGTAGGTGGCGTTGTTGCTGTCGTCGCGGGCGTAGACTTGCTGACGAACACGCGCAAAAAACGTCTCGGCGGCACCGTTTGGATCGCCCGCTGCAATACGCTGTAGCCAGCCACCGGGCGGTAAGACATGGGCCGCGCGCATGGCATCGTCCAAAGCCTTTTCCGCTACTTCGTCCCCTGCAATCAGATCACCAATGCGGGTTTTCAAGCCACGGGATCGTGACCGGGAAGCACTTTCCGCCCCCACCAGCCACCGCCGTAGGTCCATGGTTTCGTAGCCGCTTAAATGGGCCGCAAAGGCGCTGTCGGCGGCATCGAACAGGTGGTGACCTTCATCGAATACAAATCGTGTGGGCGCATTGCCATCCGCGCCGTTCTCAGCCCCCCCAAGGGCGGCGTGAACCATCACTAGGGCATGGTTGGCGACTACGATATCGGCGCGGCGCGCCCGCCGCTGGGAATGTTCGATAAAGCATTTTTTGTAATGTGCGCAGGCCGAATAGGTGCACTCGCCGCGCGTATCGGTCAGATCAATAGTCTCTCGCCTACCGACCAGATCAGACAGCCACGCCGGAAAATCTCCCCCAATCATATCGCCATCACGACTGGCACTAGCCCAGCGTGCCATCAGACCAAGCGGCACAGCACCACCGCTTTGAGATGTGGGAATTCGATTAACGGATTCCTCGAAATTCAACAGGCACAGATAATTTTCCCGACCTTTGCGGACAACCACGCGGGTGTTCTTTTCTTCGGGAAAAGGGAACAGCCGATCCAGTTCCAAATCCAACTGCCGTTGTAGATTACGGGTGTAGGTGCTGATCCACACCGTGCCCCGGTTCTTTTCGGCCCATACACTGGCGGGTGCGATGTAGCCCAGCGTTTTGCCAATACCGGTGCCAGCTTCGGCCACAACCACGTGGGGTTCGCCCGCTTGTTCACGCGGCATAAAGGCGCGGGCGGCGGCGGCGGCGTAATTTACCTGTTCGGTCCGGTCTTCGGATTTAGCCCCCAACAACTGTGCCAACCGGGCGCGGGCCTCAACGGGTTCCACGGGCCGGTTATCAGGCGGCGGTTCGGGCGCACCTTCTTCCCACTCGTCCAGTTTAGCCCATATCTTCAGGCCCGCCGTGATCGTAGATGGCGTAGGCGTGTTGCCTTTTCCGTATGCCTGCCCCACGGCGGCCAGTACAGATTGTCCCCATACCCAGCCACCTTGTGACATGGCCGAGGCAATTGCGGCTCGGCCATCGTCGTTACGGCCCCCTTTGGATGAATTGGCGGGTGGCCTGTAAGTGGCCAGTTCCTGTAACAGGACCGCCGCCGCACGGGGCAGCAACATGACTTCGTCTTCGTGGCTGGTGGGCAGGGGTAATTGAAGCGCTTGGGCAATGCCAAGCGCGGTAGGCAAGCAGAACACAGCAGGTCGCGCAAAAGCATAGAGTTCCAGAATATCATAAGCCGGGAATGGCTTGACGCCCAACCGGCGCGCGGTGGCCTTGGCATGGCAAACAAAGGGGCAGGGGGTGTCGGCTAACCGGGTTTCGAGAGATTTCCTGTTCAGCAGTTCAAACTCGCCGTCTTCGCTCAACCACACAGCACCTTGCGCGGTGGCAACCAGTACCGGTGCTACGGGGACTTGTACGGGCGTTTTGTTGGATTTTTTATCTGATTGAGGCATGATTCGTCATTGGTATCCTGTCGTGCGGCTTACGTCACCCCTCTAAAAGCCATTAAAAAAAAGACCGTTGTGGCCTCAATACCAAGGAATTTACGCAAGTTCACTTGGAACTGCTTGATCACGCGGTGATATCGTCGTATCGACACCCAATCATATTCAAGTCTGCGGCTCTCACTCCTGAGGATAAGTTTACAGTGTTTGAAAAATCTCGTGCCGGATCACACGTCAATATCGGTGATCGATTCGTTAAAGCGGATGACCCGTCCATTGTATGGATTGTTGCCGATGAAGGCAGTGACGTTACACCAATCCCGCATTTCCAGGTGGTTCAGGAAGACCGTCAAACCCGCCGCCGTACCCTTTCCGAGGCCACGTTATTGAACACGGACTTCTATCGCCGCGTCGAATAGAATTCGTCTGAATTTCCAAAAACTCCCTGATCACAACTTGCTGATCCACCAGCCTGATGCTTGACCATTTGCGCCTATAAGCCGAATATCTTCTATCCGGTGAGGAAAAAGCAAATCGGAAAGCCGGAAATAACGGCATTACAGAGGGAGATAAAACAATGAAAATCAAATTTATTGGCGCGGTCCTGGGGGCCGTCGCCGTAGCGACGATGACGGCGTTTACGCCGACAAGTGCGGAAGCAAAAACGCTCGTCTATTGCTCGGAAGGCAGCCCGGAAGGCTTCAACCCGGCGTTGTATTCGGCTGGCACGACCTTTGATGCGTCTGCCCAGACCATTTACAATCGGCTGGTTGAGTTTGAGCCCGGAACAACCAAGGTTGTGCCCGGATTGGCTGAATCCTGGTCGGCATCGAGTGATGGACTGAGCTATACTTTCAACCTGCGTAAAGGCGTTAAGTGGCACAGCAATGATCACTTCACACCAACACGCGATTTCAATGCAGATGACATTCTCTTCACCTTTAACCGGCAGTGGAAAGAAGATCATCCCTACTATCCGGTTTCCGGCGGCAAGTACCTGTACTTCGGTTGGATGGATATGGGTGCGGCGCTTAACGCCATTGAGAAAATTGACGACTATACCGTCAAGATTACACTGAACTCACCGGATGCGCCTTTCGTTTCTAACCTTGCCATGGACTTCGCCTCAATCTTGTCTGCTGAATATGCTGACGTGATGGCGGCTGCGGGTACCATGGAAACGGTTGATACGGCACCAATCGGTACCGGACCTTTTGTCTTCAAGTCTTACAAAAAAGACGCCGTAATCCGTTATGAGGCTCATGATGATTACTGGGAAGGCCGTCCAAAGATCGACAAACTGGTCTTTGCCATCACCAGTGATGCATCCGTTCGCTATCAGAAACTGAAAGCTGGCGAATGCCACATCATGCCGTATCCAAATCCGGCTGATCTGGACGCTATGTCCAAGGATCCAGATATCAACCTGTTGAGTCAAGAAGGCCTGAACGTTGGTTATCTTGGTTTTAATGCTGAGAAAAAACCGTTTGATGATGTGCGCGTTCGCCGTGCCCTGAGTATGGCCATCGACAAGCAAGCTATTCTAGACGTGGTATTCAAGGGCGCCGGTTCTGCGGCTAAGAATCCGATCCCACCAACCATGTGGTCCTACAACAATGACGTTGTGGATTACCCCTATGATCCGGCAGCCGCCAAAGCCCTGTTGGCTGAGGCAGGTGTCAGTGGTTTGAAAACAAACATCTGGGCTATGCCGGTTCAACGTCCATACAACCCCAATGCCCGTCGTATGGCTGAACTAATTCAGGCAGACTGGGCCAAAGTCGGTGTGACCGCAGAAATCGTTTCTTTCGAATGGGGCGAGTATCTGGATCGCGTCCGTCAAGGTGAACATGACACCGCCCTGCTGGGTTGGACGGGTGATAATGGTGATCCCGACAACTTCATGTTTGTTCTGCTCGGTTGTGAAGCAGCTAAATCAAACGTGGCACGTTGGTGTGATAAAGAGTTCGATGGCTTGCTTCGCGATGCCAAGAAAACATCTGATCAAGCTGAACGCACCAAGCTTTATGAAGAAGCCCAGGTCATCTTCAAGCGTGAAGCTCCATGGTTCACCATTGCGCACTCGGTACAGTTTCGCCCTGTGCGTAAGGAAGTTATCGGCTTCAAGATCCATCCGCTTGGAAGTCATATCTTCAAATACGTGGACCTGAAATAAAGATCTGCCATATGATCGATTGGCGGGGGGAATTTCCTCCCGCCAATTGTTTTTCTGCCTCGCGATCAATCCAGGTGTAACTGATCCGTGCTTTCCTTTCTTCTGAACCGTCTGGCCGTCCTTGTGCCCGTCTTCTTCGGCGTGACACTGCTGGCGTTCGGCTTCATCAGAATTTTGCCTGGTGATCCGGTTGAGACCCTTGCCGGTGAGCGCGGGATGTCCGCCGAGCAATACAACATCATCATGACGCAACTGGGATTTGATAAACCCATTTGGGAACAATATTTCGATTACATAGTTGGGATTCTTCAGGGCGACTTTGGCACTTCTGTGCTAACCAATCGCCCAGTCATTGATGAGTTTATGGAACTTTTCCCCGCCACCGTAGAGTTGGGGCTGTGCGCCATTATTTTTGCGATCGTGGTGGGTTTGCCCGCGGGCATTTTTGCCGCGGTCAAGCGCCGCACATTCTATGATCAGGGCATCATGGGGGTTAGCCTGATCGGCTATTCCATGCCAATTTTCTGGTGGGGTCTGCTGCTGATTATTCTGTTCTCGAACATTTTGGGTATGACCCCTGTGTCGGGACGTATTTCGTTCTTTTATGACGTGGATACTGTCACCGGCTTTCTTTTAATCGATAGTTTATTGAGTGACGAAGACGGTGCTTTCTGGTCGGCCCTTCATCATCTTGTGCTGCCAAGCATCGTTCTGGGCACCATACCGCTGGCGATTATCGCCCGCCAGACGCGATCTGCCATGCTTGAGGTGTTGAGCGAGGATTATGTTCGGACCGCTCGAGCAAAGGGCCTTGGGCCTCTCCGCATATATGGGCTGCATGCGCTGCGGAATGCCATGATCACGGTGGTGACCGTCATTGGTTTACAGGTCGGCGTCTTGCTGGCGGGGGCTATCCTGACTGAAACGATTTTCAGTTGGCCGGGTATTGGCAAGTGGATCATTTTTTCTGTATTCAGCCGTGATTATTTCGCCGTGCAGGGCGGCCTCGTTCTCATCGCCATGTGTGTCATGGCCGTCAATTTGGTCGTGGACCTCACGTATGGTCTGATCAACCCACGCATATTGCATACGCGATAGGGTGGGTGTGATGAGCGAAAACAATAACGACCAGAATTCAAATCAAGTGGGCGAAACCCGTCGCCAACTGGCTGAATTCTGGTTTTATTTCTCAGAAAACAAAACCGCTGTCATTGGTTTGGCGTTCATGGTCGGTGTGCTTTTTATGGCATTATTTGCCGATGTGATTTCACCGCACGATCCTAGTGAACAGTATCGGGAATTTTTTGAAGCACCGCCGGCCTGGGTCGAAGGTGGCAGTTCCCGGTTCCTGCTTGGCACCGACTATGCTGGCCGCGATATGTTGTCGCGTATCATCCATGGCTCTCGTCTGTCGCTGATGGCGGGCGGTATCGTTATTCTGATTTGCCTCACATTCGGAATCATTATTGGCCTCACGGCGGCCTACTTCCGCGGTATCGTTGAGACGCTGATCATGCGGATTATGGATACCATCTTGTCCGTGCCGGGTTTGCTGATGGCGTTGGTGTTGGTCGCTGTATTGGGGCCGGGATTGGTGAATGCCATGATCGCGATTTCGATCACCTACTTACCGTATTTCGTGCGCCTGACACGGGCCTCGGCCATCTCCGAAGCTTCACGTGAATATGTGGTAGCCAGCCGCGTAGCGGGTGCTGGACGTCTGCGCATTATGTTCATCACCATCCTGCCCAATTGTATGGCACCGTTGATCGTGCAGGCCACGTTGAGTTTTTCCACCGCCATTCTGGATACGGCGGCGTTAGGGTTTTTGGGCATGGGCGCACAACCGCCTCAGCCAGAATGGGGTACGCTGATTGCTGAAAATCGTGATTTGATGCTCAGTGCACCGTGGACGGTGACGTTTCCGGGCCTGGCAATCCTGCTGGCCGTTTTGGCGATTAACCTTCTTGGTGACGGGCTGCGCGATGCGCTGGACCCCCGGCTAAAAAGATCATGAGCCTGCTTGAAATCGAAAACCTGAGTGTTGAGTTTCCTACATCAGGCGGGGTGCTAAAGGCCGTGGACGGCATCCATATGACCATCAACGAAGGTGACGTGGTGGGTGTTGTGGGTGAATCCGGGTCTGGCAAAAGCGTCACCATGTTGGCGCTGATGGGACTGGTGGGCTACCCCGGCCGGGTCACAGCTGACAAGCTGAACTTCGACGGAAGTGATCTGCTGAGCATGTCAGAGTCGGAACGTCGACGCATTACCGGTAATGACATCGCCATGGTGTTTCAAGAACCCATGACCAGTCTGAACCCCTGTTTTACGGTGGGCTTTCAGATTATGGAAACCCTGAATGTCCACGAAGGCGGTACCCGTGCCATGCGCAAGGAACGCACCATTGAGTTGCTGGATCAGGTCGGTATTCCGGCCCCGGCAACACGGCTTTCCGCTTACCCGCACCAGCTATCGGGTGGCATGAACCAGCGTGTAATGATCGCCATGGCGATCGCGTGCAATCCGCGGTTGCTGATCGCGGATGAGCCGACAACAGCGCTGGATGTGACCATCCAAAAACAGATTCTTGATTTGCTGTTTAAATTGCAGGACGAACGCAATATGGCGTTGGTGCTGATCACCCACGATATGGCCGTGGTGGCGGAAACGGCTCAGCGCGTTGTGGTTATGTATGAGGGCCAGATGGTGGAAGAGCGCACCGCTGATGATCTGTTTGCCAGCCCGCGTCACCCTTATACATCGGCCTTGTTGGATGCCTTGCCCGAGCGCGGTATCGGTCTTAGACGATTGCCGACCATTCCGGGCGTGGTGCCGGGGCTGAGCGACCGACCGGACGGTTGCCTGTTCAACCCGCGTTGTTCTATCGTCACCGATCATTGCCGCACCCAGGCACCAACCTTTGAAGGGGTGGCGGGGAACGCGGTGCGTTGTCACACGCCGCTGCAAAGCGGGGCGACACATGAATGAGATGATACCCGTTCTCGAAGCGCATGATCTGACCCGGCATTACATGGTCAAGGAAAGCACCTTTGCCGAGGCCAGGACCCTGAAGGCCGTAAACGGTGTTTCCTTTACGTTACAGGCCGGACGGACGTTGGCGGTTGTGGGCGAATCCGGCTGTGGAAAATCCACACTGGCCCGCTTGTTAACCATGATCGAAGCACCCACAGACGGTGCGTTCTCTGTGAATGGCGCTCAGGTCGATATAGCCGATAAAACACAGGTGAAATCCTTGCGCAGTTCCATCCAGATGATTTTTCAAGACCCGTATGGGTCGCTCAACCCACGTAAAAAGGTGGGTGCCATTCTGGAAGAGCCGTTGGTGATCAATACGAGCCTGAGCAAACAGGAACGGGAAGAGGCATCACGGGCCATGATGGCCAAAGTGGGGTTGCGCCCCGAGCACTATAATCGCTATCCGCACATGTTCTCGGGCGGCCAACGACAGCGCATCGCCATCGCCCGCGCACTCATGCTGCAACCGGGGGTGATTATCGCGGACGAGCCTGTCTCTGCACTGGATGTATCCATTCAGGCGCAGGTCCTTAACCTGCTCATGGATTTGCAGGAAGAGTTCAATCTGGCTTACCTGTTTATCTCACACGATCTCAGCGTGGTTCGCCACCTGGCCGATGATGTGCTGGTCATGTATCTGGGGCGTCCAGCGGAACAGGGACCGAAAGAAACGGTATTTGAGAAACCGCTGCATCCGTACACACGCGGGCTTTTGGCATCAACGCCACGGGTCAACCCGGATGATCGGTTAGCCAGGTCGGAACAAGTGGAGCTGCGTGGTGAGTTGCCATCACCGTTGGACCCGCCACCCGGTTGCGCGTTCCACCGCCGCTGTCCTTTCGCGAAAGAAGTCTGCTCTCAGGACCTGCCCGATTCCCGCGAAGTCCAGGGGCGCTTCGTGGCTTGCCATTTTGCGGGTGAGGTTTAAAAGCTACTGCCCGGCGTAAATATCCACGGATTTCACGATAAAATCACCGCCGCGGGTTGCCATACCGAAGCCCCGGAAGGGATCGCGGAAGCTGGTGTCGTTCAAGGCGAACAACTGGTCTCCATCCAACGTTACAACCATGTTGCCGCCCGTATCACGGGTCCATGCGAAGGTGTGAACCTTCTTGTCTTCCAGTGTGAACGGTCCGCCCGCGGTGCCGATGATCCGTGTCCCGCCTGAGGACTTGGCGATCAGTTCCACCGCCCCGCCAATGTTATAGACCAGCCGGTATCCCGTGTTCCGATTGCTGCCCTGATAAGGTCCCATAATCAGGCGGCCTTCGCCCACCCATGAAGTCATCGAGAGCTCAAGGGAGAATGCGTTGGCAATGGTAACGTCGGTAAAGATGTTGTTGGGTTGTGTTGTGCTTGTGGCGGCGGTTGTTGTTTTGGTGGTGCTGCCACCAAGGGCCTGGCCAAGTATGTTGGCCAACAACTGTACGCCGGGATCAACCTTTGTGCCATCGCTGGATGCTTTGGCAGTTTCCAGCGCGTTGCGCAATCCCCACCCTTCTTCCAGGAAATACCGACCGCCACCGACAGCCCATACCGGATTCTGTGCAAAATCACCGTCCGAGAAATCATCATGCAGCACGAGGTTCATGGTCGGGCTGTCAAAGCCAGTTAACAATTCACGCAAATCGCGCAAAAATACCGGGTCTGCGGCCTTGTCATTTTCAGCCTGGCTGAGTAGAGCATCCAACTGATCCATAAAGGATTTCAGGCGTTCCTCGCCCGCACCAGCACCATCCGATGCCTGGTCCGGGTTATCCCATGACTGATATGTGGTCTGCGCCACCACCGGAACTGTACTGAAAGCCATCAATACCAGTACGGTGGCCACCATCGTCGCTATTTTTTGTGTCATTACGCCTCGCAAATTTATGTTTTAAGTACTCTAACACAAATTGTCTTTTTTAAAAAATATCCGGTAACCAGGCACAGGCGGTCAAATAGTATTGGCTAGGTGAGTTTGATGTGTGAGAATACCATTCCATGCGGGGAAGTTCATGTTACGAGAATGGGAAGCCGATAGATGAGCGATAAGAGCAGTCCGGAACAACAAGCAGATAACCGTGGTTCGCAACGGTATAATCTGAAAAGTATCAGTGCGGTATATCTGGGCTCACCTTGTGAGATCATTGATGTGTCTCCCACGGGCATATTGCTGAAATGTGATGGCACGGAGTCACTGAAGCGGGGTGATGTTATTACCATCAACCTCAGTGTGCCGCTCATGAGCCATATCGTACCTGTGAATGTAGACGGGTTTGTTATTTCTAATAGCGATCGTGGTCTGGCCTTCGATTACGCCAAACCCACGCAGGCATGGCAACATGTGCTGCGGATTTTGAACATCAAAGAGAAAAAGAACAGCTAACCTCTGGCTACAGGCGTGTTATCCGGCGAACCGCTTTTCAGCAATTCCTTTAAGCCCGGTACCCTCAATCATAAAGACAGCACCGGCATCCTTGGCTTCTGGCGTGGTACCCCAATGGGGTTTGCCCAGTGTTGTCACAAACATGATATCCAGATCCGGTCCACCAAACATGACGCTGCTGACCACTTGGCCCGTCAGCTCAATACGGCCCGTTATATCCCCGTTCATCCCCCGGGCAGTCGATATGCCCAGTACGCAATGATCATCCCACTGCGCCGACCACAGGGTGCCTTCCGCATCCACTGTGGTGCCATCGGGGTTAATGCCATCAATAAGAATACACCCGGCGGCTTCATCAACGATGCCCGTTTCTGAATCGTAAGGCAGGGCTTCAATATTTTGCATGTTACCGCGCCCGTTTACGTAAAGCGTTGCCCCATCGGGGCTGAAACAGGGGCCGTTAAAGCACAGAAACTGTTCCATCACGGTGGTAATCTCATGGTCCGCGTTCAGGCGTACCATGGGGCACACGGGTTGTGGATCAAGCACGCCTTCGTTGCCATGCACGCCACCGGCAACAAAGTTTCCGGCCCGGTCCACCTTGCCATCATTGAAATGCGCTTCTTCGATAGGGGCCAACGGCTCGGCAATCGCGGTGCTGGCACCAGTGGATAAATCAAACCGATGAAGTCCGTTATCCATGGCCAGAATTAGCCCGTCGCCTGCGCGCAGCGTGAGTGATCCGATGCTTTCGCCGGGCGGTACCCAGCGTGCCGTTGTTCGTGTTGCCCAATCATGACGGTATATGGTCGGCCCCAGGCTATCCACCCAGTACAATGCCTGTTCAGCCTCATCCCATACCGGGCCTTCGCCCAGATGGCAGCGGGTGTCATCAAGTACGGTGATCTTCATGTGCCCTATTCCAACATCACCATGGGGCTGCCCACATCCACCACACCAATGCTGCGGTGGGCTTTGTAACCCAGCAGTTCCTGAATACGTACCGGCATGGTTTTTGCCTTTTCAAGGGGCACGGTGAGGAACATGTTTTCTTCGGTTCGCAGCCAGCCGACGGAATAGCCCAGGAAGGTGCCACGTCGTCGCTCGTCCGTTGTGGTGTTCTCGCCACCGCCATGAATGGTGGCCCCCATATAGATCAGGGCGGAACCGGCACTCATTTCGGCCTGGACGATCTCTTCCGGTTTTGCCACGCGGTCCAGCGGCCAGCGGTGGCTACCCGGCACCACTTGTGTAGCGCCATTGGCAATGGTGAAATCGGTGAGCGCAAACATGGCCTCAACCTCTAACCAGGGACGCGGTGCCGGGAATTCCTGCCAGGCGTCTTCGTCCCGGTGCAGAAATTGCGCGCTTTCGCCCGGTTGAATCTCAATCATCTGACCGGTGTTAAACAGATAGTCCTGACAGTTGGGTAACAGGAAATAATCCGCCGCATCGGTCAGGTGCCGTAACTGCATCATTTCAATAAACGTGTCGGACTTGCCGGGCAGGCCATCAATACGAATGGTGGAATGACCATAAAACTCGATCATTTCCTCCTCCGTTGGATGCCGCAATCCGGGCGCCAGTCCGGCCACGTGGCGATCAAGTTCACCATTCAGGCTCGATAGTTGATCTGTCGTCAGAATGTCTTCCACAATCACACCACCATCGCGTTCCAGCACCTCGCAGATTTGTTCAGACGGGGCGGTGTTTTTTATTTGCTCGAGGGTAGGGGGCATAGGTATCTCCTGTGTCGTTGAGAAATCGTATCACAGTTCATATCATAACTCCTCGCGAATTAGCGATGGTGCCGTGCAATGCTTTACACACCACCCCACAGGGCGTACAAACCCGCTCCATCATCCGAAAGAAAAAACATGACTGATTTTGAAGGCGTCGTTCCTGCGCTGGGTAAAGCGCTGAGCAATCGTGGCTATGACCAGCTGACGTCGGTGCAGACCGCCGTACTGGCCCCTGAGCTGCGTGACGCCGATTTGCTGGTATCTGCCCAGACAGGCTCTGGTAAAACCGTGGCCTTTGGCCTGTCCATTGCGCCTACGTTGTTGAATGGCGATGATCATTTCGGTCGTGCTGATGCGCCTCTGGCGCTGGTCGTTGCACCCACACGGGAGCTGGCCGTTCAGGTTGAGCGTGAGCTGACGTGGCTTTATGAGGCCACCGGTGCCAAAACCGCCACCTGTATTGGTGGCATGGACATGCGCGGCGAACGTCGGGCGCTGGACCAGGGTGTGCAGATCGTGGTCGGTACACCGGGTCGGTTGCGCGATCATATCTCGCGCGGGTCATTGAATACGAAATCGTTACGCGCAGTTGTTCTGGATGAAGCTGATGAGATGCTTGATCTGGGTTTCCGTGACGATCTGGAATTCATCCTGGGTGCAGCACCCTCAGAACGCCGAACATTGATGTTTTCAGCAACGGTGCCGCGCACCATCGGCAATCTGGCCAAGCGTTATCAGCGCGATGCCGTGCGGGTGAGCACAGCGGAAGAACGTGAACAGCATAGCGACATTGATTACCGGGCCATGACCGTGGCGTCCAATGATCGGGAAAACGCCATTGTCAATGTGCTGCGCTATTTCGATGCCAAGAATGCGTTGGTGTTTTGTAGCACTCGTGCTTCGGTCAATCACATGACCAGCCGTTTTTCTAACCGCGGATTTGCGGTCGTGGCGCTGTCGGGCGAGCTGAGTCAGAAAGAACGTACCCACGCCCTGCAAGCCATGCGCGATGGCCGGGCGCGGGTGTGTATCGCCACCGATGTGGCAGCGCGTGGTATTGATCTGCCCAATCTGGAACTGGTGGTTCACGCTGATTTACCCAAGAACCCCGAAATTTTGTTACACAGAAGTGGCCGTACCGGTCGGGCCGGACGCAAAGGCGTGTGTGCGTTGATCGTGCCGAAGAGCGCCGGCAAGCGGACACAGCGCTTGCTGGACGCGGCCAACATTTCAGCCAATTGGTGCAAGCCGCCATCTGCGGATGAGGTGGTTGCACGTGATCGTGATCGTATTCTGGCGGAACCGTCATTGAGCGAGCCGCTGAACGAAGAAGAACAGGCATTCGCCAAAGAGCTGTTGTCCCGCCATAGCGCGGAGCAAATTGCGGCTGCATTCCTGCGCCAGCACCTGGCGGGTCAGTCCGCCCCGGAAGAACTGCTGGACGCGCCTGTTGAAGATTTCAAATCAGAGCGTAAGTCGAAAATTCGTGACGATTTTGCGGACGGCGTGTGGTTCTCGTTATCTGTCGGTCGCAAGCAGAATGCTGAACCACGCTGGTTGCTGCCCATGTTGTGCAAGGCGGGCGGCATGTCCAAAGGCGACATCGGTGCCATTAAGATTCATCAAACAGAAACCCATGTGGAAGTCCGGCCTGAACACGCGGAAAGATTTTTCACGGCCACCGGCCCGAACCATACATTGGAAAAAACTATTGTGGTGGCCCGTATGGCTGGCACGCCCAAGGCCGGTCGGGATAAACCGCGCGGCCAACAATATGAGGCCCGCAGCAAGCCAAACGAGGCACGCCGCAAGCCATATGAGAACAGGGACAAAAAACCGTTCAAGAAGCGTGACGCCGATCAGGCCCCCTCATCGCGTTATGATCCGGATGCTTTCAATGAGGCATCGGACGATGAACGACCGGCCAAACCCCGGTTCAGCAAACCCAGAATGGACAAGCTTCGTTCTGACAAACCGAAATTTGATAAATCCCGGTCCGATGGCCCCCGGCCTGATAAAGCCCAGTCTGACAAACCCAAGTTTGATAAATCGAAATCAGACAAACCTGAGTACGACAAGTCCAAGAAGATCAAAGGGCGGGATGAGTTCGGTAAGAAGAAAAAGCCCAAGAAACCACACAAGGGCAAGCTGGCGAGAAAAGCCAAACGTGAAGCCGAGAGTGCCCGAGGTGATTTTAAATCTGGTGTTGCGCCAGCTGGTTCCAGTCCACTGAAGCGGAAAAAGCCCGAACCTTCAGCATAGGTGTTGTTGGTCACATCACATGTGCTTTGATGCGATGGCCATCCAGGTCGGCAAATCCATAGGGTGCCGCTTTTTCCAGCATGTCTGAAAATGCCGCCATCCATTTTTCGTCTTCGGCGCACCCGGACAGGGCAATAATAGTGTCGACCGATAGCCAGAAATGATCGTCGCCCGCATCGTCGGCGATGGCCTTGAACGCATCCAGCGCTTCATCACCCGCCATGGTGTCCATTTCGGCGGAAATATGAAATCGCTTGAAATCGTCCACTTCTTCCATGGACAACGCACCGTCTGTTCCAATCTTCAAATACAAAGTTCAGTTCCTTGCTTGTCGGTTTGCCAGTAACGAAATTTCAGCACGCAAACCCCATGTGAAAGAAATCCAATATCTTGAGCCAAAGCCCACGCTTACCACCATTGGCATCGGCCTTGGACAAAGCGTGACGGGTTAGGGTAACACCGATCCAGCGCAAAGGTTCCGGGAACCAGCTCATGGCCCGGCGTTTGATAAACACCATGTCCAGAACCTCGCTGGGTTGGTAGCCCAACAATTCCAGGCCCATACGCGCGCCGAACCGTGTGGCGCCCACACCAAGCCCTGTATAGCCAATCGCCCACGACACCCGACCATTAAACGTTACACCCGGCACCACGCAGAACCGCGTGGATGAGGCGATAATACCGCTCCACCGATTGGTGAATTTCACGCCCTCCAACTGTGGGAAGGTTTCCAGAAATTCGCGCGCCAGTCGTTTGAACCGAGCGGGATCATCGGCAACGCTCTGGTCCGTGCGACTACCGTAGTAATAACAGATCGACCCGCCGCCACCCCAGGTGATGCGGTTATCTTTCGTTATGCGGTAATAGTGAAACATGTTGGCGGCGTTTGATAAGGCATGACGACTTTCGCCCCAACCGATGGAAGCCAGTTGCTCGTCGTTCAGGGGCTCCGTGGCGATCTGATAATCCCATACCGGGATTACCTGCCGGCGCATTTGCGGCAACAAGCCGGGAAAGGCATTGGTTGCCATGAGAATTTTACCGCTGTGGACATTGCCACTGTCACAGGTCGATCGCATGCCGTCACCGTCTTCGGCGATGTTGTTGACGGGTGTGCCTTCAAAAATGCGAACGCCCAGTGACAGGATGGTTTTCTTCAACCCCCAGCATAGTTTCGCCGGATGAACCACGCCGTCCTGTCCGTCGCGCCACCACACACCAGCCAGATAGGTTGGCGAATTAACCTGTCGGCGCATGTCATCGCGGTCGAACCACACCACATCGTCGCCAGCGGCTTTACTCGCCTCATACTCTTTGCGGAGTTGCGCGACCATGGCGTCGTTGGTGGCAACAGACGTTGAGCCGACCGCCTCATACTCCGCATCAATGTTGTAACGCTCCAGCGTCTCTATGAACTCTTTCATATTCTGCTGACCCAACTCATACAATTGTTCGGCCTCTCCCGGAAAATGATAATCGCCGTTGGTTTCGCCGTGGGTCAGGCTGGAGCTGAGGAATCCGCCGTTACGACCCGACGCCCCGTCGCCCACAAACGTTTGCTCAACCAGTATAATGTTCAGGTCCGGCATGCGCTCCTTGGCCTGAAGGGCCGCCCACAACCCGGTAAATCCACCCCCAATAATCAACAGTTCGCAGGTGGCATCACCATTCAACGGTGGCAACGGTTCCAGCATATCGTCCGATTCGAACCAGACCGGACGATGCTTTGACTCAGCGAGTGCAGCGATATGCGCTTCCACATTTGGTTCCATGGGGTAATTTCCTTCAAACTAGTGGCCGACTTGCGTTGAGAACGATAGCGTTCATCTGCGCTTGTTCAACTGGTTTTTGGCCCCGCTGTCCAGCCTCACATTTGGGATAACAACATCACCCTTGAGGCCCTTTGGCAATCATGTGACCATGCGCCCATGGACGATACATCGAAAACAGCTGCGGGTGGATGCATGTGCGGCGCTGTGCGGTACGAGGCCGTGGGCGATCCGCTATCCACCATTTACTGTCATTGCACCAGCTGTCGAAAGCACACTGGCGCGCCGGTTGTGGCGCTGGTGGGATTTAAACAGGCACAAGTTACCTTCACGCCAGCGGACCGGAAAATCTATCAATCATCGCCCGGTGTGGGGCGCGGCTTCTGCGACCAGTGCGGAACGCCGCTCACATGGGAAGGCGATGGTGGCGAACATGGTCCACTGATCGAAATTCTCATCAATACGCTGGATGACCCCGAAGCCTTCATACCCCAGTGTCACATTCACCACGCCGAAAAAATGTCGTGGTTTGAAACCGACGATACGTTGCCCCGGTATCGGGTATGGCACGATGATGGTGATGAGCCTTATCTGTAGCTAGGCAAACTATTTTTCATTATCCCGAATCATTGAAGCCCTGTTACATTAGTATTCAGGCAGACTGTTGTTGTTTGATGTAGGAAGGCTAGGAAATGGATGATTTAGTGTTTGAGCCCCTGACGGGATGTATCGGTGCCATGGTCCATGGCGTTGATGTCTCAAACGCCTCGATGCCACAGTTGGCTGATCAGATACACGCCGGGTTGATGGAGCATATTGTTCTGGTTCTGCCCAAGCAGGACATGACCGCCCAGCATCACGTTGATCTGGGGCGGGCATTGGGTGATCTGGAACCCCGGCATCCGCTTTATCCGATTGTGGATAATCTGGAAAATATCATGCTGATCGAGAATGGACCGGAAAGACCGCCAGACAATGAAATCTGGCATTCGGATATGACGTTCCGCCCTATTCCGCCCCATTGCTCATTGTTACAGGCCAAGGTGCTGCCGCCCCGGGGCGGCGATACCATGTTTGCCAACATGTACGCGATTTTCGAAGATCTGCCCGAGGAAATCCAAACATTCCTGTCGACTCTGACCGCGGTTCACGATGTGAAGGCCGGTTTTCAGGAAAGCCTTTCTCATAATCAGGAGACGGACCGTTTGGAAGCTTTAGCAAAAATGGACCGGGCCGATAGCCATTGTGTTCACCCGGTTGTGGCCAAACATCCTGTTAGCGGGCGGCGTTATATCAATGTGAATGAAGTTTTCACAGATCATATTGTCCAGCTGCCCGGCGACGAAGGGAAAGGCATTCTCCACATGTTGTATGAGCGCGTGCGCCATCCCCGGTATCAGGTCCGCCACAGATGGGCGCCCAATGATCTTGTGATATGGGATAATCTCGCCTCGCAACATTTCGCGGTTGGTGATTATACCGAATATCGCCGGATGCATCGTGTTACGGTTAAATCCTACGGCCCACAATATATGGCCGATGCCGCATAATCGCCAAGACCCTGTAACAGCCCTTTGATACGCACCGTGCCGCCGGCGGGTATCGCACGGATCATGCAACTTTAGAGGATGTTAAGGCGCTGAACACTAGACTTTCAGGGAAGCTTAACGCGCGTCAGGTACGATGCAGACCGGATCGAGCGAAGAAAGCCTTGTGCTTAGGGGCTCTATCATCAATTATTGACTGGTAAGTCAGTCAAAGAGTCGGGCGATGACCAGGTTATAAGTAATTGTCATTAAACGAAATCTGCGGCGCCTGATGAAACTGGGAAAGTTATTTTATGCTGTATCACGCCTATGAATTGACCCACGCAACGCTTGCGCCTTTCAAAGCCATATCCGAGATCACCCAGCAAATCAGTTCTTCACCGCTTAACCCACTTTCCTATACGCCCATGGGTCGTTCTGTTGCTGCTTCATGCGAAGTGCTCAGCCGCATGACGCGCCGGTACGGTAAACCGCAATGGGGCATTGACGACACGACGATCGACGATAAAGCTGTTCCTGTTTCAATTGATACGGTGATGAGCACTGATTTCTGTAATCTAATTCACTTCAACCGTGATCTCTCCGGTCTCAAGAAAACACGTAAATCCGACCCCAAAATGCTGGTCGTTGCACCACTTTCCGGCCATTACGCCACACTGGTGCGCGGCACGGTGCAGGCGCTTCTTCCCGATCATGATGTGTACGTCACCGATTGGTGTGATGCGCGAAATATTCCGGCGGCCGTGGGGTCATTCGATCTGGACGACAATATCGATTTGATGATCGATTTCATGCACTTCATGGGGCCGGATGCATCAGTGCTTGCTGTCTGTCAGCCGGTTGTTGCGGTTTTGGCCGCGGTCTCGTTGATGGCCGCAGACGATGATCCTATTCAGCCCCATGCCATAATCTTGATGGGTGGCCCGGTCGATGCCCGCATCAACCCGACTAAGGTGAACGAGCACGCTGAAAGCAAAGGTTTGTCCTGGTTCGAAAACAACGTTATTTCCCGCGTGCCGTTCCCCATGCCGGGTGTTATGCGCAAAGTCTATCCGGGCTTTGCGCAACTATCCGGTTTCATGGCCATGAACATTGATCGTCATATGGAGGCCTATATGGACCTCTACAATCATCTGGTCGAAGGCGACGGCGATTCCGCTGATCAGCACCGCGAATTTTATGATGAATACCTTTCGGTTATGGATCTTCCGGCGGAGTTCCTCCTGCAAACCATCGAAACGGTATTCAAAGAGCATAAGCTGGCACGTGGCATCATGACCCACCGGGGGACACCTGTTGATCCGAGCAAGATCAAGAAAACGGCCTTGATGACAATCGAGGGTGGCAAGGATGATATTTGCGGCCTGGGCCAGACCGCCGCTGCCTTGGACCTGTGCAGTGGTTTATCGGCCAAGAAAAAGCTGGAGCACGTTCAACAGGACGTAGGCCATTATGGAATTTTCAACGGTCGCCGCTGGCGCACAGAAATTAAGCCCCGCATCGCCGAGTTTATCCGTTCAGTCTGACAGCCTACATACCCGAAACCGGCCAGCCTTCAACACGAACTCACCGTCTTTGGCACGCTTCCTTTTTGTTAATCGGTACAGATGAAATGAAGTTCCTGGAACCCTTTGCGTAGCCCGGCGACTTCCGCGGCCAGGCTTTCAGGGTCATTCGAGGTGAGCGCCCTTGCGAACAATGCCGCAATTTCTGGCACATCGGTTTCGGTCACACCCCACCGGACAAGTTCCGGGGTTCCCAGCCGCAGGCCATTCATATCGCCCTCGACCGGGTCAATCGGCAGGCCTATCCCGCATGTGAGGAATCCCGCTTTCCTGAGTTTCTGCGCGGCGGCCTGCCCACCACCATACGGCGCTGCTTCAACCGCAAACTGGTGTGATCTGGTAAACCCCTGATCCTTGGCAAAGATTGGAAGTCCAAGGTCGTTCAGAGCCTTGGCAAAAGCCTGCGACACATCGGCCATTGCCTTTGAATAGGCACCGCCGTGCGTCTTCCAGTCCAGCATGGTCAGCGCCAGGGCGGCGGATTTCGCCGCGTCGAAGTTCGCCGTCATACCCGGATAGGCGATGGTGTCCAGACGCTCGGCGATCTCGGCATCATTGGTGACGATCAGGCCCCCAGCTGGGCCGCCAAGGCTTTTATAGGTGCTCATGTTCATAAAGTGAGCACCCTGATCCAACGGATTGGGCCAAGCGCCACCGGCGATCATCCCGCATTGATGGGCGGCGTCGAACATAACTTTTGCGCCGCATGTGTCGGCTATTTCGCGAATCTCGGAAACCGGGTGGGGAAACAGATTGAGGCTGCCGCCAATGGTGATGAGTTTGGGTTGCAGTCTCTCGGCAAGATCCCGCAAACCGCCCACATCAATGGTGTAGCCGTCTGCATTGACTGGTGCGGTATGAATATCCAATCCGTAAAGCCCGGCACAACCGGCGTCCAAATGTGTTACATGCCCGCCAATTGTCGCTGGTGGCACAATGATGGTATCGCCCGGTTTACACGTTGCCATGAACCCGTACAGATTGGCCAAGGCCCCAGAGGAGACACGAATTTCGGCGAACTCTGCCTGAAAAATTTCAGCGCACAATTCAGCAGCGATGGCTTCTATTTCCTCAATGGCCTCCAGACCCATTTCATATTTGTCGCCCGGATAACCAAGCGAGGGGCGTGAACCAAGCCCGGCAGACAGTACAGCCTCGGCCCTTGGGTTCATGACATTGGTTGCCGGGTTTAGATTGAAGCATTCCCGTTCATGAATTTCTTTGTTTTCGGTAATCAGGGCATCAATTCGTGATGCGACGGTTTCCGGCGTAGCCGCCGAAGTGGTCTTCGCAATCGTCTGGATATAGCCTTCGCAGGGACCGGGAACCCATTCTCTATGTGTAAGTGCAGCCATTTCAATCTCCGTCTGTTTCGACCAGAAGAACAATTGTGCTAGCCAGACGCAAATCAGTTTTGCTAAAATTTGGCCTAGAAAAACTAGGTCTAAAAATGGCGATATCTCCACCGAAACCCAAAGGGCCACCGTTGAATGCCCTGCGTGCCTTTGAATCTGCGGGGCGTCTCGGTGGGTTCTCTATCGCCGCAGAGGAACTGCATGTGACGCCGGGGGCCATTGCCCAGCATGTTAAGGCCCTCGAAGGTTGGTTTGGCGCAGACCTATTTGAGCGACGGTCACAAGGTGTAAACTTGTCCGCACTTGGGGAAAGTGTGCTGACTGACTTCAGCGACGCGTTTGACCAGTTGGGCGCGGCTGTACAGACATTGCATTTACGGGCTAATCCAAAACATATCCGTATTGCCGCGTTGCCCAGTATCGCGCAATTGTGGCTATCGCCCCGACTACCCGCAATTCGGACAAAGGCACCGGATATCTCGATTTCGGTCACGGCGATGGAGCACAGGCCAAAGCTGACCCGAGAGCCTTTTGATCTGAGCATCTTTTATGATGATGGCCCGGCACCCGGTTTTATCAAAATTTGTCAGGACGTAATTCTGCCGGTTTGTGCCCCATCCATTGCCAAGCGATTGAAGGCACCGTCTGATCTGACCACTCAAACGTTCCTGCACGATGCTGTGTGGATTGATGATTGGACGACCTGGATACACGAGGCAATGCCGGGCACCGATATTGATACGCAAGGGCCGGTGTTCTCGCTCTACAGCCTCGCGGTGGAAGAGGCTAAAAATGGTGCCGGGGTTTTAATGGGCCACAAGGCATTGGTTCACGAACATCTGAAATCCGGGGCTCTGGTTGCCCCATTCCCGGTTCCGGTAACCCTTGACCGTCGACTATGTATCGAGGTCGCAAACCCGATTGAAACCAACGTCGTGCTGCAAGATATCCTGACGGTGTTGAAGGGTTGATATCATGTTCGGTCCCGGGTTCTCGCCATCGTTAGGGTTCTAAATCGACGTTCGGTCGCCAGCGGGTATATGAGTCCACGGTAGCGAATTTGGTTTCAGTGTATCGCGCAAATTCTTTTATCAGGTTTCCCTGTCGCTCAAATACGCCGATTACGATGCTGAAAACACAGGTGCGGATACACAAAAACTATGGCTCGCCGCTGAGAGTAACTTCTGAGCGCTCAATACCGCATGCAATATTTCTGATTGTGAGCGTAACCTCTTGAAGTTTTCTCCCCCGAACAGGGGCTCCGGTGTATAATTCTACGAAGCAGACCGATTCTCGTCCTGTCTGTTAGCATAAGAGGGGTATTGTAATGTCTATCGAACTTGAAATGTTGGCGTGGGTTTCCGGGCTGACGGTCATGATGTGGGTACCATATATTCTGGCGCACATCGGCAATGTTGGTTTGGTTCCGGCGCTGACTTACCAGGCTGATGGAACACCGTTGCCGGGATGGGCCGCACGGGCCAAGCGAGCACACTGTAACGCGGTCGAAAACCTCGCTCCGTTTGCCGCGTTGGTCATCGTTGCGCATTTGGCCGAAGCCACCAATGAGGCTACGGCTTCTGCGGCAATCGCCTATTTCTGGCTACGCGCAGCACACTATGCGGTTTTTACGGCCAACATACCGTTTGCCCGCACGCTGACCTTTGCTGGCAGCTGGCTGGCCCAGGTCTGTATATTGTACCAAATTCTCATTGGATAAGATGTGGGCCCGACCGACAGGTATCAGGTCGGGTCATTTCCGAAATATCGGATACTATTGCGGCCACTTTCTTTCACTTTATACATCGCAGCATCAGCGCATTTGATGAGCGCCTCCTCATTCGTGGCATCGGTGGGATAAACGCTGATTCCAATGCTGGCACCAATAGTGCAGTCACCGTGACCTTCCACGTAAATAGGCTTCGACAGTTCTTCCAGAATCTTTTCACCTATCCTGCGACTGATTTCGGATGGTACTGGTGCGGCCAGAATGATCGCGAATTCATCGCCGCCGACTCTGGCTGCTGTATCGGTTTCACGTACGCACGCTTCTAGCCGTTTGGCTACTTCTTTAAGCACCGCATCACCGGCCCCGTGCCCCAAGGTATCATTGATGGGTTTGAATTTATCCAGATCGATGTAAAGCAACGCAAATGAAGCATTGAGACGCTTCGATTGAGCAATGGCGAGTGTCAGCCTGTCTTCAAACAAATATCGATTGGGAAGCTCTGTCAGCGCGTCGCGGTGTGCAATCACCCTTAATTCTTCGGCCTGCAGCTGTTCAGTAATGTCGGTGCGGATACTGACGTACTGGAATGGCTTGCCCCGATCATCTATGAACGGAACGATCGTGCCCTTGACCCAATACCCACTTCCGTCCTTTCGAAGATTTTTGACGTTGCCATGCCACGGTTTCCCCTGGGTAACTGTCCGCCATAGATCCTTGTAAAACTCCGTTGAATGTTCGTCACTTTTTAGAACACGGTGGTTTCGGCCCAGTAATTCCTTGCGGGAATAACCGCTTATTTCGCAAAACTTATCATTAACGTATGTGATGTTTCCCTTCACATCCGTGCTGCTGACAATGGCGTGTTCATCCAGAGCGTATTTCTGGAAAATCAGTTCAAGCGCATTTCCCTTAAACACTTTAACGGCTTCTGCCATTTCGCCGATTTCGTCTTTGCGACCCAGACCAGAAATTTCAACCTTCGTATCGCCACCTGCCAGTTTTCGCATACTGCCGGTCATTACGGAAATGGGGCCGCTGACCAGGCGGTTTAACAGAAGAATACAGATGCCGGAGATCAATATTGAAATAGCGGCCGTTGCGATGGCCGCTGTTTTTACGACGCCCATGAAATTAGCCCACAGATCGGCAACGGACAACGCGATGGAGTAAACGCCGATAACTTCACCGTTCTTTATACCCATGAGCTTGCCATGGCATTCAAAGCATTTTTCACTCGCGGCGTCGCCCTGGCCCAATACCATGGGTATGCTAAGTCGATAGATATCAGAGCCGCTCATACGGCCTACGGTCATTCCTGTTTCAAAAGCTTCGCGGTCTATGTCGTCAACGGGAAGTTCAATATCATCGTTCCCCATTTTTTTCTGATAGGCGACAACCTTCGGTGCCATGGATACCCACAAAGAAAATCGATCTTTATTTCTGCTAAGTTGGTCTAGCGTGCCGTCCAGCGCTATAATGACCGGGTCTTGATCCTGCGTTGTGCGCCGGTGCAGCATGGCCTGAACAAGGACAGCCTGAAAAATTGCTAAAGAATTTTCAGCCTCATTGCGAACATCGTCGTTGAAATTCTCATACCCACGATAGATAAACGCCGCGCTGCTTATTAGCATCGCCACGAAGAGGAGCAAGCTAACGCTTGCACTGATCTTGGTGTTTAACCGCAAAAAATCGACCTTTGGACCTTGGCATTCCCGAAACTAATCTAGGCTATCTCAAATACTCTTGAAACATATTTTTTTTGCCTGCTTCGAAGTGGCCAATTGCCGGAGCGGCTCTATCGTACGATTGAATAGGCCGGCTGGCGTGGGTCAGCACCGGCACGCAAGAACCCCGGCTTAGGTTCAGCGACAATTACTTCAACCGCAGCCATATTCCTGGTGTAGTCAGAAAGGGTGTCGATGTGATGGCCTCGGCTTTCCAAATCCTTCCGCACGGCTTCGTCAATTCGGCTCTCAATACTAACCACCGCAGGATAATACTTAAACGGAGAGAACGATGACGGGAAGCTGTGTGAGGTCACACGGGGTGCGTCGATGGCATCCTGAACGTCCATGCCAAAATGGAAAATATTGAGAAATACCTGAAGCATGGATTGGACCTGGGCATCACCACCGGGTGCACCGAATGGCATAACGGTGCCATCATCACGCAAGGCTATTGCCGGGTTGGGGGTGAGGCGGGGCCGACGACCCGGCCCAACGCCACTGGGATGGCTTGGGTCTGTTCGTGACTGGCAACCGCGCGCCGATAGTAAAAGGCCGGTTCCGGGCACAACCGGCGTGAGCCACATCCCATCCGAAGGGGTCGCCGAAAACGCATTGCCCCATTTGTCGACGGCGCACAGATATGACGTATCGGGATCGCGGCCCGGTAAACCTTCGGTTGCTGGATAGTCAAAAGGTTCGTTAATACCATTGGGCACCGGCATGCCCGGCATGGCCGTTAGAGGGTCAATTCGCTTAACCCATTCATCAATATTGGCATCGCCGTGCAGGCGATCAAGCGGTACTTCCACATGGTCTGGGTCACCATAATAATATTCGCGATCAGCAAAGGTGCATTTGATCACTTCGATTAGTAAGTGAAGATAATCTGCGCTGTTCTGCTCCAATCCATCCAGCCCGGCCTTTTCGATCATGATCAGTGATTCAATCAAGGTTGGCCCCTGGCACCACGGCCCACAGGTAGAAATCTGGAAATCACGCCAGCGCCCCTGAATGGCGGGTCCAATCTGACTACGGAAATTAGCGAGATCTTCGCGTGAGAGGTAACCACCTTCACTTTCCATGTGTGCGATTATTTTCTCGGCAATGTCGCCCACATAGAATGCCGCACGGGCAGCCTCCAGTCCGGCTTTTCGGCCACCGTGCGCCGCGGCCTTTTCCTCATCAGCCATATATTGGATTGTTGCGGCCAGATCGGTTTGAACGAACCGTTCGCCAAGGCGAGGCGGCCGACCCCCCGGCATAAAAATCGCCGCGTTGGCGGGCCAGTGGCTTTCCTGCTCTGCGTTGTTTTCAAGCGCCGATGCAAGGTAGTGGAACACAGAAAACCCATCGCGAGCGAACTCGATCGCGGCACCCGCCACATCGCCAAATGACATGGTGCCATAATCACGGAGTGCTGTGATCCAGGCGTCCGGTGCGGATGGTACAACAGTCCGCAACACGCCAATTGGAATTTCGCCATCGTGTTCCCGCATGAAAATGTCGGCCGGCATGGACATGGGCCAATGCCCTAACCCGGCGATGGTAACAATCTCCCCACTGGCCATTCGAATGATGATCGGTGCAACACCGGAAAAGCTCACTTCATCGGCATGCAGGACGGCGAGTGCCATGCCTGCGGCACACCCGGCATCAATGGCGTTTCCGCCTGCATCAAGGATTTCATTGCCAGCGGCAGCGGCAAGATAGTGACCGGCGGACACTGCATGGCGATTACCGTAGAGCGTTGGGCGCATGTGAGGTTTTCCTTGTGTATGACGTGTGTAACGTTAAGCAAACCAAACGCCCACTGTCACGTCAAGTCAACCGTCCAGACCTAGTATGTATGTCCCGGAGTCGCAGGGTGTTTTTAAAGGAAGAGTAGACTGCTTAGTTCGTGGCAGTCGCGCCGCCATCAACGGCAAGCGCTGCACCAGTGGTAAAGCCAGCCTGATCTGAGGCCAGATAGAGAATTGCAGCGGCAACCTCCGCCGGCCTGCCGATCCGATTCATTGGTGCAAAGGCATCCACCTCATCACGCAGGGTTGTGGCGGGATCGTCGGTCTTGTCGATCCAGTCTCGGCGTACCATATCGGTGTCTATATAGCCTGGGCATACGCAGTTGATCCGCACGTCCGGGGCAAGTTCCGCTGAAAGCGCCCGTGTGAGAAGCACCACGCCGCCCTTGGAAGCACAATAGATCGACGCTCCCTTCAAACCCATCAGGCCCTCAGTCGAGGCAATGTTGACAATATTGCCGCCGCTTTCGCGTAGCGCCGGCATTGCCGCGCGGCAGCAAAAGTACGTGCCCTTGAGATTGACATCGACAATCGCGTCCCAGATCGCCTCGTCGCCATCTTCAATCGGTAGGGTCGTCGCAACACCGGCGCTGTTGACCAGAATATCGAGGCCACCGAGAGCATCGACGGCGGACCCGACCACCGCTTCACAGCCAGCCACCGTTCCCACGTCGCCAGGTGCTGCGATCAATTTATCACCCCCACCCAGTCGCTCAATACCATCTCGAGTGGATTCTTCGGTCCGCCCGTTCACCGCCACCGTCGCGCCACCATCCAGGAAAGCCTTTGCCGTCGCCCAACCTAATCCACGGCTAGCACCCGTCACTAAAACCCGTTTGTCGTGGAACATGGTCTCTCCCAAAGCTCATATTGATTGTTAGTCGTAGTGTATGAAAGGCGATCAAACGTGTCTAACAACGCAAGTTGTTCGCCTGCCTGTCAACTTACCATAAACACATCATACCGCGTGGATTTGCCGACAATCTGATGGGAGGCACGGCGGAGCCCTTCCATGGGGTCGGCCTGCTTGGGCCATTTCAACACCACCCGTTTGTGGGCTGTAGCCAAAGCTACATTCATAAGTTCAATAGAATCCTCATCCGTGCCCACGATCTCGCGGATCAGACGCATTTCATTTTTCACAAGGGCCGTTTTTTTTCGCGGTGGATGCATTGGGTCGACCAGCACCACGTCTGGTGAGAGGGTGGGTAGCAAGTCCCTGGCATCACCATGAAGCAGCGTCATGTGGTTGATTACGTCTGCCACATCGCCACCGGCTTCTCTGGCGCGTGCCAGCCCTTCGTCCAATAATCCGTGTATGACAGGGGAGCGTTCAATCAGGATGACCTCCGCGCCCAGCGATGCCAGCAAGAAAGCGTCCCGACCGAGCCCGGCCGTTGCATCCACCACCAGTAGGGATTTACCACCCTTCATCCCGACAGCCTTGGGCAGCGCCTGACCGAGTCCGCCGCCGAAACGAAAACGATGCGCCACCGCCCCGCCTGTGAAATCACAGATTAGCTTACCCTCCGTTGCCATCTATCATTCAGTCAAATGGTCGGTGGTATTAAAACAGGGCAGACTGTCATGAGAAGAGCGGTCGGGCATGGTGAGCCTTTCAACGATTTTGATGGCCTTTTGGTATTTGCGTTCATTTTCAGCGGACATTTAACTCACCACTGCAAAGGTTTGTGCTTGAGGCGCGATTGCAGGCAAGCAAATGGCTTTATAACACGCCATCTTCAAGCGTCTTGAAGCCGCCACGAATAAACACTGCGACCTTTGCGCCTGTTTCGGACCGAGTGTAATGCTGAGAGCCAGCCGGCAGTGAAACACAATCGCCGGGGCGATAAACCCAGCCATCGTGGTCGATCAATTCACCTTCCAGAACAACGAATTCTTCATACCCCAAGTGTTCGTGTGGAATGGAGATACCGCCGGGCTCAAACTTGATCAAAAAGAACCCTGAGCTATCCTCATCCGACCAAGTCAGATTATGCCATGACAGGTCCGCCTGGGGCTCGCCTTGTAGGCTGTACACCTGGTAATCTGCTTCCTTATAATTGACAACGGTGCGATCAACTTTTTTATTTGAAGCCATAGCCAAACTGTATCCTTGGGGCCTGTATGAAGAATGAACACTCTTCAACTTTGCGCATATTCACATCTGTCCGCAACAGAAATTTTGACGGTGCTTGTATCCTGTTGCGGTATTGAGCAACATTAAAAAAGCAGGCAGCAATTGTAAGCAGGACTGAACCTTAGACTGTAACATGCTGTCGTGTAATAGAGGTCCAATTTACCTGGGAGGGAAATTATGACGAGAGTAGCAATTATCGGAGCTGGTGCATCTGGATTGGCCGCCTGTCGGGCGTTTCAGTCCGCGGCATCGAATGGAATCGAGATTCCAGAAATCGTATGCTTTGAGAAGCAGGAAGACTGGGGCGGTCTTTGGAACTACACGTGGCGAACGGGCACGGATGAATATGGTGAGCCTGTCCACTGTAGTATGTACCGTTATCTGTGGTCGAATGGCCCAAAGGAAGTTCTTGAGTTCGCTGATTACAGTTTTGATGAGCATTTTGGAAAGCCAATTGCGTCATACCCGCCGCGCGCCGTGCTTTGGGATTATATCAAGGGGCGAATTGAAAAGACCGTCGTGCCCGATTGGATACGTTTTCGTACACCGATCCGCGACGTGAAATATTCAGAAGACACCGGCATGTTTACGGTGAAGGTGCATGATCTGGTGAAGGACCATATTTATTCTGAAGAATTTGATTACGTCATCAACGCATCGGGGCATTTCTCCACACCCAATGTGCCGAATTTTGAAGGGCTGGATACGTTCAATGGCCGTGTATTGCACGCCCATGATTTTAGGGATGCTCTGGAATTCAAAGATCAGAACGTTTTGATTATTGGGGCCAGTTACTCGGCTGAGGATATTGGTTCGCAGTGCTGGAAGTACGGCTGTAAAACGGTAACCGTAACGTACCGCACAGGCGTCAGAGGTTTCACCTGGCCAGACAACTGGGAAGAGAAGCCGCTGCTGGAACGCGTTGACGGTAATGTCTGTCATTTCAAGGACGGTACCAGCAAGGAAATAGATGCGATTATCATGTGTACCGGCTATCTCCATCACTATCCCTATCTGCCGGATGATCTCAGGATCAAGAGCCCTAACCTGTTGTGGGTACCGGGCCTCTACAAGGGCGTTGTGTGGGTTAATAACCCCAAGTTCTTTTACATCGGTGCGCAGGATCAGTATTTCACCTTCCCCATGTTTGATGTTCAGGGTTGGTGGGTGCGCGATGTTATCCTGGGTGACAAGGTCTTGCCGTCTAAAAGTGAGATGGAGGCGTACTGTAAGAAATGGAGCGATATGCAAGATAAGGCTCTGGAAGAACCTGAGTCATCCTGGTACCGCTTTCAGGCCGAAAACGTCCGTGATCTCATGGAAGAAACTGATTACGAACTCAACATTGATGGCATCGTTGAACTGATTGACCAGTGGGAGCACCACCGCCATGAAGATATCATGCTATACCGAAACGCTACATACAAATCCATGATCACAGGCAAAGTGTCGCCGCAACACCACACGCCATGGAAAGACGCAATGGATGACTCAATCGAGTCTTACCTCGCAGATAAATAGTGTGCCGAGGGGGTCGGTTCCTTTGTTACAGAACGGTTATTCGGACTGTTTTCCGAAAGCCGGATGATCGATCCCCTTGAACGCCCGTCATCAAAACTCGTTTATCGTGGACCGTGGTGTCTCCCAAGGTTCGTGTTGATTGCTGGTCGCAGTGTATGGAAGGCGATCAAACGAGTCTAAGAATGCAAGTCGTTCACTCGCCGGTTATCAGGCTTGAGCGTCTGGAAATGGTCCTGAGCACACATCTTGCATCTAGCGATTCAGTATTTATTATGTCGCATGAGCGGCGCATGTTGTGCCTTTTGGGAACTGCATATGCGTCATCCGAACTACTTCCTCATCTGTTTTGTCGTTTTCTTTTCCGCCGGTATGTGGGGGCTTTATTGGCTGCCGCAACGTCTGTTGCTTGATGCTGGCATGACAGGTGGTTGGGGAACAGTTGCGCAATACGTGATTTCGCTTGCTGTTCTATTGCCAATTGCAATCTGGCGGATTTTGAATGGCAAACAAATCGGTCTACGGCATTGGGTATGCGGCCTATTGCTCGGTAGTGGTGCAATCTTTTATGCCAACTCCCTGCTGGTGACAGAAGTCATCAGGGCATTGGTCTTTTTCTATTTGACCCCACTGTGGGCCACACTCATTGAAATTACTTTCCTGAAACGTCGTTTGGGATGGTCCCGCGTCGGGACTGTCGCATTGGCGCTGGCAGGCGTCTGGATCGCTGTCGGAACGGAAGCGGGTGTCCCAATTCCTGTTTATCTGGGTGATTGGTTTGGCTTGCTTGCCGGGTTCTTGATAGCCGCCGGTGCAGCGCGGACGGAGGTCGAACAACCTGAGGGGGTTTTCCCACTTCTCTTCATCGTGATTGTCTTCGCTCTGATAGCAACGATATACCAATATCCAATGCTCTCCAGCAAGATTGGCGAAGTACCATCATTTGAGGTCGCAATATCGAGCCTTCCATTCTTACTTGGAATATCCTTGCTCTTCGTTCTGCCAACGACGGCAATAATATTCTGGTCTCCATCAAAGATAGGGACTGGCGTGTTTGGTATCCTCATACTGTCCGAACTCGTTGTTGGCGTGATCAGTGCGGCGCTGCTGACTGAAGAGACTTTCGGCGGGCCTCAGGCAGTCGGTGTGACCTTGATTGTTGCCGCCGGCATCGTGGAAGTGGCGCTGAACAACAAATCGAAAGAAACAACGGCGAAAGCGACCTAAACAATTCCCGCTTCTGGTTACAGGCCGACAGTTTTCGTTACCGCCGCAACGGCTTGTACTTAATCCGGTGCGGTTGGTCGGCTTCGGTGCCCAGGCGGCGGTGTTTGTCGGCTTCGTATTCTTCGTAGTTGCCCTCAAACCATTCCACGTGGCTATTGCCTTCGAAGGCCAGAATGTGCGTGGCCAGGCGGTCAAGGAACCAGCGATCATGGCTGATGACCACGGCGCAACCGGCGAATTCGGCCAGGGCCTCTTCCAGTGCGCGAAGGGTATCAACGTCCAGATCGTTGGTGGGCTCATCCAGCAGCAGCACGTTGGCTTCGGCTTGCAGCATCTTGGCCAGGTGGACGCGATTGCGTTCACCGCCTGATAGCTGGCCTACTTTTTTCTGCTGATCACCGCCTTTGAAGTTGAACCACGACACATAGGCGCGGGATTGGATTTCGCGCTTGCCCAGTGTGAGGATGTCCAGACCACCGGATATTTCCTGCCACACCGTTTTGTCGTCGGCCAGCGTATCACGGGACTGATCCACATAGCCGAGCTTGACGGTGTCACCAACGCGCAGCGATCCTTCGTCAGGGGTTTCCATTTCTGTGATCATTTTAAACAGTGTTGTTTTACCCGCACCGTTCGGACCGATCACGCCCACAATGCCACCCGGGGGCAGCTTGAAGGACAGGTCATCCATCAACAGTTTGTCGCCGAATGCCTTGGTCACATCTTCGGCCTGGATCACCAGATCGCCGAGACGTGGTCCGGGCGGAATAGAGATTTGAGAGGAATTGATGCGTTTTTCCTGTGCCTTGGCCAGCAATTCATCATAGGCCGTGATACGGGCCTTGGATTTATCGTGGCGGCCTTTAGGCGACGTTCTGATCCACTCCAGCTCAGTCTTGAGGATACGCTGACGGCCATCTTCTTCACGGGATTCCTGCCGCAGGCGTTTTTCCTGCTGTTCCAGCCAGGCAGAGTAGTTGCCTTCGTACGGGATGCCGCGGCCGCGGTCGATTTCCAAAATCCAGCCCGTGACGTTATCCAGGAAGTAGCGATCATGGGTTACGATCATGACCATGCCGGGGTATTCGCGCAAATGACGTTCCAGCCACGCAACCGATTCTGCATCCAGATGGTTGGTGGGCTCATCCAGTAGCAGAATTTCGGGTTTCTGTAACAGAAGGCGACACAGCGCCACGCGACGACGTTCACCACCCGACAGATTGTCTACAGCCGCATCTGCCGGTGGACAGCGCAGAGCGTCCATAGCGATCCCGATGGTGCGTTCCAGATCCCAACCGTCCACGGCGTCGATCTGTTCCTGCAACTCACCTTGTTCGGCCAGCAGGTCGTTCATTTCGTCGTCGGTCATGGGCTCGGCGAATTTAGCGGAGACTTCGTTAAAGCGATCCAGCAGAGCCTTGGTGCCGCCCATGCCGTCCGTGACGTTTTCTTCCACGTTTTTGGCGGGGTCCAGATCGGGTTCCTGAGACAGGTAACCCACATTGATGCCTTCCGCCGCCCAGGCTTCGCCGCCGAAATCCGTGTCCAGGCCGGCCATGATCTTCATCAGCGTGGATTTACCCGCGCCGTTGTGGCCCAGCACGCCGATTTTGGCATCGGGCAAGAACTGAAGCGTGATGCCGCGCAAGACCTCTTTCCCGCCGGGGTAGGTCTTGGAAAGGTCCTTCATCACATAGGCATATTGATAGCTGGCCATCTCGTCGTATTCCTCAGGTGTCTTATGCGTTCAGGCCATCCCCATGATGGCCCGCGCACCACATAGCATATCCCCTCCTGAGACCCAAGGCCGTGTTGCATGGTTGCTCTTGTATGTGAATCGCCAGATTCAGTAAAATATGATGAATCAGACCAGAAAGTGTCTGGTAGGGGTCACTTTTCCCAGAGTTTTCGCGGTTATTCTTAATCAACGAAGAATTATTTTTTGGTATACCGTGAATTTTATTGCCATGAATATATCCGTTTAGGGATATTTTAGTTGTAATAGAAATTCAGGAACGCAATGATGTTCGGATCAGCGGTGGTCACAACTCGAGGGATTACATACTAATATATTGATATGAGAGACGGCTTTGTGACTGCGAGCCGAACCATGCAATTTTTGTGAAATCGTAAAACAGCTTAAAAAACGCGATTCACAAAGGGAAAATGCAAACCAGTTATTCTACTTATAAACAGGGAGAAGAAACGAATGACAAAGAAAATAGAAAACACAGATGTTGATTATGGCGACATGACAGGTGCCGACAGGGATCTGCTTACGGCTGCGTTGAAACGCGGTGCTACACGCCGTGAAGCAATGCAGATGATGGCTGCTACGGGTCTGTCCGTGGCTGCTGCCGGTGCTATTGTTACCTCAGCCGAGGAAGCAATCGCCGCTACGCCTGTAAAGGGCGGTAGCGTCAAAATGGCACCGTCACTGCACGGACCAGATGATGCCATCGTTCCGGCTCAGTTCACTTCAACAGTGGATTACACCCGTGGACGCTGCCATTACAACAGCCTTGTTCAGTTGAACGACGACATCATTCCGCAGCCTGAATTGGCCCAGGAATTTGGCGCCAATGCCAATGCGACAGAATGGACTTTCAAGCTGCGCAAAGACGTTACGTTCCACGATGGCAGCAAGTTTGATGCCGACGACGTGATGTACACCATGGCTCAGCACTACGGCGACGATTCCGTTTCCGTGGTGAAATCATTGGTTGCCGGTGTGGAATGGAAAAAAGTTGGCCAGTATGAGGTCAAAGCCATTCTCGAAAGCCCCAACTCTGATCTGGCCACATTGCTGGGTGAGAAACAGTTCAAGATCATGAAGGAAGGCTCGGCTGAAGAATTCCGTTCTGGTGGCGCGCTTCCAACAGGAACTGGTCCATACGCCCTGGAAGATTTCCAGCCTGGTGTTCGTTCCAAGCATGTACGCAATAAAAACTACTGGCGTGATGGTCCGAATTTCGACGAGGTCGAAATTTTTGCCATTACTGATCCAGTTGCTCGTGTGAACGCTTTGCTGTCACGCGATGTGGATATGGTCGCTCAGGTTGATCCGAAAGCCATCAAGCAGGTTGAGTCTACCGACGGTGTTCAGATCAAATCCAATGCATCAGGCTCTTACATGGGTATGTGCATGATGCTTGATCGTGAGCCGGGTAATAACCCTGACTTCGTCAAAGGCATGAAATTGCTGCATCGTCGCGACAAGATCGTGAAATCAATCCTGAAAGGCCAGGGTACGGTTGGTAACGACCACCCAATCAACGAGGCTTACGGTGCTGACTTCTGTGCGGATCTGGCGATTCAGGATTACGATCCGGATCAGGCAAAACACTACTTGCAGAAATCTGGTGTAACGGGTGCCGAATGTGTCACGGCCGAAGTAACGCCTGGTATGACAGATGCTGTTCTTATGTGGCAGCGTGAATGCTCCAAGATCGGTTTCGACCTTCAAGTGAAGAAGGTTCCGACCGATGGTTACTGGGGCTCTGGTTGGATGCAAACACCTGTTAACGTTGTGACCTGGAATATGCGTCCTACGGCAACCATCATGCTTGATATTGCTTTCGCACCAACGGCACCATGGAATGATACAGCTTGGAAAAATGACCGGTTTGGTCAGCTGTTGACGATGGCAAAGGCAGAAACCAATGCTGCTAAACGCCATGAAATCCAGTGTGAAATGCAGACACTGGCACATGAGGGTTCTGGTATGATTATTCCGGCTCACATGAATGTGGTCGATGGTCATGCGTCTGACATCATGGGTATTCCTAACCTGTCCCTCGGTATTTTGGGTGGTTGTGAATGGCCTGAGTTTGCCTGGCGCGCTTAAGTCGCCAGTTGGTATTGCGCCAGTCCGAAGTTAATCTTCGGGCTGGCGTTACCTACTTAAAAACTCAATCTCCTGTAAATAATAACAATAATAAGCCTGGGGGGTTTTAGCGGAGGTTTCGGCTTATGCAAGCCATGGTTTTTAGACGAATCCTGATTGGATTCGCCACCCTTTGGGTAGTTTCTATTATTGTATATTTCGGCTTATCAGTTCTTCCAGGTGACGCGGCGGCCATTCAGTTAGGGCAAGCTGCGACCGAGGAAAGCCTTGCGGCCCTGCGGGCGCAACTGGGACTGGACCGACCAGCCTATGTTCGATACTTCGAATGGCTTGGCAATATGTCAACTGGCGATCTGGGTATATCCAATGCTGGTGGTGCGACCATCGCCAGTCTGATTGGTTTCCGGCTTGGCAATACCCTTGAACTAGGGGGTATTGTGGCGGTTATATCTGTACCGCTTTCCGTCTTTTTGGGATTGGCTGCCGCTATGTACCCCGGCACATGGCTCGATCGGGCTCTCACATTCGGTACCATGAGCCTTGTGGCCGTGCCCGAATTTCTGATTGCCACCTTCCTGGTTCTCATTTTTGCCGTGAAGCTGAAGTGGATGCCCTCCATCGCTTATATGAGCGGTGGTGAAACATTCTGGGAATGGGTCCACGCTTTGGCCATGCCCATTTTGGTGCTTGTTGTGGTTGTGTCGGCTCAGATGATCCGTATGACCCGTGCCGGTATTTTGAACGTGATGAACTCACCCTATATTGAAATGGCGATCCTGAAAGGTGTACCGCGCAAGCGCATCATTTTGCGGCACGCCCTGTTCAATGCCATTGGTCCGATTATCAATGTTATTGCCTTGAATTTGGCCTATCTGGTCAGTGGTGTGGTTATCGTCGAAACCATCTTCGCGTACTCAGGGCTCGCTAAACTGATGATCGACGGCGTGCAAACCCGCGATTTTCCGCTGGTGCAGGCGTGCGCCATGATCTTCTGCGGTACCTACGTCGTCCTGCTACTCATCGCGGATATCGCCGCAATTATGTCTAATCCGCGTCTGCGGAATCCGAAATAGGGGGCTCCATGAGTAATACAACAGAAAATCCCGGCGCCGCTGAAAAAGTAGTGGACGAAATAGATAAATTTGCAGAACTCCCGGACGCGCCACCGAAGAAAACCATTAAACTATCATGGACCGGCAAGCTTGCCGCCGCCATCGTAGCAGCATGGGTGGTTGTTGCCTTTATCGGGCCTTGGATTGCGCCTTTTCATGAGGCTGAATTCATCCTTGACGATAGTTTCGTGCCAGCAGGTGGTTGTGCCGAAATGCTGGATGAGCTTTACGATATTGAAGAATGGACGCCTGAGGCTATTACGAAATATTGTAGCGATGCCGACGTAACCTTGTTTCTGGGGTCTGATTATCTCGGACGAGATACATTCTCCCGCATTCTTTGGGGGGCCAGAACGACGATTGGTATTTCATTCGTTGCCACATTGTTTGCCTATTTCATGGGCATCACGCTGGGTATTGGTGCGGCGGTTAGCGGCGGGTATATAGACATGGTTCTTAGCCGCGTCAACGAATCCATCCTGTCGCTGCCCAGTATTATGCTTGGCCTGATTGTCGTTGCGGCATTGGGGTCTTCGATACCAATTTTGATTGCGACGGCATCGGTCATTTATGCCACCAGTGTGTTCCGAATAGCGCGCGCCCTGGGGCAAGATATTATGGTCCAGGATTTTGTTGAAGCGGCGCATGCCCGTGGTGAAGGTCTGTGGTGGATCATCACCCGCGAGGTTCTGCCCAATGCGGCCATGCCTTTGTTGACGGATTTTGGTCTTCGTTTGGTTTTTGTGATCCTGTTTATCTCAAGCCTCAGCTTTCTGGGACTTGGTGTTCAGCCGCCCACGGCGGATTGGGGCAGCATGGTTCGTGAAAACATGGCGGGTCTTGGTTATGGCTCATACGCTTCTATCTGGCCTGCGATTGCCATCGGCACGCTGACCATTTCCATCAACCTGATTGTCGACGATATTTCTGCGAAATCCGGCGGCAGTCTCGCAAAGAAAATGGTGTAATCATGGCTTTATTAGAAGTTGAAAACCTGAAAATTGAAGCCCGTAAGGACGATGGAACGCCTATTCCCATCGTCAAAGGGGTTTCGTTTGAGGTCAAAGCGGGGGAAGTGGTTGCACTGATCGGTGAATCCGGTTCCGGCAAAACCACAATTTCTCTGGCCTCACTTGCCTATACCAAACCAGGCCTTGAGTTCTGTGGTGGCGAAGTCCGTCTTCACGGCGAAGACCTGCTGACGATGGAGCCCCTAAAACAACGTGATTTGCGGGGCCAGAAAGTTGCCTATCTTGCGCAAAGTGCGGCGGCGACCTTTAACCCGGCTATTACGATTGGTGAACAGGTCACAGAATCAGCAGTGCTGCATGGCATCCTCACGCAAGAGGAAGCCACCAAACGTGCTGAGGAACTTTATGTGGCGTTGGAGCTACCCGATCCTGATCGATTGGGCAGTCGTTATCCTCACCAGGTATCTGGTGGCCAGTTGCAACGACTTATGGCGGCTATGGCACTGGTCGGGAAACCTGATTTGCTGGTTCTGGACGAGCCCACAACGGCGCTGGATGTGACAACACAGATCGAAGTTCTGAAAGCCTTCAAAAAGGTTATCAGGGAACAGGGTTCTGCTGCCATCTACGTGACGCATGATCTGGCTGTTGTAGCACAGATCGCTGATCATATTGTCGTGCTCTATAGCGGCGAGGTGCAGGAACAGGGACCAGTTGATCAGATCATCAACAATCCAAGCCATGATTACACACGCCGCCTGATGGCTGCGGTGCGACCTACACCGACGGCTGGCATGAGCGATGATGATGATCACGGACATGGCCGCGCAGAAGCTGCCATTGCCGCCAGAGGCATTACTGCCGGTTACGGCGGGATCGTCGATGGCGAGCCCGCCATAACCATTTTGCGCGATATTAACGTGGAAGTGGAACGTGGTGATGTGGTCGGTGTCATCGGCGAATCCGGTTGTGGCAAATCCACGTTGGCACGTGTGATGGCAGGCTTGTTGCCCAGCGCCCGTGGAGAAATTGTGCTCAACGGCAAGACCCTGGAGCCGGCACTGGAAGACCGGGATCGTGATGAGCTACGTCAGGTTCAGTTCGTATTCCAGATGGCTGATACTGCCCTTAACCCGCGTCAATACATCGGTGATATTCTGGGTCGCCCGGTAGAGTTCTATTTGGGACTAAAAGGTGAGGATAAACGTCGGCGTGTGTTGGAACTGTTGGACATGGTTGAGTTGCCACCGGCTTTTGCGGACCGTTATCCCGCAGAGCTTTCCGGTGGGCAGAAACAACGTATCAACCTGGCCCGTGCTTTGGCCGGGAACCCTGAAGTCCTGCTTTGTGACGAAGTAACGTCCGCCCTCGATTCAATCGTGGGGGCCAACGTGATCAAGCTGTTGACTAACCTGCGTAACAAAACGGGTGTGTCTTTCGTGTTCATTTCTCATGATTTATCCACGGTGGGATCGTTCGCTGACAAGATCGTGGTGCTTTATGCCGGTCGCGTGGTTGAGCAGGGGCCAACGGATCAGGTTCTGTCGCCACCGTATCATCCCTATACACGCCTGCTGATTACGTCGGTACCGGAACTGCGTGTGGGTTGGTTGGAAGACACCATGAAAACGCGTGAAGCGGCGGCGGGTATTGCCCGTGGCGTGGAAATCACGGCTGTGGGGTGCCCGTTCTTCAACCGGTGCCCGATTGCTATTCCGGGCACGTGTCAATTGGAAACCCCACCAGTACGTATGCATGGCGACGGGCATGAAATTGCCTGCCACCACTCGCTGGATGAGGTCGAGCATAGTGAAGCCGAAACGCAGAAGGTTCTTCATGGATATGAAAAAGCTATTGTGGACGACGACAGCGCCATAAAGGCCTAATCGCTCGCTCACCTGCTAAAGACAAAGCCCGGTCGCATTTGCTGACCGGGCTTTATTTATAAAATCAGGCTGTGACGTTAACTAGTCTTCGGCATAGAATTTTTGAAATGTTCAACAACATCTTAGCCGCTGCCTCAGGTGCTGCTTCGATGATTTGACTGATGGCACTTTCGCTCAGGCTGACGATACGAACGTCATCACTTGCGGCGTATACATCCATGCTTCTCGGTTCACGCAGTAGAAAGGCGATTTCACCAAACACTTCACCGGCACCCAGCGTCGCCACGGTAGTATCGCCGTCGTGTACGTCAAGGTTGCCTACCAACACAACAAACAGATTGGTGGATGGGTTGCCTTTCTTTAACAACCGGTCCCCTTTGTTGCACTCAATGATGCTGCTCTTGTCCAGACACGCAAGGGTTTCTTGTTCCGTCATGTTGTCAAATAGGGTGGTTTGGCCTTCGCCCAGCGGATCAAGCGCGGCGCGAATGGTTTCCCAATATGCGCTGTTCTCGCTTAGACGTTGGCTGACCACTGCGCTACCTTCTTCCAGAATATGGATGGCTTCTGCTGGTACGCGGGCGTCATCGCCAAAATCCTTTAATACCCGCGTTAACGGTGATCTGACGGACTTAAGGTATTCAATATCCTCGGCCACAATAAGCAGGGGGATCAGATAACCCGTTTGTGCGCTATTCACATTCTTATGGGTGTAGGTTCGGAACCCCATGCCTTGGTACAGGTTCAGCAGGTGTGGTTCCGAATCACCAAATATAAGCTGTATCCGGTTTTCGTTTACAAATTCCATGTATGTGCAGAACAGGCGAAACAATAGGTCGGTACCCCGGTGGGGCTTAGTGACCATGAAGCGCTCACTAACGACGATTTGTTCCTTCGGGATGTTTTTCAAGAAAGGGGCAGATCATATTGTTCGATCTGCCGGTCAGGGAAGGATGTGTCGCCACCCCAGGTCAGGCGCATGGTGCCAAGCACCTCATCATTCGCGACTGCCATATAGAGGCGGCTATAGTCGTCCTCCGGCTCAATCAGTAACCGGTTTTTATGATCGGCAATGGATTGGTAACGGCCCATTTCCTCTACATAAACATCGTAACGCAGGCGATAGACGGCTCGTTTCTCATCATCGGTTACTGCTGGGTAGATGCCCGGTTCCATACCGCCCCTAACGATCGATTGTCGCGATCACTGTTTCCGGGAAAAATAGCTCTTCCAAATTATCCCCTGACCCGGCCCGGTCTACGATCAGGAAATCCTGTTCACTTACCAATGGTAACAATGGATGATGCCAGACATTCCGGGCGTACTGAACCCCTTGAATGCCGGTCGCCAGAAAGGCATGCAGATGTTCTGGCCCCGGCGTGCTCACCGCGTCGGCTACCACCACCAACCAGTCATGGTTGGATAGGGGATAGAAAGCCTGACTTGATATGGGGTGCCGCTCCATCATCTTGATCTCAACTGGCTCGGCTCTGGCGGTACCACGAAATACGGAAATGATGGATTGCCCGCCATCTTCATCCGTATCGGCCACGGCCATTTTGTGGAACCGCGTGGTTGTGCCTTCATTGATGAGATATGACTGCGCGCCCTCAACCTCAATAACCGTACCAAAGGGTGCAAAGGATTCCTTGGTCAACGGTACAGGGGTCAGAACGCGAGGACTCATTTGGCCAATTTCCCATTAATCCGCAACCGACTGACGCCCCCATCGGGATGAATGTTCAGGCGAATGTGGCTGATCGGTCCCAAATCCTGTAGCTGGCTTGTATCAAAGGTGTGGATATGATCCGCGCTCAATTTCTGCTCACCCATCAGGTCTAACCAAAACATGGATTGGGTGATGATCGACTGATCGGTTCCGTGCTCAACCAGCGCCGCCTGAATAGAACACCGGTCCGGGAAATTACCCTTGAAATGGCATGTGTCCACCTCAATATTTTCCACGGTGCCCGGTGCGCCTAAGGCCACGATCAGCCAGTCGTTTCCGGGTTCACGGCGGCGGCGTGTTTCCCAGCCGTCACCCATATTCACGCCACGGCCTTCACTGAGCAGCGCCCAAACCTCGCCATAGTGGGCATTGTTGTAACCAACCACGCGGCCACCGTTTTTGAGCGCCGAAAGCTCAATCACATCGCTGTTTGATACAGCGCTGAAATCACAGTGTGGATTGCCATAAACGCGCAGGCGCGCCACGCCGCCATCGGGAAAAATATTCAGCCGCAGCCAGTTCCATGGGCCCGGCTGGCTGACAGCAACGAAATGATGCGCGTCTGCACCCAGGGTTTCAGCCGGTACAATCTCGGTCCACACCGCATCGTCGCCGGGTTCGCTACCCGACAGGCAGGCTTCAATGGATGCAGCTGGGGGAAAGTTGCCGGTGAAATGTGAGGTATCAATATCCACACCTGAAATGTGCCCGGCCACGCCAAGGCGCACCAGACACCAGTCGTGACCACCATCCCGGCGTCGCCGACTTTCCCACCCGTCCATCCATTTACCGTTGTCATCGAACTTGTCATCAATGAAGACGGGTGCGCTGTCCTGGATCATACGGCTGTGGGCGGCAAAGAAATCGTCCGATGCCCGCACTGTTTCGGTGCCCAGCCGTGGCGATGCCAGATTGATGGTACCTTCGGTAAAGTCAGGCAATGTGATTGTGGTCTCAGTCATGGGTTTTCCTCGTCAATCGCGCAAAGGCGTAGATATGCTATGCGGTGTACCTGATCCAGCGCCTCGCGGAATTCATTAGCGTAAGCGTTGTGCACGCGCTTCTCAAAAACATCGAGGATATCGGCTCGCTGATATCCTTTCACGGCCAGTATAAAGGGAAACTGGAATTTTGCCTGATACTGGGTGTTCAGGGCTTGAAAGCGTTCGAACTCTTCAGCCGTACATTGGTCCAATCCTGCACCGGCTTGTTCAGATGTGGATTCTGATGTCAGGTCGCCGGATACGGCCAGTTTACCAGCCAGATCGGGGTGGGCTCTCAGCAAGGTCAGTTGTTTGGCTTCGCCGGCATCCTCCACTTGCTGTTTCATGGCGGCGGACAGCGCGCCCGCGTTCAGGTCAGCACCAAAACAGGCTTCGGCGATCCAGGCGGAATGTTCATACACGCCGCCATAGTGTGCGACGAAAGTTGCTTTATCCATTTTTTGGATTCCCGTCGAATGGGTGGTTATCGTGCCAGTGACGGGCGATGTCGGCGCGGCGGCATATCCATACATCGTCATGCCCCATCACATAGTCGAGAAACTTCTTGAGGGCCTGAAACCGGCCGGGTCGCCCAATCAGGCGGCAATGCAGACCAATGGACATCATTTTTGGCCGGGAAGCGCCTTCTTCATACAAGGTATCAAATGCATCACGAAGATAAGTCAGAAACTGGTCCGAACAATTGAAGCCCTGGGGCGATGCAAACCGCATATCGTTTGTGTCCAGCGTGTAGGGCACAATCAGGTGCGGCTTGTCCACAATCCGGCTCCAGAATGGCAGGTCATCGGAATAATCGTCC
>JABJGO010000080.1 GCA_018662225.1 Rhodospirillales bacterium | reverse complement strand
CGGGTCTTGCCGTGTTTGTATCAGGCTCTGCGGGCAAAAGCGATGCCGCCGATAATGAAGATGGTGCTCGTCAGCATCACGGACGTAAAGACCTCATCAAACAACAGGTATCCATAGATGACACCCGCCACGGGAACAATAAACTGAATAGGCGAAATGCGCATGACGCCACCTTTATCCAACGCCCAGAAAAACCCGGCGTAACCGAGAATCGATGAAAATATGGCCAGATAAACCACACCGCCCCAACTGGACGTGCCGATAATTTCCCAATCAAATCCGGGGCCACGTATCAACAGGATTGGCAGCAACGCAAACCCCGCGATGATCAGCCCCCAACAGGTCACAGCAAAAGCATTTAGCTCAGCCGACAACCGCCCACCAGCGATATAGCCCACAGCAACAATGCACATACCCGCCACGCAGATTAGATCACCAATGAGACTAGCGGCTTTTACGTTGCCGTCTCCCCCCTCAGCGATCAGCAGCACAACGCCGATAAGCGCAATCACGGTACCAGCCCACCATTGTTTCTTGGGAACCGTTCTTTCAAGGCCAGCCGCAATCAATCCGGTCACCACGGGACCCATGGCAATAATCAACGCCGCATGTCCGGTAGATGTGCGCGCGATCCCGCTACCCAGGACAATGGGGAATATGGCGAAACAACAGATGCCTGATACCGCCGCCAGCATCCACTGACGCATCCCTGATGGTGCTGACAGACGCGCAATGATCACAATCAGCAATGAGATAGTGGCCGCCACCGCAATGCGCATGACCGCTGCCATCACGGGATCAAACCCGCCAATCGCGTATCGCGTTGCCGCCGGGGTACCGCCCCACAAAAGCATTGAGGCAATAGCCACGCCGACCACCACGAGCATGGACGGGTTTGACGAAAGTTGCCCAGAAACCGGATCGGGAACCGGATCAGAATTCTGTTTGTTAACAATTGCCACGTGATTATTCCTGCCAGAACCTCTTCGAGAATTCCTGAGCTGCATCGATGCGGGTAACACCGATGTCACGTAACAGCCGGTCATCCAGTCCACGCAATGCCTGGCGTTCGCGGTATATACGTGACCAGCGCAACAAAGTAGTGAAGAACGATCCGCCACGCAGCCTCAATCGCCCAAAAGTCGGTGTGTAAAATGTATTCATATTCTTAATTCCAATTAGGGGTGCAATGATTACAATTGTTATTATTGTATTGATTCATTTTTAAATCAATGTCATTATTGTCACCATGACAAATTGGACACCTGATCTTTCGCCCTATCACGGTCCCAAGTATCTGGCCATTGCCGATTCTATTGGTGCGGCCATACTGAGCGGCGGCTTGAGCGTTGGCGCCAAGTTGCCGCCGCAACGCAATCTCGCTTACGACATTGGCGTAACACTCGGCACTGTTACGCGTGGCTACCGCGAGGCCGAACGCCGCGGATTGGTTGGCGGTGAGGTCGGTCGTGGCACTTATGTGCTGGAAATGCGGCAACAGAGTACAGACGCCTTTGTATTGCCCGCCAGCGACGAGTCAAATTTTGTGAACTTCGGACGCGCCATGCCGATACAGGGAATTGCGGGTGCGGCTCTGTCAAAAACCCTGCACGAAATTGCTGATACACCGGACATTGATGTGCTGGCCAACTATCAGTTAAACACCGGGCTGGACGCTCATATTGAGGCTGGTGCGCATTGGCTGTCCGGCCACAAGCTCGATAATGCACACGCAGAGCGAATCGCCATTACCAATGGCGTACACCATGGCATTCTTGTTAGCCTGATGACCGTCGCCGATCCCGGCGATGTTATTTTGGTTGAACCCCTCACCTATCCCGGCATTCTTCATCTGGCCCGAACCTTCGGGTTTCGGATTGAAACCGTCGCAACCGATGATGATGGCATTATTCCAGAAGCATTGGATGAAGCCTGTCGCCGCCATGCCCCCCGTGTCCTCTATTGCATGCCCAATCTTCAGAACCCGACGGCAACCATCCTGCCCACCAAACGCCGTCACGCCATCGCCGAGATTGTGGAGCGTCAGGGCTTGTTCGTGGTTGAAGATGATATCTGGGGCCCGTTGTTGGACGGTGACGAGCCACACTTAGCGAACCTGATCCCCGACCGCACAATCTATCTCACATCACTATCCAAGTGCATGGCTGGTGGTCTGCGTATTGGATATGCTCTGACCCCTGAGAGGCTGACACAACGGCTGCGGGCGGCTGTGCGCATGAGTTGCTGGATGCCCGCCCCGTTGATGGCAGAGATCGCCCGACGATGGATCATGGATGGCACCGGCCTGGAAATGACGCGTGCGCAGATTAAAGAAGTGGGCAGCCGTTTTGATGCAGGCCTCAAAGCCTTGTTACCCTATAGCCCCCGACACCCGCACCGTGCCAATCATGCCTGGCTGGAACTACCTGAACCATGGCGCGCCAATGATCTGAGAACACGGGCTGAGAACCGGGGCGTTCGATTAATTACGTCAGAAGTCTTTGCCGTCAACAAACGCAGCGCACCGGAAGCTGTTCGACTGTGTGCCGGCCAGGCGAATTCAGTGGAAGACGTAGCACGCGGCATGAAAATTATCGCCGACATCCTGAACAGCGACCCCGATATCGATACGGTTATCGCCTAAGATTTTAGAGCACGATCGTTTCAAATAGAATCACTTCGTGATGCTATTGAAGCGTGAATCGTCCTCTACTTCATATATTTAAGTGTGTGGCTATGGTTGAGCGGGCCATGACCGTGGCCGAAGCCCGGTGCCGTCCTGATCGCCTCATGCACATAAGCACTGGCACGCGCAATACTGTCGCTCAGGCTCAGGCCTTGTGCAATACCCGTCGCAATAGATGATGCCAGCGTACAGCCCGTACCGTGGGTATGGCGGGTATCAATCCGGGTACTTTCAAACACGTCGATCTGATCTGCACCGCTGAACAGAATATCACGGATGGTATCGCCCGCCTCATCCACATGACCACCCTTTACCAGTACGGCATCAGGCCCCATAGACGACAACTTACGCGCGGCGATTTCGGCATCGTGCGCTGTCACCACGTCCATCTCGGCCAGCACACCGGCTTCCGGCGCATTGGGTGTAATCAGAGCGGCGCGCGGCAAAACCTTCTCCCGAACAGATGATACGGCTTCCAGGTCCAGTAAAGAGGCCCCGCCCTTCGCCACCATCACCGGGTCGGCCACAATGGGAACGCCGGGTGCAAATTCATCCAGCGCATCCATGACCACGTCAATAACATCGCTTCGGTGCAGCATGCCGGTTTTGATACAATCAGCGCCCAAATCCTGTAGGACCACGCGAATTTGCTCGCGTACAAATTCTGGCGGCACCTCATGGATACCGTGCACGCCTTTTGTGTTCTGGGCTGTGAGTGCCGTAATGGCCGTCATGGCATAGCCGCCAAGCGCTGTGACCGCCTTGATATCGGCTTGAATACCCGCGCCACCACCTGAATCTGATCCGGCAATAATCAGCACACGACCTTGCATGGTTTAACCTCCCGGATAATCTTTTGCGAATAGCTTACGCTGTGCTCTGCTCGATGACACTAACCACATCGCTCACCACGGCATGCACCAGGGCTTCATCATCACCTTCAGCCATGACCCGGATCAACGGCTCAGTGCCCGAGGCTCGGATCAGCAACCGGCCATCTTCGCCCAACCGATTCTCGGCCTCTTTGACGGCATCGGTCACGCTCTTGGTATCAAGTGGCGATCCAGCACTTTTTTCATATCGCACATTGCGAAGCAGCTGCGGTAATGGCGTGAACATCCGACAGGCCTCGCTCGCCTTCTGGCCTTCACCAATCAGAACTGACAGCACTTGAAGTGCGGCGATCAAGCCATCGCCTGTGGTGGAATGGTCGCCCAGAATAATGTGGCCGGATTGCTCGCCGCCTAAATTAAACCCATGCGCGCGCATATGCTCCATCACATAACGGTCACCCACATTGGTTCGGATCAAGGCGAGATCCTGTTGAGCCAGATAACGCTCCATGCCCAGATTTGACATAACGGTGGCCACAACGCCGTTACCATTCAACAACCCTTGTTTGTGCCAATGCATGGCGATCAGGGTCATGAGCTGATCACCGTCAATCATGTGACCATGCTCGTCACAGATCAGCAGCCGGTCCGCATCACCATCAAGGGCGACACCCAAATCCGCGCCGTGGGTCACAACTTGTGTGCACATGGCATCCGTATCGGTTGAGCCACATCCCTTGTTGATATTGAAACCATCCGGCTCAACACCAATGGCGATAACGTCGGCGCCCAGTTCCCACAACACCTGAGGGGCGACTTTGTACGCCGCACCGTGGGCGCAATCGACGACCACTTTAAGGCCATCCAGACGCAGACCACGTGGGAAGGTTTGCTTCACGTATTCGATATACCGCCCGCCAGCATCTTCCAAACGACGCGCCCGGCCCAGCTTGTCAGCGGCGACCAACTGATCGCTTGACCAATTCGACATGATGCTCTCGATTTCATGCTCCACCCTATCGGACAGCTTATAGCCATCCGGACCAAACAGCTTGATACCGTTGTCATGGAATGGGTTGTGTGACGCTGAAATCATGATGCCCAGATCGGCCCGCAAATTACGGGTCAGCATGGCAATAGCCGGCGTCGGTAGTGGATCAACCAAAATCACGTCCATACCCATGGAAATAAAGCCGGACGTGAGCGCCGGAACCATCATGTAACCGCTGAGGCGGGTATCCTTACCAATGACCACCCGGTGGCGATGATCGCCGCGGGTGAAATAGGCCGCCGCCGCCATACCGACGCGAAGGGCTGTTTCCGCGGTCATGGGTTCAGTGTTCGCTGTGCCGCGAATACCGTCGGTGCCAAATAATTTTCGTTGTTTGTCGCTCACCTGATCATGCTCACTCAAATTCGAATCACTGCTGTCCATGTAGTCTAACAGGGTTACTCTGCTTGCGAAATAGCCTGCCACACCGCCACGGCTTGGCACGTATCAGCCACATCATGCACGCGCAGGATACTGGCCCCGCGCGCCACCCCCGCCAAAGCACCGGCCAGTGATCCGGGCATGCGGTCTTTTGGCTCTTCACCACGGCTCAGGCGAGCAATAAAGCTTTTTCGCGACAGCCCAAGCAGGACCGGACACCCCATATCACCGAATGCATCCAGCTCATTAACCAGCGTCAGGTTGTGATCAATGGTTTTGCCAAACCCGATGCCGGGGTCAATGGCGATTTCCGAGCGATCAATTCCGGCGGCTTCACAAGCCGCTACCCGCGCATTCAGGTAATCGCGTATTTCGGCCACCACATCGCCATAGGTAGGGTTTTTCTGCATGGTCTGCGGCTCGCCCTGCATATGCATGAGACAAAGCGATACGCCGGCCTTTGCAACCACCTCAAGTGACCGTGGATCACCTTCCAGCGCGGTTACGTCATTAACGATTTTGGCCCCGGCATCAATAGCCGCCTGCATCACGTTGGCGTGCCGTGTATCGATGGACACCACAGCCCCCGTATCGGCCAGCGCTTTGACCACAGGAACCACGCGGGCAATTTCTTCAGCTTCGGGTACGGGCGCTGCACCGGGGCGGGTGGACTCACCACCGATATCCACGATATGTGCGCCCTGATCGATTTGGAGAAGACCATGCGCGATAGCATCGTCCATTTGATAGGCATCGCCACCATCCGAAAAACTGTCCGGTGTCACATTGACGATACCCATGATCAGCGGGTGCGATAACGCAAGTCCGGCGAATGTTTGCTCAGTCATCTGAACAATCAGGATTCAGGTTGAGGCTTTGCACCCAGTCCCGGTCCATCTTCCTTCGGCTTGGAACCACTGGAAGGAACTGATGAGCGTCGGCCAGAAGGCGAGTCAGCGGATGTATCATCATCTTCCGGGCGAATAATTCCTTCACCACGCATCAAGGCATTGATTTCTACACCGCTTAGAGTTTCGTATTCCAGCAATGCCTCGGCGATCGTGATCAGATCATCTGTATTGTCTTTCAGAATCTTGATCGCCGTTTTCTCCGCCGTTTCGACGAGGGCGCGAACTTCGCTATCAATCAAAGCGGCAGTTTCGTCTGATACGTTCTTTTGACGCGCAACGGAATGGCCAAGGAAGACTTCTTCCTCATTGTCCGCATACCGAAGCGGGCCCAATTTATCGCTAAACCCGAATTCTGTTACCATACGGCGAGCCATAGCGGAGGCCTGCTGGATATCATTACCAGCACCCGTGGTGATATTTTCCTTACCAAAGGTCAGCTCTTCTGCCGCACGACCACCAAAGGCCATGGCCAACATGGATTCCAGTTCGATCTTGGACTGACTCAGTTTGTCACGTTCGGGCAGAGACATGGTCACGCCCAATGCACGGCCACGTGGAATAATTGTGACCTTGTGTAACGGGTCATGCTTGGGCACATGTAGAGCTACGAGCGCGTGGCCGGCTTCGTGATAGGCCGTCAGCTTTTTCTCGTCCTCGCTCATCACCATGGAACGGCGTTCCGCTCCCATGAGGACCTTGTCTTTGGCATCTTCGAAGTCAGCCATGGTGACCAACCGCTTGTTACGGCGCGCCGCCAACAATGCAGCTTCATTCACCAGATTGGCCAGATCGGCGCCAGAGAACCCAGGGGTACCACGGGCGATAACCTTGGCAATGACATCGGGTGCCAATGGCACTTTGACCATATGAACTTTCAAAATCTGTTCACGTCCCAAAATATCGGGATTTGATACAGACACCTGCCGGTCGAACCGGCCGGGGCGCAGCAGCGCGGGGTCCAGCACATCGGGACGGTTGGTGGCGGCGATCAGAATGACACCTTCGTTGGATTCGAACCCATCCATCTCGACCAGCAACTGGTTCAGCGTCTGTTCACGTTCATCATTACCACCGCCGAGGCCTGCCCCACGGTGCCGACCAACAGCATCTATTTCATCGATGAAGATAATGCACGGTGCGTTCTTCTTGCCTTGCTCGAACATGTCACGCACGCGACTGGCACCAACACCGACGAACATCTCAACGAAGTCTGAGCCGGAAATAGTGAAGAACGGTACGTTCGCTTCACCCGCAATGGCGCGCGCCAACAACGTCTTACCGGTACCCGGAGGTCCAATCAGCAAACAGCCTTTGGGGATTTTGCCACCAAGGCGCTGGAACTTCTGTGGGTCCCTCAGAAACTCGACCACTTCTTCCAGTTCCTGCTTGGCTTCATCAATGCCAGCCACATCTTCAAATGTGACCCGGCCTGATTTTTCCGTCAGCATTTTGGCGCGCGATTTCCCAAAGCCCATGGCTTTGCCACCGCCGCCCTGCATCTGACGCATGAAGAAAATCCACACCCCGATCAACAATAGCATAGGGAACCAGGACAGGATGATACCCCACAAGGTTGGTGAGTTTTCATCCGATGGTTCAGCCGAAACACGAACGCCCTGCTCCTGCAAACGTTCCATCAGCATGGGATCTTCCGGGGCGTAGGTGCTGAACGAAGAATTATCACGCATATAGCCGGTGATGGCATGGCCGCGAATGGTAACACCGCGTACATCGCCTATCTCAACAGCGCTGAGGAAGTCGGTATAAGCAAGATTGGACTGCGCCGTTCGCGGGGAGTTCCCCTGGAACAGGTTAAACAGAGCGAATACCAGAAGTGCGATAATGACCCAGAGCGCGATGTTCTTACTAAAATTCAACAGCTTGTCCTCAAATTATACGGGGGCCATAAGTGTTGGCAGATGGCCCGTGCAGCGGTGAAACTACCTGTCTCTGCGCGATGGTCAACCACCATGCATACTTTTTTCCGATTATCCAGAAATCCTGCGTATATAGATAGTACGTCAACGCCCCTATGCAAGGGGAAACCGGGGGCCAACAACAGGCTCTCGCGGCGCAAACGATGCTTTTGTAATTACGACCCCGCAATGATGGGCTTTCGGTACAGGTTCCGTCAAGTGTGGCACCTGTACGATAGCGTTATTGTGATAGAGCGCTGGCAAGCTGTAACGTACGGGTTCTGGCAAAAAACCTGGCTGAATACCGGGCCCGTTTGTCACCAGTTCGCGCCAGCCGCGCTTGCCCAACGGTCTGATTTCAACCTCGCTGACGGGATGATCATCACCGACAACCAAATCCAGACGTAATCGATTGTCCCACATCAGTTGGGCGCTTTTGGTTACAGACACGGCACGAGGCATGTTCCGTAGCTCCCGGCACACCACCCACCGGTCTTTCATCCACACCAACCGGCACCCACCCAGCGTCTTGGCTTTGGTGGAATCGTTCAACTGATCATACAGTCGCGTTATGGCATCTCGTGCCGGTTGATAACGCCGTCCGCCAATGGCCCACAAAACCCGAGATAATGCACGAGCGCCAAGCACAGGGCCGCAGGCAGCCAGTGCCGTTGCATCAATCGTCGCGTACCCAGCCGCGTGAAAGCTGATGCTGCGCATGACCACGTCGGCGGTCACCGCATCCAGGTCATGACGCTGTTGAGCATAATCAACCATCACACCAATAATTTCGTCACGCCCGGCACCGGACTCCGTCATAGCCCGTAGCGCCTTACGCACCCGAATGCGCTCAAAGACTTCCTGTTCATTGGAAGGATCATCAACCCACCCCTGCCCCATGGTCTTGAGCGTCGTCAAAAGGCGTGCCTTTGGCACACTCAGCAGAGGCCGCAGGATGCGGGCGTTATGTGATTCTGTGACCTTAGCCATACCAGCAAGTCCATCCGGTCCGCTGCCATGGGCAAGGCGCATCATATAAGTTTCCGCCTGATCATCGGCGTGATGCGCCAGCGCAAGATGAAGAATACCGGCATCCCGGCACCACGATAGCAGCATCTGGCGACGCACATGCCGGGCGGTTTCCTGAATAGCGGTGGTTGGCTTATCACCCAACCATTCAAGGGTATGGTGCTCGACCCCGATTTTACCCAGCCAGCATCCGACCTGGCCCGCTTCGTGGGCAGCGGCGTCACGCAAACCGTGATCAAGTGTCAGGCCTATGACCCGGCCGCCACGATCGCGGGTCCATTGATCCATGAGACGCACGAGCGCCATGCTGTCTGGCCCGCCCGAGACGCCAACGGCGATCACAGGTGGGCGTTCAAACGGCTCAAACGAGGCCATATAGGTCGAAAATTCAGATGCCGATAGAGGCTGATCTTTCATAGCAATTCCCTGCTATATGCGGAGCACCTATCCGCAACCATTGCGCTGGCGTTCACGCTCCATGGTGTTGCGTACATTGGTGGATGCGTTGGGGAACTCGCCTGCCAACTTGGTGAAGGCTGCACAAGCTTCGGCCTTCTTGCCCAAATTGCCCAGCGCCATGCCCAGCTTCAACAATGTGTCCGGTGCCTTGGGGCCACCCGGGGCAATGCGGTATCCTTCAAAGAAGACTTCGGCTGCTCGCACAAACTCTGAGCGCACATAGAATGTCTCACCCAGCCAATAGCGGGCGTTCGCCGCCAGGGGATCGCCTGGGTGCTGATTGACGAATGTCTGGAGCGCAATAGCCGCATCATCATACTTGGCCTGACGCAACAAACCAAAGGCCTGGGTGTATTGATCCTGAGGGCTGAGCTGTGGGACCGGGGCCGCAGCGGGGGCCGCAATGGTAGCGGATTCAACAATCGATTCTGGCTGCGTTACCGTTGGTGTGGTCAATGCTTGTGTCGTTGCATCTTCCTCAGCCGCTGCTGCCGGAGCTTCGGCGGTATTGCCGCCTTGCAGCAATTCCGTTTCCGTGATGGTGCCCAATACATCGTTTGAGGATTGCGCCATCACCTGGGTGACGGTACCGGCGGGTGCAACGGTGGACATTTGCGGCGTCTGCGATTGCATGCCAGACATGGCACCACTACCCAGTTTATTTTCCAGTTCGGACAGGCGGAAATCGACGTCGCCCACCAGCTTTTCCAATGTTGTTGTCAGCTCAAGAATGCGGTAATCCAGATCTTCGAAAGCACCCGTTGCCGAGCGCACGTCGTTTTCAAGGGCGGTAATACGAGAATCGATTCGCGCCACCCCGGCACCGCTGAGCGTAGCACCGGCAGAAAGATTGGAATCGGCACCCGTTTCAACAACCGCACCGTCACCGCGAGAAATCTGGGTGTTGAGGGTCCGGATATCCCGTTCAAGTCGCTCGATACGATCAAGCAGCGCTTGCACGTCCTGACTGGCCGCGGGCGACGGTGCCACGATCAGCACACTTACGAATGCCAAAACCACGAAGTTCATCAACCGCTTCATCTCAATCCCCTGCTGGATACACGATTCCACTACTATAGCAGAAATATGGGCAAAAATATGGCGCTGTCAGGTTAGTTTCAAACCAACCCACACAGCGCCATATCCAAAACTTTATGAGGTGCGGAAGTTAGCTACCGGCACCAGCAACAGTGGTCACAGCACGACGGTTCTGGCTCCATGCCGTTTCGTTTGAGCCCATGGCAACAGGACGTTCGTCACCATAAGAAACGGTGCGGATACGGTCTGGAGATACGCCCAAAGCAACCAGATAATCTTTGGCTGCATTGGCACGGCGTTCGCCGAGAGCCAAGTTGTATTCACGTGTACCGCGTTCGTCAGCGTGACCTTCCAAAGCGACGCTTACACCTGGGTTAGCCTTAAGCCATGCAGCCTGACGTTCCAGGGTGGAGCGAGAAATATCGTTCAGATCAAAGCGGTCAAATGCGAAGTAAACGCGGGCACCTACGTTAACGACCAAGTCGGCTTCTGAACCCGGCATAATGCCAGCAGGTGCTGATGAAGAAGATGCTTCGGATGAAGCGCCATCGCCTTCAGTGTCAGAAGTCATTTCCGGGTCAGTCGCGCAAGCAGCGACCAGTGCTACGGCAGCAACTACGCCAAGAATATTGAGTCTCATAGTATTCCCCTCGTGATAGGAGTTATTGGTTAAAGAGAACACCATGAACATGTTTGCGCGACGGGATACCCCGCTGGTGTCTTATAGGGTTGTAATACTGGCAAAAGTAACTGATTCCAAGTACTTTTTTGCAATTTTTCCACAGGTGTGACCGAGGTCACAGTAGATACATCGTGTGGGCGCCCACAATTTTCAAGGATTAAGTGGTGACCAGGCAGGATCTGAGGCATCACAAAGCGTCGTTACCTCGCGCTCATTATCCCCGGTCAGATCAATGGTGAACAAGCGGGACCGCCCGCCGGATCCATCATCATTCGTTCTGTCTTTCCGGAAATACATGAGAACGCGGCCATTTGGTGCCCATGTGGGGGCTTCAATCTTGAAATCTTCTGCCAGCAAACGCTCACCACTGCCATCTGGACGCATGACACCAATAAAAAATCGCCCGCTCTGCAATTTGGTGAAGGCAATCAGATCGCCACGCGGTGACCACACCGGTGTGGCATAGCGACCTTTGCCATGGCTGATCCGGCGTACGTTCTTGCCATTAGCCGACATCACATAAAGTTGCTGTGCCCCACCCCGGTCCGAGTTAAAGGCAATGAATTTGCCATCGGGCGAAAAGCTGGGCGAGGTGTCGATCCCTGAATGCGTGGTGAGCTGCTTATCCTCTCGGGTACGCAGGTCCAAGGTATAGATATCGGAATTACCATCCTTGGCCATGCTCATGATGATGGTCTCACCATCGTAGGAGAACCTGGGCGAGAACGTCATACCGGGAAAATCGCCCACCACTTCCTGATGGCCCGTATCGATATTGAAGATGTAAACCCGCGGCACATTGCCGTGGTACGACATATAGGTGATTTCCTGCAACGTAGGCGAGAACCGTGGCGTCAGAACCAGCGACGAGCCATCCGTCAGGTAACGTCGGTTCTCACCATCCTGATCCATGATCGCCAGTCGCTTGCCGAACGGGTTCATCGGCGTGGTACCACGACAGGCCCCTGTCCCACTTTGTTGGGCGATGAAGACAACACGAGTATCGAAATAGCCGTCTTCGCCGGTCAGGCGCTTATAGATCGAATCAGCAATAATATGGGCCACCCGGCGCCAGTTATCGGGCACCGTGAAATAAGCCAGACCAACCATCTGTGTTTCCGCAAAAACGTCCCATAGACGAAACTCGATGCGCAACCGGCCATCATCCACAATCTCGGCACGCCCCTGAACCAATGCCTGCACATCAATTACCCGCCAATCCCCAAAACGGGGCACGGAACTCATGGCCTCAGCACTTTGGATGAATGCCCTTGAATCAGCCGGTTTGAACAGGCCGGACCGTTCCAGGTCCTGCGCAATCACATCGGAAATACTTTTGCCGTAGTTAGCCTCATCCACCGTATCACCAATAAATTTGGTGATGGCGATGGGTAATGGTTCCACCGTGCCACGGGTGATATCGATCTTGAGCTCAGCGTTGGCAGTACCGGCTGCCATCATCAGTCCAAGCAACAAAAGACATGTATGAATGGCGCGGCGTGCCATCGATGTGGGCATAAAATTCATAAGGCTCATGATCAAAGCATATCCTGCGGATTAAAGTTTAATGTCATGGTTCGCCATTGTTCATACTGGTCTAACGGCAATGGCAGTGGCTGGCAACGGGGATTCTTGGTGGCCCGGAGCGCACTTTCCGCAGCGGCGCGGAAAAAGCTGTCACTCATGGCCAGGTCCATATCAACGATCAGCGAATTGCGAACCGTGGCGTCGGGGTTCATGTCCACCCGAATGGCAATAATCAGATCCTCAGCATCCTTGGCACCGGCGGGCACGATCCAGCATTTCCGCAACTGGGTAGCAACGGCCTCATGCACGCTGATAGAAATGGGCTTGGACGTATCGGTGGCCTTGGTGGACTGAATTTTCAAAGCCTGGGTCATTTGTTCTTCGAAGGTCATTTCCTTATCAGCCTCCTCCACTTCTTCCTCTTCAGGCGGCGGTGGTGGTGGCTGCTGATTCTTCAGGTCCTCAATAGTTTTCAACACCGACGCGAACGGATCCACCGGCTTTGGCGGCTCCGGTTTGTGTTTAGGTGTGGCGGAGGCCAAGACACTGGGCTCTGGTTCAGGTTCAGGCTCCGGTTCGGCCACAGGTTCTGGTTCTGGCTCGGGCTCGGGTTCAGGCTCCGGCTCTGGTTCTGGCTCAGGTGGTAGCGCCGCCACTTCGGGCTCCGGTTCTGGCGCCGGCGCTGGTTCTGGTTCATGTTCTGGCGCTGCAACGGGCTCCGGTTCTGGTAATGGCGGCGGCGGGGGCGCAGGCTCCGGCTTGGCTTCTTCTTCGTCTTCTTCTTCTGGCTCCGGGGTCGGCGGCGGCGCGTTGGTTTCTTCCGCAATAGCCACCAGTTCCACCACAATAATATCATCCGTCGGACCGATGTCCGATTTCAAATGCGGCATGACCAGATACGCTGATCCGACCAAGGCCACATGAAACACTATGGAAAAAATGATGCTCCGGTGAAACAGCGTCATTGCCTTTAGTTGTCCCCCGGCTTTGGCACAGATGTTATCAGCGCCACCTTGGAATACCCGGCTGCGTTGATGGTACCCATGACCACCATGACGTGACCGTAGCTCGTAGCCTCATCACCGCGAATAAAAATACGGGCATCCGGGTTGGCGCCTGAAATAGCATTGAGGCGCGGCACCAGTGTTGCCAGGTCCACTTCGGTTTCCTGTAAGAACACGGTGCCATCGGCTTTGACGGTGATAGCCAGCGGCTCGTCACTGCCTGATATGTTGCTGGCTTTTGTCTTGGGTAAATTCACTTCGACGCCCACGGTCAACAATGGTGCCGTCACCATGAAGATCACCAACAGTACCAGCATCACATCCACAAAAGGTGTCACGTTAATATCGCTCATAGGGCTATGCGCAGATCGGCGGCTGTTCATGGCACCGCCGCGCTTTGGTCGTCCCTGGGTTGGTCCAGCCATAGCTTAGCTTCTCCCGTCCATTTCGCGTGACAGGATGGCGGCGAACTCACCGGCGAAGGTATCAAGGCGGCTGGCATAGCGGTCCAGATCTTTCGAGACCTTGTTATAGGCAACCACAGCCGGAATGGCAGCGAGCAAACCAAGTGCCGTGGCAAACAGGGCCTCGGCAATGCCCGGAGCCACAACCGCCAGCGAGGTGTTGTGTGATTGGGCGATGGACTGGAAGCTGTTCATGATGCCCCAAACGGTGCCGAACAATCCGATGAACGGCGCTGTAGACCCGGTGGTTGCCAGAAACGTCAGGTTGCGCTCAATCCGTTCCATTTCACGGGTCAGCGTAATCTGCATCACCCGGTCAATGCGCTCGCCCAGCGTCACCATGGATACGGCTGGCTCAGCCACCCCTTGCGGGTTGCGTCGCCATTCGCGCATGGCAGCCACAAACACCGCCGACATGGGGTCAGATGGCTGGACACCGATGCGTTCATAAAGATCATCCAGCGATCCACCAGACCAGAATGCACCTTCGAAATCATTGGCGCGCTGGTTCAGCTTGCGCATGGCCATGACCTTCTCAAAGATAATCGCCCAGCACCCTACCGAGGCAATCACCAGCAGGATAATCACCGCTTTCACCACCAGATCGGCGCGTAAAAACAGCGATAGCATTGAAAAATCTGTGGCCCCGACGGATCCCGCCAGAACGGCGGCGTCAACTGCTGTGGTTTCCATAACGTGTTCCTATTTTACTTCGTCAATTCTGTTTTCTTGAAATTTAAGCTGCCGCATCAGCGGTCAGCACCTTTCTGAGGTCTTGCGGGATGCGCGCTGGTTTACCTGTGCGATCCCCCCTCACCTGCATACAGGCCATCCGAACGTCGAGGACCGCCAGTTTGTGGTCGCCGCGCATAACGACCTGGTCCATATCAAAAGATGCCCCACCCATGTTCGTTACCGTTGATAACACCGTCAGCGCATCATCCAACACAGCGGGACTGAGATAATCTGTGGCACAACGACGAACGGCAAATGCCAGCCCGTCGCGCGCCAAAACTGCGCTGTGCTCAACGCCTAAATCACGCAGCATTTCCGTGCGAGCACGCTCGGCAAATTTCAAATAGTTGGCGTAATAGACAATGCCACCGGAATCGGTGTCTT
>JABJGO010000079.1 GCA_018662225.1 Rhodospirillales bacterium | reverse complement strand
GGTCAAATCCGACTCGACAACTTCCGAAAGTGGTAAGGTAAAAAATGGCCAAGCTAAAGTCACTCAAACCTACGCCCATGGCATATAGGGAAGTCGGTGACTGTTTTTACACAGCCTGGACCCAGAGCAGATGTTTGCTGATAGCTTGCCCCTGTTTCAGGCAATTTCCATAATAGACAAACGTTCAATGCAGGAATATGATTTGCGCTTGGGCGTGAGCCTATCAAAGAGGAAAAATGCTACAATGGCATCACACAACGGGTACCTGCTAATTGCGGATATTTCAGGCTACACAGCTTTCTTAACCTCATCCGAGCAAGACCACGCAAATCCGATCCTGCATTCACTTCTCACATCGTTGGTAGAGCAGGTTGGCGATCCTTTGCATTTCTGGCGCATGGACGGCGATGCCGTGTTGGCTTATTCCACAAGTGAGGAGTTCCCCTCAGGCGACGTGTTTTTGACGATTTGCGAAAACATTTACAATGCCTTCGCCACTCGCCAACGGGATATTATCACCAATACGACCTGCCCATGCCGTGCATGCGCCAATGTGGAAAACTTGGATCTCAAGATCATGGCTCATTATGGGAATTTCGAAGAAATGAAGTTCGGCCCCGTGACCGATATTTCAGGTTCAGATGTTATCCTCGTTCACCGCATGGCCAAGACAGACGTCAAGGCAGTAATGGGTATTAAAAGCTATGCCCTTTTCAGCGAGGCCGCCGTCAATGCTATGGATATCAACGCAGCATTGACGCCCTACTGCCAGGAGATTGAGCACTTCGGTGATGTCTCTATGAAAGTCTATGACTTGGGTGCTGCCTGGGAGAAATTCAGAGCGCGGCGCGAGCGGGTTTACTTGGAGGAAACTGACGGTGTCTGGACTTTTCGTCGCCATCTAAACTTGCCGATCAAAATTGTCTGGGATGCGTTAGTCGCGCCGGAACGGAAACAGCGCTGGATGGTAAATATGAAAGCTGTAACAGTCGAAAATCCTGAGGGACGTATTGGTCCGGGGTCGGATTACCATTGCGCTCATGAAATGGCAGACTTCTTTTACACCGTCACGGACTGGGAACCCTTTGAATACTTCTCAACGCGTATGAGTGATCCTGGACGGGAAGGCATTAGTATGCCGGAAACCTATCAATTGATTGAAACGGACTCCGGAACGGAGGTGCGCTACACAATGGGACAGGCCTGCGATACCAAAGGAACCCATTCCGAAGTTTCGAACCAGGAAGCTATCGGGTTCCTTTCGGAATTCTGGGCCGCGTCTTTTGATGAGATGGCAGCACAGATCGATGCATCGGAGTAGATATAAAGACCTTATATCCCATATCGAAGCTACACCACCGTCCACACATGGCTATTCTCGGAAGTTTTGAACTCCCTCAAAATATTTTTGCTATTGGGGCTGAGCCAAATATACCCTGAGAAAGTTCCTGCTTAAGAGGGCTAAACAGTCTTTAATGTTGACCGGCAGAATATCCGGTTGAAGCCCCATAGTGGGTTTAGTCATTGACCTATACCCGTTTGTGGTCAAATTCTATATAGATACCGAATTCGACAGCACACCTACGGTATCATTAACCGAACCTGATGGAGAAAAACACGATGACAAATAATGCTGAGATAGTGAAACGGGGATGGGAAGCAGTTGCACGAGGCGATTGGGACACTCTGATTACGGATTACACTGATGACATGATTTTTGTCGTGCCTGGCCAAAGCGATGTGCATGAAGGTAAGGCCGCATTTCGAAGTATACTTGAGAACCTGGGCGCTGCGTTGCCACCAGGTTTCGAGATTAGCTCACTTCGTCAGATCGGAAACGAGGAGGAGGTTGTTTCGATTGTTGAGTGGAAGAGTGAAAAAGTCACGGATGGTAGCCAGCTTGCCGTACTGTTTAAATTCACTGGTGACAAGGTCCATGAAGAGCGGTGGTTTGTTGATACTGAGCAATGGAAAGCGGCATTCTAACCTTGGAGTAATAGGGGGAGGTAATCTGTCGTCAACGTTGCTACCGGTACTTCCGCTTAATGGCTACAGGCAGAAGTGATTAACAACGTATAATCATGTCCGCTCTGGGAGGGGATACGGTCGTTTTGGCTTGTTGAGGCCAGACTCTCATGTTGTTACTTAAACCACCGTTATTTCCAGATCGGATCAGGTTCCATCTCCAGGTGCAATTCCTTGCCGCCGTATGGATGTGCACGGGCCACATCTTCATCCAGTTCTACACCCAAGCCCGGCTCGCTGGGTGGAATGACGTAGCCGTCTTCCCACTGAATTGGCTTTTTGAGCAACTCAGCATAAAAGCCATCCCACTTCTGAATGCTTTCCAGAATCAGGAAATTGGGTGAGCAGGTGGCGATTTGAATATTTGCCGCACCGGCGATGGGGCCACAGTATAAATGCGGCGCAATTTGCGCGTAATATGTTTCGGCCATTCCTGCGATTTTCTTGGCTTCCATAAGGCCGCCAACCCGGCCCAAATTCATTTGCAGGATTGAGGCGGCACCTGCGTTCAGGACGCGCGCGAACTCGTACTTGGTGCACAGTCGTTCGCCCGTTGAAATGGGAATACTGGTAAAGCGGGCCACTTCGGCCATCTGCTCGGGCATTTCCGGCGGGGTCGGTTCTTCGAACCACAAGGGCTCATACTTTTCCAAGCGGCGCGCCATGCGCTTGGCCCCTGACACGGTGAATTGCCCGTGCGTGCCGAACAGCATATCGGCGCGGGTGCCAACGGCCTCGCGGATACGCTTGCAGAACATCTCAGACCGTTCCAGGTCTTCCATTGTGGGCTGATGTCCGTCATAGACCGTATAGGGACCAGCCGGATCAAACTTAACGGCTGTGAAGCCTTCATTGACCCAATGCAGCGCAATCTCGGCGGCGATGTCCGGGTCGTTGTAGACGTTGGGCACGTTCGGATCCGGGTAAACGTCGCCTTCGGTGGGGTACAGATACGTATAACTGCGTAACCGCTCGTGCGCCTTGCCCCCCATCAGGTCATAGACAGGCCGGTTGGCGGCTTTGCCGATGATATCCCAGCACGCCATTTCAAGCGCGCTGAGCACCCCCATCACCGTCACGTCTGGTCGCAGGGTATAACCGGCGCCGTAAGCCAACCGCCACAAGCGTTCGATGTTGTGCGGATCAGCCCCTTCAAAGTGCCGCTCAAACATGTCAACGGCCATATCTGCACACAGATGCGGGCCGAATGTGGCGTTATAGATTTCACCGACGCCCTCAATGCCGCACGCCGTCCGTATCTTGACGAAGATGAAGTACCGACCACCACGACGAGGTGGCGGGTTACCAACCACAAAGGTGTCTATGGATTGAAGATGCATTAGAGAGCCTCCCGATTTTTCTTCATGATACGATCTAACCCGAGCGCCACCAATCCAAGCGCTAATCCCCAGAAGGCCGAACCGATGCCGAACAGGGATAACCCTGATGCGGTGGCGGTCAGGGTGAGCACGGCGGGGAAGCGGGTACCCTCGGCGCTGAGGCCCGCATGCAAGGACCCCATGAGCGGCCCGATCAGCACCAGACCGGCCACGGTGGCGATGATGGCTGTGGGCAGGGCGGCAAAGCCGGCCACAATGGATACGCCTATGGTGCCGAGGATCAGATAAAACAGTCCATAAAACAGCCCACATTTCCAGCGCTCAGCCGGGTCTGGGTGGACGTCGGGGCCGGTACACAGTGACGCTGTGATCGCGGCCATGGTAGTTGTGTGGGCCCCAAAGGGCGCTGATAACAGCGAGGCTAATCCTGTAATCGTCAGCGCGGATCGCGCCGGTGGTTCGTACCCGGCGGCTTTCAAGACAGCAAAACCGGGCAGGTTTTGTGACGCCATGGATACCAGAAACAACGGAACGCCAAGCCCCAGTAACACGGTGGTATCGAACACCGGCGAAACCAGCTCGAGACTGGAAAATGCCAAGCCTGTTTCAAGCGGTGCAATACGACCCAGTATTGCGGCCCAGGCAACGGCGGTGCCCAATACGGCAATGACGGCCCACGTGGCGTTAAACAATCGCACAGCAAGGAACACGGCGATGAGCGGTAACACCAACAGCGGGTCCGTGGCGGCCTGATCAAACAGATCAATCACGAACCCGATTAACACCCCGGCCAGCATGGCAGCGGCAATGGCAGCGGGGATGCGGGCAATGAGGTCTGCTAGTGGTTTGATGGCGGCGCACAGTATAATGAGCACAGCGGCCAGTAAAAACGCCCCCACGGCGGCCTCAATCCCGATTGTGGGCACGCCTGCCACCGCTGTGGCACCAATCAGGGCCGCGCCCGGTGTGGACCACGCGGTCACAATGGGCATCCGGTGCAACCATGACAGCAAGGGGCTGCTAATACCCATGGTGATGCACAGCACGGTTATCCACGATGCAACCTGCGCCGGGGTAGCACCCACGCCATGGGCGGCGGCAATCACAATGGTCACGCTGCTCCCGAAGCCTACGAGAACGCCCACCAGCGCCGAACTGACAATTGAAAGTCTCAATTTATTACCTTGATTTGTTATCACCTGCTGGATTTTGGCCTGCACTTTAAAGTACAGTCAAACGATGATCGATAATGATAACATTTATTCCGAAACGACGGGTGCCATCACCGTTAAGGTGTCGCCGGTCTATCTGGAAAATCAGTCTGAGCCGGACGAATCACACTTCGTCTGGGCCTATCATGTGCGTATCGAAAATAATGGTGTTGAACCGGTTCAATTGTTGACCCGGTACTGGTGCATCACCGACGGTGCGGGGCAGGTCCATGAAGTGCGTGGTGACGGTGTAATTGGTGAACAACCGGTCTTGAGTCCGGGGGGCTCATTCGAGTATACAAGCGGCACCCCGCTTGGGACGCCGACCGGGATGATGGGCGGCGCCTACGGGATGCGGGACGAGGCTGGCAGTCAGTTCGATGCCGTCGTTCCAACCTTTTCACTGGACAGTCCACACTTCGTGGCCGCTGTTCATTAAACACCGGAGACCTGCTGTGAGCAGTAACAAACCATCACGCGAAGAAGCCGAAGAAGCGGTCCGTACTCTGTTGCGATGGGCCGGCGATGATCCAGCCCGCGAAGGTCTGGCCGACACACCGAAACGCGTGGTGCGTTCTTACGAAGAATTCTTCGTGGGCTATGATGCGGATCCTTATGAGCTTCTGGCCCGCACCTTCGAAGAAACAGATGGCTATGACGAGATGGTTCTGCTGCGCGATATCCGCTTTGAATCACATTGTGAGCATCACATGGCCCCCATTATCGGCAAAGCCCATATCGGCTACCTTCCGCATAAACGCGTGGTGGGTATATCCAAGCTGGCCCGGATCGTGGATGTTTACGCCAAGCGCCTGCAAATTCAGGAAAAGATGACAGCCCAGGTTGCCAACATTATTGACGAAGTCCTGAAGCCTCATGGGGTTGCGGTCGTTATCGAAGCCTCGCACCAGTGCATGACCACCCGCGGCGTCCACAAACCGGGCGTTACCATGGTCACCAGCCGTATGCTGGGTGGGTTCCGTAAAGACCCGTCAACCCGGCGCGAATTCCTGGCGATGATTGGTAATCCGGCCACGATTGAGACCGGAAACGTATAGTGTTCGGTCCATATCTCGATAAGTGAAGTATTAGTAGGTACGAAACATGCATTCCATGGATTTCAGACCTGTATTTCTGGTGAACGGCATATTGCTGGCCACGCTGGCATTATTCATGTGCGTACCAGCGTTCGTGGATTGGTACACGGACCATGATAACTGGACAGTGTTTGCCGCATCGGCTGGGCTGACCCTGTTTGTGGGC
>JABJGO010000078.1 GCA_018662225.1 Rhodospirillales bacterium | reverse complement strand
GGCCGGTAACATGGCAAGGGCGCGGGCGATGTTACCGCCGCTTGGCTGGCGCTGGACGCCTTGCCCCATCCACAAGATTGATGGCCCTTTGCAATAAATGTGTGCGGCCTGCTCGATCAGATCGGCTGGTACACCGGTTTGTTCTTCGCCCCATGCTGGTGTGCAGCTTGAAATGGTACCCTTAACGTCATCATAGCCCAACACATGGTCCGCGATGTAGCTCATGTCAAGCAAGCTATCGCGTTGCATCACATGCAGCATGGCAAAGGCCAGTGCCGCGTCCGATCCGGGCCGCAGTTGCAGGTACAAGTCAGCCTCTTCCGCCGTTTCGTGACGAACCGGATCAATGACGATGACCGTGGCATCTTGCGCTTTTAGCCAGTGTTTATGCACGTGCGGCGCGCTGTTCGAGGGGTTTGCCCCCCAAACCACGATACAGTTGCTGTCTTTGGCCGTGCGTGGATCGAAACCGTTGCAGGAATCACCAAACACGTAGCCCCAGGCCACGTGGCCCGCGTTGTTGCAGACAGTGTCGGGGTTTATCTCTGTGGCACCAAGACGCTCAAAGAATCGTGATGGGAAATCACCGGCGATGGCCGAACAGGTGCCTGTGTAATGGGTGTGAAAGATGCTGGCGGCGCTGTGCTCATCCGCGATGGACGTTAGCTTTGCGGCGATATCTCGAAGGGCAACCTCCCAGGAAACAGCCTCGAACTGGCCGCTGCCTTTGGGGCCGTTACGTTTCAGAGGCGATAACAGACGTTCGTTTTTATCGCGCCATGCGCCGTTATAGGCGGCGCCGCATTTCCCACATAGCGGCCCCAGCGTCATGGGATGATCAGCATTGCCGGTCACAAGCGAGATTTCACCACTCTCGCGGATAACCTTGATACCGCATGCGTCGTAACAATCCCTCGGGCAGGACGTGATAATTGTTTCTTTGTCGGTTTCCATTTGTGCTCACCTGTCAAAGGTCATGAAGGTAGGTCTGATATCACTTTATTGGACGCGTTTGTAATCCTGCAAGTAAGGCAGGCGTTCACGTGCCGGTGCGATTTGACCGAAATCCAGTGTAGCGCTGATCAGGGCTTCGCCTGATCCCGCACGGGCCAGATCAACCCCCATGGGCGATACGATCACGCTTTCGCCCAGGTAGGTGTTGTCGCCCTCTTTGCCCGCAAAATTGGCGTACATCAGGAACACGCCATTCTCAAACGCCCGTGTGGGCACAACCTGGCGGGCAACCACGCCCCATGCATCGCCCAGTGCTGTGGGCGCAATGACGATTTCTGCCCCGGCAATGGCGGCGGCACGCACGGCTTCAGGGAATTCAACTTCATAGCAAATGAGGAGCGCAACCTTGCGACCGCCCAAGGTAAAGACACACGGCGTATCACCCAGTTCGAACAGGCTTTTCTCGTAAGCGCTGGGCAGCGCCCGTTTGCGGTGATTGGCCAATTGTTCACCAGCCGCCGATACACACATCACCGAGTTGTAGCGCTTTCCATCGTCGCCAGCTTCCGGGTAGCCATAAGCAATGGCGGTATTATGGGTGTTGGCGAGGCTTGCCACCGCATCAAACATGGTGCCACCAGCGGCATGGGTGCGCGCGATCACTAAATCAGCGTCTGCATACCCGGACGTAAACAGCTCAGGGCACAGGACCAAGTCTGTACCATTTGCATTACCCAGATGGGCGGCAAGTCGTAACAGACGTTCGTCTTCGTCCGAGGCTCTCGCGTCGGGTTGATAAATGGCGACCTTCATTCTCGTTTACCCTCTTATTTCCTTGCTCTCGTGCCTTACTTGGTCCAGTAGAACGTTAACCTATGTTGTGCTGATCCTGTTTGGAAAGAGGAAAACGTTCGAATGAGTAATTGTCCCTGCGGTTCTGGAAAGTCTGCCGATTTGTGTTGTGTTGTCTATCACAACGGAACGCCCGCTCCCACCGCACTGGCGTTAATGAAATCGCGTTATGCTGCCTTTGCACTTGGCAATGGCGAATACCTGGCAGCCACACTGTCAGAAGATCAGCGCGACGAATTCAACATTGATGAATTCAATGCCTCAGCTGGTGACAGCCGGTGGCTGGGCCTTGAAATCCGTCAAACCGTTGATGGTGGTGAAACCGATGAAAAGGGCACCGTGGAATTTGTCGCCCGGTACAGTACCGGTGGAGAGGCCGTGGCCCATCATGAACGCGCCGAATTTACCCGTGAAGATGGCCGCTGGGTTTTTGCCGATTGTGAAATAAACCCGAAAATGCCTCAACGTATTGTGGACAAGGTCGGGCGCAACGACCCCTGCCCTTGTGGGTCTGGTAAAAAATTCAAAAAGTGCTGTGGTGGCGCTGGCGCGTAATTTTTTGTGAGCAATCTTATGCGCTGGCATTCCGGCGAGCCTTTGGTCAATGTGGTCAATGTGGTACGCACGCCATCTGAATAAGCTGAGGACGCTCAAATGCCGCCATTAAGTAACTGTCTCACCCTCTTTGCCCCATCGCGCATTGGTCAGGTGTTCAACCTGGCAGCTAAACTGAAATCCGAAGGGCGCACGATTTACGATTTGTCTTCGGGTGAGCCGGACTTCGATACCGACCCTGCCCCCAACGCCGCAGCCCATGCGGCCATCGATGAGGGCTATACCAAGTACACTGAGGTCGATGGCTCGCCTGATATGAAAGCGGCGATCCGGCGCAAATTTGTCAGCGACGGACATGGCGAGTATCCAAACGTACAGCTTGCCGTGGGTAATGGGGCGAAACCCCTGATCGCCAATATTCTTCAGGCACTGCTGAACCCCGGTGACGACGTTCTCATTCCGGGGCCGTGCTGGACGTCGCATCCGGGCATGGTTCAGGTGTTGGGTGCCAAAGCGGTGATTGTGCCGTGCACCGCCGACAATGATTATAAACCCTTGCCGGATGATTTACGTGCTGCCATCACCCCAGCCACACGGGCGATTATCCTGTGTTCACCCAGTAATCCCACCGGGGCCGTTCTCAGTGATCAGGAGATGCGCGCCATTATGGATGTGCTGGCGGACTACCCCGATATCTGGATTGTGTCCGATGAGATTTATTCAGACATTACCTTCGATGGATGTAGCCCGGCATCCGCCGCTGTTGTGGCCCCTGAGCTAATTGACCGTATTATTACGGTCAATGGTGTTTCCAAAGGTTACGCTATGACCGGTTGGCGGATCGGGTATGCGGCGGGACCGGAAGATGCCATGGTTGGGTTGCGTAAGCTGATGAGCCAAGTAGCCGGATCACCATCATCCATCAGTCAGGCTGCTGCCATCGCCGCCCTCGACGGGCCGCAAGAGTCAGTTGCCCTTCGTCGTGATGAGTACCAGTCGCGCCGGGATTCTGTTTTGCGGGCGCTGGGGCAGATTGAAGAATTACGCGTGTCGAAACCGCAAGGGGCGTTTTATGTGTTCGTGGATTGCGCCGGCGCCATGGGCAAGAAAACACCTGATGGCAAGACCATCGAGTCCAGCGCCGATCTGACCACATATTTTCTCGAACATGCCGGCGTCGCCGTTGTACCCGGTGAAGCGTTCGAGTCTGAAAAATCGTTCCGACTGTCATTCGCCACCAGTGTTGATGTTTTAGAAGGTGCCTGTGATGGCATTACGAAATCCTGTCGGGATTTAACATGAGCACCGACCACGTCCTGCTGAACAAGGAGGGCGGGCTTTGGCGGGTGACGCTGAACCGCCCGGATAAAGCGAACGCCCTTTCAGACGGCATGCTGCACCGGTTGAGCGATATTTTCAGTGACGCGGCGAGCGACGAAGATTTACGAGTGTTGGTGATTACGGGTGCGGGAGAACGGGTGTTCTGTGCCGGGGCTGATCTGTCTGAGTTAAATACTGATTCCGATGATCCGGCCAATCAGGTGTGGCGGGATCTGGCCGAGAAATTGGCTACCCTGCCCGCGCTGACCATCGCCATGATCAATGGATCGTGCATTGGCGGTGCGTTGATGCTGGCGCTGGGCTGTGACATTCGGATTGCTGTACCGGAAGCGGCCTTCGGATATCCGGTGTTAAAAAACGGTGTGCTGTTGGGCACGCGGGATGCGGCCCGCATGCGGGCC